>DATKFW010000103.1:0-38467 GCA_035511075.1 Vulcanimicrobiaceae bacterium
GCACGGCTCGTTCTCTCTTTTCCAAAGGGTTAAAAAGCGCAGAATGAATAACAGTCAAACAAAAGTAAAAATGACAGCAATCGGCGAAAGTCGCGCTTATTTTATGCGCTCCGTGGTCTAAAGGATGGGGTCCACCTGTTAAATCCATTTATCTCCAAAGATGGATAGCATGGCACTTCTCCGAGTGGTAAATTGTGAAGTGATGAAATCGCGTGTTAATTCGAAGCCAGGTTCTCGTTTGGGTGAGGCAGCAGAAACAAGGGTGCCCCCCATTCGAATTGTAGTTGTGGACGATCATCCGATAGTCAGGGAGGGCATAATCGGGAATTTGACCCGGCAGCGTGGCATGAAAGTTGTGGGCCAAGGCGGCGATGGTGAGGAAGCGTTGGCCATCATCAAACAGCTTTTGCCTGACCTCGCTCTTTTAGATCTTCGCATGCCCGGAATGGATGGGCTGAATTTGCTAAAGGAAATAAATCAGTCGCGACTTTCAACCAAAGTAATTGTTATGACGGCGTTTGAGAGTGAGGAAGATATTCAAAATGCGCTCAGGTTTGGAGCTCGTGGATACCTGCTCAAGGGTTGTTCTCAATCACGTTGCTTGAAGCCATCCGCCGGGTTCATGGCGGTGAAGTCTTTTTATTGCCTCACATCGCTCAAAAGCTGGTGGAGCGGATGCAAAGTCCCCAGATCACTCAGCGCGAATTGGAGGTCTTAACCTCGATGGATGCGGGCAAAATCAACAAGGAAATCGGTGCGAAACTAGGCATCTCTGAAGGCGCGGTCAAAAGTCACGTCGCCAGCCTGCTGGCGAAACTCGGCGTTGCTACCAGGACCTCTGCCATTAAGGAGGGAGTGCGACGCGGTTTAGTCCGCATGGCCTGAGTCGAAATAGGTCTGTGCGACACCTCAGCTTTCTCGAAGCAGACTCGGTACCCTGTTGGGAAGCTTGGAGGGGACGGACGGATACTTCCTCGCGGGCAAGCTCGCGAAGCATCCGATTTTGTTTTAACGGCGCATCCATGTAAATGCCAAAAAACGCATAAAGTCCGGATTCGCAATCACAACTTAAAATCTCATGCCGACAAGTATCATTTCCGGAGCCTATGGGCAGGCCCGGTGCGAGCGCACGAGGGTAATCCAGAGACTCCAACCGATTCTTCAAATAGCGGTGGCCGTTGCGAACAGGAGCCTCTTCTCCCACGATGGTTTCAGCTTCGACATACGGCTCCAACGCTTCCATGACTTTTCCGACGGCGCCGCGCTTGAGTCGTTTTTGCTGGGTTCGTCGCCAAGAGTCTGGATGGCCGGGGCGACAGGTCGGTGCTGCTGCGCCGCGATATTCGCTGACACGATAGAAGTCGCACAGGAAGGTTCCTTGGTCGCGGAAGACTTCCCGGCTTTGCAGGCGGATCCAATCGGCTCCGTCGCCCACGGCCTGGATTTGGCTGTTCAAGCCCCATCCGGCCTGGCGGGTGCAATGTCCCCAGCGCCTGCCCGTTTCGACCAATCCGAAAACCGTCCACCACTTCAGCGTTTTTTTTTGCGGCTGCGCAAATCCTCGCGCACCCGCTCCTGGGCGGCGCCGGCCCAGTCCCGCATTGTGGTGTTGCCCAACTTGCACATCTCCTCGATGAGTAGATTCTCCACCTCGTCGGCCGTCTTCAACTCCCCCTCATTGCGCGCCATCTCCAGGATGCTTTGCACCCGAGCCATCATCTCCGGACGCCGCCGGAGCCGTTCAATTAATAAGCGTTCCTTTTGACTGATCCGGTCGTTTTGGGACGTTTTCTTTTTCATCCTCACTCTATTTACCGATGTGGACAAAAAAGTACACTTTTCCCGCAAGGATCTTTTGCCCCCCTCACCCACTTTTCTAATCACACCGAAACCCAGGTTAGACCGGAAAAATCACTTGCTAAACTGTGGAGCAGGAACAGAATCACGAAAAAGGCCCACGCTGGTCGTGGGCAAGAATCCAAAAGGATAATCCCGATTAATAGCGCTGAACAACAACACGTGAGCCATCGTCACCATGGCAAGAAACTGACCCGGCGTGATTTCGTGGCTTGCGGGGTCAGCGCCGTGGCGCTGCCTTGGTTTATTCCGGCCAGGGCCTTGGGGCGGGATGGCGCTGTGGCTCCCAACGAACGGATCGTACTGGGTGGCATCGGACTGGGACCGCGCGGACAATACGATTTGAGCATGATCCTGCCGGAAAAGGATGTCCAATTCGTGGCCGTTTGCGATGTCCAGCGTAGTCGGCGGGAACGTGTCAAACAAATGGCCGACGAGCATTATGGCAACAAGGATTGCCGGCTCTACCGCGATTTCTTCGAGTTGTTGGCCCGGACGGACATTGACGCGGTCCTGATCGCCACCGGCGACCACTGGCACGCATTGGCATCGCTTCTGGCCGCCCAGGCCGGCAAGGACATCTATTGCGAAAAGCCTTGCGGGATGACCCTTGGGCAGGTGGAAGCACTGGCTCAGGGCATTCGGCGTTATGGTAGGGTCTTTCAAGCCGGGACACAGCGACGGAGCATCCCCAACTTCCAATACGCCGTGCGCCTGGCCCAGAGTGGCGGTCTGGGCCGGCTTCACACCCTCCATGCGTCAGTCTATATTCCTAAGAAGAACGACTCGTGGCTTCCTGCCCAACCGGAACCGGCCCAGGAAGAATGCGACTGGAACCGTTGGCTGGGGCCCGCCCCTTGGCGGCCGTACAACAGCCGCTATGTTTCCGGCGGTTGGCGGGGCTACGACGGCCTGGAAGCGGGCGGCAACTTTCTAGATTGGGGCGCGCATACGCTGGATTTGTGCCAGTGGGCTAACCAGGCTGATCATACCGCCCCCATCGAATACGAGCCGACTCCCAATTCCATCATCGCCCGATACGCCAATGGCGTTAAAGTTGTTTGTGATTTCCTGCCGACACCCTTCGGGGACCGTGCCCCGCAGTACCGCACCTCCACCGGCACCTGTCCGGTTCGCTTCGAGGGCGAGGAAGGCTGGGTGGAAACGGGCGACAACGTGGAAGTTGTGCTCTCGGAGAATCTGGCCGCGAAGCGAAAGAATATCTTCGCCGGAACCGGCCTGAGTTCCGCCGGACACGCCCGCAACTTCTTCGATTGCGTCAAGTCGCGCTCCCCGACGGTGTGCAACCAGGAAATTATGTGTCACTCGCATCTGGCGTGTTTCGCCGCCGCGCTGTCATGGCAATTGGGCCGCAAGCTCATCCTGGACCCTGTTAAAAAAGAATTTATTGGCGATCCCGAAGCCAATCGCCTGCGCAGCGAGGCGGCGCGAGAACCCTGGACCTTCTAAACAAGAACTTCCTGCGACGATGGATGGTGACAATCGCGCGGCCCGACTGGATTTTGCGCGGTCAGTTTTCGGCTTGCTGCGTTTTGCGTGATGCGATAGGTTTCGTGAACGACAGCGTCGCAACATGTCAAGTTTGTGCGTGAACGAAGGGTTTTGAAGAACACGCGAGCGACTAACATAAAGCATGTTGGAGAGGTGGCAGAGTGGCCGAATGCGGCGGTTTGCTAAACCGTTGTACGAGTAAAATCGTACCGGGGGTTCGAATCCCCCCCTCTCCGCCATTTTGCATATCAGCCAATAAAATCAACTGTTCTTAGAGTTTTCCCTCCAATCAGGTCAAAACCTAAATGTAACATATATGCATATGGCTTGATATACGCGTTGTTGCTCAACCAGCGGGCGCAGTCTATAGCTGGCGCGATCTTGTACGAGGATTTGCGGGTTTCGCATTGTTTTTTTGGCCTCGGATTGCCAATTACCAGGCAACGCGGCGGATCGTCACGTTAACGGAGCAACAGAACCACAATGATGATGAGCAAAAGGAGGCCGACGGAGCCGCCGCCAATCCATATCGCGGTGGCAAGAATCGGAGATAATAACATAATGTGCCTTTCGTTTTTGATGGCGATGTGTTCCCCACCACTTTCGATCACCCTACGCGTTGGGCCGGATTCTTGCTAGGGGGGTAAAACCCGACACTGCTTGCAAAGTCCTTCGGCGTCGAACCCATCCCCGCCTCGCAGTAATGTTCGACGCCTGCGGTAACTGCTGCACTTCACGAAGCGAATCAGCGTCGAATGCCGGCTTATACCATTATACGGTCACGACCAACAACGTCATCGAGGGCACGAAAACCGGGCCAGCGGTCCGCCCATTCGTTTTTGTTTTGTTGATCGTTTTCGTATAGCGAAACCAAGCGAACAGAACAATCACTGCAAGCAGAAATTTCACCTTTTGAAAAAAAAGACTGTGATGAATAACTCGAAAACGCTTGCAGTCCCCAAAACCTCATGCTAGTCTGCCTTTGCTTTCCGGAAGCATCGCGTCCGCGGAAATGGGTTAAGCCCACCGGCTGTCTATAATATCGTTGACCTGACTTTCTGCCCGGAGTTTGCGGACCAAACGGGCGCCAAGAAGAAAGAAAGGTTATGCCCACTGTTTCTCGCCGTCTGCCCTCGCAGCCTCATCTCGACGTCCCAAAGCGCGAAGCTCGCGACCTCCTTCGCGCGTTGCTCAATTCCCAACCCGGCGCGTTGGAGCGCCTCCGCCGGCGGCATCCCAGGTTCGCCGCCGCCGATTCAGCCGCAATCGCCGCCGCCAAATGGAAACTCAGCGACGCGCAACTTGTGATCGCCCGTGAATATGGATTTGCCAGGTGGTCCGAACTCAAGCTACGCATCAAGACCCATCCCGAGGCGCACATCCTTGAAACCGCCATCCGCGCTGACAACCGCGACGAAGTGGTGCGTTTGCTCCGCCAAAATCCCGCGCTTCTCCACATTCCTGTGCGCAGCGGAAATTGGGGCCCGCCCATGAGTCACGCAGCCAACCTCGGCCGCCTGGAAATCGTCCAGGCCGTTGCGCAACTCGGCGCCCGCGATTTTCAACATGCATTCGACCGCGCGATCCTTCAAGGCAAAATCGATTGCGCCCGCTGGCTTCACAGCAACGGCGCCCGGCCCGAGCCGGGAATTATTATGGGCGCGTGCGAAACGTTGAATCCCGCGGGGGTGCGATTCCTCGCCGAACTTGATGCCCCCTTCACGAACAGGGATGGCGACCGCCTGGCACCGCTTGCGTTGGTACTGGGCACGTATAGCCGCAATCCTGCCGGCAAACACGAAGTCCTCGATATCTTCGCTGCCCACGGCTACTCTTTGCCCGACACACCCATGATGGCTTTTCATCGTGGTGACACGGCCCGACTCAAGGATTTTTTGCGCGATCCGGCCCTCGTGCAACGCCGGTTTGCCGTCGACGAAATTTTTCCGCCCGAATTAGGCTGCCGCGAAAGCGGCATGTGCGGCACGCCGCTGGAAGGAGCGGCGCTTTTGCACCTGGCGATCGAGTACGACGAGCGGGAGATATTTGACTTGCTCGTGGCGCACGGCGCGGATGTCAACGCTCGCGCCACCGTCGATTCAAACGGTTTCGGCGGACAAACTCCGTTGTTCAACGCCATCATAAGTTGCGCCTATCTATGCGGCCGCCAACGGGACGCGGCGATGGCGCGCGCTCTTCTCGACCGCGGCGCTTCGACTGAAATTCGCGCCAGCCTGCGCAAATTCCTCGATTGGATTGCGCAACCGCGCTGGCATGAAGCGCGCGACGTTAAGGCGGCGGAATGGGGCCGGGGATTCCCGCATTCGGACTGGGTCAATCCCGAGGCGATGCGGCTGATTTCCGGCCAATGAAAGGCACGATCCAACCTCTCCTCCCACCAAGTGGGCAGGTCGGGGCGCTCGGATTAAGTATTTCCACGTCGAGTTTGGGGCGCGCTGGATAAAAGAGAACCCACATGTTTCACCCGCCCTGCAGAAACCTGCGCTGCGAAAGGGTCAGCCCAAGAATTGTTACACTCTTGGGGCCAAAGCGTCATCAATAAGAATGAGAAGTATCACAATTCTACGACTTGCCCGTTTCCCTTGCTTGGTCCGCGCCGACGCGGGTAGAGACCTAGCAAGAAGCAAACCGATATGAGCCTTCCGAAAATCACAATTCTCGTAACTGCGGAGCAATGCCCAAAATTCGTTTGGCAATGGAATCACCGTGGTGTGGCTTTTGGT
The DNA here is from genome assembly GCA_035511075.1 of Vulcanimicrobiaceae bacterium. GTDB lineage: Bacteria > Verrucomicrobiota > Verrucomicrobiia > Limisphaerales > Palsa-1400 > DATAUD01. The sequence goes on from DATKFW010000103.1 coordinate 6,114, forward strand.
TTCGCGGCGGAGCCAGTTGATTGTGTTATAGTTCAGTGCATCGTGTGCAACGGGTGCCTGAATTGTGGCTTTTTCGCTTAAGACATTGATCGATCGTTATGCGGGACGCCGCGCGGCGTTGCCGTCATTGGATTTGCTGGTGTCCGCGGCGGCCCCCGATCAGGCATTGGAGGAACGGTTAAACTGGCTGGTGGATGTGGCGCAATGGATTCGCCGGCCCGGCCACGAAGAGCAAACACCGCCGGCCAACATGTCCCTCCAGAGCGGACGTCTGCGGCGGTTTCTCGATGTGCTGGAGCGCAATCCCGAATCGAAATTGGCCGTGGCCAGGACATTGCGCTCCATTATCCGCGAGACGCGCGCGGTGGCGTTGTTTTCCGAGACGGGGTTACCGCGGCAATTTGGATTATTGACAGAGATCAGCGAGCGGTTGGCGCGCAAATTCCTGCCGCCACAACCCGCGTCGGCGGAATTGGGCGTGCTGTTCGAACGGCTGTTCCCCTACCCCAACGATGATTTGTGGATCGAGAACCTGGATGAGCAAACGCTGGGGCGATTTGGGGAATTGCTGCGGCACGCCGTCGGGCCGGAGGAGAACGGTTGGAACAGGCTGTCGCCGGAATTGGAGGACGCGCTGGATTATTTGGCGGCGCAAATCCGGGTCACCGGTTGTTCCAGAGCAATCCGGCAACGGTTGAAAAACCAGAGCCTGCGCGAGCTGTCGTTTTTCAAATTGGGGACAGCCCTGTCCTCCGCCATCGCCGCCCAGGCGGGGGGTGATGAAGCCGCGATGTTGGGGGAATTGAATTATTTGCGGTCGTTGATTGACGCCTGCCATCGCGCCCGGGCCGAAGTGCTGGAACACCTGGAAAAGAGCGGGGTCAGCACGGAGGTGGTCTATCATCTTGCGTTTCTGGACGCTTCGTTGCAACGGTTTGAAGACTTGCTCGACTTCGCCTTCGAGCCGGCGACGCAGATGAAGCGCAGCGCCGGATTTGTGGCGCTGTTGGCCAGACAGAACCGGGCGCGCGAAAGTGTGGTTGATTTGCTGCGGCAGAATTGCCGATTATTGACACGCAAGATTGTCGAGCGCACCGGCGAAACCGGAGAGCATTACATCGCGCGCAGCCGGCAGGAATATGGGGTGATGCTCAAAAGCGCCGCGGGCGGCGGTGCCATAATGGCCGTGACCGCGTGGCTCAAGACGATCCTTTTGGGCTGGGGACTTCCGGGTCTGATGCAGGGAGTCGCCGCCTCGGTGAATTACTCGGTCGGATTCGTGGCCATCCAACTGACCGGCTCGACTCTGGCCACGAAGCAGCCGGCCAATACCGCGGCGGCGCTGGCCGCGCGCATGCACAACGTGCGCGAGCCGGCGGCGATCGAGGCTTTGGTGGATGAAGTCGTATGCCTTGTTCGCTCGCAAATTGCATCCGTTGTGGGAAACCTGGCCCTGGCGGCGCCCACAATGCTGCTTCTGCATTTCTTAATTCTATGGTGGACAGGAAGCGAAATCATGCCGCCGGAGAAAGCGGTCAAGGCGATGCATTCCATTTCCATCCTGGGGCCGAGCGTGATTTACGCGGCGTTCACCGGCGTGCTGTTGTGGGCCTCCAGCCTGACTGCGGCGTGGGCGGGCAATTGGTTTGCCTGCCATCATATTGGCGAGGCGCTGGCGAGCGACCGCCGCTTGATTCGAGTCCTGGGACCGACTCGCACCGCGCGCTTCGCGCGATTCTGGACCCGAAACATTGCCGGCTTGAGCGGCAATATCGCTTTCGGCTTTATGCTGGGCATCATTCCGGCAGTGGCTGAATTCGCCGGTCTTCCGCTGGATATACGACACGTCACACTATCCGCTTGTTTTTTGACAGCTTCAGCGGCAACCCTCGGTGTTGGCGTGCTGGCGACCAAGGCGTTTGCGCTGGCGTTGCTCGGGGTTGCGGGAATTGGTTTTATGAATTTGGCCGTGAGTTTTTCGCTGGCCATGTTGATGGCCACCGTCGCGTGTGGCATACGGTCACCGGAGCGCCATGCGATCTATCGGGCTGTGGCGCGGCGGGCCATGCGACGTCCCTTGAGTTTTTGTTTGCCGTGAACCACGGTGACCCGCAGTTCAAAATCCATCCGCCAGTGTACGCCTTACTGGCCCTGGATTTGATAGTAGGCGCTGACGTTGCTCGGCGACAGAATCAAATTGGTGACATTGATCGTGCCGCCAAGGTCTTGCCAGACACCGCTGCTCAGGTCCGTCGTCACCTTCACCTGATACGGCGCACTCCCGCCAGTCCAACTCAGCAACAGATTCGTGCCTTGTTGCGAAATCTGCGCCACAATTTCCCCCGCGCTCCCCGCGTTGACGGTGATGGTGAGGTTACCGGTGGCGGCCAGTCCCCCGGCATCGGTCACGAGCAGTTCAAAGTAATTGGTGCCCGTATTGGCACTCGAAGGCATGCCCGAAAGGGCGCCGTTGGTAGCCACATTGAGCCAGGCAGGCCCGGTGACTTTGAAAAAGCTCAGACTGTCTCCTCCCCCGAGGTACGCGTCGGTGACGTTGGTGGCAATGGTCCCGGAGTAGGCCAAGCCGGCGGTGGCGGGCGGCGTGGTGAAGTTTCGAACCGAGAACGACGGGGCGCCGTTTACAAAGAGCGACATGGTCGCGGTGTTGGAGGCTCCCCCGAGGTTGGTCACGCTGACTATGAAGACGTTGGTGCCCAAATTCGTGTCTTCCGGCGTGCCGGAGAGCAATCCGTCGGGCGCCACGCCCAGCCATGCGGGTCCACTGATCTTGCCAAATGTCAGGATGTCCCCGTCCGCGAGTTCCGCGTCGGTGGCGTTGGTGGCAATCGTTGCCGAATACGGTTCCCCGACATCGGCCCAGGTTTCGGCAAAAGGATTGACGATGAAAGCGGGCGGCGGGTCGGCAATTACTGGAATTGTCAAGCTGGCCGAGGCGGACACGCCATTGGAATCGGTCAAGCTGACGACAAAAATGTTGGTGCCAATGTCCGAATTGGCAGGCGTGCCGGAAAGGCCGCCGTTGGTTGACACCTCGAGCCAGGCGGGGCCGCTGACTTTGGCAAAGTTGAGCACATCACCATGCGGCGCAATCGCCCCGGCTAAAAGACTGGCCGCATAGGGCAGAGAGGCAACCGCCGAAGGCGCCGTAACTGAGTTGCTGACAAAGATCGGGACTGTGAGGCGGAAAATGGCGCCGTTGCCCCCTCCGGCCGAAGGGTTGAAACCGGTCCCGCCCTGGGCCGTCGTGCCATAAAAATTGCCGTCACTGGCCTGGACCATCGCCGCCTCGGGATCAGCGCCGTTGAGGCCATCGAACGAAAGCAATGTGGCCAGCGCGCCGTTGGTGGTTATTCTAAAAGCGGTGCCCTGGCCCCCGGGACCACCCGAAGCGGTGGTGCCGTAGAGATTGCCGTCAGAGCCTTGCACCAATGAGGCCACCGGATTACTTCCGTTGGTGTAACCAAACGTAAAGAGGGTGGTCAGCGATCCATTGGTTGTCAAGCAGAATACGGTGCCGTAGCCGTTGGAGCCTCCAGAAAAGGTGGTGCCGTAAAGATTGCCGTCGGCACCCTGGATGACTCCGGCCTGGGGGAATGCGCCATTGGTTCCATTGAAGGATGCAAGAGTGTTGAAATTGCCGTCAGGGGTCAGACTGAAGATGGTGCCATAACCGCCGGAGCCAAATTCAAGGGCGGCGCCGTAGAAGTTCCCATCCACACCTTGAATCAGCCCCGCGTAGGGGTCGCCGCCATCGGTGCCACCCGTGAAGCCGTAAAGGGAAGTGAACGCGCCGCTGGGCGATATTTTGAATATGGAGCCAAAGCCATCGATGCCGCCCAGATAAGCGGTGCCGTAGAAATTGCCATCGGTCCCCTGCACCAAGGGGGAAGCGGGAGTGGCGCCGTCAGCGGCATCTTCGAAGGAGTAAAGGTATTTCACCACGACTGGACTGGGAGTCATTCGGAAGATCGCGCCATCGCCGTTGGCGCCTCCTCCGGCGGCGGTGCCGTAGAAATCGCCATTGCGACCCAACACCAGGCCGCCAATTGGGTCCGCGCCGTCGGGGGTATTGAGAAAGCTATACAGGGTCGTCAGGTTCCCGGCCAACGTCACCTTGAATATCGTGCCATCAAAATCCGAGCCGCCGCCCTCAGCCGTGCCGTAGAGATTGCCGTCGTTTCCCACGATAAGGCCCCCGTAAGGAAATGCTCCATCCTGGCTGCCGCTGAAGATGTGAAGGTTCGTCGTGGAGGACGCCGGCGGCGTGGCGGGCAAGACCGTCAGCACCGCGCCGCTGCTGGAAACCGAGTCGAGCGCGTTGCTGACAATCACCGAATACGTCCCGTCATTTGCCGCCGTGACGTTGGAAATGGTCAATGAGCTTGTAGCCGATCCGGTTAGAGGGCCGCCATCGGTCAAATTGGTTCCGTTCTCCTGCCATTGATACGAGAAGGGCTGGTCCGCGAGCACCGCCACCGTGAACGTTATCGTCATTCCTGCCACGCACATCTGGCTGGACGGTTGACTCGTAATGGTCGGCGGGGAAAGTATCACCTCCAGGACTGCGTCGTCGCTGGTGACGGAATTGAGTGCGTTACTGACGACAACTGTATAGACCGCGGCATCGTCGACGGTTACGTTCGTGATGGCCAGGGTGGCAGTGTTGGCGCCGGAGAAGCCGGCGCCGTTGGTAAGATTGATTCCGTTCTGCCGCCACTGGTAAGTGACCGGCGCAGCGCCGAAAGTGGCCACCGTGAAGGCCGCAGTTCCTCCCGTGTAGGCGGATTGGGTCGCAGGCTGCCCTGTGATTTGCAGGGGGCCCTCGACGCCGAGGCGGTAAACCACACCATCATCGTACAAACCACCTCCAAGAGTCGTGCCATATAAATTCCCGTCCGTGGCCTGGATGAGCGCAGCCGACGCGTAGGCGCCGAGATATCCGTCAAATTGCGCCACAGTGGTCAACGACCCGGCTGGAGCGATCCGGAAGACCGTGCCAAAGCCATAGGTACCGCCATCCTGAGTTGTGCCATACAAATTCCCATCGGCGGCCGCAAACAGGCCGCCCCACGGATTGCCGCCGTCAACACCTCCCGTAAATGTGTAACGGGTGGTAAGGACGCCCGAGGACGTAATTTCGAATACCGTCCCGAAGCCGTCGGCCCCTTGCAAATACGTTGTGCCGTAGTAATTGCCATCCGCAGCCTGGACAAGCCCGGGGACGGGACTCCCCCCGTCATCACCGCCTGTAAACGAGTACAGGTTGGTGAAGTTGCCGGAGGGGGTCATTTTGAAGACTGTCCCCCAGGTGTACGCGCCGTCGTCTTCGGTTGTGCCGTAGAGATCGCCGTCGCTGCCTTGAATGAGCGCCGAAGAAGGATTGCCGCCGTCATAGTCATTGAAGGAAACCAGCGTGGTCAAGGCGCCGCTGGCGGCCATGCGGAAAATCGTGCCAAGCCCGTAGTCGCCACCTTCCAGGGCAGTGCCGTAGAAATTGCCGTCAGTTGCCTGCACCAGGCCGGCCACGGGAAGCGAACCGTTATTCCCGTCGAACCGCGTCAGAGTCGTTAGCAAGCCAGTGGAGGTCATCTTGAATAGTGTCCCGTTGTCGCTTGTGCCGCCGGACGCGGCTGCAGCATAGAAGGAACCGTCGTGGCCCAGGAAGAATCCTGCATAAGGAATTGCGCCGTTGTTGCCGGTGAATGAAAGCAAAGTGGAAATCGCCCCACTGGCGGTGACTTTGAAAGCCGTACCTTCGCTGCTGGTGCCCCCCTCGCTAGTTGTGCCGTAAAATCCGCCGTCCGTCCCCTGGACGATTGGGGCATAAGGCAACGCGCCGGCGTCGCCACCGGCCAGCGACACGACGGGAGACATGGTGAGGCCTGGCGCCGTCACAGGAACAACTGAGAGCACCGCCCCCGCGCTGTTTGTCGAGCCGAGGTAATTGCCGACGATCACTGAATAAGTGCCTGCATCGACAGGCGAGATATTGGTGATCGTCAAGAGCTTGGTGGTCACGCCTGAATAGGTGCTGTTGTTGGCCAAGTTGGTTCCGTCAAGCTGCCACTGGTAGTTGTATGGCGTGGTCCCGACCGCGCCGACAGTGAAAGTAGTGGAGGCTCCCGGCAGCGCAGACTGGCTGATGGGCTGTTGGACAACGAGGGGTTGGGATTTAACGTACGTGAGCACTGCGTTCGAGCTCGTCACCACGCCCGCCAAGTTGCTCAAGATCACGGAATAACTTCCCGCATTTGCACCGGATATGTTGCTAATGGTCAAGGTGCTGGTGGTCGCGCCGTGGTAGCTGCCTTCATCCTTCAAGAGCAGCTCGTTGTTCTCCTGCCATTGGTAAGAAATCAGCGCGTTGGTGCCCGTGCCCACGGTGAAAGTTGCCGTCATTCCCTCCAGCAACGCCAGATTGGTGGGTTGCGCTGTGATGACTGGTGGGGTGACCACGTCCAGGGTGATCTGGCGGATCTGGCTGAACTCATCCCCCAAGTCCGTGAACCGCAGTTCCGAGGAATATGAGCCAGCGGCTAAATTGGTGGCAGTCAACTTTACACTCGCGGTGACAGTCTCCGCCGCACCCTGAACTATTGTGCCGGACGTCGGAGTTACGGTGAACCATGGGGAGGTGTTGGCAAGAGTCCACCTCAGTGAACCCGCGCCACTGTTGGTCAAGGTATAGGTCTGCGTCGCCGGGCTGAACGGACCGCCCACCGGACCGGTAAAAATCGCGCCCGGTAGCGGCGAGATCTGCAACGGCTCCTGCAACCCGATGGCGGTGATGAGATTGACTCCGTTAGGCGTTCCCCACCCGGTGCAAAGGTCGTAACCGGGCACGGCTATGAACCGGCTGGGACTGCTGGCCTTCTCATTGTTTCCGTTGGTAGTGTCATGAAAGAGATTCGTGTAGCTTATAAAGTTTGCCCCCTTGCCTATGGCATAAATCGCCGGGTTGATAAACCCGACAGTCGGCTCGCCGTTGGTCACGGCCAGTTGGTTCATCATCGCAGTCAAAGCTGCCCACAACTGCGCTGAGCAACTGGTGCCGACAACGTCCGCCGATTGGCCGCCGCCGTAAATGAGGTAAATATTATCAGCCGTCAGCGCGACGTCCGGAATGTTTCGCATTGTGGTTGATCCCTGATTTGCCGTCATGCTGATACCCTGTTGCCAGCTTGGAATGGCATAGCGGGAACTGATTCCGCCGCTGCTGCCTTCGCCATCGCCCGAGTTCCACACCGTCTCCGATGCCCAGGCGCCGCCCGCGCTGACCGTCGTCAACGTCGTCCCGCCCACGATCGTGATGTTTGGGTCATCGGCAGGCGTGGGTATAGTCGTGGTATAGGCATCGCTATCGCCCGAAGAGTTGAAGAAGGATTGACCCTGGGCGGCAAATTGCATGTAAATTTGATCGGTGTTTTCGTCTATTTCATAAGACCAGGACGCGCCGATCTGATTGGCCAGATCATCGTTGGCGATGCGGTTCAAAATATCATCGCTGGTGGACCCTTCATAGACCAGCACACCGGCCAAACCGGGCGCCATGGATATCGCCAACTCAATGTCCAGGGAGACTTCGACGTTGCCGTTGCCCGGCTCCCCGTTGTACCCGTCCAACAAGACGGCGGTTACAGGGACATTGGGCAAATCAGCCTCGGTCTCGTAGGTCGTGATGTCACTCTGATAGTAACCGGAGTCAAATTCCACTATCCCTACGATTTGGCCGGTTCCAGTCAGCGTCGCACCTGGAAAGTAGGCCGCACGAAAATCGCCACCCCAGTACGCTCCGCCCGGCCCCGATCCCGTCGCATTGGGCTTCGCCTCTCCGGCGGGGACGGTCCGCATGCAAGGATGGGGCACAACATAATTGTCAAGGCCGCTGACGCTCAGGATCGGGGTTGTTATTTCGAGGGAGGGCTGGACATCTGGTGCGCGAATCGTTCGGTTTTCCGATGGGAGGAAATATTCGTTCAATTTGACGTGGAATACCCGCTCGATGGCCGCCGCCGTCCCCCTCACGTCAACGAGCGTCCGGTTGGGATGCTGGCCCGTGACCACCAGGCCGTGCGAGCGGGCAAAGCGGATGACGGACTGATAATCCTCCTCTGTGGGGGCAAACCGGTCGGCGAACTGCTTCGGCGTGAGGTAGTGGTGAAAGTTGGGGCTGGCGGGGTCATAGACTTGCTGGAGCAGATTGGTGAGTCCGGGGCGGTCTCTCAACGGGAGCCCGATTGTCAGGTTGAGCCTTTCCCAGCGCGAACTGCGGCGGAGCGGGGCCGAGTTGGTGACGGCTGCGGGCAAAGGGATGTGGATGAATTGGCGCTCCGCCGCCCGCGCGCCGGGGGCCAGGAGGCCCAGCGCCAGTGTCAAATACAGCCAGACCCGGACGGGTGCGGACGGGAAAGAAATGGAAGCGGCGGCAATGGATTTGGTGTGATTGATTTTCATCGGTGCTTTCTAATCATCCTCGGTCTTGACTGCGGTATCCGGCCCAGTGTGGATTAAAAATCGATTATCACAAGATTTTTTGAGGATGACGCCGGGTCTAATTCATCCGGATAAAGAAATCATTTTTTCTTATCTACCCGATGAAAAAAAACCCCCTTTTTTCGTTGACGGGATCAGTGTTATGGGTTAGAAATCATCTTTGTGACATAAAGGTCACCAAATCGGAACGAGAAAACTACACTTCCTTAGCGGTTTTGGCGGGGATAGCCGTTTGCGGCAAGCTGGAAGGTTCCGGAGTTACAGTCGAACGAGCCATGTGGACGAGTTCAGAATGGCGATTGCGGTTGTTCGATGTCAGGCTTGACTTGTCAGAGAGCGAAGTTAAGTCGTTTTCGTCGAGTGGGGGTGTGTCGGCTCTTCCGGTAGTCGCCGACGTCGAAAGGACGGTTGTCTCCAAATCCAGCAAATACCAGATTCCCAAGAGGGCGCATTCAGATTCGCGCTTGGGATAGGACACGAATCGTAAGCATGATTATGCGACATGAAAATATCAAAACTCGAAGAAACCGGGCGTATCCAAGCGGAAGCGCCTTCACTCTAATTGAATTGCTGGTGGTCATCGCGATCATCGCGATACTGGCGGCAATGCTGTTGCCCGCGCTGACCGGAGCCAAGCTGCAGAGCCAGGGGATCCAGTGCATGAGCAACCAGAGGCAAATGGCCCTTGGCTGGCGAATGTACGCGCAGGATAACAAGGAGTACGTTGTCCTGTCCAGCGCGGACCCCAGTCTGTCCAAGGACGCTTTAAACAACTATGTCTGGACCAAGCAGGAGGAGGATTTTACGGACAGTGCCTACAATTATGATCCATCTGTGGACATCACGGTGGGGCCGCTTTATCCCTATATCAATTCCTACCTGGTGTATCGCTGCCCCGCCGACACGTCTGTCATCCTGCACCATACGGCCAACGGAATCGAACAACTGCCGAGAGTTCGCACGGTGTCGATGAACTTTTTCTGGGGAGGATTCGGCGGACAGGGCGCGGCCGACGGAACGGGGGACGGTTCCTGGGGGGGCAACTATCCCGTGTATATGAAAACCACGGACTTGACTGCCAACCAGTCACCCGGACCGTGCGACACCTGGGTGTTTGTGGACGAGCGGCAGGACTGCATCAACTGGGGAAATTACCTGACAGACATGGCGGGCGACGACCCGTCGGATCCCGCGCTGTATGCGTTTAACGAGGATATGCCTGGCATGTATCACGATCGTTCTGCCGGCTTCGCTTTTGCCGACGGGCACGCGTCGATTCAGCATTGGCTGGATCCAAGAACGACGCCGCCCCTCGATCCGCCCACGACGGGTTCGGGCGCCATTGGCGGACCCGCGGCAAACGGGCTAGCCGTGCCCCGCGATGTAGACGTCCGTTGGCTCCAGCTTCACACGGTTCGTCCGCTCGCGAAGTAACGGAGGCGGGAAAAAATCAAGTCCGAAGAACATTGGATGTCAGCGGGCAAGAGCTTTGCCGCTCATTGGAAGAGCACTGATGAAACAATGAAAATTATGGAACTGGCTGATTCCGAGATTTGGCACGAGTTGACGGGGTGAGCGAGGCGGTCATCTCAAGCTGAAAAACCACTGCAAAACTCAACTAACCGAAGAAAATTAAAGTATGAAGACACGACAATCCTGGAAAATCGCCTCCGCTTCGGCGGCAGCCATGCTGCTTGGGGCGCTGGCCACCCTGCCGGTTCGCGCCCAGACTTACCCGACACAAATAGAGGCACTGATGCCTCTGGATTATTGGCGCCTCAATGAGAAAGCCCTTCCCCTGGCGCCGGACATCATTTCCAACCTGGGCAGCGCCGGGGCGGCCGGAAACGGCTATGCGCTCTCCGGCGCCCTGACCGGCCAGCCAGGCGGGATCGTCGGCAACGCGGTCCAACTCCTCAACCCGACCGATGACCTTGATGACTGCTACACAAGGATCGATATTCCCAACCTGGCGGTGCTCAACCCAGCGCCCCCGTTCACGATTGAATTCTGGGCGAAGCCAACCTCGCTCTCAAGCGACAGCACCGGGCTTTGCGTGCTTTCCTCGGACAGTCCTTTTCCCGGCGATACCAGCCGTTCAGGCTACCTGTTTTATTTGAAGGCAGGCCCAGGGGGTTGGACTTTCCGTCTTGGGGGCGAGAACAGTTACACAGCGACTGCGGCTCAGCCGGGGACCGCAACTCAAGGCGCATGGTCGCATATCGTCGGGGAATATGATGGAACCAACGCGTCGCTCTACGTCAACGGCGTTTTGGCGGCCAGCGGCTCCTCAAGTTTGTCATCCCCCTTTCATGCTAACGACTGGGTGCCCACCCGCATAGGCGGCACGGCGCTTTACGGGGCTGAATATGCGGACGGGAATGGCAACAGCGCGTACGGGACCGGGAATCGCGGATACGATGGATATCTTGATGAACTTGCGATTTACACCAACCTATTGAGTGCCAGCACGATTATGGCTCATTACACGGCCGGCACCGGCAACACCAACGGGTACGACGCGCTGATTTTGGCCTCAAGCCCGGTCGGCTACTGGAACATGGATGAACCGGCATACACGGCTCCGGCGACAAACACGTATCCGTTCGCGGCCGATATCGGCACTCTCGGAGACAATGGAACCAATACGCTGGGAGCCGAGACGGATCAACCGGGAGTGCCCGGCTTAAGCACCGACGCCGCCTCGGTTTATTACAGCGGTTCGCTGGGTTCGCTTGTGCTGGACACTAACGTGGCGCAGCCCAGTTTTTCCGGCCAGCCGATCACCCTGGCGGCGTGGATCAAGCCAAACTCCTTTGGCTACGTGGAGGACATCATCGCCCAGGGATACGACCCGGTCAGTTACGCGGAAAACTTTCTGCGCGTTGGCGATTCCTTTGACTGGGAGTCTTACAGCTTCGATGACTCCGGCGGCGACAACAACACCAATGTCCTCCCCGATGTCGTTTATTATTCAATCGGGACGTATGACGGTTCTTCGCCGGCCTACAATACGGCTGTGTTCCCTGCTCCAGCCGGAGACATCGGCCACTGGGTGTTTCTGGTCGGCACTTACGACGGAGCGGAGTGGAATTTGTATCGCAACGGAACATTGGTTGGGCAGTTTGCCGATGACGGCGTCGGGCCCTCCGCGCTGGCCGATCCGTGGTCAGTAGGCTCGCGGAGCGGTCCAAACGAGTACTTCGGCATGTATTTCGACGGGTTGATTGAGGAGGCGACGATATTCACCAATGCGCTGGACCCTGGGACGATTTCGAACCTTTACAATGCAGTGGCCTTGCCGCCCGTGATCACGCAGGCGCCCGTTGCGCCATCTCCGGCGTATTTGGGATCTTCGGCGAGCCTGTCTGTTTGGGCGGACGGCACCCCGCCGCTGTCCTACCAATGGACCGAAAACGGGCAAGCGATTGCCGGCCAGACCGGCACCAATCTCTCACTGACTGGCTTGACCGCGGCCACCAGCGGCACTTACGCCGTGATTGTCAAGAGTTCTTTCGGCTCGGTCACCAGTTCTGTCGTGCTGTTGGTCACGCCGACGCTGCCGCCGGCGGAGTTGCTGCCGGTGGTGGAAACCCGCTGGTTTGACTTTCCGTTCAGCTTTGCTCCCGCAACGCTACCCAACCAGCAGCTATTCTTCCAATGGTACACCAATGGGTCCCCCATTCCCGGGGCGACGGATTCGTCGTTCTCGGGAATTGCGACGAGCAATTATGCCGGCAGTTACACTCTGGTCCTAACCAACAGCTTTGGTTCCGCGACCAGCAGTGTATCCGCGCTTGTGATCCGGCCATGGCCGGCCGGGTACGCGTCCACAATTCTTTCCAACTCGCCGGTGGCCTATTTCCGGCTGGATGAAACCAATGGAACCGTGGCGTACGACTACGCGGGTGGGAATGATGGCAACTATTACGGCGCCAACCTCCTGTTTGGGCAACCTGGATTCTCGTTCATTGACTCCGACCTTGCGGTTACATTTCCGGGCTTTACGAATAACTACGTCGGCGACATCGGCGCAGCGACCCTGAATTTCCCCGGGACGGCCGCCGAGTTTACGATCGAGGCGTGGGCCAACGGTGGTCCGAACCAGATTGATGGCGCGGCGATCGTTGCAAAGGGCGAAGGCGACAATGGGGGAATTGCCAATGAGCAATTCGCGTTGGCCGTCAACGGCGCAAATTATCGCTTCTTCGTGCGCGACCCAACGGCGGACCACACCATCGCCGAAGCGGATGCCAATATTGGCCCCGACGGCGCATGGCACCACCTTGTGGGGGTTTGTGACGGAGCCGGAGGCACCGTGAACATATATATAGATGGCGCGCTTGCGGGCACGACCGGAACTCCCGCTGCCGGCGTTACGCCGTCGCCATCGGCCGTGAGCATCGGCGCGGAGCGCTCGGGCGTTCTTCCGCCCTACGACTGGCCCTACAGCGGAACGATAGACGAGGTGGCGATTTACAACAAGGCGTTGACCCCCGCGGAAGTAGAGACGCATTATGCCGCCGCTTACGGGCCAGACCTGGCGCCGTTCGTCAAGTTACAGCCTGTCTCGGTGACTAATTACATCAACCTCCCTGTCAGTTTTGAGGTCTCCGCGGCCGGCACGGTGCCGGTGAGCTATCAATGGAACAAAGTCGGTTCGGGCCCGATACCCGGGGCAACGGACACTCTGTACTCGATCCCCAATCTCACCCTGGGGGATGCCGGCTCGTACACGTGCGGCATCACAAATTCGGTGGGAGGGATACTCAGCACGACGGTGACCGTCACGGTATTGCCGGCGCCAACCAATCCACCTGCCATTGCGGATTTGGTGATGCATTTGACGTTTGACGGCACCATGCTCGACGCCACAGGCCGGGGCAACAACGCCACCAATTTGGCCAGCGGCGGGGCGACTGTGAACAACGACCCTTACGTCCCGGGGATACTGGGCGAGGCCTTTGGCTATCAAACAACTGTCACCAGCGCGACCACCAACGCAAACTATGCCACTGTCGGATATCGGCCGGATTTGCAGTTCGGCTCGAACAGTTTCACTGTGAGCATGTGGGTGCAATTGCCGGTTGACTATATCGGGGACGACCTGCCGTTCTTTACGGATGTACCCGGCTCGACATTCGGCTACCCGGGCTACTGCTTCGAACCCTCGTTCGGCACGACCGAGGGGACTACGACGGGCTGGCCCGGCGGTTGGGGCTTTTCGGTCTACGGTCAGACAGACGTCGGCGAGGGTGTTTATGGGGACGTCGGCACGATCAACGATGGCAACTGGCATAACTTGATCTACGTCATTGACCGGAATGCGGGAGCCACTATCTATCTTGACGGCGTGCCGGCGCATCAAAATGTCCAGGCGGGCACGAGTGTCGTGGGAATCGGGAACATCAATAGCACCAATATCGCCACCATCGGCCAGGATCCGACCGGGCTTTATCCGCAATCAAGCGAGGGCCTTATGGCCATCGACGACCTTGGCGTGTGGACGAGGGCGCTGACGCCCTTGGAAGCCGCGTCGATCTTCACCGCGGCCAACGTCAACCAGTTGAGTTTCACGTCGCCGGCAACGATAACGCTGTCCTTCGCCGTGCTCCCGGGAGCGGAACTGCAACTCACCTGGAGCCAGGGGAACCTGCAATCCGCGACCAACCTGCTGGGTCCGTGGTCAACGGTGCAAGGGGCGACTTCGCCCTTCACGACCAACGAGTTGGGGCCGCAGCAGTTCTTCCGGGCACAGCAATGAGCTGATCGGCTTTGCGTTAAGCGCAATTCAAATTCAGACCGGGGCCGGGAAACAATCCCGGCCCCTTTTATTTATCCGTGAAAGCGGGATAAAACGGCGCGAGGACCTTGCGGAAAAGTCCGCAGTTACGAAGACCGCACGTAGGAGATTTCCATCGTTTTCACGTCTGTTCCGCCGTGAACCTCATAGAATTCAATCGAGTGGTGATCCTTGTCGTCATATTTGACTACCTGGCGATAAGTAAACTTCATACCGGTCATGGGCTCTTCTTCGCCCTCGTAGGTCAATGTCCTGGCGGCGGGGTCGTAGGTTCCCTCCATCAGCAGGATGCTCGTTCCCATGTTGTCTATCCACGACGCGACAAATTTCTTTTTGACGTTATCATAACCTTCAGTCGCCATGCCCCGGAAACCCACGTCCATCATTTTCCCGTCCGCTCCCGGCATCGACATAACTCCCGTGTGCTCGGAAATGAAATACCTGCCGTCCATCACGGATTTGGTCGTGGTGGTGCCGGTGGATTCCATGGGCGGAGCGTCGGGCCGCATCCACCACTTGACCTTGTAGGTCCAGGAACCGACCGTTTCTTCGGCCAGCATTTTGTGATTCTCCCCCGGCTTGGCCAATTCCACCATGCTCGCCATCATTTGGGCGTCTGGGCCCGGGGCGGGTTTGTCCTCCGGCTTCGGGGCGGCGGCATCCTGCGCAAAGGAAGGCGCGGCAACCGCGAAGGCCAGCAATGTTGTTGTCAGGCAGATTAATGATCGGTATTTTTTCATAGGGCTATCTCCGGATTGATAGTTTTAACAAAGGAACAGAAACGACGGCGGCGTCCACGCGAACGCCAGTCGTCCGGTTTACTCAGGCAGATGAAAGGGTGCATGGTTTTTGCGAAATGTAAAGCAAAAAGAAGGGGCCGATTCGCCGACGGGCGCATGACAAAATTCTTCGTTTCGTGTAAAAAGAATCAAAGAAATTGGGCCTTTTAGCGCGCATGATCCTGCCCGGGGCCAATCGGGAAGCACATGAGTGAAAACAGAAGCAAACGAAGGTAACGAAGGATTCGTCCACATAGAAGCGCCTGTGCTCGATCCGGGGCCAAGTGCGCGGGAATTCGTTGTGCCCGAAGAATTCTGTCCGACACCCTTCGCCGGCGCCGATTCGCGCCCGACCTGATCGGGCCGTTTACTTTTTGCTTGTCAAGACCGATCGAAATTGGGACGCTCGGCGCCAACGTATGACCGGGAAAACGAAACCAGACAGCCGCGTGGACGCGTATATTTCCAAAGCGCCCGATTTTGCGAAGCCCGTGCTCAAGCACTTGCGGGAACTTGTGCATGCCGCCTGCCCGGATGTTGAGGAAACCATGAAATGGGGCCGGCCGCATTTTCTCCACAATGGGTTGCTCTGCGGGATGTCGGCATTTAAGAATCACTGCGCTTTCGGGTTCTGGATGGGCGAACTGGTCATGGGCACGATGGAAAAAAATGGAATGGGGCACTTCGGGCGAATCACGTCGCTGGGGGATTTGCCGGGCGACAAGGAGTTGCTCGCGCTGATCAGGAAGGCCGTCGCGCTCAATGACAGCGGAGCCAAGCGCCACCCCGCCCCGCGGCCGGCTGGAAAACGGGAATTAAGCGTTCCTGATTATCTGACAGCCGCGCTGAGGACGAACAAGAAGGCGCTGGCCGCCTTCGAGGCGTTTAGGCCGAGCCACAGGCGGGAGTACGTGGAATGGATCACCGAGGCAAAGCGCGAAGAAACCCGCCAGAAACGGATTGAAACCATGCTGCAGTGGCTCGCCGAGGGGAAGTCAAGGAACTGGAAATACGCCAGTTGCTAGAAGCCTGACGCGGCATCCGCAAGTCAGGGCAAAAGCTCGTAACAAATCAATTCGCGGGCATCGCGCACGTAAATCCGGCCGTTGGCGCAGGCGGGAAAGTTCCAGTTTTTACCGCAAACCTGGACGCGGGACAACTCGGTGTATTGATGGGGATCGGCGGCGACCAGAACCAATTCTCCCATGTCAGTCAACGCCAGGAGATGGTTCCCAATGGCGATGGTCGATGTGTTCTCCGTGCCCCTGGCGCCAAACCACGCGGCCTCCCACTTCGTTTCTCCGGTGCGCGCGTCGGCGCAAATATAGGTCTGCCCGGGGCCCTGAGAGTAAAGGTAATCCCCCACCCTTACCGGCGTGGAAAGATTGATCTTCTGGCCTTGATTGGCCCACAGCGGAACGGCCCGAATCGCCCCGCCCTCCTGGACGATCCTTGTGCCGACAAGCCCGATGGTATGAGAATTGACGATGACCGTGTCGCCAAAAATCACCGGCGTGGCCGCATTTCGGTTGGCTTCCGTCCGAAAGGGCACTTGCCAGAGGACCGTTCCCTGTTTGCGCTCCACGCCCATCAAATTATCCGCCGTAAAGGCCACGATCTGTTTGACGCCGGCCAGCGTCGCCACCACCGGAGACGAATAAGCCGCCTCGTCGTTGCCCGCTTTCCACAACATTCTGCCATTGCTCTTCTCAAAACAAACGAGCGTCGCGCCATTGGTCGCGCCGACGGGAACGATGACGGCATCGTCGTCCACCAGCGGAGAGCCGTTATTGCCGCGGCGGGCGGCGGTGCCTTCGTTGGATTTGCTGCCGAGAAACTTGACGCCGAAATCGCGGGCAAAACTGACGCCCCAAATCACGCGGCCATCGGCAAGGTTGAGGCAGCGAAATTCCCCCTTGCACGATTGCACAAAAACGCGGTCGCCATCCATGACCGGGGTGCTGCGCGGGCCGGCGCCCCATTCGTCCCGGTAAACGTCGCCGATGGCGGCGCTCCAGATTTCGGCGCCGGTGCTGGCGTCCAACAGATGAGCCACTTCCGCCTGGCTGTTCTCGTCAAAGTAGACAAGCTTGCCACCGGCCACAACGGGCGAGGAAAATCCGCCGCCAATTTTTTTTCGCCAGACGACCTTCAAATCCGGGGAGAGTTTTTCGAGGGCCGGGGAATCGGCGGCGGCGTGGCCATCGCGCCGCGGCCCGAGCCATTGCGGCCAATCGCCGCCGAGAGCAGCGTCCGCATGCCACGAGAACACCGCCACTGCGCAAACCAAAAGCCAGTGAAGACGGCTCATGGAAGAGCAGGCGTGATATTGAAGTTGTTGCGCAACATGGCGGCATTGCCGGGCAAGCCGGGCGCACAATCAAGCAAAATCTTCACGGGCGCTTCGTTCGCCGGTGCAGGATGACCACCGAAACGGCCACTAGCGTCGATTTACGGCCAGCGCGCGATGATGGTCGTCAGGCCGCCAGGGCCGAGGACTCGATCAAAGGCGTGTCGGTTTTCTCGATTCTTCGGCGCATTTTCCGCAGGGCCTCGTCCTGAATTTGACGGATGCGCTCGCGGGAAACCTGAAAATGCGCGCCGACTTCTTCGAGCGTCTTCGGGGTTTGGTCATCCAAACCAAAACGCATGGCCAGAATGCTCGTCTCACGCTCGGTGAGAATCGCCAGGGCTTCGCGCACCAGGCCGGCGTCGTTTTCCTTGAGCAGGCGCTCAAACGGGGCGGCGGCGTTCGGGTCGGCCACGACTTCGGAAATTTTCTCCGACTCGTCGTCTCCGAGCGGAGCGTCAAGGGAAACGGGGGCGCGCGCGGCCTCGCGATAGCGGCGGATGCGGCGCGCGTCCAGCCCCACTTCCTGGCCCAATTCCATGTCTGTGGGATCGCGACGCAGAATGTCTCGCAGCTTCATTTCGGCCCGGCGCATTTTGCCGACTCGTTCGACGACGTGGGCGGGCAAACGGATCGTCTTGGATTGGTTGGCCAGGGCGGACATAATGGATTGCTTGATCCACCAGGCGGCATAGGTGGATAGCTTGGCGCCCTTGTCCGGGTCGAAGCGTTCGACTCCTTTCATCAAGCCGATGTTGCCTTCGTTGATCAGGTCGAGCAGCGGAAGACCCAAATTCTCGTAATCGCGCGCAATCTTGACCACCAGGCGGAGGTTGGCGGTGATCATTTGTTCGCGCGCGCGCTTATCGCGTCGTTGAACGCGCCGGGCCAATTTGATCTCCTCTTCGCGCGTGAGCAATTTGACCTGCCCGATCTCGCGGAGATACAATTGCAACGTGTCGCCGTGCAGGGCCGGTTCGGTGTAGGGCGCGGGCTGATCGGCCACGGCAATGGCGGTGGTGGATTGGGGCGCCGGCTCCGACACATCCCACCGGCGCGGCGAACGCGTCGATGTCAGCCGAGCTCCGGAAGCCGGCATTGTCGTTTTCTCTTGGCATTCACTTCGATATCGCTTCATATTTTAGTCCTTATCGTAGTTGACTAAATAGTATAATATTCGTTCAAAAAGGTTCGAAAATTATGCGACGGCGGCGTTTCTGTCGGCGGCGGCGCTTTTTTCTTTGACTCCAAGCATGGCAAAAATGCCGCGGGCGGTGTCGCGGAGGCCTTCGACGTCGTTTTGAATACGGGCATGGGTGAGCTGGCCCTCGTAATAGGACAGAATCATCCTTGCCTTTGCCGCCGGGTCGGGCGCGCGAATGACGCCGCTGGCGTCGGCGTCGCGGACGGCGGTTTCCAGGTATTTGCGTTTGTATTCGAGCATTTCCTGGATTTTATTGCGCAAGAGGGCTTCCTGGGTGCAAACCTCGGCGCCAAGGGCAAAGAGCGGGCACCCGAGGACCTTGCCGAAGCGGGACTTGATTTCGCTCTGAAAACGATAGCTGAAATCGCAGTATTTTTGCAGGCGTTCCAACGGCGGAATGGACGAGGAAAAGATGGAATCCAGTTGTGCGCGGCGGACTTGCCAATTGGCGTCGAAGGCGGCGGCCGCCAAATCCGCCTTGGAATCAAAAAAGTAGTAAAAGCTGCCCTTTTTGACGCCCGCGCGCTCGCAAATTTGATCGATGGTGGTGTTCCCGTAGGAACCGGTCCAGATCAACTCCAGGACGGCTTCCATCAACTTCTCTTTTGCGTCGCTGACACGGCCCATACCACAACAGTAATCAATTCTACTAAATAGTCAACTACTTCTTATGATGGTCTTGCGTTGAAATCCGAGCGCGGAGGCCGCGGGGCGGGCGGCTAAATTGGGGATTCTGTTTTGGGGGGCGTCGGGGCTACGATCAAAGGCGAATGACAGATTGCGGAAACCGATGGAAAAAATGGATGGTTTGCGTGTTGCTGGGCGTGGCGGTGATGGTCGTGTTTTGGCCGGCGCTCCGGTATGGTTTCGTTCATTATGACGACCAGGACTATGTCACTGATAACAAGGACGTTCAACACGGGTTGAACTGGCAGAGCGTCAAGTGGGCGCTGACCACGGCGCACGCGACGAATTGGCATCCTGTGACGTGGATGTCGCACATGGTCGATTACCAGGTATACGCCCTGCAACCGGGGGGCCATCACCTGACGAGCCTGCTGTTGCACGCGGCCAACTCAATCCTGCTCTTCCTGCTGCTGGGCCGGCTGACGGGGGCGCTGTGGCCGAGCGCCTTCGTGGCGGCGATATTTGCGCTGCATCCACTCCGGGTTGAGTCGGTGGTGTGGATTTCGGAGAGGAAAGACGTGTTGAGCACGTTTTTCTGGATGCTGACCGTGTGGGCTTATGTCCGTTACGCGGAGAATCTGAAGTCCAAAGTTTCAAGTTTCAAATATTTCTACGCGCTGGCGCTGGTGTTGTTCGCCCTCGCTTTGATGGCCAAGCCGATGGTGGTGACGCTGCCGTTTGTATTGCTGTTGCTGGATTATTGGCCGTTGGGGCGCTGGGAGTTTGGACCGGCATTTTCCTGGCGGCCTGTTTTGGAGAAGATTCCGTTCCTGGTATTGGCGGCGGCGGACAGCGCGGTGACATTCGTGGTTCAGCAACGATTCGGAGGTGTCAAGACGCTGAGGAGCTTTCCGTTAGGCGAACGCCTGGCCAACATTCCCGTCGCCTACGTGCGTTATATCGGCAAGAATTTTTGGCCGGCCGGCCTGGCTATCTATTATCCGTACCGCTCGATGGACTTAGTGGAAGTCGGCGCGGCGATTTGCGTGTTGGGGGCTGTGAGCGTTCTGGCGGTACGGCGGTGGCGCGCGCAACCGTATCTGGCGGTGGGATGGTTTTGGTTTTTGGGCATGCTCGTTCCCACCATTGGCCTTGTGCAGGTCGGCACCCAGGCCATTGCCGATAGGTACAGTTACCTGCCCAGCGTCGGGCTTTGGATCATGGTGGCGTGGAGCGTGCGGGATTGGGTGGCAAACCGTCCGTTGCCGCGTGCGATGGCTGGGCTGGCCGGGGCGATGGGGATCATCGCCTGCATGGTGCTGACCTCCGACCAAGTGCCGTTCTGGCGGGATACGCGCGCGCTTTTCACGCGGGCGGCCGCGGTGACAGATCGGTCTTATCTGGCTTACTATAATATCGGCTGTTACGCGATGGATGACGGGGAATATGCGGACGCGATTCTCTGCTTCAAGAAGGCGGTGAGCGCCGAGCCGGACAATACCCGTTGGGCCGATCATTCGGCGGCTTACAATGATTTGGGCTACGCTTACCTGCAACAGGGGGAAACGAGCAACGCGGTGGCCAATTTGGAGAAGGCCGTCTCAATCCGGCCCAATTACCCGGAGGCCTATTATAATCTCGGCTGCGCCTTCTTGAACAATAAACAGCCTGCCGAGGCGGTCGATTGCTTTCAACGCGCACTGGCCATTGACGACAGCGTGGCGGCAATCCACTACAAACTCGCCAATGCCCTGAGGCAATCGGGCCAGTACGCGCAAGCGATTGCCGAATATGACCGGACGCTGCAGCTTCGCCCCAACATGGATGAAGCGGCGAATAATCTGGCCTGGTTGCTGGCGACTTGCCCGGAGCGATCCCTGCGCAATGGGGCGCGGGCCGTCGCGCTGGCCCGGCAAGCCAGCGAACAGAGCCACAACCAAAGTCCGATCATTCTTGGCACGCTGGCCGCGGCGTACGCGGAGGTGGGAAACTTTTCGGAGGCCGTGACAACGGCCCAACAGGCGCGTCAATTGGCCCTTGAGCAAACCAACAGCGCACTGGCCGGTGTGCTGGAAGCCCAATCGCGGCGGTATCAGGAGAGCAGCGCAGGCCCGCATCCTTGACAGACGTCGGGACACGCAACATCAACGACCCGCCACGATTTTCTTTTTGGCGGTTTCAGGGCGAAATTCCAGGATTTCACCGGGCTGACATTCGAGCGTTTCACAAATGGCTTCGAGAGTGGAAAACCGGATGGCCCTGGCTTTGCCGGTCTTGAGGACCGATAGATTTTGCGGCGTGATATCCACGGCTTCCGCCAATTCGTTGAGGCGCATTTTCTTCTGCGCGAGGACCACATCCAGATTGACGATGATGGGCATAAACTTAAACTTAAACGGTCAATTCCTGCTCCTGTTGAAGCTCCTGCGCCTCCTTCAACAACCACGCCACAAAAATAAGGGTCAAACCCGCAAACAAATTGCCGGCGAGGTCCGGCGCGCTGGTGACTTGGAAAAACTCATGCCCAATTGCGAAAAACAAAATCTCAAAAAACCAAAGCGCCACCCACCATCTGCCCGCGTTATCCAGATTCTTGACGGTTTGGGCGTCGAACAAGTGTCCATCCTTGAGCCGGTCAAAAAAATGGAAGAGCTTTAGATTTACGATCAGGCAGAGGGCCAGCAGCAATGGTATGCCGCAATGTGAATAGCGTGATTCCGGCCCCACTCCGATCCGGTTCCACAGAGTGACAGCGGTTGTAAACAGGGTCACGGGTATTCCGATGATCCACAAAACCAATCCGGCGAACAAAAAACTCCTGATGATTTTGCTGACCCTGACGATGTTTGCTTTGTTTTGGAAATTCTTCATTGACGCAAAATAAGCCGTGCAATCCCGTTCGTCAAGTTATTTTTATCGTAATTCGATAAATAATTTATGTATAACAATCATTCAATAAAGGTAAACGTGTGATTGAGGCGGTGTTGGACCGAGAACGGCCGTCAACCTGCCTGGCGTCAATTGTCAAGCGCCGGGCGTTTTCAATTGCGGAGGCCGATCCGAAGGGTTAGATTTCTCCGATGAGCAAAACGGATATCCTGGAACAATTACCCAACTTGCCGAGCGGAGATCGTCGGGAAATTCTGGAGCGCATTTGGGAAATGGAGGAAGCTGACTTGCTCAGGGGCGCTCAACCCGACGCGGGCGAGAAATCGCTGCTGGACCGCGAGTTGGAAGAATACCAAGCCAACCCGCGCGCTGGAGTTGAGCGGGGGGAAGTTGAACCGCGTCTCCGCCAGCAAATCAGGCGGTGAGTTGGCGCGTTATTCTTCGTCCAAAAGCTGAGGGGGACTTGTCCGAAGCCGCCCGCTGGTATGAACGTCCACAGTTTTTAAGTGCGTCGTGAAGTCGAATCTTATACGGTTTGCAATTGCCGCGGCGATTCTGCTGGAGGTGATGTGGGCGCTGCAGTATCGCAATTATTCGAATCCAGTTGGCCCTGAGCAAGCGGATGCAATTCGGGCTTATCAAGCGAACCCCTCGGGGCCTAACAAGGCAGTAATGTTACAGAAAATGCATCGTGATGTTATACGGAATAGCCTTCCAGATTACATTGTGTTTGGCGTGATGCTGCTCGGTGATGCCGTGGCTTTTCGCTTATTCTGGAATCAGCGCTCCAAGAACGCGCAACCGGAAAATCCGATTGCGGAGTGAACGCGACATGAATGTTTGATACTGCCTTTGGATACTGGTTGCCCATTTTCCAGCGAATTCGTGATGATTCAGGATAAGGCGACATTCACGAAACCCCTGTAAATATTGGTCGGGATGACTGCTAAGGATTCCAGAAAACAGTATTGACATCTTAGAAGGCAGTTGCTCCATCCAACTGAGCTATGGGCGCAATTCCAGTGAAGAATATAAAATGCGAAGTCAGGAATGTGGAGCGCAAAAACCCGTTGGAAACTTCATTGCCCAAATTGAAGTTTTCTGGTTAACTAAGGCGATGACACTTCGCGTCTTGGAAAAGGAAGCTTTGGAACTATCGCCTCGCTCGCGTGTGCGGCTGGCGGAAAGAATCATCGAAAGCATCGACGATTTCGCCGATCCCCAGCTGGAAGCGGAGTGGCAAGATGAAATTCAACGACGCGTGAAGGAAATTAAATCCGGCGTCGAGAAGGGCATTCCCGCCGGCCAGGTGATGGCAGGGGCCCGGCGCGCTTTAAGTGAAATCCGTCGCTTACCACCGGCTCGCCGCAAGTGAGTTGATAAAGTCGGCGGAATTCTACGAGCGTCGGAACCCGGCCCTTGGCGAGGTTTTTCTTGCTATCATGGAAGCGATCCTACCCCAGATTCAACGCAGTCCCGAACTCGGCAAGCCTGGCCGGCTCGGAACCCGCAGTTGGAAAACGAAACGCTTTCCGTTCCGAATCGTTTACTTGGAACAACCAGATCGACTTTGGATCGTGGCGGTCGCACATCTGAGCCGCAAGCCAGATTATTGGAGTGGACGACTCCGTTGATTTTGCCGGAAATCTGATTCACCAGCCCCGACTTAATCCAGGATAACGCGACATTCACAAAGCCCCTGTAAACATTGGTCGGAATGACTCCTAAGAACAGTATGGACATCTTAGAAGGCAGCCGCCGTATCCCTTACGCGTCAACCGCATAATATTGAGACTGGGATTGGGGACCGGCAGGCGCCCGTGTGGGAGGCTTGCGCCTCTGGGGTAAAACGGGCATGTTGCACCCATGTATAAGATAATCGGAGCCGATCAGAAGGAGTATGGGCCTATCACAGCGGATCAGCTCCGACAATGGATTTCAGAGGGCCGGGTCAACGCCCAGAGCAGGGTCCAACCAGCGGGCGCAACGGAGTGGAAGTCGATGGCGGAACTGCCGGAGTTCGCGGCGATTCTGCCGCGGCCCGCGCCGCCCTTGCCGATGCACGCGGGACACATGCCGGCTCCGTCTTCGGGCGGCACAAACCAGATGGCGCTTTGGGCGATGATTACCGGCATTTTTTTCCTTCTGTGCTGCCAGATTTTGGCGCCCATAAGCATTGTTTTGGGGGCGGTGGCGTTGTCGCAATTGAAACATCACCCGGAGCGGAGCGGCACGGGTTACGCGATTGCGGGCATCGTCCTTGGCGTGCTGGCGCTGCTGATGGTCGTGACGGCCCTTGTGCTCTTGATTTCAAATCCGTCGGTGTTTCAGAATTTCCAGAACGCACTGCCGCAGTAGCGAGGCGCACAGCATGAATGGACAACCGGCAAACTCAGCCCCGCGGATTTTCGCGGTGGCCGCGGGCTTTCTTGCATTGGCCGGGGCCGGCGTCGTGCTGTATCTCTTCGATCCGGAGACGGCCGGGTTTTACCCCGTTTGCATGGTGCACCAGATGACCGGGCTGCAATGTCCCGGGTGCGGGTCGCTTCGCGCGCTGCATCAATTGACGCACGGCAACTTTGCCGGGGCGTGGCGGTTTAATCCGCTGCTGGTGGCGGTTCTGCCGATGGGGATGTGGCTTGGATTGCGCGAGGCGGTGCGCTGGACCCTGGGCTGGCGGTGGCCCGGAATCATCACGCGGCCCGTGATCGGATGGTCGTTGGTGATCGTGGCGGTGGTGTTCGGCATTGCGCGGAATCTGCGCTGACGCGCGAATATTTATGTACAAGGTCATTGGAAGCGACAGGCAAATCTACGGGCCGGTGACGGCGGACCTGCTGCGGATATGGCTGGCGGAGGGACGGGTCAATCAGGCGACGCTTGTGCAGCCCGACGGCGCCGCGGATTGGAAGCCATTGTCGTCGTTCCCGGAATTTGGGGCCGCGCCACAGACGGGGACGCCGCCGCCGGTGAGCATGCCCCCGGCGCAATACGAGGACACGGGCAACAAACTGGCAATGGCGGGGCTGGTCCTGGGGATTCTGTCCATTGTCGGCTGTTGCATTCCGTTCGCATTCGGGATTCTGGGCGTGGTTTTTTCCGTGCTTGCATTGAGCCGTGAACGGCCACCGGGCCAACCGGACGCCAGCCACAAGAGCATGGCGCTGGCCGGGCTGATTTTGTCAATCATTGGATTGATCTGGCACGGCGTCCTGATCTTCGGCATTTTGGGAAGCGGCGCGCTGACGCGGCACCGGTGGCGTTGGTAAGGGCATTGCCGATGAAGGTTTCGCTTACCCTCCGCCCGCGCCGGCCGCTCACCCGTTCGGAGGCGCGGGCCTGCATGGCGGCCAATCTGGCGTTGCCAGGGGCCGGTTCGCTGGCGGCCGGGCGGGCCGTTGGCTACTTTCAAATGGCAACGGCCTTTGCCGGATTGATTGTAAGCCTTGTGACGGGAATCCCGATGATCGAATGGGCCCTGGCCAATTCGGCGCGGATGAGCGATCCGTCAGCGGACCCCTTCAGCGGGCTGTTGGACTTGTGGCAGCACGCCCGCTGGCCGTTGGTCGGCGTTGGACTTTTTGTGATCGGGATTCTTTGGGCGACCGCCACGGGCATGCAGCTTCTGGCCCAGGCGCCCAGGGAGGGCGTGCCGCCGCGAATTAATCCGGGTCAGCCTTAGCCAACGATGCAGTGAAAGAACTGAATTTTGAGACAGGATTAACAGGATTTACAGGATGGAAAAAAGGATGAACCTGGGCTAAAGATTATTCCTCAACCAGGCCTGCACTTGGTCGTGGTCCCCGGCGGTGTGCAGAAAGATTTTATCGGCTCGAACTGTGAACAGAACCCGCAGCCGCAAACCTACTCGAATCTCAAAGATGCCGGGATGAAGTCTTCTCACGCCGGCGCCAGAATGTTGATGAGGGTTGCCGATGATGCCGACCAGTCGAGCGATGGCGGCGTTGATGTTCGTCTGATCGGCTTTCGGAATCATTTTCAGGGCGCGCAGGTACGATTTGTGCGTGTAAATGGTCACGCCTTCCAAGGCTTGAGTTTGCCTGATTTAAGTGCCGCGGCGTCTTGGGCGGCCAGCTTGTCCGCGATGAGCGCCAATTGCGTTTCGCCGAGCCCGTATTCCTGGAACGCGTAGTCATCGCTATACACCCCCACCCGACGCAAGGCGAGGATTTCGCCAGAGGGATGAATGATGCCGATGTCTTCGCCGGCGAGCGCCTTGGACATCCAGGAACTGAGATTCGCCCTAGCCTTGGTAATTGTTAGCGTCTTCATAAAGTAAATTTAGCGTCTTGCCGCGGAGAAGCAAGCGATATAACTCGAGCGCAAAACCCGGTAAAATCCATTAAATGCAGTTCAATAATTGTCAGGGTCAGCGTCCTTCGACGTTGAGGAGGTGGGTCCGCTTCTTGAGCGTGCGCAAGGTGGTCGAGATGACGAACGCCAGGAGAAACGCGCCGAACCAATGCGGGTCCACTTTAAGGCGGCCTTCGACGAGGGAATCACCGACAAGGTCCTGAAGAAAAAACACCGCGACGATTAAAAGGAACGCGTTGTATTCGCGTTGCAGAACGGTGCGCCAGGAAAACGGAACGGGGGAAGGCTTCCACCCCGTCAGGCGCGGGATGAAGGTCGGCGTAATGGCAGCCCACTCTTCAAATTGACCGTCGAAACGCTCCCTCAAAAAGGCTTCCTCGGTGAGCATGATGCGTTCGTAATAAAGCGCGTAAATGCAGATCGTCAACAGGGCGAACCACCAGTTGTGCAACAGAAGGGCGAAACCGAACATGATCAGGAAATTGCCCAGGTAAAGGGGATGGCGCACGAGGGAATAAATGCCGGTGGTCGTCAGGGTGTTGGCGACCTGTTCGCGGGTATTCCGACCGGAAGTCCCCAGCGGAGCGCGACCGACGATCATCACGCGCACGGCCAGGCCCAAAAAGGAAATCAACATGCAGAACTTCTGCCAGCGTTCGTTGGTGATGTGGCAATGGCCCAGATACGTAAACTTGGTCAGACAAAGGCCGAAAATGGGCAGAATCAACAACGGCAGGTAACTGCGATGACGAAACAGCCAGGATCCCGTTTTTTCAAGTTGGTCGCGTAATGTCATAAAAGCAAAGCCGGGGGGGATATTACAGGATCCCAATCGCGGGTCGATAAGAATCACTGCGCGGAACTTGTGCGCGGGAGACCGGCGCGAATTTGATTGGCGCGAGCGTGGGAGTCATGCAACTATACGGGTATGATCTTAACCAACCGCAGCCCGCAATGTAATCGGCGCGCTTTTTTGCGTCTCGGCGCAACTCTGGCGGCGGCCGCGCCCCTGGCGGGATTGTCGCGGGCCTTCGGGCAACAGAACGTTCTTTCGGCCGATGCGCGGTCCAAAGCCACCGTCGCCATCGTTTCGTGCAAAACCTACGGCCCCGAAGTCAAAGCCGCCCTGCGCCAATGCCTGGACCTGATCGGCGGCGTGGACAAACTGGTTCGCAACAAAACCGTCGCTGTCAAACTTAATTTGACCGGGACCGATTTCACGCGATTTTTGGACAAGCCGGTGGGTGAAACCTTTATGACGCACAGCGCGACGGTCTCGGCGTTGCTGGCGCTGTTGTTTGACGCGGGTGCGGCGCGGGTGCGTCTGTTGGAATCGACGCAAAGCCGGGACGATTTGAAAACGACGCTGGGAATCGCGGGATGGGATGTCAGCGTGCTGGACGCTCTGGGGAAAGTCGAATATGAAAACACGCGCAACCTGGGCAGCGGCACGTCTTACACCACGTTGCGAGTGCCTTCTGGCGGCTATATGTTTTCCTCGTTTGAGTTGAATCACTCCTATCACGACACCGACGTGATGGTTTCGATCGCGAAACTCAAGCGCCATCTCACGGCGGGGGTCACTCTCTCGATGAAGAACATGTTCGGCCTGACGCCCAATTCGCTCTATGGCTCGGAGGCGGGAAGCGAAAAAGCCACCGACGGCCGGATGCCGCTGCACTCGCCCGTTGGTTTTGAGAAACTTAAATTGCCGGGTCTCAAGCCGGAGGCGGACTTTCGCGATCCGTTTTCCCGCGTGCCGCACATCGTCGCGGATGTGTGCGCGGCGCGGCCGATCGATCTGGCGATCGTGGATGGAATTTCGGCGATGACGGGCGGGGAAGGCCCGTGGTGCTCGCAGGCCACGGTCATTAAACCGACCACCCCCGGCGTGCTTATTGCCGGGCTGAATCCCGTTTCGACTGACGCGGTGGCGGCCGCGGTCATGGGCTACGATCCGCGGGCAATCCGTGGCACCAAGCCTTTTGAGTATTGCGACAACCACCTGTTGCTGGCTGAGCAGGCGGGCGTGGGGAGCGCGGACCTGGGGCGGATCGACGTTCGCGGCATGACGATCCAGAGCGCGCTTTATCCTTATGATTGACGGTGGTGATGAAGGCGGCAGCCTTTATCTCGGCGTTGAAATCGGCGGCGCCAAACTCCAAATCCATGCCGGAAACGGGCGCGCGCAAATCGTGGAGCGAATCCGGTTTGACGTTGATCCTTCCGCGGGCGCGGCGGCAATTCGCGCCCGGATTCAAAGCGCCATTCCTGATCTGACGCGACGCCACAAACCCGTTGCCATAGGGGTTGGCTTTGGCGGGCCGGTGGATTGGACAACCGGGGCCGTGTGTCGTTCCCACCAGGTGGAAGGCTGGTCGGATTTTGCGCTCGCGGACTGGCTGGGTGGCCTGGCGGGCACGCCAGTCATTGTGGACAACGACGCGAATGTCGCCGCGCTGGGAGAAGCGCTGCACGGAGCGGGCGCGGGGTTTGACCCGGTTTTCTATGTGACGCTGGGCAGCGGAGTTGGCGGCGGATTGGTGAGGGATGGAAGAATTTATCATGGCGCGCGGCCGGGAGAGTCGGAGATTGGGCACGTGCGGCTGGATCGCGCGGGCACGTTGGTTGAAAACCGCTGTTCGGGATGGGCGGTGGACGCCAAACTGCGCGCCGCCAAGGCAAAGCATCCGCAAAGCGAACTGGCGCGGAGCCTCGGGGAAGCGACTCGCGGGGAGGCGAAGATTTTAGGCGCGACGCTTTGGGAAAACGACCCGCTGGCAAAGGCGATCCTGGCGGAAACGGGGGAAGACCTTGCGTTCGGGCTTTCGCATGTCGTGCATTTGTTTCATCCGCAGATCATCGTGCTGGGTGGGGGTTTGGCGCTGATTGGGGAGCCGTTGCGCGAGGCGGTGGAACGTCCGTTGCGGCGTTTTGTGATGGAAGCATTCGCGCCCGGGCCAAAAATCGAATTGGCCCGCCTCCGCGAGGACGCTGTTCCCGTCGGAGCCTTGGAGTTGGCGATGACCCGCTTTTGACCTCGTCTTGGGGTTGAAATTAGATTAGCATCAGTGGATGAAACACTGGATCTCCGATTATCTCACGGCGCAAAAGGCGGCGCTGGAATCGATCCCGGTGGCGAAGGTCGCGCAGCTTATTGAAATGCTCCGCGTCGCCTTGCACCAGAATCGGCATATATTTGTTTTCGGCAACGGTGGGAGCGCGGCCAACGCTTCGCATTTCGTCACGGACCTTGGGAAGGGGTCGTCGGACAAAGTCGGCCGGCGGTTTCGCTGCCTGTCGCTCAATGACAACGTGAGCTGGATGAGCGCCATCGGCAACGATTACGCGTACGAAGACATTTTTGTGAGGCAATTGGAGAATTACGGGCAAAAGGGCGACCTGGTTCTGGCCCTGGGCGTCAGCGGCACTTCGCCCAATATCGTCAAGGCGGTTCATTGGGCCAACTTGAATGGGTTGGAGACCATCGCGCTGGTTGGCGCGAAGGGGGGAGGCGTCGCCAAAATCGCCCACCACGTCATCGCGATCGACTCGGTCCATTACGGGCGCGTGGAAGACGCGCAAATGGCGATTTGCCACATGCTCTGTTACGCCTTTATCGAGAACCCGGACTGGGGGAAGCCGTGAGCGGGTCTTTTCTCAGGCTCGCAATTGTAATAGATTAAGATTGAGATCGAGATTGTGAATTTTCGCCATGCCAGCGACCGAACAGATCCGGAAAAAGCTCGGCGAGATGCCGCACAAGCCGGGTGTTTACCTGATGAAAGACCGTTTCGGCACGGTCATTTACGTGGGCAAGGCGCGTGATTTGCGCAAACGGGTCACCACGTATTTCCATCCATCGCGCCGGATGGGTTGGGATTTGAAATTCAACGCCCTGATCGAAGCCGTCCACGACCTTGACACCTACACCGTGCGCAGCGAACCGGAGGCGCTTCTGCTGGAAGGCAAACTGATCAAAGAATACCAGCCGCGCTACAACATCAGCTTCCGCGACGACAAACGGTTCCTGCTCATCAAGGTGAATCTCAACGACCCGATCCCGCGCTTCATGCTCGCCCGTTTGCGGCAGGACGACGGCGCCAAGTATTTTGGGCCGTTCGCGCATTCCGCCTCCGCGCGGCACACGCTGACGCTGGCGCGGCGAAAATTCAATCTGCGCGGCTGCCGCCCCCTTACGCCGGGCGAGGAGGATTACAAGCATTGTCTTTACGGGCACCTC
The DNA here is from genome assembly GCA_035511075.1 of Vulcanimicrobiaceae bacterium. Lineage (GTDB taxonomy): Bacteria > Verrucomicrobiota > Verrucomicrobiia > Limisphaerales > Palsa-1400 > DATAUD01. The sequence goes on from DATKFW010000103.1 coordinate 36,858, forward strand.
AAATACTGCACGGCGCCGTGCATCGGCAACATTTCGCGCGAGGATTATCGGCAGCAAGTCGTTGCGGCCTGCGAATTTTTGGCCGGCCAGACCGGCGAAATGGAGCAGGAACTGGGAGATCAAATGAAAAAGGCGGCGGCCTCGGAGGATTTTGAAAAGGCCGCGCAATTCCGGGACGCGCTCAACGATCTGCGGCTGACAACGCAAAAGACGAAAAAATTCCCGCGCATCCCGTACAACCTGCCGGTGGCCCTGGACCCGCAGGGCGACGTGGCGGAACTTCGCCAGGCGCTCGATCTGCCGGCCAGCCCGGGGCGCATCGAGGGTTTCGACATTTCCAACATCAGCGCCACATTCGCCGTGGCGTCGCTTGTCGCCTTTCGCGCGGGCAGGCCGGACCGCTCCAACTACCGGCGTTTTCGAATCAAAACGGTAACCGGCCAGGACGATTTCGCGTGCATGGCGGAAACGGTCCGGCGGCGTTACACCCGCGTATTGCGGGAGCAGGGCGCGGACCAGGAAGCGGGCCTGCCGGATTTAATTGTTATTGACGGAGGCAAGGGCCAGATCAACGCGGCGGTGGCGGAACTGGCCAGGCTGGGGCTGGAGCGGATTCCCATTATCGGCCTTGCCAAGGAATTCGAGGAAATATACCGGCCCGGGCAAAGTGAGCCGCTTCGATTGAGCCACGATTCCGGCGCGCTGAAGCTCTTGCAGCGGGTGCGCGACGAATCGCACCGGTTCGCCAACACTTACAACGCGCAGCTTCGGCTCAAAAAAATCTCCGAAAGCATCCTCGACGAGTTCCCCGGCATCGGCCAGCAACGCAAGGCGGCGCTGCTCAAAAAATTCGGTTCCGTCCAGCGCCTGCGCGTCGCGACGGTGGAAGATATCGCGGTCGTGCCGGGTTTTGGGGGAAAGGCGGCCGGGGACTTGAAGAAATTCCTGGAAGCGCGCGCGAGCGCCCCGGCAAATCCATCGCCGCGACAACCGGCCGCGGCGCCGAAACCGGATTGGGAATAATGTTTCAGAGCGTGTTTTGAAAATAGATCGGGAAAGGGATTGCGAGCGCGGCGGGGCGGATGGCGAGGCAGCCCGCGAAGGCGGGGCATCTCTTATCTGACTTCTCGCCGACAACTCTTTGCGGCACGCCGCGAATCACTGATCGGTCACTATAGTATCGGGGGGAAGACTGGCTGGCGAGACGCCAGCCAGGGCGACCGGGACAGCCCGCAAGGCGGGCATCTCGCATATTGTGCTGTCTGTCGCGCTTCCAAATCCGCTTGAATCATTCCGGATTGGTTCCCACGACCCGGAGCATGATGGCGCATCTTAATTTCATTGCCGCTTGGGCGCGAAGCGCCGGTACAGCGCAACAAGGAGCCCGCCGACTCCGGTCAGAACGACCGGACTGGGTTCAGGGATGGCCTGTGTCGAAAAGCTGATGTCGTCCAGTTCGACCGCATTAAAAAAGGTGGCGGTAAACTCAAGCTGCCCCGTTTGACCGGCATAAGGCGCTATATTGGCGCCGTACACGTTGTAAGGCTGTCCAGATGGAGCCACCGCGGAGGAAACGACAAAAAGAGTTAAGTTATCGCCGGCAAAAGACA
>DATKFW010000104.1:0-2187 GCA_035511075.1 Vulcanimicrobiaceae bacterium
GAAAAATACGGGTACAACCATCCGCCGCGCGCAGTTCGTGACGTGAAAGAGCACGGCATCCCCATCGAGATGTTTCGAGTCCAAGGCAGCGACGGTCGAAAGATTGCCGCTTATCGCTTTGGCGATCCGAGCAAGGCGAGATTTGGAAGCCAGGCTGGCCGGACTGTTTTGGGCCATGAGTTAAAGCAAAAGCTGATTGAACTTCGCGGCCAACGTTGTGAGATTTACACGGCGCCCTTTCCGGCGCGGGAATTGCAAATTGACCATCGTATTCCATTTGAAGTTTTGGGCGACGTTCGCGGCGCGGAAACCTCGGTGGAGGACTACATGCTGCTTTGCGGTTCGGCCAATCGTGCCAAATCGTGGTCTTGCGAACATTGCCTCAACTGGCTCCAATTGAAGAGGCCCGAAATCTGCCGGACTTGTTACTGGGCCTTTCCAGAAAATTACAACCATGTCGCGATGCGGCAAATCCGTCGCGCTGAGATTTTGTGGACGGAATCGGAAGTGGAAATTAATGAGAAGTTGAAACAGCAAACGATTGAGCTGCAAAAGAATATTCCGAGTTATGTGAAAGAGATCATTGAGCAACATTTAAGGATTAAACCGGATGGGTAGAGCCGGGAACCTGTAATCACGCGCCGCCCGCAATGAGTGGGCCGCCGCCCCATCAGCGCCAATGGCCCCGAAAACGATGAAAGCCGCCCCAGCCTCGCGCCCAGCCGCCATGAAACCAGACCGCGCCGGCAAATGGCGGAAGAGCCCAATGTCCGCCCACCCAAACCCATCCGCCGTTCCAGACCCAGTCACCGTCAACCCAGGCATAGCCGGGTCCGGGAACCGGCGGCGGGGTTTCGACGATGGGCGCCGGGGGCGGCGTCTGCGAAGTGGGAGCATTCGCCGGCGGCTCAGGCACGGGCATTGAGCCAGCGATCGCGTTAGGCGTGCTGATCAGGAAATCAATCACCGGATCACTGACCCCGGAGTTTTTCAAATCAATGATGGAGCCGGCGGTCAGATGAAAGACGGTGTGGGAGTTGCGGACTTGGGCGATGATGACATCGGAATTGAACCCAAGTTTGGCCATGACTTTCACGTCGGGCAGCGTCAACGGCTGCGCTGCCTGGACTCGATGACAGGTGTCCGGCGCTTCCAGGCAAAGTTTGGCCATTTGATCCGCGTTCAGCGGAGGTGGCGGGGGAACGGATTGAGCCATGGGCGGCGGAGCCGGATAAGGAGGAGGAGGAGCAGCGGAGTTGCTGGCGCAACCCGCGATCAGAAGACCCAAGGCGGCGGCCAGCAAGGCGGGCGCCTTCATCTGCATCCAAACTGCATTCTGCCTGAATTTCATAGAATTCCTTTCGTTTTAAACCGTGTGTTTGGGGAATCCACCGTGCCGTCACACGACGCGCGCGGAACTTTATTCTTCCAGTGCCATTCTACACGCGAACGGCGCGCGCGCAAATGGGATTTCGTTTGTCTTCCTTGCGAACGGACGCTTTGATGAAGCGGCCGACAACGGATAAATGTATGTCGTTTGATCGTGAGTGGGTAAGGCGGGGCGTCGCCGAGCTGGCGGCCGGGGGCGTTTTCATCGGCACGTCCTGCTGGAAGTATCCCAGCTGGCGCGGACTGATTTACGACGAAGCCCGTTATACGTGGCGCGGCAAATTTGCCAAGACGCGCTTTGAAAAAAACTGCCTGTCCGAATACGCGGAAGTTTTCCAAACGGTGTGCGTGGACGCGGCCTATTACACCTTCCCGACCCCCAGGCACCTTGAGGGCCTGGCCGCGCAGACGCCGGCCGGCTTCCAGTTCGCGTTCAAGGTCACGGACGAAATCACGGTGAAGACATTTCCCAATCTGCCCCGTTTCGGCCGTCGCGCCGGGCAGCCGAACGAACATTTCTTGAACGCGGCGGTGTTTGAGCGCGGCTTCCTGCAACCGTGCGAATCCATCCGTCCGCGTGTCGGCCTCCTCATTTTTGAATTCTCGCGTTTTTACCCGGCTGATTACGAGCATGGGCGTCATTTCGTTTTGGCCTTGGATTCGTTCCTTGCTCAACTGCCCAAGGGCTGGCCGTACGCCATCGAGATGCGCAATAAGCACTGGCTCAAGCCGGAATACTTCGCCTGCCTCGCCCGCCACCACGTCACGCACGTTTACAATTCGTGGACGGAAACCTCC
>DATKFW010000105.1:0-8025 GCA_035511075.1 Vulcanimicrobiaceae bacterium
GGCGCACCCTGCGCGCACCGCCAATACTGCCAGCGGTTCCGACGTGGGTACCACACTGGATTTACATGAAGTGGAATCAATACAGGTCGCATTCATGCCTCCAAGCTTACACTACCTTGCAAAAAACTGAGATGCGCCCAAAATCGGCACAACTTGCACATTCGGCTGGTGTTCCTTGTAGATGCGGTTATATTCCAAGAGCGTGAATGCCAATCTGACACGGGCTTATGTACTGGGGTGCGTCGCCGCCTCGGGCTTGATCATTGCCACGGCCATGGCCAATACCACCGCCGAAGACGCCAACCCCTATTCGGTCATCAGTGACAAAAACGTCTTCCACTTGAATCCGCCTCCGCCTCCGCCGTCGGCTGATTCGGCAAAACCGCCTGATTTACAAAAGGTAATGTTATCCGGGTTTCAAAAGGTGGGTAACCTCATGAAGGTCTATCTGGCTATTCCGGCCAAAGACCCCAAGGACACCGCTTATTTGGCGCTTCAGGCGGGAGAAAAAGCAAGCGACGTGGAAATCGTCAAGATTCGCGCGGACAAACAGGAAGTGGACATTATTAACTCAGGCACTCCCATGACCCTGACAATCGCCAGCAACGGCTTCGCCCTCAGCGGCGGCGGCGGTGGCGGTGGCGGTGTCCTTGCAAAGGGCGGCGGTGCGCCGGGACCAGGCACCCCTGGATTTCACCACCTGCCCGAAATGCGGGCGCCTCCTCCCAATGCGCCGACAGCCGACGCCCGAACCGAGCGATCGGACGGCAATTCATCGATCATTGTCGGCGGCGGCAGTGGAAACAGTGGCTCGACGCCAAGTTTCGGTTCTCCGAGTTATAACTCGTCTTCGGCTGCTTCTGGCTATAATGGTTATAGCGGTGGCGCAGTAGTCACGGGTGGCACGACTCCTGTCAATACAAGTGGCGAGGTTCCAAACAGTCCTGCGTCCCAGATTGCCAATTCTCTACTCCCAGGCGGAACAACGGGCCAATACCACATGCCGGTGGAGGCTGCCGCTCCGGCGCCTCCGGAAGTGCAGGCTGCGGGATTGTTGGTTGCCCATGCGGCGGGCGGCCCGCCGGCGCCTCCGATTGAAGAAGACGGTCAATAACGGCTCAAGCTGACTTCCGGGCGCCCCAAGCGCAATTCCCGGTCAAAACCGCCGCTGGTCGGGTTGATTTTAGCGACTGAATCGATAACCCTCGCCGCGCGCAGTGAGAATGTGGCGGGGCGATTGGGGAAGGTCTTCGAGTTTTTGGCGAAGCCACGCGATGTGAACATCCACCGTGCGCTCCGTAATGAACTGCTGTTCCCGCCAAACCTGTTTGAGGATGTCCACCCGCGACACAACTTGGCCGCGATGGTTGACCAGGAAACGCAGCAGTTCGGCCTCCTTGGCTGCCAGGCTGACCGGCAATCCATCTTTAACGAATTCCATCTTCGCGAAGTCTGCCGTCACATCGCCGAACTCGATGCGCATCACGGGCGTGAGTTGTTCCTTGTGAACGCGTCGCAACAATGCCGCCACCCGAGCAAGCAATTCGTCAGGATCGAACGGTTTGACAAGGTAGTCGTCTGCGCCCGTCCGCAAGCCCTGCACGCGGTCCGGAATCTGACCCTTGGCCGTCAACATCAGGATCGCGCCGTCAAATCCGCGCTCGCGGGCGGCGTGGCAGATTTCAAACCCGCTCATTCCCGGCAGCATCACATCGAGGATGAGCAGATCGAATTTTCCGCCGGTGGCCAGATGCAAACCCTCCCGGCCCTCGTGCGCGGTCTGAACTTCGTGCCCCTCCGCGCGCAACAAATCGGAGACGACGATTGCCACGCCTGCTTCATCCTCAACCAGCAGAATGCGCGCGCTCATTTGATTCGGCCCGGTGAGACGGGCAACCGCACAATGAACGTGGCGCCGCGGCCCGTCTTGCTGCTGACAGACACATGGCCCTGATGAAGCTCCACGATCTCGTGGACCAGACTCAAGCCCAGTCCGCTGCCCCGAACCTGGTTGGCCTTGGCGCGCGCGCCCCGCGCGAATGGCTTGAAAATCTCAGCCTGCTCCGACTCCGATATGCCGGCGCCGCGATCCGCCACACGCACTTCCACCGCCGGGGCGTTCTCGCCGTTGACCACGGCAGCAGTCACGCCCACCCACTTGCCATCGCCGCCGTGCTTGGCGGCGTTGCTGATGAGATTTAGGAAAACCCGGCGCAGCGCAGGGGCATCTCCGGATACGGGCGGCAACGGCGCGGGAACTTCAAATTCAACAACACACCCGGCGCTCTGCGTGTCATGCTCGGCGGCGGCAATCGCGTCTTTCAACACTTCGGCCAGCGCCACCGGCTTGCGGGCGGGCGCGGCGCGATTCTTCCTCGCCCCTGCAAGTTCGAGCAATTGCTCGATCATGTCCGTGAGTTGTTCGGCGTGCTGGATAATGAGCCCGGAGTATTGCTCGATTTGGCCGCGTTCATGGACCACGCCCCGTTTCATATTGTGCGCCGCCCCGCGAATAACCGTCAGCGGCGTGCGCAACTCGTGCGAGACGTTCGCGACGAAATCCATCTGCGACTCGGCAAGCTGCCGCGAACGTCGTGTGTGGCGCACCAGCACGACGCCGGTCGCGAGCATGAGCAGGTTGAGCAATATCGCCACGGCAAGATTGCGCTGGCGCGAGGCGGACACGATTGCTTCAAGCACCCCCGGGCGATACCACGTTTCCAGAAGCCACCGTCCGCCCTGGGGCGGGCCGCGCGGATTGATCCCGGACCTGCCCTGCATGTTGAAATGCACCGACACGACTGAAGCTCCGGCTTTGGAACGGTTGGTCTGCGACGCGTAAAGCACGCTGGAATCGTAGCCGCCGGTTTCCACAATCGCCTCATTGAAGGCGCGTCCGTCGGGATTGAGATATTTGCCCACCAATTCGGGCAGCCAGATTTCGCGCGCGTAGGCCAGGTCCAATTCCAGAATCAACCAACGGATGTCGCCTGGTTCTGGCGGTCCGCCGCGCGACCGGGCGCCGTCAAATAATGGAAATTCCAACAACGTGCCGCGGTCGTCGTTGAACGGTGGCGAACCGCCGCTAAGCTTATCGGTCAGATTTTCCTGCAAGGCCGACCACTGCCCGGGCCAGTTCGTGCGGATGAATTGTCCGGACTTCTGGTCAAGCAACGAGAGTTGAAGTTCATTCTGCGCCGGCACCGCCACGGCGATGCGACTAAACATTGGGCGCGGGTTTGTGGCTTTCCAGGATTTGAACCGGCCGAGCAGATCGACCTCGACTGTCCGGCTGTTGAATTCCCCGCGGGGCGGCAGGAGTTGCTCGCAATTGTCGGAAAGTTCCGCGTCGAACGCGTGTGCCAGCGCGCGCGATTGCTCATCGAGATTGCCGCGCAGCCGTATCAACTCGGCATTCGCGATTTCGCCCGTCCAGCGATACTGCAACACCGTCAGCCCGGCGCAGAGCACAAACATGAGCGCGCCGAACATCCAGTCGGTATAGGTCTGTTTGTTGTCAGCGCTCATGCGATTTAACGTGAACTTTCGGGCAAGCATACCTGCCGTTACGTCAAGTGGTCAATGCAGGGAGGCGAAGCTTAACACTCCTTAACATGACTTGACCGTCAACAACACATAAAATGTCGCTGCGCTGGTTGCGGACAGCACCCCGTCCCGCTTGCGAAAAACAAAAACATGAACGAAGAAATCAACTCAACCAAAGGAGAATGAGACATGAGATTTAAGACAATGTCCGGAGTTTTGGGCGTGGCCGCCGCACTCTGGTTATGCGGCGGAAGCCTGCTCGCCCAGGATGACAACGGCGGCGGCCCTGGCGGCCCCGGTGGCGGCGGACCGGGCGGCAACTTCGATCCCGCCCAGTTCCGACAACGCATGATGGACCAGGTCCGGAAAAACCTGGATGTCACCAACGACGATGAATGGTCCGTGATTCAGCCGTTGGCTGAAAAAGTGATGGACGCGCGCAGGCAGGCCCGCAACGACGGCGGCATGGGAATGGGCGGTCCCGGTGGTCCTCCACCGGGCGGTGGTCCTGGTGGTCCTCCGCCTGACGGCGGTCCGGGAGGACGCGGTGGTTTTGGGCCGCAGCCCAGCGAAGAACAGAAGGCGTTGCAGAAAGTGCTTGATGACAACGCGCCTGCGGGCCAGGTCAAAGGCGCGCTGGCCAGATACCGCGCCGCGCAAAAGGACAAACAAGCCGCGCTGGAGGCCGCCCAGGCAAACCTCAAGGGTGTCCTGACCGTAAAACAGGAGGCGCAGGCCGTTCTGATGGGACTTCTTCCGTGACAGGGTCAACCCGACAAGTGCGCCCGACTACTGGCGGCGCTGAAACTCACGTGATTGAAAGACCAAGGAGTTGCAAACCGGAGGAAATATGAAAACGAAACACCTTGTCTGGATCCTTTTGGCGACCATGGCCGCTGGTTGCGTTGCCTTGGCTGCGGACACCCGGGCGACCGTTGCCCCGAACACAGACATGCCGGCCGGAGTCACTCCGACTAATGGCTTCATTCTCAACTTCCACGAAGTGCCCTTGGACGCTGTACTCAATTACCTCAGCGGCAAGGTGGGGCTGATTATCACCTCGGACGTCGATTTGAAGGGCAAGGTCAGCGTCGTGGCCAAACAACCCGTCACCACCAACGAGATTGTTGATTTGCTCAACGCACAACTGGCCAGGAACAATTACGCCGCCGTACTTTCCGGCCGCACTCTGACCATCATGGACGCCGCCCGCGCCAAGACCAGTGCCCTGACCCCAGTGATCGTCAACAGCTCCGGTCCGAATCAGATTCCCTTCAACGACAAAATCGTCACCGAAATCCTCCCGATCCATACACTGCAACCGGCGCAACTCGTCAAAGACCTCGCCGCGCTGATACCGCCGGGCGACACCGTTACGCCCAACGACGCGGGAAACGCCATCATCATGACTGCCTCCCAAAAAGACGTTCATCGCATTTCCGAAATCATCGCCGCGCTCGACAGTTCCGCTGTATCCGATGTTGAGGTTTTCGTCCTGAGATACGCCGACGCCAAGTCGGTCGCGGCAGAATTGAAGGAAATCTTCCAGAGCGCCGATTCGGAAGTCACCCGCGCCAGTACGCGGAGCAGTTTTGGTGGACCGGACGGCATGGGCCCCCCCGGATTCCCCGGCGGCGGTGGTGGCAACAGCGGTGACACCACGAAAAATGCACAGACCCACGCCGTCTTCGTCTCCGACGATCAAATGAACGCAGTTGTCGCGAGCGCGCCTCCCGACTACATGCCAAGCATCACCAATGTGATTGAACAGTTGGACCGCGCCAGCCAGGACATCACTGAAATCAAGGTGTTCAAGCTCAAGCACGCCGACCCCTCGGAGATCGTGGACGAGCTGTCCAGTCTGTTTCCATCCAGCAATAACGATTCGGACCAAAACAACCGGTCAATGGGGTTTCAGTTTAACCCGTTTCAGCAGCAAGCCACCGGCAATTCGAGCCAGAGCACGCGTATGAAGCGAAAAACGACCGTGCTCGCTGTGGCCGACCGCCGCACTGAATCCGTCGTTGTGACGGCGTCGAGGGATTCAATGGTGGAAATCAACGGCATGATCGCCGCGTTGGATGAGGGCAATCAAGGCATGACGTATGTAACGGCCATTCCCCTCGAAAGCGCGGACCCCGCCGCCGTGCAACAGACGATGGCCGGCCTCTTCGCCGGTCAAGGCGCCTCCTCCTCCTCGACGACAACCACGGCCTTGAGCGCGCGCACACAAGGCAACAACAACAGCCAGTCCAGCAGCACGACATCCTCCACCTCCGGTTTCGGGACCGGCAGTTCCGGAAGCTCCGCGAGCCATTAATCCTGGACAGCCAATAATGAAATTTGGGCCGCCAATTCTCATCCGGTTCGACAATCGTTTGACGTTTACTCTGGATGCCACGTTGGTTATTATTTCTGGCCTGAGCTGCGCAAATTAAATTGTTACATTTATGAAATCAAATCTCATCGTCGCTCCGGGCGCGCTTTCGGCTTCGCGTCGCGGTTTTCTCCGTCAACTCGGCCTTGGCGCCGCGCTCTTCACCGTCCCGGGCGCCTTCGCCGAAGAACTCTCACGCCCGACCGCATTTGTGGAAGAAGGCCCGTTTTATCCGCCCAGGCTCCCGCTTGACACCGACAACGATCTTATCATCGTCAATGACTCGATAACACCCGCCGTTGGAGAGATCACGCACCTTGGCGGACGCCTGCTGGATTCACGGGGCGACCCGATCCGGAATGGCACAATCGAGATTTGGAGCACGGACCACAACGGCATCTATCTGGCGGACCAAGGGGACCGAAGTCGCTATGATTCCCACTTCCAGGGCTTCGGACGATTCCTCACCAGTTCAACGGGCGAGTATTATTTCCGCACGCTAAAGCCGGTGCAGTATCCAGGGCGTCGCGCGCCGCACGTCCACTTCAAGGTGAAAATGAAGGGCCGTCCCGAGTGGACCACCCAGCTTTTCATCAAGGGCAACCCCGGCAATACGGAGGACGGCATTTATAACCGCATCGGCGACCAGGCCGCGCTCGACTCCGTGACTGTGGATTTTACTCCGGTCAAGGACTCGCGCATCGGCGAACTGGCGGCGCGTTTCGACATCGTGATGGGCATCACGGCGCAGGAAGATGGCGGCCATTGACCACGAAGATAAGAGTCAGTTGGCCTTTGCGCCTTAAATCGGACAGAATATTTCGTGTTTGCCATTCCAAGCCAGGGGGTCTTGCACCGCGATGGCGTCGATCACCCATCCGTCGTCGGCCCAGCCAATTCGAATCGCGCACAGAACGTCATCTTTATCCTTGATGTAAAAGATGTTTGCATAGCCGTTGGTCTGCAGGAATCCCGCCCCGCCGTGTCCTTGCCGCTGAAGGAGGGCTAAGGCTGCGGTAACGGTGCCTTCCACTTTGGCTTCGCCGCCCAGTTGCGCAATGATGGGGCCGTCTGGCGAGATGCGCAGCAGCTTGTACTTGCGGTACGTCACTTCGGGAATCGGGTTTTCCGTTTTGTCGAAGAACCGGGTCTTGAACTCGCTCCATATCGCGGCAAATTTCACCCTGGAATTCTTTAGGAAGAAGTCCCGGATTACCACCGGCATCGATGTGGCGGGAATGACGACGGTTTCGAGAGCCTCAAGAAGGGCCGTATTGGGATCGTTTTGCTCGGGCATATTATTCTCCTTGATTCTGCATCTGGGCGAATTCCGTGTCGAGATTTTGGTGATCAGCTTGTTGGGACCACATCCGCCTCCGTGAAGTCAGTTTATGGCGCAAGCACGACGCGATAAAACATTTGCGAGTTGGTTATGAAGTCGGATGCGGTCGCGGTGGAATTGGTTGCGGCGATGGGACCGCCCAGAATCGTCCAGGTGCCTTGGCTCAGGTCGGTTGTGCATTGGATTTGATACGTTTGGGTTGTGGCCGCACTCCAGGTAAATATGATCAAATTGCCCGATTGGTTCGCCGATAGGATTGCCGGCTGCGAAGGCGTGACGGTCAGGGTGCCATTGACGTAGGTGATCGTGTAATTGGTCAACCCCGTGCCCAACGCCGCGCCGGGGACAATGGCATAAGGCGAGCCCGCCACCGTTGCGGTCGCCGCCGCGCCGGAACTGGTCAGCGTCACGTTAGTCACGGTATCGCCGTTCACCAACCCGCCGGCCGAAAATTCCGTGCCCGCAAATGTGACTGTCTGGCCATAAGCCTTGGTTCGATTGCTGGCCATGACGGTCAAGGCCGCCGGATTGATCGTCAGCGTGCCGTCGGCGTAGGTGATCGTGTAATTGGTCAAGTCGGTTCCCTCGGAAATGCCCGGCACGACGGGGTATGCTCCCACCGGGCTGATCACGGTCGCGCTGCAACTGTATGCGGCGGTAATGTTGTCTCCGTTGGTAACGCCAACAATCGTGCCCGTGAACAATGGGTTGACCTGGCCATAAACCCGGTTCGTATTGGCCGCTCTGATCGTCAAGAGCG
>DATKFW010000106.1:0-15331 GCA_035511075.1 Vulcanimicrobiaceae bacterium
GGGAGGGCATAACCATCCTTGTCCATGACCACCACAGTGCGCGGGTGCAACATGATAAATTCTGGATGCGGAACCACGAATTTGTCTCCGCTGGAGGTCACAAGTGCAAACGGCTTGAAGCCTCCTGAAAGACGGCGGCGAATATGTTCGACATTCATACGCCAAACATCGCCGCTGGCCAATAATCCGTCAAGACAAGACCATAACAGTGTTTTGACTGTTTTACATTGGATGAGGCAAGTTCCGCCAGAAGCAAGAAAAGTTTTGGAATAGGCGAAATCGGCATAATTACAACCACCATCGTATCCCCCCAGCCGCGATTGACCTCCACCTCGACGGGGAAGGCTTCCGCCTCCGCCAAGGCTACGGCGCGACAAGTCCGCCGCCGCGCTTCGCGGCGCTTCCGCCGTCGCTCCTGGCGGAGCTTTGGCGGACGGGATGGCGGACGGGGCGTAAAGGACAGCCCGGTCATTGGACGGAAAGTCGTTCAAGACAAACGCAATTCCTCCGCCAGCATTCGCGGCGAGACAATTTTAACGCCTTGAATCGTCTGGCCCCAGAATTTGCCAAAATCTCGTTCGTCGCCGGTGAGTAAATGCGTGGCATGGCCGGCAATCGCTCCGCCCAGAATCGGCGCGTCCTTCAGGGGCATTTCGACTTTCAAATCCGTCTCCAACTGCAAGACGACTTCACACTTTTTTGCCAGCCTTTCAAGGGCTTTGAGGGTCTCCGGAAATTTCGCCACCAGGTTGCGCCGGGCTTCTTCAATTGCATACTCATTCGTGAGGCATTTTGCCCGATCCATAAGGATGTCCAAAAACGCCCGCATTCGGCTGTCCGGTAGCGCCGCCGAAAAAAGGATGTTGGCGTCGAGAAAAACCCTCATTTCTTCCTGGTGAAGCGATAACCGGCCAGCGATTTCTCGTTATTGCGCCGGAATTCAGCCAACCGCTTCTCGGAATACAGTTCGACCGGGAAAGTAACACCAAGGCGAAGGAGGATTCCTTCGTCGGTTTCCTCGGCAACCACCTGGGCATTGTGGCTAATGCCCAGTCGCCGACGCATTTCCTTGGGCAAAGTCAATGTGCCGCGATCATTGATGTTAATCACTTTTGTCATGAATTCAGTATTTCATACTTTCAGCTTTTGTGCAAGCGGCGCGTCAACTCACGAAGGGCCAAAATGTTGGGAAATAAACCGTTCGGTGGAAAATGGCTCAACGAGGCCGCATGTGCCCGCGGACGCCGATTTCGATTGCTCTTGAAAATGTCCCGACTTATGGGATAATCCCATTATGAAATTGGTTGCCGACAAGAACGGACGAATCTGCTCCGCTGAGTTGTTCCCCCCGCGCACGGCCTTTGACGCCACCCGCCAGCCGGACGGGAGCGTGCGCGTCGTGCAATTGGTGGAAAAGGAAGTTCCGTTGATAAAGCCCATTCGGACACGGGAAGGTTTCCTGATGCTGCCGGTTAAAGTCAGCCGGGAATCCATCCGCGCAGCCATCCGCGCCGACCGCGATGCCCGATGAAAGCCGTGCCTTGGCAAGGACGTCGGTTGCCTTGGGATCAAGGCACAGTGAGACGGTAGAAGAGGGGGTTGTTGGAGTTGTAATCGGTAAAGGAGAAATTGGTTTGCGTGTCGGCGATTTTGTCGAGGGTGGCCCAGGTTCCCAGTAGATTGGTGGCGAACTCCACATTGTAAACGACGTTGGTCAGGCCGGCCCATTGCAGCACATGGCTGTCCTCGCTGCCGGAGGCGGCGCTCAAAACGGGCGGGGGCACGGTGAAGTCCTGCCATTCCAGGCGCACGACGCTGTATTCGGGAATCGTCACCGGATTGTTAGTCACTTGGGATCGGGCGACGATGGGGCTGAGTGTTGGCGAGGAGTTGGTGGCGCTGGGATCGCTGCCCGTGACGAAGGTTTCAAGAAACTGGTTCGTGAGCGCGGCGCCGTCCTGGAAGATCGCGGCCGGCTGGGCATTGGAACCTTTGTTGGTGATGAGAACGTAGCGTTTGCCGTTGTCGCCCTGGTAGGCCTGCGCGTAGATGGCGGGCATGTTGCCACCGTTGAGCAGGGGGGCGGCGGGGCCGTTGGCGCCAACGGTGGTCACGTAAACTGCGGTGGAACGGTTGATCGCCCAATACGCCACGCTCTCGCCGATCACTTGCGCGCTGTAATAGAATCCGAAATTGAAACTGTCCGTGTTGGTGACGTAGTTGTTGGTGGCGGCATTGATCACGGCATTGCGGTCCTGGTTCGTGGCGTAGATCCCGTTCTGATTGAATAGCTGATAGGTGCCCGCGAAGAGCATTTGCGGACAGGAAGAAAGGCGCATCACGAGTTCGGCGGAGTAAATGCCGCCATAAAGGGACGAGGAAGGGGGCATCGGGCCGCCGCCGCCCACGCCGCCGCCCTGGACGGGATCGCTTTCGGTGAGCAAAAATCGAACATTCGTCCCGGCGTGGGCGATGAGGACGTTCGTCACATAGGCGGTCGAGTTGGTGAGCAGTTCGCCGTTGTCCAGCGCCATCAAATCGGAAAAGTTCGTGTAGCTTCCGGCCCGCGGATAATGGTGGTAGGAAACGGCATCCCAATAGTTGGGGGTAAAGTTGGCCACCGAAGTATCCCACAAAACACCGCCGCTGCCGGTGTCCGGGTCGCCGAAAAAGACGGAAACCACGGCATTGGAATTGGCGCCTTTGATGGCCTGGTAGTAGGGATACATCCTGGTGGCATAGTCTTTGCCGTTGAGAAAGAAATTGCCCGCGCCGGAAAAATTGTAGGGTTCATTGCAAAGCTCCCACGCGGCCACGGGGATATGATTGGTCAGCGCGTACATCACAAAATTGGACGCTGACCGAGGTGTGTCCGTGAACCCATTGAGGCAAACGATGATTTTGGAGCCGCCGACATTTTGGGCCAGGCTGGAAAAATTGGTGAAGGGCAGACCGCCCTTGCCAAGCAGCGGCAAATATGCCGTCTGGCAACTTTCGGCCGCGCTGGTGGCGTTGCTGGCGGTCAGATCGCTGATCCAGTTGGTCAGAATCTCGCCGTTGGTCCAGGCAAAACCGTCGGACTGAATACCGGTGGGATAACGCAGCCAACCGGGCGAGAGCGGCACGACCAGATGTTGGAAATTCGTGTTGTGGGATTCCAGTCCGTAGTCAACCAGGTCGGTGGCGAAGCCCGCAAAGCCCTGGCTGAGCGGGGAGGGATTGGTGGTGACGAAGGCGATACTTAGGTTCGACTTGGTTTGGGCGAAGAGCGGCTGAACCGCCAGAAACGACAGGAGGCAATACAGAATGACATTCCGGTTTTGCTGCGGCATTTCCTGGTGAAGATAACGGGATTCTCGGGGCCCTCAATTCTTTTTCGATGATAAGTGCGGCGCGCAATGGGCGGTCCACGCGCAATGCGGTTTTTGCGGCCCAGCGGGTGGGGCTTGCGCTTTCTGGTGTGAGAATCATTCAGCGACGAAGGCGAATTAATCTTTATGATGATGAAAAACCATCGTCCCGCAACTCAAGCGACGCGAATTTATTGCGGGCCGAAGTAAACTGCGCCGCTCAAATCCGAAACGATAAAATAGCCGGCTCCGTAGTTTTCTTTGGGCAGGAACACGCCTCGGAAGGAGAGCGGGGCGCGCCCGGGGAGCGGGTTGGGCTGAGTCCCCGTGAACAGACCAGATGAAGGCGAGAAATTCAGGCTCAGCCGATTGCTGCTGACCAGCCTTTGGTCTGGATCGATTGTAAAGTAGTTGGTGAGGCCATTAGGAATTCCATCTCCGGTCAAAATCAGCACACCGCCGCTGAAGTCCAACACCGGCGCCTTTGCCGAGCCCGCGATAAAGTGAGAGCCTTCCAAAGCGGGCGCAAAATCAAATCCGGCGGCGTAGCGGTTGGCGCTCGCAATCTTTAGCTTGGTCCAATCGAGATTGCCGGAGAGGTCCGATTGCGCCGTGTTGGTGAAATCCACCCATCCGATAATTTGGCCGCGGCCTCCATAAAGCGAAGAGTAGAGCGGCCATTGGCCGTCCTCTGAGATGGAGGTGGTTTGGCTGACTTGGGTTCCGTCGGCCAGTGTTCCCTTGAATTTCAACAGTCCGGACGTGCTGATGCTCACGGTGCCGTAACCGTCCCCTTGCGGCTCCTCGGGATTACCGTCGTTGGGACCGTGAATCACGAGCGTGTAATTGCCCGCGAATGGCGCGGGATTGGTGCGCGCATTGAAGGCGGTTTCATACGCCGTGATCCCTGCCAGCCAAGAGCCATTCCCGACCGTGCCGGTCAACGCAGGCGAATCGCCCCCGGTAAATTGCAGTTGAACCTGAAGTGGACTTTGTCTGGCAATCTTCACGCTATGGGTGGCCAGGCCCGAGGCGTCAAATTGACCCGTGAAGGAGTAAGGGCTCGCAGCCAATTGCAAACGGGCAAAGTAATGGCCCTGCGCGCTTACGGTCACGGCCAGAAATCCGGACTGGCCGATCTGCACATCGTTGGAACCATAGAACAGCCCATAGTAAGTGCCGACGATCGGTTCGTTGGTGGGAGGCAACAACCCAAATACCGAGAGGGCTAAGTGGCCGCCGACGAATACTTTTCCATTCGCAATGGTCGGGACTGCGAATTTAGTGCCCTCGGGAAGCTGATCGCGAAGGCCGGCTTGCTCGCTGTTATATATTTCTGTCGAGACGTCATTGGCATCGTCGGCGACCAATGTTGCCGGATTGGCCCTCTCGACTGTCCAAACGATGCCGTCACTCTGCCCATTGGCGGACACGCTGGCGGTTGCGCCGGGAAACGGATAGGTTCGCGCTCCAAGCGAGCTTGGCGGGAGGGAAAGCATGCCGTTGGAAATACTGAACGCGGCTGTGGCAACATTGGCGGGAGTGAAATAGACCATTCCATTAAAATAAGCCGGCGTACTAAAGTTTCCTCCATTCAGTCCGATGGTTTGCAGGACCGCGTCCGAGTTGCCGTTGGCGTTGTAATGGTTGTTTGCCGCCGTAAACGTCTCCCGGTTGATCGTGTAAATGACTCCCGGTTTGCCCGCGCCCAATACGATATATGGCACAGGGCCCGGTTGCTCCGGAACCAGTAATACGCCCCCCGATCCGATATCAAGGTCATTGGTTGCCAAGTAGGCCTGGTTATAGGGCGTGAAGTAGTCTGCAACGGCCAGCCCGTGAGCAGTGGAAAGTTTAAGGAATGTATCCCCAAATTCCGTTCCGCCGGACCCGTTAAACGCATTGAAGCTTCCATTGCCGGTGGAGAAATATAGATTTCCGCCGGTATCCACCGCCAGCCCGGAGCCAGCCATCCAAATACCCGATTCGCCGGCGTTCGTGCCGAAATCTGCGATGGTGCTGTTTGGAGTGGAATTAAAGATGTGGTCGGCGGAAAGTCGCAGGTTGCCCGAATCAAAGCCAAGGATCCAGCCGTGATACGGGTTGGAGTCTGCGAATCCAGTATAGACGACATACAGAATGCCTGAGGCGAGGGTCAAGGCGCTTCGTTGAAGTTGTTGATCCGAATCGAACACCACCGTGCCGTTGCTCCCGCCCACCCCGTTCCCCGGAATGGCGGCGCGGACCACCACCGGACTGTAGGAGCGTTCAGCACCCGTGGCGATGTCCAGCGCATGAATTCGATGGATGTAATCCGATCCTTCGTGCGTAAAAGCGTCCACATAGAGGGTTTGGGACGCCAAGTCGATGAGAGGCGTGCCGGTGATTCCCACTTCCGGCGCTATCTCTTGGAAACCGCCGTAGCGATTGCCAAAATCCGGGTTTGGCGTCGCCACCGAAGGACCGAGATTCACGTGCCACAACAATCCGCCGGATGAGCCGGTGTTGTTATCCGCATCGAAGGCGTAAACACTGTTATGCTCCGTGGCGACGAAGACCACGTCGCGGATTCCGGCGCCGGCGATGGGCAGATCAGAGACATGAAGCGGTTGAGCATAAACATCGCCATCGACCGCATAGGTGAAGAGCAAGCCGAAAGTGTTCACGTTGACATTGGCCGGCGTGAGAATCGTCTCGCTCAAATTGTCACCGGTGCGGCTGTTGTCATTGTGGTAGGTCAACACGTTCACGCCTCCTCTGGCCACTGTGGCGGTCAAAGACAGCGTGAAAACACATCGCGTGAGCGAGAGCAACCTGGACTTTTGCATTCGAGCAATTCTTGCATTGAACCTTCCAAGATGAATGGGGTAATCACGGCAAGAAAGGCCGAGCTTTCCGCCCATAAACGAAGGTGCCTCCACCCGCCGAGGCAACGCCGGTCCTGGTGGTAAACCATCGGCCATCCCGGCACATGCCGCTGGCAATACCGGCTTCCGCCGTCGCTCGTAGCGGAGCTAGGGCGGACAGCCTGGCGGACAAGCAGCCGGCAGAAAACTCACTCGGGACTACTTGGAGGAGGCAATGCCAACGGGGAAAAAGTGGGCATTCTGACGACCACCGTGCCGCGCGCCGGCCCCGAGTAAAAGGTGTTGGTCCCCGGAGCGATGTCAAGTAGATTCGTGCTCCGGGTCCATGAAAAGGTTCCGATGACGGAGATGACTTCGTCTTCAACTCTCTCGGAATAATTGGTTCCCTTTATACGGCCCACAAAATTCGTGATGACTCCGTTGCCAAGGTACGAGAAGTTGACGCCGACCAGGTTCATCTTCAGGTTGGTGGTGTTCAGCGTGATGAAGTAAAGGCCGGCCGAAGTCGTATGATTGGTGGGCTGGCCGGCAAACAGGGGTTGATACGGGTTTGGATTGTAGTTAGAAAAACCGTTGGTCGCCCCTGGAAAGGCGTTGCTGGCCCCCGACATGAAATTGCTGACGTAGGTGCCTTGGAAATACTTCGAGACCTCGATATTGGTTATGCCGCCCCTGCTGAGATAAATCCCTTCGTCGCCGGTGACAAGATTGACCCGGCGCAAAATTGACGCGTCGGCCCAATTGGTCCACTCCGGGGTGCCAAAATAATCGAGTGCGATGGCCTTGACGATGTTGGCGCTGGTGATCAGAAGCAGGTGGAGATATTCATGGGTCAGGGTTGGGTCCGTGGGGACATCGTTGGTCATCGTCTCGTATTGGGTCAACACGGAAAAAGCGATGCCCTGATAGGTGGATTGGGCGCGCGCGTCGATGGCCATCAAACCGAAGATGAGGACCAAACCGCCAAGCAGAAATCGAATTCGTTTCATCATGTCGCGCAGCAGGATTGATTTTCAACGGACGCCAGTCAAGTCCGACTTGAGAAAAATCATGCCTTGGGGCGGGGCTTTTTGGCGCCGGAAAGGGCGTCATTGACTCCGCGGAGTTTAGCCGCGAGGTCTTGCGCCAGATTGCGCATAACCATCATTCCAAGGGTCGGCTCGCGCCGAACCAAATCCGCAAACGCGTCCCGTTTCACGACCAGCAAAATGCTCGGCTGAACCGCCACCGCATAAGCCGCCCGCGGAGCGCCGTCCAGGAACGCCAGTTCGCCGAAGATTTTGCCGTCGCCCAATTGCGCGATGGGCGGCGCGTTCTCCTCCAATTGAATGTTGAACTTGCCGCGCAGCACCACGTAAGCCTCGTCGCCAACCTGGCCCCTGGCAAAGACCTGTTCGCCGGGGCGGTAAAGCTTTTGCACGAAAAGCCGCGCGATCTTGCGCAATTCTCCATCGCCCAGTCCCGCGAACATCGATAACGGACGCAGGAGATTGATGATGGCCAGGCCCAGCTTCTGGTCTTGAAAATTCCGGTTGATGATTTCCACGATGCTCTTGGCGTGGGCGGTGAAATCGCCGTCTTCCAGCGAATAAGACACGTTGAGCTTCACCATTTTGACCACGTCGCAATATCGGCCAGAGTGGCAGAAGAATGCCGGCAAATATGCCACGGGAACAAATCCGAGCTGCTCGGCAGTCTTGAGAAGCCGCGGCGCCGTCATCAGAATGTCGATTTCCGTATAGACGGCCCCCAACTGCGCCTGCACCGTATTGACCGCGTGCGCGAGCAAGGCGCCCATGGAAATATCATCGTTGCAATAGGCGTCGGTCACACGGGCGCAACGGTCCTGCTCATCAAAATAATAGGTCAGTCCCGCAACCATCTTCTGGTCGCGCTGGCCCAGAAAAGCGCGCGGCAAATAGGACCCTGGAATCCGCAGCAAGCCAAAGCCGTGATTGAACCGGCCGGAAACTTCCAGGGGCGGATTGGCGCTTTCGGCCTGGGTCCGCCACAAGATGAAATCGTCCGCCGTGCCGTCGTGGACCTTCAATTCGCATTGCAACGGGTATCCGCTGGCGCCGTCGCGCACGGCCATGGCATTGGGAATTTGGAGTTTTTCCAGCGACGCGCCCGCCAATTCGCTCACCTGGGGAAGGGATTCGGAGAGAGAATTGCGGGTGACCAGGACGGATTTGGCTCCGCGCACGTAAAACAAAACGCCCAATCGCTGTTGCAACATGTGCTTGAGCGGTTGGAAACCGACGCACACGTAACCGAGGTTCTCGAAGAGGATTTGTTGGGCATTGTCCAGGGCGGAAATCCGAACGACGGCCATTTCTCCGCGTCGTAATGCCACCTCGTTGATCGAGCGCATCAGGTGTTCCGCCGTGCCGTTGGCGACGCTTTCGGGCCGGATCAAATTGCGTCCAAGGTTGGCGACCGGATTGGTATTGGGGCCGTCGGGCTTGAGGAAGGAAATGGTGCCTTGCAACCGGCCATCCAGTTCGGCGACCCAGGTTTCGGCGCCGCTCTCGGGGTCCAATTGGGAGGCGATCCAGTTGACGTCATAAATTTCTTTGGCGGGGTAACCGTTACCGAGGGCGGTCTGGATTAAATCCAGCCATTTGAGGGCGTCCACGGCGGAAGCGGGTCTGATGCTAGCGACCATTCACGTTTCCTTCTTTTTGGTTGTCACTAATACGGTATATGGTGCCCGCGACAGGACTTGAACCTGTACGATGTTACTCACTAGAACCTGAATCTAGCGCGTCTGCCAATTCCGCCACGCGGGCAACCTGAAATACAATGACTTACAACTGTTCCCAATAATGAGCTTGACGATTGCGACAGCGTTACGGCGTGAAACGCAGCGCCACGCCAGGCAATCCATCTGGCTCAACTTCAAGTCCACGCCGCCATAGATACACCAAGGTCGCAGATAACCGCAAGCACGCAATTCGTGGCCTCTGGCGGCGCAATGGTAAGTTTTTGGCCCGGATTGACATCATATACTTGAACATGTCCGCATTGCGCATGCCGCCGGGGCCAAGCCACAAATATCCAATGGCTCGGTTCAAAACGATGCTGTCCGGTTCGTCGTGCTGCGTCGCTGCCATCGCAAGTGGTTTGAACACACGCTCGTCAAGGAACGCGCTGAATGGTTTTCCGGTCACTTTCTGAATCACCATGCCCAGCAAAACGTAACCCGTGTTGCAGTAGGCCCACTTTTCGCCGGGGGCAAAGTTGAATGGAAAAGTGGCCGCAATCTGAACGATCTTTTCGGGTGGAAGATCATATGGCGTCATCTCAGGCCTTTCGAGATAATCCTTTATACCGGAAGTGTGTGAGAGCAGTTGTCGCAGAGTGATGCTGTGCCAGCCCCAAATAGCCTTTCACCAACTGCTTGTAATAGGCGCCGACCCCGTTGGGGTAAGGGTTTGGAATCGGCAACGCCGGCAGACGATCCTCGCTATCATCCGCGTAGAAACGAATCGCCAGGTTGACCTGTTTCAAGTTGCTTAAGCAATCGGTCTGCCGGCCTTGGTCCTTGGCCCTGCTCAGCGCTGGCAGCAAAAGCGAAGCCAAGATCGCAATGATCGCAATGGCAACTAGCAGTTCGATGAGCGTAAAAGCGCGGTTTTTATTCATAAGGTGTATGAAGGCGCCAGTTCGCCAGACCTCATGTTCAATTCACGTCTCCAGCCCATTTCCACTCATTGCCGATTTTCTTCATTCTGATGATGGCCTTCCCGCTGTGGAGGGCGTCAGCCGAAGGCGTCGCGTGAATATGCACATGAACTTCATCGCCGGAAACCACTTCTTTCTCGGTTATGCGATAGCCGGCCATGGCATTAGCCCACGCCACTAGAGCGCGGCTGATCTCCTCCGGCGATTTCCCCTCCATTTTCCCCCTGAATTGCTCCATCTCCTCCGAAGTAACACCGGCGGGAAGCTTTTCGAGTTCCCCGGTGCCCGCGGCCCAAATCATGGATTGGACTGAGGCTTCAGGCGTCGCATAACCCGCGAAGCTATAACTTGGGGAGGCGTCCTTTGCTTTGGCTCGTTGCAGGGTGACAGTGGCGGTGCCGGCAATCAGAAGCGCAGCGGCGCCGGCCACGATGGCGGTTTTCAGTTTAGTCCATGCCATAAATTTCAATGTCCTTTCGATAAGAGTTATTGTTGATGATTGAACGACCGCACCCTTGACCGCGGCAGCCGTCACTGAAGCAGCCAACCCGGCAGGCGCCGCTTGAACTGAATGAGCCGAAAGCGCGCCGGCAATGGCCGCGGCGGAGAGGGTGAGCCCGCGTTTGGTGAAGAGCGTCCGCAGCTTTTCCAAGGCCCGATTTACACGCATTTTGGCGGCAGCCTCCGTTATGCCGAGAACGGCGGCGGCCTCTTTGAAGCTCCGGCCTTCAAAGAATCGAAGTGCCAAAACGTTTTGGTCACTTTGCCCAAGCTGCCCCATGGCCGTTTCCAGCAGTGGCTCAATATCGCCCCAAGTGTCCGCTTGATTGTGGTCCAATTGAGATCGCATATAGGCTTCCTGTTCGCGGTAATGGCGGCGGTGGCGGAGGGTCAAGGCTTTGGCAGCCGCGTATCGCGCCGTTCGGTAAAGCCAGCCGCAAACCACCGTCTTAGGACCCAGCGAAACTGCTTTGCGCGCCAGAATGATGAAAACCGTTTGAGTTATCTCCTCTGCCAGATGAGGATCCCGGACCTGGCGCAAGGCAACCGAATAAATCAAATTGACATGCCGCGATACCAAGGTGGCAAAAGCCTCGTCGGAGCTGTGCCGCGCATACTGCCGCACGAGATCCATGTCATCGATCATCATTCTATCTATACATCCTCCGCGGGCGCTAAAAAGTAACAAACTTTTTTCCACCTGCGGAGCGGTGAAAACCCTTTACGGTCTGAGTGGGCTGCGAGGCAAAACGAGCTGGGGTCGAGTTGCAAGCCTTAGCTCGCCGCCCCGGGGGGCGAAGGTTCGTTTGACTTCGGTTGTTTTTTATTTTCCTGGCCCACCACAGGCAAAAAACTCAAAGAAGACCGATTTACACGGGTGAACTTACTTGCACTTTGCTTGCACTCATGTGCAAGTCCTTGATAATCAACGGAGCGGGTGAGGGGAATCGAACTCTCGGCTCAGGCTCTGGAAGCCCAAATTTCAACCGAAAATTTTCGCTTTGTTGGCCTGTATCAATCCCTGACTGCCGCTGTCACCATTTCCAACACGCGTCTTAGCCCGTCGTCGCCGCCCATGCTGCCCTCATTGAACGGTGTTCTCGGAATCGGACGCCAATTGTCGCGCGAAGCGTCATTGCTTAACGGTTGGGGCAAACCCGTCAGTGCTGGATCGTATTGCGAGTTGTTGCCACCCAACTTGTAAATTACGAGGTCAAGCGAAGGCACCACAAATATCCCGAAGCCGCCCGCGCCTGATTTGTAAAATGCATCGTGCGGCGCTCCTGTGACATGGCCGTCCGAATTGTTCTCGAACATCAGGCTAAAAGGAGAATGCGGATTAAATGGCGACGGTTTCCCACACTGCGAGACGTAATCCGCAGGGACCAATTGTTTCGCGCGCCACTCTCCTTGATGCAATAGACAATAACCAAACCGGAGCGCGTCCGTGGCATGGAGCGCGATGCTTCCCGCTCCGTTGGCGTGTGGCATGATAAAGGTTCCCCGATGCAAACAATAGCCCCAAAGTCCCCATCCCATCGGCTTGCCCAGGCGTTCATTGATGTAATCCTGCAATTCCATGCCGGTAATATGCCGCAGTACAATGGAAGCAATATGCGGCGAGGGCGAAGAGTAGGAATAACCCGAGCCCGGATTTGTCCATAGAACTGTGCGAATAGACGACATATCCAGATCGTGAATGTTCTGGCCGGGAACGGGGTTGAGCGTGACAACGTTGCCCAGGACAATTCCCGGGCTGGTTCCCTCGCCGTGGTAACCCGCCGTCATGCAGAGTAATTGCCCCAGCGTGATATCGGCTTTCCTGGCATCGTCCAACGGGAACGCCTCCGGCAAATAGGTGCCGGTAAATACCTTCTGGTTGAGTCCATCGGGGATCTTGTTCTGAAACTCCTTCAGCATGATCCCGCAGGCAATGCTCGTCACTGCCTTGCCGGTGGAAGCCATGTCCGGGTTTGAATCGCGCCGGGCGCGACCGAAATACTTCTCGTAAGCCAGATAGCCATGCCGCACCACCAGCAAACCGCCATTTTGGCTGCAACGTTCTGTAAAGTCGAACGCGCGCTCCAATTGCGCGAGATCAAGGCCGGCCCGTTTTCTGATTTGACCGGCATCATGCAACGCGCGCCAACCCCCTTGGCTGTCGGGCGGGGGAAAATAGTCGTCCGCTCGAACACTGGAAATGGCCAGCCAAATCAAAATCAGGATTAAGCGTTGCCGGGCCAATTCTCCACCAGCGCCAGACGAGTGCGAAAGCATGCGCTAATCCAAACAGTCACCCGCAAACAAAACAAGCAGCTTCCGCTGGCGCCTCACCCACCGATAAGACGCCCCGCGTTCTCGGCCAAATTGGCCAGTTGGCCGTCCGATGGTTTAAGGTGAAAAGGATGCGTAAAAGAACGGAAATTTTGGTTCCGAGGAAGTGATCTGTATCCAATGCGGCGAGCGAAGGGAGTCGAACCCTCGGCTCAGGCACATGACAGCTAAAAAGAATCCGCCCCATGCGGATTCGATTTCCCGCACGGTCAAACCCGTGCCGCCCGGCAAGCCTGCCGCTCCCGGCCTGCCCGGAGATTGTCGCGCCACGTCGGCTGCCTCGTGGATTCTGCCAGGATGTTACTGCCCATCAACGCGGCCAAGGCCAGCGCCAGCTCCCTCTTTTCCAATTGAATGCCGGAGTCGCTCAGGCCGAGCAGCCGGGCAATATCCCGAAATGTGGAACCTTCGGCAACGACCGCCAGCAATCTTTGACCCGGCACGTTTGCCTTCGATAGAACGTCTCCCAATCAAG
The DNA here is from genome assembly GCA_035511075.1 of Vulcanimicrobiaceae bacterium. GTDB lineage: Bacteria > Verrucomicrobiota > Verrucomicrobiia > Limisphaerales > Palsa-1400 > DATAUD01. The sequence goes on from DATKFW010000106.1 coordinate 13,215, forward strand.
GTGCCGGGCGGCCTGCGTCCCGGGATCTTCGTGGCCATTTTCAAGAACGTCGGCCAATATGATGGGATCGCCGCCGTCGTCGCACCCGATTGGTTCATCGAACGAAACCACCCGTGCCCGTCCTGCCAATTGCGTTCCCGGGTGCATTACGTCGGTGGAGCTGGCGCCGGTGCTGCGCCTTCCTGCCCTGGTCAGTTTAATCGCAAAATAGGCCACATCACCCGGCGTCACTTTTTTCCCTGCGGCTTCGGCCCTGTGCAGCATGGCGGCGGCATGCGCGTTCGTGTCCTGAATTAATTCTGAAGCGTCTTAGGTGCCAATAGGCTTGACTGCGGCCGGGATGGCGCGATGGATTTTGGGGGCGATTTGTGTACATAACATCTCTCCTGCATGTGGGCTCATGATTTTTCCTTTGCGGTGGGAAAAGCAAGAACGCCCGTCCAAGATGGAGCAGGCGTTCAGCTTACGATTTGAATTTTGAGGTCAGGTCCCGGGTCTCGGAGGAGGCGGAACCAACAGCGGCTCCGGGCCTCTGTCAAGCATATATAGCACAGGGGGAGGGGCTATTGCATGGAGGCGGCAGGGCACGGGCATCTCCACAATCCGACATGCTGGAGTTTTATCTGCTCTGGAATGCGTTCACGCGACGGGGGCTGTGCCCGAGTGATTACATTTGAGTTGGTGTGCGGCGCGATTGCGAACCACTTGGCTGCCTCTGATTCAGTGACAAGCTGGCGCTAATGCTGGAAGATCATTTGAGGCCAGCCTTCGGCAGCGCCACAATTGTCGGGCCGAAGTTCATCCGCGCCGCCTGCGCTTGCGCGTGTTCGTTGCTCAAGTGCCCATACACCTTGCCAATGAGAATCCCCCCATCCTTATGCCCAACCCACCGGGCAATGGTCATGAAGTCGATCCCGCTCATCACTGCGTAGCTTATGAAATGGTGCCGGAGATCTTGGAACCCGAAACGTTGCAAGTGATCAGGCAACACCCTCTCTTCATAGTCAAGCCGTGTGCCCTGACACTGCGGGCAGGTTTTCGGTGCCTCCTTGGCGAACATCTTCGACAGCAAATCGAGGCGACGCCGGGCTTCTGTCAACCGTAGGTGATCTCGCGAAATGGGAAACAGCGCTCGCCTCGGGCCGTATCATTAGCTCCAATAGCCTTGAAGCCCTGTGGAGTCCCACCAGACTGAACGGTGGCTCAACTTGTAATTACGGTTTGGGCTGGTTTTTGAAAAAAATCAACGGACATCGCCATGTATTCCACCCTGGTGGCTTCCCAAGCACACACCATCACAGTTTATTTGTAACCATCTTGTTTTCTCTTTGAACTAAATGACTTCTGCCAGATTTGCGTTCTTAGAAACCAAGGGAATAATAACGAGGGTTCGATTCCCTTCACCCGCTCCATTATAAATCAAGCACTTACAACGATGTGCAAGTAAAGTGCAAGTAAATCGACCCTAAAAAATATTTATTGCCAAGAGCATTATTTCCCGTCGTTACGGCAACGTCATTTGCCGAACGCCAGATATGGCGCAAATTTGAGCGGAGCGATGTTGTGCTCTGAAAGAATTTTTTCCTGAATCTGATTCCGCTTTTTACGAAGCTCTATTGCTACGTCATCGTCACTGCCGGATAATTCCTTTGTTTGACTACGAACGGTATTATACGCGTCGGCGGTATCCCGGAGCGATTTGAGATATTTGACGATTTTTGGATCGTTTCCGAACAAAAAGAAAGCCTCATTACGCGCCTTATCGAAAGCGATCATCTCGTCAAGTTTTACGTCCTGAGAGGCAGCAGCGCGAAGGAATGCCAAAGTTGCCTCGTAAATTTTGAAGCGTTTTTCGTAAAGGTCGATTCGGAACTTTGTGCGAGTTGCACGATATTGGAAATAACTAATGGCTAATGCAATTAGGCTGGTCAAAACCGCACTGTACGTCGGCCATGTCACATTTCCATTCATGTTCAAAGTTTAGGCAGCCAACGAAGGACAGAGCAAGCATTCAGGCGACAACCAACGAAGATGCTTGCCTTACAAAGATTCGTGTTGCCGCAAACGCGAAAACCTTGTGATGCCCCTAAACCCGGAATGGTTTTTTGGTGCAGGAC
>DATKFW010000107.1:0-40581 GCA_035511075.1 Vulcanimicrobiaceae bacterium
AGGGCTTCGAATCCCACTTTGGCCTTGAAGGCCGCACTGTGCCGTTTGCGTTTTGCTTTCATAGGTCTGCTCTTTATTATCTACAGCAAACCGGCGAAAATCGAAACTTACCTGTGGTCTAAAATTAGGGGTCCACCTCTTCTCGCCTGGGTTCCGAAAGCCTAACAAACGAATTTTGGATGAGGGCGCTGAAATCCGAATCGCCCAGATTCATCGCAATGTGGAAGAATACGGCGAAGCTACTCAACAATCCCGATGTCTACCTCGAATTCACACGACGAGGGGCAAATCCCGATTCGTCATCACCTGACCTGACTATTTCTGGCGACCCCGGGGATATCCGAACCACCGTTCTCTCTTATTCCCCACATTCTGGCAAGCTAACATTCCGGTCCGACTTCCGATCGTCTACCGCCAATGGCGGCAAGCCTCAATCGATACGATCAATTTCGGAACTTGCTACCGCGACAGCCCGCGTCAAATCATGGTTTCCATTTTCAAGCTGGGGAATAAACTCAGTCGACTGCATCCGCCAGGTTACTCTCGGTGTTCAGGGTTCAACTCTGACCTTAACAAATTTCCATGCTCTTGACTATCGCGACGATACCTGGGCCGAAGCAGGAATCACTCTTTACAGTACTAACATTGCATCTACCCGGTTTGTTCGTTAAAACTAAGTGCAGGATGCAGGTGTCGTGCACATGCAGGTGTCAGTCCTAACTTTAGTGCAGGTGTCAGTCCTAACTTTAGTGCAGAGTGCAGGTGTCAGTCCTAACTTTTGACACAATCTGTGCATTTGTCATTTTTTCCTTTCGCGCACAAGAGATTGGAGACATGGGTCCAGCTGCCCATCTTCAACCGGGCCGCAACCCATTGCATGGTCATGGCGGTTTCCCGGCGCAGGCGCACGGCGATGGCCACTTTCTCCGGAGACCCTTTGGCCCGGCTGGCCAAATCGACTCTGCCCCAGGCGATGAGGGTCACCAAAGGGTCCTCAATATTTATACTTCCACCTTGGCGATGACCCGCAAAAGCAGACTATCAGTGACATCCGGGCCATCCTTGGTTGATCCCGATCCCGTTGGGCGGCCGAGGAACATCTGCATTCCGCGCGCCGCAAGCGGCATGCAAGAGCGTTTTAAGAAATACTGTGGCCGTTTGGAGCGAGGATTTTTGGGTTTTTGCGAGGCTTCGGCGAAGGGGCATAGCATCCGCTTTGCGGTGCATCTCGTGTATTGTGCTGGCTCCCGCAGTGGCCTGTGACTGAGTCGAAACGAAGCCAAAACCCAAAAGGACCGTTTCTTAATTCCATTCGGCCAAACGGCTACAGTATTTCTTAAACCGCTCTACTGGCGCGGATGGAAGCGGCGGTGGACCTCGCGCAGGCGCGAAACGGCGACATGCGTCCCAGTGTCAGCGCCAGATATTTGCACTTTTTACCTTTGCTTTCAGAAGGTTTGCAACGCAGTCCCAACTGCCCGTTCTCAGGCGCTGGGCTATCCGGGCCAGCGCCATCGTCGTTTCTTCTTGAAAAAAACGGCGGACCAATTCCGCCTTCCGCCCCTCTCCTTTCCTGCTCATCCTGAGTCCTGTTCGTCCCAGCCCATGCGCCTGAGTTGCTGCGCGATCGCGACGGGGCCGATAAGGCGACGTACTCGCACCTTGCAAATTCGAGAAGACGGGTCTTGGCGTGGCGAGAGGACCCAACAAGAGCATTAATGGCTGAGTCGTTAACAGGCGCGTGATGGTTTCAATCCTCCTCCGGCAGGATGTCCCTTTTCATTTGACCGTTGCCGCATGGTCGCGGCTGTAAAGGCGGCCAGCGTAGCGCTCCTGCATTTTCTGATAATACGCGGCTGCCTTGCGCGGATCGTGTTCAAATTTTGCCGCCATTTTGCGGCGGATTTCGCGCAGCCATTCCAGGCCGTCATCATGTTTCGTTTTCATCGTCTTTTTCCAGCAGTTGGAGCGGGGTCACGAGCGCGGGCGTTCGCAAACCCAGCAACGCATTGACACGGTGAATATGCCCGAATTTGTTGGCGTTGGCAAGGTGCCTGCAGTTCCACGTCACGAGCATGTCGCAATTGTGGAATGTTGAAAGCGCCAGGTGCTCGGCATCGCCTTGCGCTTCCAGTGGCATGAGTTTATGGGCAAAATAGACTTCGACTATCTCGGCGATCTCCAGGGCGTAGGGTAGCAGGCGAAGTTCGGCGATGAGCGCGAGGGCTTTGTCGCGTTTGGGCTGGGGCGTTTCTTCCAATTCAGAAATGACGGGTAGTCCAATGACCCATTCCTGATCAACCCTCGGCAGTGCCCACCACGTGTCCAATCGCGGCGCGATTGCCGGTCACGATCGGGCCGCGTTTCGTGGTAGAAACTCGGAACGCTGGTTTCAATATAAATGAGCGCGCTCATCCAGGGGTTCGCATATCAGGCCGACCAAACTGCTTCGCCAACATGGCCCCAATTCAGATGGGTGGTCCATTGCATTCTTTAGCCTGGGCGAGGATAACCGTTCCGTTTGCGCGCCCGCAACCGTTTTACTCGGCGAGTTTTCCGAAGCGTCAAACGCCTTAATGGCGCGGATGGAAACGGCGGTGGACCTCGCGCAGGCGCGAAACGGCGACGTGCGTGTAAACTTCAGTCGTGCTGATGTTGCTGTGGCCCAGCAACTCCTGGATCACCCGCAAATCGGCGCCGTTTTCCAATAGATGCGTGGCGAAACTGTGGCGGAGCATGTGGGGGGTCACATTGCGCTCGATGCCCGCCCGTCGCGCGCGACGCTTGATGCGCAGCCACAGCGTCGTTGCCGCAAAAGGACGGCCACGGCGGGTCAAAAATAAGTTGGCGGGGGATTTGCCGGTCACCAATTCCGGCCGGCCGGCTGCCAGATAACTGTTGATGGCCCCGATCGCTTTTCGTCCGAGCGGGACGACGCGCTCCTTGTTGCCTTTGCCGATGACGGTGACAAACCCGGCGTCGAGATGCAGGTGTTCGAGCCTGATTCCACGCAATTCGGCCAGGCGCAGGCCGGAGGCGTAGGCCAGTTCGAGCACGGCCTGGTCGCACAGGGTCGCGGGCGTGGCCGGCTTTTCGGCGGCAAGCAACGTTTCCACCTCGGAGCGCGAGAGCGATTTGGGAAGCCTCTTCCAACGGCCCGGCAAAGGAAGACTTCCCGCGATGTTTAGCGGCAGAAATTTTTCCGATTCCGCAAAATTGTAGAGGGCGCGCAACGCGGCGATTTGCAGGTACAGGCTTTCGGAACTGAGCTTTCGCGTGGAATCCTCGGGCTGGTTCTTCAGTTGGCGTGTCCGCTCCTCCTCCAGAAACGTCATCAAGTCCGGAAGTTTGATCTCCTTCCAATCGTTCAGGCCGCGTCGCTCCGCCCATGAAACAAAATTGAAAAGCAGCGCCGCGTAAGTCTTTTCGGTTTGCCCGGATTGTCCGCGCTCATGCCGGAGGTAAACCAAAAAATCCTCGACCAGATTTCTCATGCCTCGTGATCAACCCTTAGAGGCGGGTTTTGGAACAGCCTCTCACAGCGGCCGCCCCGTCACCCGTTCGTAAGCCTCAAGGTATTTGCCGGTTGTCTTGGCGATGACCTCCGGCGGGAGGGCCGGCGCGGGCGGCTGCTTGTTCCACGAAAGGGTTTCCAAATAATCGCGCACAAACTGCTTGTCAAAACTCGGCTGCCCGCGTCCCGCCTCGTATTTGTCGGCCGGCCAGAAGCGCGAGGAATCGGGCGTGAGAACTTCGTCAATGAGGACCAGCGTTCCATCGACCAGCCCGAATTCAAATTTCGTGTCCGCGATAATAATCCCGCGTTTGAGGGCGTATTCGGCGGCAAAGGAATAAATCTTCAGACTCAGATCGCGCGCCTTGCCGGCGATCTGCGGGCCGGTGATCTCGCAGGCCTGGTCGAAGGAAATATTTTCGTCGTGCCCGGTTTCGGCCTTGGTCGCTGGCGTAAAGAGCGGTTCCGGCAGACGCGAGGAATCGCGCAGGCCCGTCGGGAGTTTGAGGCCGCAAACGCAGCCGGTCTTTTGATAATCCTTCCAGCCCGAACCGGAAAGATAACCGCGCACGACGCATTCAATGGCCAGGGGCCGCGCCTTTTTGACGATCATGCTGCGGCGATCCAACTGGTGTGAAAATCCCTGAAGCACGGCAGGCAGCGGATCACCGGGTTTGGAAACAAGGTGATTTGGGACAATTCCGGCGGTTTGGGCGAACCAGAAATAGGAAAGCTGAGTCAGCACCTCACCCTTGCGCGGGATGCCGTTGGGCATCACGCAATCAAAGGCAGAGATGCGGTCGCTGGCGACAAACAATAAGTGCTCGCCCAAATCAAAAACCTCGCGGACTTTGCCGCTCTTCAATTTTTTGACACCGGGCAATTCCAATTCCAACAAAGGTTCGTTCGACATGGCGCGAGATACTCGCCTGCAACGTTTAAAGTTTAAAGTGTAAAGTTTGGTATTTACCCTTAACATCGCGACGTGACGGAAACGGAGAAACTCCTGGGCGAACTTGTTGCCCTGCCCAGCGTCAACCCGGCGTTTCTGCCGGAGGGCCATCGCGATGCCGGAGAGGCCCGCGTGGCCGAATACCTAGGAGCCGCGGCCAGGCGGGCGGGATTGGACGTCGATTTTCAGAAAGTGGCGCCGGGCCGCTCAAACGTGATCGCCAGGCTGACGCCCGCCGGCAGGATCAAACAACGCATTGTGTTGGCCCCCCACATGGACACCGTGGCGCCGTCCTCTGAAGGCCAGTTCCTTCCGCGCGTGACGAAAGGCCGCCTCTACGGACGCGGCGCCTGCGACACCAAGGGTTCAATCGCCGCCATGTTCACAGCCCTGAGCGTCCTGGCGCGGGAACGACGCCGTCCAACCGCAACGGAAGTCATTCTCGCCGGCTTGATCGACGAGGAGAACGCCCAGGCAGGCTCCCGCGCATTTGCTTCCATCGGAAAACCCGTCGATTTGGCCATCGTCGGCGAACCCACTCGCCTCCGCATCATCACCGCGCACAAAGGGAGCGTGTGGCTTAGCATCGAAACACGCGGCAAAGCGGCGCACGGTTCCTGTCCCGAATTAGGCAAGAACGCGGTCCACGAAATGTCCCGCGTGGTGGACTGGTTGGAGACCGATTACGCCCGGCAATTGCGCCGGCGGCGCCATCCGTTGCTCGGTTGCGGGACGATTAGTGTCGGTTCAATCCGAGGCGGCACGCAGCCGAACATTGTCCCCGCGCGTTGCGTCGCCAGCGCCGACCGCCGGACGTTGCCGGGCGAAAGCGAAAAATCGGTGCGCGATGAACTGCGGGGCTTGTTGCGACGGCGTGGTTTGATCGCGTCAATCGAGGGGCAAAAGTCGCACTTCTGCCTTCCGATGGAAACCGACCCGAACCTCCCGGTGGTGAAAAGTCTGCTAAAGGTGGCCCGGCAATCCAAGCCGTGTGGAGTCAATTATTTTTGCGACGCGTCGGTGCTTGCGCAGGCGGGAATTCCGAGCGTGGTTTTTGGGCCGGGCGACATCGCCCAAGCCCATACGGCTGACGAGTGGGTTGAATTGAAATCCGTGGATCGAGCAGCCGCAATGCTGCTCAAGTTCTTCCGGGCGCTGCCGTAGTTAAATGATGAGTGTGAACCGCAAATCCGCCTTTTTCCGACAGAGCAGTTGGATGGTCATCGCCACATTTGCGGGCGGATTTTTCATGGCGCTGGTTCACACCGTGGCGCGCCAAATGGGGCCGGGGCAATATTCCACTTTTGTGGCGCTGCTGCGGTTGCTGATCATCATGGGAGTTCCGTTTGCAGCTTTGCAAACAGTCGTCGCCCGCCAGGCCGCCGCGGCTACCGACGAAAAGGAAGAGCAGCAATTGATTGCCACGTCGCGGGCGCTTCTCCTGGCCACTTTCGTGGTGTGGTTTGTTTCCGCCAGCGTCGTGCTCGCCGCCTCCCGGCCACTGTCGAATTTGCTCAAAATCCGCAACCCTGTCAGCCTCTATTTCACGCTGATGGTTGCGTTGACAGGCTTGTGGATTCCGATTTTCAAGGGGCTGCTGCAGGGCCGGCATCAATTTGGCGGATTGGGCTGGCTGCAAATCACCGACGGCGTTGGCCGTTTCACGCTCATGCTGCTGATCGTCCGCTTTCTCAACGGCAAGGCCGCCGGCGCGATGTTCGCGGCTTTCGCCGGGCAACTCGTCACGGTGATCATCGGAGGCGCGCTGACGCGGTCGATCTGGCGCGCCCGGCCGAAAGTGACGTTCGATTGGCGGGTATGGTTCGCCGGCGCGCTGCCGTTGAGTTTCGGACTGGGAACAATTCTCCTGATGTCCAGTGTTGACATGCTCTTTGTCCAGGGGCTGTTCGCGGACACGCGGGAAACGGCGCTGTACAGCGGCGCCATGCTCACTGGGTTTGCCATCATTCAATTCATAGCGCCGGTTGCCCTGGTCATGTTCGCCCGGGTCGCGCAAAGCGTGGCGCGCCGGGAAGGGACCGACAGCCTGGGCATGACGCTGATGGCAACAATACTATTCGGATGCGTGGCGGCAGTGGGCTGCACGCTTTTTCCAAGATTGCCACTGCGGTTGATGTACTTTACAAATCCCGAGATGTGGAAGGCGGCGCCGCTGGTGCCGTGGTTCGCCTGGGCATTGCTGCCGCTGACGGTGGCCAACGTTCTCGTGCAGCATATACTGGCGCAGGCGCGATTCAAGGCCGTGCCGTGGCTGATGCTTGTTCCGGCGGCGTATGCGGCGGCGCTATGCATGCAGGCGCCGGCCCTGGTGCGAATGGCGCCGTTCGATGCGTTCATCCGCGTCATTCAGACCATGGGCCTGGCCAGCACGCTCTTATGCGCCCTTGCGGCGCAATTTTCGCGAGGGCGGGCGGCGGCTACTGTTTCGGGTCGGGATTCGGTCGGGGCGCGCGCAGTTTCGCATACAGCCAGTTCTCCAGTGGAGTAAAAAAAGGGCGAAGGCCCTTAAGCGGGGAATAGATCAAACGGAGGCGAATGACCGAAAGGAGCATTGTCAGTGAGGTTCTACCCAATGTCACCTTGGAGCCGGTCTTGTCGGTCCATTCCGTTGGGACCTCAAGGACTGTCAATCCATTCCGCTTCAAAAGATAAAGAAGATTGATGTCAAAAGCCATGTCGGCAATGCATAAGGACGAATGCACTTTTTCCACCGCGGCGCGGTGAATGACTTTGGCGCCGCACTGGGTGTCGCTGATGTTCATGTGGAACAGAACCTGGACGATCGCGTGAAAACTGCGGCTGGCAAATCTCCGCTGCCCCGTTTGCATCTGGTGCAGCACCGCGCCGGGGACCCAGCGGGAACCGATCACGCAATCCGCCTGGTCCGCATGCCGCACCAAATCAAGAAACGCAGCCGGTTCGGTTGCTCCGTCGGCATCGACATATCCGATCAGGTCCGCGCGCGGGGCCATCTTCAGACCCTCGATCAGGGCGCCTCCCTTGCCAATGGGTTCGGAGTAATCCACGGCGCTGACCTCGGGAAACTCGGCCCCAACGGATTGGATGACCCCGATGGTGTTGTCGCGGCAGCCGTTGAGGACAACAACCAGTTGGAATTTGCCCTGATAATTCGCGCGGAAGAATTCGGCGTAACTGCGCAAAACAGGCCCAATCCGGTGCTCCTCGTTATAAGCCGGAACCAATAGCAAGACGCTAGGGAACACTCGGATCATGCGCAGTGTTTACCCAAGCCGCTTTGGATTGTCTAGGCAAAGTGGGAGGGGGTGCATGCCCGTTTTGCCAGGCCAACGCCGCCGCCGACGCCCTATTTGCCGCGCCACGCTCAAAAACTTGGATGCGGCCGGCGCGCTGCCGGTAAATCCTTTGACCTTGGCGCAACTTTTCATATCCTCCTTTGTTCAAAGAGTGTGGAACGCTAATAATGGCTATTGTCTCAATCAAAACATTGCTGGACAGGAACAACCTGGCCACTCCCCGCCAGTTCGATGAGTGGATCAAGGCCTGGCGTGTGGCGCTGGAAGGGGGCTCGCAGGAAACCCTGCTCTCGTTCATCGCGCGGGAAAAGGGCAACACGGAAGACACGTTCCTCCAAGCACTTGCCAAGGCGTTGGGATGGCCTTACGTCGAGCTGTCCAAAACGGAGGTTTCCCCCGAGGCGCGCAAAAAGATCTCCACCAAAGTCGCCTTCCAGTATTTTGTGCTCCCAATCCGGTTTGAGAACGGGCAGCTCCAGGTGGTGGTCAGCAATCCTTTCGACGCCGCCATGCTCGGGGCGGTGCAGTTTGACGCGCGGGTGCCGGTCCAATTTGCGCTGACTCCGCGAGCGGAAATCGAGAAGTCGCTCAAGAAGTTTTACGGCGTAGGGGCCGAAACGCTCGATGAAATTGCCAAGGATGACGACGACCTGGACTCGCTGGCGGAGGACAAGGAGATCACCGAAGACAACCAGGAAGCCAGCGTCATCCGCTTTGTCAATCAGATTATATGGGAGGCTTACAAGGACCGAGCCACCGACATTCATTTTGAGCCAGCCGAGGATGAATTGCGAATCCGCTACCGGATTGACGGCATATTGCACCAGACGCCAATGCCGCCGCAATTGAAGCGCTTTCAGGCTTCGTTGATTTCGCGCATCAAGGTCATGTCTGGCATGAATATCGCCGAGAAGCGGCTGCCGCAGGACGGGCGCATCAACGTCCGGATCAAGGGCGAGGAAATAGACATCCGCGTTTCGACGGTGCCGACGGTGTACGGGGAGAGCGTGTCACTGCGATTATTGACCCGGGGCAAGATTTTCCTGAGCCTGGACAAGCTGGGTTTTGCGATGCAGGAGGAATCGCGCATTCGCGAGATCATCATCAAACCTCACGGCATATTCCTTGTGACCGGGCCCACGGGTTCGGGCAAATCGACCTCGCTCTACGCGTTTCTGAGCACGATCAATTCTGTGACCAAGCGAATCATCACGATCGAGGAACCGGTCGAGTATGAGCTCAAGGGGATTAACCAGATTGCGGTGCGGTCGGACATCGGGCTGACGTTTGCGATGGGATTGCGCCATATCCTGCGCCAGGACCCCAATGTGATCATGGTGGGGGAGATTCGCGACCTGGAGACGGCGGAAATCGCCATTCGGGCGGCGCTGACGGGGCATCTTGTATTCAGCACGCTTCACACCAACGACGCCCCCAGCGCGTTCACGCGGCTGGTGGACATGGGAATCGAGCCATTCCTCGTGGCGTCGTCGGTGGAGGCCGTTCTGGCACAACGCCTCGTGCGCACGATCTGTCCCAAATGCAAGATGGAGCAGAAAGTGGAGTTGGCTTACCTAAAGCGCATTGGCTTTCCGGAAAAGGACATTGAGAGCACGAAATTCTGCAAGGGGGCTGGATGCGAGGAGTGCCGGCAGTTCGGCTACCAGGGGCGGCAGGGCATTTACGAATTGTTGTTCATCGATGAAGAGCTTCGTTCCCTGATCCTGAATCGGGCCACCGCCTCCAGCATCGCGCAGAAAGGGATTCAAAACGGGATGCGAACGCTGCGGGACGACGGCTGGAAAAAAGTCATCGAGACCAAGACAACCATCGAAGAAGTGCTGCGTGTGACGCAAACCGAGGAACACCTCAAGTCCCTGATGGAGGACTCCAAGTCTCCGGCATGGCCGAAAGGTTCCTGATGGCCCGCTGGCAAATCGTCAACGTCCTTCACACCAGTGCCAGCGGCCGGCGGATTTGGCAGCTTTCGCCGGCCGGGGACAACTTCACAGTCCAGGGCGAAAAGACACTGTTGCTCAACGAAGCGATTCCGCCAACGATGGCGGCCAAGGACTGGCAGTCCCTTTTCCGCCACAAACTCAATATCGCGTGGCTGCCGGCCGACAAGGTGTTCCTGCGCGCGGTCCAATTGCCGGCGTCGGAGCCCGCGGAAATCGCGCAAATGATCGAGCTGCAAATGGAAAAGCTCTCTCCGCTGCCGGTGGCGCAAATGGTATGGAGTTTTTATTTGCTGCCGCGTCCGCTGGACAAGCCCGAAGGGATGCAAACGGTCATTGTCATCGTAGCCGCCCGCTCTGGCGTGGAGGAGTTTCTTGGAGAACTGGAGGGTGAAGGATATCTGGCAGACCGTCTGGAGACGCCGGGCCTGGACCAGCTTCTGGCCGCCGACATCCAAGAGGACGGGGTGTGGATTTTTCCGAGTGGCGAAAACGAGCCGGTCCTGGCGGTATGGTGGTACGGGGGCACGGCGCAAAACCTGACCCTGGTGTTGCTGACACCGGGGCCGGAACGGGGTGCGCAACTTAAGACGCAATTGGAGCAGATCGCATGGTCGGGAGAATTGGACGGGTGGCTGACCAGCGCGCCGACAGTTCATTTGGTGGCAGGCGCGGCGGATACGCGATTTTGGGAGACGGTCTTTAAGGAGGCGGGCCAGGAACTGAAACTTCATCCAGCGGCGACGGAAGCGCAATTGGCGGCGCTTAGCGCGAGGCGTTGTGTGGACGACGCCGCCAACACAAGCCTGTTGCCGCGGGAGTTCGCGGCGCGTTATCACCAGCAGTTCGTGGACGGGCTGTGGATGCGCGGGCTGGTCGGGGTCCTGAGCGCGTATATCATCGGTGTACTCATTTATTTCGGAGCGCTGTACGTGCTGAAATTGAAGTACAACAGGGTGAGTCAAGATCTGGCCAGCATCAGCGGCAGTTACACCAACGCGTTGAAGGACGCCGAGCAAATTAAGATTCTTCTGGACCGTCAGGAGTTGAAGTACAAGGCGCTGGATTGCTTAAAAGCCGTCGCGGAGACGATGCCCGAAAGCATTACGCTGCAATCGTTCTATTTTCAGCGTGGAAGAGTTGATCTCCGTGGCGCGGCCGTCACGGATGACGCGGACGACGTGGGCAAGTTCAACGAAGAGCTGCGTCATGTCAACAATCCGAACCGGCCCGATCAGAGTATGTTCTCGGATATTACGCCGCCGCGCATGGAGAGCCGCGGTGAGGTCACCCAATGGGGATTCACTTGCCAACTCAAGGAGGCGGGTAGTGAATAGTTTTCTGGATCAACTGAATTTGACTCCCCAGGAACGGCGCATCGTGGTGGCCATCGGAATGGTGGTGATCGTCGTGCTGAACCTGTTGTTCGTATGGCCGCATTTCCACGAATGGAGACGTATCAGCAACCAACTCCAGACGATGCGCAAGAACATCGAGATCTACAATAAACAGATAGCGCTGGACACCAACCCGACCAACGGATTGCAAAAGCAACTGGCACAATTGGTGCGCCAGGAAGGCACCGGTGTGATGGACAAACAAGTCCAGTTGCAGAGCACGATCATGACCCAGGCGCGGAAGACCGGCGTCAACGTGGTCAATTACAATCCCGGCAGCGCACAGCCCAAGACCAACGAGTTTTTCGAGGAGGAATCGATCAAGATCAATGTTGACAGCCAGGAGCCGCAATTGATCAGCTTCCTTTACGACATAGGCGGCGACCCGGCGATGATTCGTGTGAGCGAACTAGAGCTAAGCCCCCAGGATCAAAACCGTTACCGCCTGCGCGGCGCGATTACTTTGACCGCCAATTACGCAAAAAGGGCGGCGACGCCGGAGCAGGCTGCCGCCAAACCGAAAGGGGCACCTGGAACAAGGCCGGGGTCAGCCCCCACGCCGATCAAGCCCAATCCCGCGCTCGTCAAGCCCGGCCCTGGAGGAAGGCCCGGACTACCACCCGGAATACCGCCCGGACAATCGCCAGGCAGGCCGTGGCCGCCCGGCCAGCGCGGACCGCAGATGCCAGGTACATTTCCAAGAACACCGTATGCGCCCACAAATAAATCGGCCGGGTAAACTGTTTATGAACTTGAATCGTTTCATGCTCCTATGTCTGCTCTGCGCCGTGGCAACTGGCCTACGCGCCGAACCAGACTCTCTGTCCCCCGACGGCTGGCAGGTCGCCCAGGTTCAAGTCCCGCAGCGCCGCGTCCCAGCGGGCGCCCCGGCCAACACGCCTGCCGGCGCGACGACCACGACCCGCGCACCCGGCGCCCCTCCCGTTCCTCATTTTCCCGTAATTCCAGGGCCTCCAGCGACAACTGTCACGCCGCCCTCTACGGGGCCTTCAACGAACGCCACGTCCACCGGATTGGAGGGCGAAAAGGCCGATATCAGTTATACATTCCCCGCGATTCCCGTCGAGCAGTTGCTGGATATTTACTCGGACCTGGTGGGCCGGACGCTGTTGCGGGCCACCGCCGGCTCCGAGGCCATCCCGCCGAGCGCCACAGTCACGCTGAAAACGGAAAGCCCACTGACCCGGAGCGAAGCGATCATTGCGTTGGAAACAATTCTCGGAATGAATGGAATCACGATCGTGCCCATTGGAGATAAATTTGCCAAGGTCGTCACGGAGACAGCGGCGGCGGCGGCTGGTGGAGTGATTTCGTCAAATACGAGTTTGCCGGTAGCCGGCAAATTTGTGACGCAGATCATCCAGGTGAAATACGCCGCCGTGCAAGACCTGGTGGAAATTCTCAAGCCATTCTCGCGGATTCCGAACAGCATAATCGCGCTGCCCAGCACCCAAACGCTGATCCTTCGGGATTACGCGGAGAACGTCGCTCGAATGCTGGAGATGGTGAAAAAAATTGACGTGCTGACGCCGCTGATTGTCAAGCCGGAGGTCATTCCGATCAAGTACGCCCTGGCCAGCGACATCGCCGCGGCCCTCAGCGCCTTGGGAGCCAGCGGCGGGACGTCCGTCGGCAAGAGCAGCTCGGGCGCAAATTTCGGCAATAGTCGGAGCGGAAATGGCACATCGGGGGGCTTCGGCGGAACGAGCGGAAATGGGTTTGGCGGCAATAACTCTGGCGGCTATCCCGGCCAGCCATCGGCGAGCACGACCGGCGGCATTGGCTCCGCTGCCACCAGCGCGCGGAGTTCGTTTCAAAATAATCTCCAAAAGATTGTTTCCAACGCGGCAAGCGCCGGGCAATTCACGCTTTTTGGCCAGACCAAGATCATTGCCGACGAACGGACCAATTCCCTGCTCGTTTTTGCCAACGATGACGATATGAAGATGATCAAGGACATCATCGGCAAGCTCGATGTCGTGCTGGCGCAGGTGCTGATCGACGCGATCGTCATGGAAATCAACTTGACGGGAACGGAGAGCACGGGTGTCAGTTACCTGGTCCAGAGGCAAAATGCCGGCTCGTTCGCCGGCGCGGGCGGCCTGAATAATTTGAGCAGCGCCGCGTCCGGCTTTTTAACCGGCTCGACCTCCAGCAGCAACGGCACGGCCAGCAGCGCACTGCCCAGCGGCGCGACTTTGGCCAATCTTCCGGGAGGCTTCAGCTATTTCGCCAAATTTGGCAACGACCTGAACGTTGTGCTGGAAGCCGTGGCCGGCGACAGCCGGGTCAATGTCCTGTCCCGCCCGCGGATTCAAACGTCGCACGCGGTGCCGGCCGATTTGTTCATCGGCAACACTGTGCCCTACGTGACGGGCACTTATAACTATGGGTACGGCAGCGGACCCAGTTCGCAGTACACGCAATTGGAGGTCGGCATTCATTTGCAGGTCTTGCCATTGATCAATCCCGACGGCTTGGTGGTCATGGACATTCAGGCCGATGTCGAGCAACTCGGGCCGGGCGTGCAAATCGCGGGGGTCGGCAGCGTGCCGACAACCACCAAGCGCCAGGCCGGCGCCAAAGTGGCGGTGCGGGACGGGGAAACCATTATTCTGGGCGGTTTCATCAGCGACAGCCGCACCGTATCCGATTCCGGGGTTCCGTATCTGAAAGACATTCCGGTGCTCGGCAATTTGTTCAAGAGCCGATCAACCCAGAATCTCCGCACCGAACTGATCATGCTCATGCGTCCGACGGTGTTGCCGACCCCGGCCGCCGCCGCCCTAGTGGCCACCACCGAACGGAACAAGCTCTCCGGCGTCAAGCAGGCTGAACTTGAAATTCGCCAGGAAGAGGAAGCGCGCAACGCGGCCATTGAAGCCCAGTTGGCCCGCGACGCGGAGAAGCGGGCCAAGGAAGCGGCGAAGAACAGGAAGAAATTGGGCAACGAGTCTAACACCAACGCACCGTCGATCGACTCCATTCCGCCCGTTGAAGACCAGCCGTAGGACGTGTTGGCGATCTCTTCCAATTAGGGGCCGCAGACTTCTTCCACGCTATCGCGCAAGACGGAGACGATTCGTCGCGCCTGGGATGCCGTGGTGCAGAAGGGCGGCATCACCACGATCACATTGCCTACGGGGCGCGTGAGAACCCCGCGGCGGGACATGGCCTCGCAGACGCGAATGCCGATCCGCTCTCGCAAGGGGAAGGGTTCGCGCGTTTTCCAGTTCCTGACCAACTCGACTCCGGCGATTAATCCGACCTGGCGGATATCGCCGACGTTGGGAAGAGACCATAGTGACGGCAGAGACCGGGCCAAAACTCTTTGGAGTTGACGTCGGGCCCGGATCAGAGACGGGGATTCCAACAAACGCAGGCTGGCCAGCGAAGCGGCCGCGCCGAGTTGATTGGCGGTGTAACTATGGCCGTGGAAGAAGGTCTTGAACTGATCGTATCGACCCAGGAACGAATTGAAGATTTTCTGCGTTGCCAGTGTGGCGGCCATGGGCAGATAGCCGCCTGTCATTCCTTTGGCAAGGACCATCAGGTCCGGCGAAACAGATTCACTGTGACACGCGAAAAGCGGGCCGGTGCGGCCAAAACCGGTCATCACTTCATCAGCGATCAAGAGCGACCCATGGGCGCGTGCGATTTCGGCGGCGCGGCGGAGCCAGCCCTGGGGTTGCGGAACCATGCCGGCGGCGCCTTGTATGAGCGGCTCAAAAACAAACCCCGCGTAAGGATCGCCCTTTTTCTTTTGGGCGGCAAATTTGCGCTCCAACTGGAGCGCGCATTCCCAATTGCATTTCCGATACAGCCGGGCATCGGCGCGTTCGGGTTTGGCGCGGTTGAAGGGGCAACGATAGCAAAATGGCGCGGCAACGCTGTCGCTCTTGAAAAGCAAACCGCTGTAAGCCTTGCGAAAGAGATCGATGTGCCCGAGGCTCACGGCACCTACCGTGTCGCCATGGTAGGCAGATTGCAACGATAGGAACTTTGGTTTGATGGAGCGGCCGGCGCGGCGGGCGAATTCATACGCCATCTTCAATGCCGCCTCCATGGCAGTGGAACCATCGTCGGAGAAAAAGACCTTGCGGAGTTCCCGGCGCGCTGTTGGACTGGTCAGGCGGACCAATTTTTCAGCCAGCAACGATGCGGGTTGGTTGGCAAGTCCAAGGGCGGAGGAGTGCGCGATTTTTCCCAACTGGCTTTTGAGAGCGGCGTCGATCGCCACGTTCCGGTGGCCGTGGAGGTTGGTCCAGATGGAGGAGTTGGCGTCCAGATACTCTTTTCCCCTGGCGTCGCGCAAAATGGCGCCGCGTCCGGCAACGATGACGATGGGCTCGCGTTTGAGCCAGTCGCGCATCTGCGTGAACGGATGCCACACGTATTTGCGGTCCAACTGCGCGGGAGAAGGCAAATTCAGGAGCGTGAGGCCAGGTTGACAGACCGCAGGGCGGCGATCAATTGATCCATGTCGTCCCGGCTATGGGCGGCACTGACAGTCAAACGCAACCGGGCCTGGCCGAGCGCGACCGTCGGGAAACGAATCGCCGGAACAAAGATCCCCTGCTGGCGCAAAGCGCTGGACATTTGCAACGCTTTTTCTTCATCACCGATCAATATCGGAATGATGGCGCTCCCTTTGGATTCGATGTGACGGGAGATTTGCGACACATTGGCCCAGAGCTGATTGCGCCGTTGCTCGCCGGCCGCACTCTGCACAAAACGCACGCCGGCAGCCGCGGCAGCCGCCACAGCCGGCGCGGGCGCGGTGGTGAAAATGAACGGGCGCGCGCGATTGATCAGGTAATCGATCAACGGTCGTGAACCGCAAACGTATCCTCCTGCGGCGCCGAACGCTTTTCCAAGCGTCCCCATTTGAATCTCAATATTCGAAGCGACGTCGTTTTCCTCAGCCAGACCGCGCCGCGATTTGCCGTACAACCCAGTGGCGTGGGCCTCATCGACCATCAGCCAGGCGCCGAATTTTTCCTTCAACGCGACCATTTCACGCAGGGGCGCCTGATCTCCATCCATCGAAAAAATACTTTCCGTGACGATCAACGTGCGCGGGCGGCGGTCGGTCTGGGAAATCGGAGGGCTGGCATGTCGCCGGTCCGCCCAGCGAAGAATTTTTACCAAGTCGTTGAGATTGTTATGGCCAAAGACGCGCAACTTTGCGCCGGAAAGCCGGGCGCCATCGACGATGCAGGCGTGAACCAGTTTATCAACCACGACGACATCATTGCTATCCAGAAGCGCGCAAATGGTTCCGGTGGCGGCGTCGTAACCGGATGAAAACGTCAGGGCGGCTTCCATTTCTTTGAACGAGGCCAGCGCCTCTTCCAATTGATAATGAGGCGCCATCGACCCGCAAATCAAACGGGACGCGCCGGCGCCGGCGCCAAACTTATTGACAGCGTCGAGCGCCGCTTCCTTCAACGCGGGGTCGTTGGCGAGGCCGAGATAATCGTTGGACGAAAAATTAAGAAGCGATTTGCCCTCGATTTCGATGCGCGGGCGCTGGGGCGAATCCATCTGGTGCAATTGGCGGTAAAGCCCCTGCTCCCGGACATCCTTTAAGCGGGAAGACAATTCCTCATTGAACGCATTCATTCTCCAGACATTACATAACCGCGGAAAATTGGCGAGCACAGGTTTTACAGCCAGGTCCGGCGGATAGCCTCGGGAGTAAAGCCCTGGTCGCGGAGCGTTCGCAAGCTGTTCGCCCCATCCCGCTTGGCCAGGCGCACTCCGGCCGGATTGGTCATCAACGGACAATGAAAAAATGCAGGCGGGTCAAATCCCAGCGCGCGAAACAGGAGTAATTGACGAGCGGTCGAGAGCAGTAAATCCGCGCCGCGGACGACTTCGGACACCTTCATCGCCGCGTCATCCAGTACCACCGCCAATTGATACGACGGCGTTTCGTCATGGCGCCAAATCACAAAGTCGCCGAAATCCCGGCCCGCAACAAAGTGCTGTTTTCCGAAGCCACCGTCCTTAAATTCGATGACATCGCCGTCCGGGACGCGTAAGCGCCAGCTTGGCGGGCGGTGGCCGCGGTGACGCGAGTTGCTTCGGCAGGTGCCGGGATAAAGAGGTTCGTCATCCCCCGCATGAGGCGCGTCCAGGGAGCGCAACACGTCCTGACGGGAGCAGTAGCAAGGATAGATGGCGCCGCGGGAGCGCAACGCGTTGAAACCAGCGCGATAAATGTCGAACCGCTCGCTCTGGGAGTACGGCGCAAAAGGGCCGCCGCAATCGGGTCCTTCCTGCCAGCGAATGCCAAACCAGCGCAGATCCTCCAGCATCGCCGTGACGAATTTCGCGCGAGAGCGGCTGGGATCGAGGTCTTCGTTGCGCAGAATGAGTGTTCCGCCGGCCGCGACGGCCCGTTCCTGCGCCGTCCAGAATGTCCGCGCATGACCCAGGTGCAGAAAGCCCGTCGGCGATGGCGCCAACCTGCCGCGATACGACGAGGGCATGGCGGCCTAACGTTGTATTCTCGCAGAGCCGCCCTTCATCACGTGGACGACCTCTTCCAGCATCACTTGCGAAGTGTCGCCGCGGGTGGTTTGCAGCAATGCGCCGAGGGCCGCGCCAAAATTGACGGTCTGCGCGGGCGGCATCTTCTTGCTGAATCCGTAGGCAATGCCGCTGGAAAAGCCATCGCCGCCGCCGACACGATCTTCGATTTCAAGGTCTTTGAATTGCCGCGCCTGGTGAAAACTTCCATCGTGCCAAAGGATGGCCCCCCAATTATTGACAAGGCCGCTCTTGACTTCGCGAAGGGTTGTGCCGACGGCCTGAATATGGGGAAACGCCTTGACCACACGGCGCACCATGCGTTTGTAGGCCTGGACCGGCAACTGACGCAAATCGGCCCTGGCGCCTTCGACCTCGAAGCCGAGCGCTTTTTGAAAATCTTCCTCATTGCCGATGAGCACCTGGACGTGTGGAATGAGGCTCCTGGTCACGGCGATGGCTTTTTGGCTGGTCCAAAGTTTGCCGCGGTAATTCAAATCGTAACTGGTGACGGTCCCCGCCGCGCGCGCCGCTTGCAACGCCGCCCTGGTCGCCGCCGCGCTGTCATCGGAGAGGGCGGCCATGATTCCGCCGGTGTGCAGCCAGACGGCGCCCTGTCGGCCGAAGATTTCCCCCCAGTCGATTTCCTCCGGTTTCATGCGGCTGATGGAAGAATGGCCGCGATCGTACAGCGTCGCGCTCGCGCGCACGCCGGTGCCGACTTCGGTGAAATTAAGCCCGACGCGCCCCGAACGCCCGACGCCGTCGAATTTTTCCATGAGCACATTGGAGACATCCAGGCCCACGGCGCGGGCGTGATTGAGAATGATGCGCGCGACCGGGTTGTCCGGGAGCTTGCTGATGAAGCCGGCGCGCAAGCCAAGCCGGGCGCAGCCGTAAGCGACGTTGAACTCGCCGCCGCCTACATCGACTTCGAGTGTTTTGGCGAATTCGATGCGGCCATGGCCCGGCGGCGCCAAACGGACCATGCACTCGCCGAAGGCCAGGATGTCAAACTTGCACTTCGAGGAGTCGCGTAGTTGAAGAGCCATAAGTTTGGCCGGCAGTTTAAAATGGTCCGCCGTTTTGGCAAGCGGTTCCATCCGCGGCATTCTTTTCGGCGACCGTTGACGGCCTGCCAGAGTTCCGCGGAAATTTTCACTTTTGAAAACGCTTTCTCCGGGGTAAAGTGGTGTTGTGAGCGCGCGAACCCTAACGTTTTTCGCCGCGGCGTCGCTGGCTGGCATGATCATGGCCTGCGATGCGGAAAGTCCACTGCCCACCGAAATTGCGATGAAACTTTACCTCACCTCCACCGCCTTTGTCCATGGCCAGCCAATTCCCCAGCAGCAGGCGTTCGATTACCAGAACCTTTCGCCCCCGTTGCATTGGACGGGTGTGCCGCCTGCCACCAAGAGCCTGGCGCTGATTTGCGACGATCCCGACGCGCCCAGAGGCACGTGGGTGCATTGGGTGATTTACGACTTGCGGCCGGCCACCGTGGAACTTTCGGAGGGGGTGCCGGCATCGCCGGAGCTGGCCAACGGAGCGCAACAGGGTGTGAACGATTTCAAACGCATCGGATACGGCGGCCCGGCACCGCCACCTGGCAAGCCGCACCGTTACTTTTTCAAACTTTACGCGCTCGACCTCAATCCGGATCTCAAGCCCGGCCTTACAAAGGCGGAATTGCTCAAGGCGATGAACGGCCACATTCTCGCCGAAGGACAATTAATGGGAACATATCAGACGCAATGAATGCACTAAGGAAACCGCCGCGTGGCCGTGCGCTTGAATCGATTGCCGGTTGGCACGACACGAGGGGCGAATAGCGAGATTTCACGCCGCCGCGCAGGCTTCGTCGATGGACTGGCCCAACACAGCCAAGCCCTCGCGCAACGGCTCCTCGGTGATGGTCAGCGGCGGGGCGATCTTGACGGTCTGACCCCATGCTCCCACCGGCGCGAAAAAGAGCAGCCCTTTGTGAAAGCACCGCTCGACAATATCGTGCGCCAGGGCCGCGTTTGGCTCCTTTTTTCCGGGGCGGACCATTTGCAGGCCACCGACCAATCCGCGGGCCGAAGAACGGCCGACGACGCCGGCGTGCCGCTGGCCCAACGCAGTCAAGCCGCGCTCCAGGATGGCCCCAAGGCGCTCGGCGTTGCCCGTCAGGTTGTCGTTGACAATCTTTTTCAAGCTGGCCAGCGCGGCGGCCGCGCAAACCGGGTTGCCGGCATGGGTGCTGGTCATCGAACCCGGCGGAAACTGGTCCATGATCTCGCCCCGTCCAATAACTGCCGAGAGCGGCAGCGAACTACTGATGCCCTTGCCGCAGCAAATCACGTCCGGCGCCATGCCATAGTGTTCGAAGGCCCAGAATTTTCCAGTGCGGCCAAAGCCGGCCTGGACTTCGTCAAGAATTAGAACGACTCTGTTTGCGCGGCACCATTGGGCCAGGTCCTGGATGTACTGTTTGGGCGCGAAATCCGGGCCAACTCCCTGATAAGTCTCGAAAATCACGCCCGCGACTGCGTCCGGAGTCAGGCCCTTTTTCTTGAGCGTTTCCAGAAACAGGTCGAAGCTCGTGTTCTCCGTCCAGTAACCGTCCGGGAACGGCACCTGCACGATGGCCGGATCCTCGTTGACGATCCATTGTTTCAGCCCCGGGATGCCGCCGGCCTGTTGGGCGCCCAGGGTGCGGCCATGAAAACCGCGCTCGGCCCCGACGATGCCGATCTTGCGCGGCCCGCCGATCTTGAAGCCATGCGCGCGGGCCAGCTTGATTGCGCATTCCACCGCCTCGGAACCTGTTGTCAACAATAATACTTTGTTTAGTCCCGTCGGAGCCAGGCGGAGAATGTAGTCGGCCAAGTCCGCCCGCTCATGGCTCGGAAACACGTAATTGTGCAGCAGCCCGCTTGTGACCTGGTCGATGATCGCCTGGCGAACTTCCGGGGCTCCGTGACCGGCGTTGGCCACCAGCACGCCCGAGCTCCAATCCAGCCAACGGTTGCCGTATTTGTCATAGACAAAAATGTCCTCCGCGCGGTCCCATACCAGCGGCGGCTGGCCGCGCATCGAGACTGGTTCGCACCGCCGCAGCTTCGCCAGTACTGGCACGGAGTCCGGGTGCGGCAACGCAGTGACGATGCGGCGATACTTCGTCTCGACACGCGGCACGTCTCTCGGGGTAATGTCGAATTCTTGGCCCATTTCAAATGGCTTTCTGGTAAACGCGCGCGAACACGCCCTCCGCTCCCTCGCCCGCGCGGATGGGATCGATGATCGTAATGCCATCGGAGCCAAAGCGCGCGGTGACGGGCGCGCCGAGGCCGCTTTGAGTATATTTGAAATTCAGGTCGCGCACCATTGCTGCCGCATGGACGACGGCCACCGTCAACCGCGCGTCCTCGGCCGTCGGATAGAACGCCGCCAATTCGTCGCGGCTGGCGCCGAGGAATTTGCGCCGGCAAATCGCTGTCAGACCCGCGGTCAAGCTGTCCACGCCATAGCCGACACAGGTTTTGCCGCCGTCGGGGCGGGCGACTTCACGAGCGAAATGAGTATTGACGGTCCGGCTGCCGCCGTCCTTGTGCCAGTAGCGCAATCCGCGGTATTGCTGGTCGCTTTCCACCTTTCCGCTGGCGCCGACGATTTCGTGCCCCTGGTTGACCGGCCCCTCGAAATCCGGCGGTGTGATCCAATTATTGAGAAAATGGATGCTCATGCCGTTGGCAAAATCGACACGCACCTGGACCGCATCGTACGCCTGGATGCCCTCCATCGCGAGCCGCTTCTTTTGGCCGACAGCGGTAAGAGAAACCGGTTTACTATGGTAATAATGCCAGATCAGATCCACCCAATGCGGGCCGACGTAGCTGAACGGATCGCTTTGCGCCGCCCACTTGAACGTGCGTGTCGAAACCTCCAGCGGCTCCTCCAAATAGGCCAAGCCGTACAAGGGGTCCCCGATCCGGGTCTTGATTTCGTGGCGAATCCGCAAATGGTCCGGGTCAAACCGTTTATGCATATCGACGGAGACAATCAGGTTCTTCGCCACCGCCAGTTCCACAATCTGGTCGGCTTCCTGAATGGAAAGGCACATCGGCTTTTCCGTGATGACATGAGCGCCTTGTCGCAGAGCAGCGAGGATGACCGGCGTATGCAGAGGGTCCGGCGTGGCCACCGCCATGACATCCAGATCCGGCACGTCGCGCAAAACATCCATCCACGGCTCCGCGCCAAAATAGTGTCGCGGCCGATGGCCCGTCGATTGTTGAAAAATGTCGCACGCGCGCATGGCGGATGATTCAGTTCGAGCCGCAACCGCCGCCAGATCGAAGGAGATTGGGGCCAAATTGCGCGCCCATTGGTCCAGGCCGATGCGACCCAACTGCGGCGCCAGGCCTGAGCGTTGGAAATCGGCGTAAGCTCGAAGATGGACATCTCCGCCGAACATGCCGGCGCCGATCAAGGCGATTTTGATCTTTCCTTCCATTCGGTTTCAAAAGGTCATGCTGGCACGGCGCCGCTCCATATAGCTTCTTCCGCAGGAGAAGGGAAACCTTTTCGAGGCGCCGATGCTGAGCTTGTGAGCCTGGACGGGATGGCCATTGCAGATGATCAACGGCTCGGACCGGCTCAATATGAACGCGAAGATTTCAACAAATTTTCCCAAATGGAAGGTTCACAAAGAATGAACTTGATCGCACACTTTGCAAGAGAACTGCCATGGGGTGCCGACAGTCTCACTGGCCTTGGTCCGGTCGGAGGCGTCGCGTGAGCTGGGTCGGGCTGCTGGCCCCCCGCGTGGGTTCCCGTTTGGCCCGGCCCGGTCCCGCTTGTTGCATTTCGGGGGTAAGCGTCGGCGCGAATTCAGTGTCAAAGGCGGAAGCGGTCAAATCCTGGTTTACATCCGGGTTCTGGTAGGTCTCAGTGATGGTGCCTTTCAATTTTGCCCATGTCATCAACTGGTTCTTCTCGGCCGGAGGCATGCCTTTAAGCGTCGTTTCATCCAGTTTGCCTCCGAAAACGAACTGAATCTGGGGAATCAGGAAACTCTCCTTGTCAATCCAAAGAACCAGGTCATGCGCGGCAAATTCCCCGTCCAGCACGTAGCAATTCCGGCCATTGATCCGCGTGGCCAGATTGGGTCCATTGGTCTTGGCAAAGGCGGCGGCCTGCCTGGCGACACTGTTGGTGTCGTCAAAGAAGAGCTGCGCCAGGGCGATGCACTGGGCCTCCGAGGCCGCGCTTGCAGTGGCCAGGGCCGTTTCGCGGTTTTTCGCCTTCGCGGCCGGATACGGGCCGTAACCGACAAAATCGCCCTTGCCCGCCGACCAAGCCACGCCTTTGAACGGCGCGCCGCTTGTCTTGAGTTCCCACTCAAGTCGATACAGATTGGTCCGGCCCAACTCCAGCGAAACCCCCTCAGTGGAATTCTGCTTCGGTTGGCCAGCCTTGATCGCCGAGATGTCGATTACGGCCACCGAAAGTCCTTTGACGGCATAGTTGGTGAGGCCCTTGTAGGTGTCGGCGACATTCTGAAGAATATCCTCCGTCGCCAAGTCCGGCGGCGGTGGCGGCGGAACATTGGTGGGCGCCTGCTCCAGGGCGACGACATCGTGATGGATGTACTTGGTATAGGTCGAGCGGCCTAATTCATCGAGCGGATGCCAGAAAATAATTACTCCCAGGATGCCGCATCCGCCCGCCGCCAATCCGGCATAGAGGCCAGTCCGCTTCTTTTTTCTGCGAGTCGGCGGCCCTTGCGAGACAAAGGCGGTGCCGGTGGCCGCGTGACTCGTGGTTGAGGGGGCCATGGACAACTTGGAACCGTGCGCGGGAGGAGGGGAATCCGGCGCCGCTGGCACAACAAGAGGCGTGTTACACGCGGGACACATGATCTGCGCGCCGGAATATTCGGAAGTCGCCGCAATGTTCTGCTGACAATTCGGACAGGAAAACTTGAATTCACTCATAGTGGAGCCTTGGGTAATATTACCAGACAAGACGCGTCTCGTCCAGAACGGTTCGTTGGATTTTATCGGCGCCCCCTGCGAAGAGGTTGCTAGTCTGGTGAGTCATTGATTTTTTACAAACTTAATCCCGCTGAATGTTTACGGTCTCTGCGGCGTATCGGCGAAGGTTTTCGAGAATTTGGTCGGCACTTTTGGTCCATGCAAACGGTTTGGGATTTTGGTTGTGGGCGGCGACAAACTGCTCAATGGCTAACTCCAAGTCCCGGACGGTGTGGTGCGAGGCACGTTTGATCTGACGTTCACTCAGCAGGGCAAACCAACGTTCCACCTGATT
The DNA here is from genome assembly GCA_035511075.1 of Vulcanimicrobiaceae bacterium. GTDB lineage: Bacteria > Verrucomicrobiota > Verrucomicrobiia > Limisphaerales > Palsa-1400 > DATAUD01. The sequence goes on from DATKFW010000107.1 coordinate 23,991, forward strand.
GATCCAGGAGCTGTGCGTCGGGGTGAAATGTAAATGATAGCGCGGGTGGCGCAGCAACCATTGGCGGACGGCGGCAGTTTTATGCGTCGCGTAGTTGTCCAGGATCAAATGCACGTCCAACTTCGCTGGCACTTGCTCGTCCACATGAGTCAGAAACCGCTTGAATTCAGCGGTGCGGTGCCGCCGAAAACACCGCCCAATGACATTGCCTGTGGCTACGTCCAAAGCCGCAAAGAGCGAAGTGGTCCCGTTGCGTTGATATTCCGGCGTGTGGCGTTCCACCTGCCCCGGTCGCATCGGCAGAATCGGCTGGGTTCGGTTGAGGGCTCGAATCTGGCTCTTTTCGTCAACACATAACACCAAGGCATTGGTGGGCGGGCTCAGATAGAGGCCAACAATGTCCCGCACCTTCTCAAAAAAAAAAAGGGTCGGTGGAAATCTGAAAGGTCTCGTGCCCATGGGGTTTGAGCCCAAAGGCGCGCCAAATCCGGCTGATGGCCGATTGACTCAGCCCCAGCTTCTGTGCCATCAGTCGCGTACTCCAATGCGTGGCTGCGGCTGGCTTGGTCTGGAGTGTCAACTCGATGACTTGGTGGACTTTTTCATCGCCGATCTGGCGCGGAGCTCCTGGACGGGGTTCATCCCAAAGGGAATCTACTCCGCCTTGACTGAACCGCCGCCGCCAATAGCCAACAGTAGCGTTGGTGGTTCTCAGGGTGGCGGCCACCGCCGTATCCTTCTGGCCGGCGGCACACTTGAGAATAATGCGCGCCCGAAAGACCAAGGCTCGATGCCCTCGCTGTTTAACGATCCCTTCCAGTTCTTGCCGCTGCGGCTCTGAGACCACCAGTGGATGTTTTTGGGGGCGACCGCGGGTTTGTTTTGTTGCCATGCGAAAATCATACAACCTCCGCCTATTTATACAAGTGATTTCTGACTCACCAGACTGGCTGGACGTCGCCAAAAGATTCCTTTCGACAATCCGTATGACTTGCGGGCAGGATGGAATGGTTTCCAAATGCGCATCAATAGTAAGAAAGGTTTGGTCCGGCTTTCGTGTAATCGGCGGGTTTTCCCCCAGTCGTGTTTCTGGGTTTTCCCCCGGTCGGGGTTTTTGTCTTTCCGGTGGTGGTGTTTGTTATTTTTCCCCCGGTGGTGTTTTTTGTTTTTCACCGGGTCGGATTTGTTTTTTTTCGCGCGGCCGGGTTTTTGGGGGTTGGCGCTTGGAGTCGTCGTGGCGTTTTTTGCGCCATGCGCGAGGGCGCAAAACCCGCCAGGAACTAATGAGGATTACTGGGCCGTGGAAGATGCCAAGGCGCGCGAGAATCTGCCGCTTTATCAGGTCATTCCCGCTGCGGGACCGGAGGAATTGACGCGCGCCAACGGATTTCCCAAGGGGAAGACGTTTTTGACGTGGCAACGATCGCACGGGGATAATGGCGGGATGCGTTACTCGGCGCTACGGCAAATCAACCGCGCCAATGTCACCAACCTCCAGGTGGCGTGGATTTACCATTCACACGAAACCAACAATGCCCTGGAGTGCAATCCCATCATTGTCCGCGATATGATGTTTACGCCCACGCCGGATGATTTTGTCGTCGGGGTCAACGCGGCCACCGGCGCCGAAGTGTGGCGATTCAAACCGGAAGGGCGCCCCGCCTTTCGCGGGTTGATTTATTGGCCCGGCGGACACGGCGCGCCGGAGCGGGTGATGTTTTGCGCCGGGCATTACCTCTATGCGCTGGACCCCAAGAGCGGGCATCTGGTCACCGATTTCGGGGAGGGCGGCAAGGTCTTTCTGCCTGGCCAGACGCAGCGGGAATTCGGGGCGGCAACGGCCGCGCCGGTCATCTTCAAGAAGATCATCATCGTGGCCGGATTTGAGAAAGACGTGTGGGGGTTTGACGTCGCCAACGGCCGGTTGCTTTGGACGTTCCATTCGGTGCCGCGGCCGGGCGAATTTGGCTATGACACCTGGGACAAGACCGAATCGTACGGCGCCAACGCGTGGGCCGGAATCGCGCTGGACGAGAAGCGCGGCATCGCTTTCATGACCACCGGTTCGCCCAAACCAAACTTCAACGGCGTGCGGCATCGCGGCAAGAATCTCTTCGCCAATTGCCTCATCGCCCTGGACGCGCGAACCGGGAAACGGCTTTGGCATTTCCAGGAAATCCGGCACGACATCTGGGACCTCGATATTTCGTCGCCCCCCACCCTGGCGACAATCAAGCGCGACGGGCGGCGAATCGACGTGGTCGCGGCGACGTCCAAGATCGGCAACACGCTGCTGCTTGATCGCACCAGCGGCAAACCGATCTTTCCTTACCGCTTGCGGCGCGCGCCCACCAGCGACGTTCCCGGTGAGCAGACCTGGCCGTATCAACCCGATCCCGTATTGCCGGAGAATTTTTCGAAGCTCGAATTCACTGAGGCCGACTTGACGACGCGCACGGAGGAATCGGCCGAATACGCGCGGTCACTCTTCAAGAGCATGCGCACGGGCTGGTTCATGCCCGTCGCGGAGGGGCGTCCGACGCTTTATTTTGACATCGATGGCGGGGCGGAATGGACAGGGACTTGCGTGGATGCGGAAACGGGACGCCTGTATGTGACGGCCAATCACATCGGCTGGGCGATCACTTTGTTTCGCGACGATGATCCGCCTTTCGACGCCACGACGAACGAGACGCCCGGCCAAAAAATCTTCGAGGCGACGTGCGCGAAGTGCCACGGCGGCAATGGTTTGGGGGTCGGCATGTTTCCGCCATTGCGGGGCTTGCGTCATCGGATGAGCGAGGAGGCGATAGCCAAACAGATTCGCGAGGGGAAGAACGCGATGCCGGCGAACCCGCAATTGACCGCGGATCAAGTCAATGCGCTGGTGGATTTTCTGCTCCTGCGCGACCGTCCGGAGTCCGCGGCCCCGGCCAGGACGGAGCGGCCCATTTATAGCGTCGCGGGCTACCCGCGGTTTTACGATCAGGAGGGTTATCCGGCCAACAAACCGCCGTGGGGGACGATTAATTGTATTGACTTGAACACGGGCAGGCTGGTGTGGAAAAAGCCGCTCGGCGAATACCCGGAATTGGCGGCGAAGGGAATGCCCATCACGGGGACGGAGAATTATGGCGGCGCAATCGTGACGGCGGGGGGATTGCTTTTTTGTTCGGGAACCCGTGATAACAAGATTCGGGCATTTGACAAAACGACGGGCGAGGAATTGTGGGCGGCGACATTGCCTTATGCGGGAAGCGCCGCGCCGGCGACGTATCAAATCGACGGCCGGCAATACGTTGTGGTTCCGGCGACGGGCGTGTTCCACCTGGGCACGCCTCACGGGGATGCGTGGGTGGCCTTCGCGCTGCCGGAGGGTCCGGACAAGCGTTAGAAAAAAGGCCTTACCATTTGGTGATTGCCCGTGGATTCCCCACATCGTCGAGACGGTATTCATCCAGCTTTAATCCGGCCACATCACGACTGGAAAGGACGGACTAGCCGTATTTCGGCAGCTGGCGAAAGCGGCGATTATAATGCTCGTGGTCGTAGGGGCCGCCTTCCAGTGAATCCTCAGAAATCTTGATGATGGGAATCAATGAATTCCTGAATGCTCATCGAATCAGCGGCAAAGTCTTTTAGGTCGCCATGTTTATCCAAACGAATTGTCCACGACAGAAATCCGAATGTATTTATGCCTGATCGACGTCTCATCGTAGGGATTAGATACCACGGAAGAATTGCTCAAATGCGCGGGAGGTCTGGGGCGGGGACAAGGGCATCGGTTGCTTTAGCGACCTTCCAGAAGCGCCCGCTAATCTCGGCAACCCCAGGTCCGGGACCCGGCGCGGCGGTAAGACGCACGGAAATTGAATCACCCGGTCCTGGCCCCGGAAGTCCTAACGCCCGCGCGACCGCGGCGTGCGACTGGTACTGACCGAGGATAACGATTCCTTCCGGCTTGAGAACAGTTCGAGCGCCGCCGTTCGAGCGGACGCGTTTCATATAATCGTCCTGCTGCGCGACGGTCGCCACCACGGCTCTGCCGACCACCTTGCCGAGCGCGGAGCGGAAAAGCTCGTTGATCCTCTTCTGTCCAGAAGGCTGGGCCATGATTCTGTCAACGGTTGTCCTGTCCAATTGCAGGAGGACGTTCGGAGGCAGGGGCGCATTCTCCGTCAACCAAGTGATGGATTCTCGACCAACTCCGTTCAGCGTCGATTTGGCATCCCTATTACCGCCGGCATTGAGACGGTCGGGGCTGACACGAACGAGACCCATGCTCCACCTAGGACATTGATTGTCTTCGGCCCACACCAAAAGGCAGAGGTGGCCATGCACCTCGGGAGGTATCATCCAAGCGCCAAGAGTTTGGGAATATTTGCAATCGACTTCGTATCCAGCGATTTCGTAATCGAGCTTGCTGCCGTCGTGGAACTTAAACTTGCGTTGAAAGTTGATCTCCACAAGGGTTCCGCAGTGCGTTTTCTCTGTCTTATAGAGTTGATCCCATCGATAACGCCCGGTGCGCTGGCCATCGTACAATTGGTCGAGAGTGTCTCGGAGAATCTGAGCTGCTTGGCGTCCCTCGGGATCAAGGTTACGGAGTTCGGCCGCAACTGCGCTCAACTCAGGATCATTGATGGAGGCCTTACTCATTCGCGGGAGAAAAGACAGATTGGATGTCGCTTGGCACGGACCACTCCTATTTTGCGCTCTTGTTGCACACTTGTTGAGCCTCCTCGATAAGTCTAGGCAGAGCGACTCTGAGCGCCTTCGAGATCCGAGCCGCGGCGTCGAGCGTTGGGTTGCGAATCCCGCGTTCGACCATGCTGATGTAAGTCGGATGAAGCCCGGCACGCTCAGCAAGTTTCTCCTGGGACAGACAAGCGGTCATCCGGCGGCGGCGGACAGCTAATCCAAAAGGCTTGGATATGCTCGAACTTGGCATTGAATCGTTCACTTGCCACTAAAGTCCGAGGACGTCCATAGACTATAGTATGTCGTCTCTTGCAAACGGAACCACAGGAGCAGCTTGCCAGGTCAAACCCAGCAATCGTCTTGGACGCGCAACCAGCGAAAGTTCACTCGGGCGAGGGCACTAGCAATCTTTCGGCTTGAACTGGAAGGGCAGCTGCCGCAGCGACCCGTCCGCATCGAACAACCGCATCTCAACCCCGCTGCCGTTGGTCGGAGGGCGACGCCGGTTAAAGGCATTCATAATTGACTGGCCAACGCACTTTGCGACCTGCGGGGGGAACGCGTTGCCCACTTGCCGATAGGCCCACGTCTTCCCGCCCGAAAACTGCCATTCGTCAGGGAAACTCTGGATTCGTGCGACCATGCGGACTGTCAGGCGCGGAAGCTTGTCCTCCGGAAACGTTTTCTCCGGGGCGGCATCAGCGATACCAAGACCGTCAACACCTAGTTGGCGCCATTGAAGGCGGGCGCGAGTCGGGCCTAGGTCAGGGCCTCCGTGCTTCTTGGATCCGCCAACAATTGTGGGGGCGATGCCGAGCGCTCTCTGCGCCCACGCTTCTGCGGCCAGCCAACCATTGGCACCCATGAGATCCACAAGAGCGCTCCCAACGGTTTCGTCAGGCCCGGTCTGGATAGGCCAAGCAAAAAACTCAGCATCCTTGGGTGCCACGCCGACCAGAACGAATCGAGGCCGGAGTTGGGGGACTCCATAGTCTGACGCTTGCAGTATCTGCCAATCCGGCTGGTACCCCAGTTTCGAAAGCCTGATCAGAAGGTTGCGGCGATACTGCTCGAATTTGACCGAGGCGAATCCGGGGACGTTTTCAAGAAGAACGGCACGCGGTTTGACGTGCTCAATCAGGTCGAGCACCGCCGGAAACATGTCGCGGTCGTCATCGGCTCCGAGCTGCTTGCTGGCAATGCTGAAGGGGGGGCAAGGGACGCCTGCCGCAAGCAGGTCGATGCCAGTGAAATCCTGATGCCGGAGGTGGCGAATGTCCTGTTGTATCACGTTCCAGTGCGGGCGATTCTTGCGCAGGGTTGTGCAGAACTGCGCCTCGCATTCAACAGCAGCGGCGTGGTGGAAGCCCGCCATCTCGAGGCCGAGGGCCTGACCGCCACCACCCGCGCAAAGTTCGAGGACGGCAAAACTCATGTGAATCGATTTGACTTCATTTGTGGGCGGAGTGCAAGCGGGTACGAGCACGATCAAGTGCTGCTGCGATTCGCCGCGCCACCCGAGACGCATTCCCGAGGTCGTGTTCCCAAACGCGGAGAACGGCCCAACCTGCCTTGAGGAGTGCCCGTCTTACCTCTCCGTCACGTTCCTGATTGCGGCGAAGCTTTGGCAGCCAATAATTTCGGTTGCTGCCGGGTCTTCGACCATGCTTAGGACAGCCGTGCCAGAAGCAGCCGTCAACAAAGACGGCCAAGCGTTCATGCCGAAAGATGAAGTCGGGGCGGCCAGGGAGCGGCTGTCGGCGGCGCCAACCAGTCACACCGCTGGCGCGCAAAACAGACACCAACTTTAGCTCCGTGCCTTTGTTCCCACCGGAGCGGATGGCAGACATCACGCGGGAGCGCTTTTCCTTCGAGAAGACGTCGGCCATATTTCGGCTCGAAAACTCGGCGCGGGCAAGCCAAAGTTGCTTTCAGCAGGCGGCATTTTCAGATTTTATCACACGGAACAAGATTACCCGGTCCGTAAGGTGCCGCCCGCTTGCGATTTTGTCACGACAAACCGCTTTCGTTCGCCCTCACCAGAACGGATTTTATCCGCCAGAGACTGGGCTCGGCGCATTATTCAGCCCGGCTCGTGGTTATGCACCCGAATCCGCTTGCGCAGAATTAGCGCGGACGCCAGAATTTCGGATGTGTTATGTTGACATTCAAGCCCATTAGCATCGATGCAGCGGGCGACGATCCCTTTCTTAATCCGTGTGATTCCGCCATCCGTGATCAATTCGCCGTGTGATTGCGATTTTTTGGTCGACGGAGATACCGGCGAATGGTTCGCGCGGCGGTCGCGGAGAAAAGCGCCCAATCCCTTGCCAATGAGTGATACATGTGGTCAAACCACCGGTGTCTGCAAGCTTAACTCATTCTTGTGAAGATATTTTGCCACGGATTACGCCGATAGTCAGAACAGACGAGAGATGCACCGCTCGCGGTGCTACACGGATAACAGGGAGCGGGAGCCTGGCGTCGCCCATTTTGACTCATGCTGAACCCGTACCGTCAGCAGGAGGTTCCCCCATTCATTTTCCAAACATTTTGGCGATGAAGAAGATGACTATGGCTCCGAAAAGTCCTCCGCCGCCGAGAAGATAAATCAACGAATAGCCGGCCGCGGCAAACATGTGGGGTATCAGCAGTGCAATCATAAGCATTTGAAATTTAATCGATCCCTGCGACTGGCGAGCCAGCCGCAGGGAGATTTATTTATTGGTTAGCGCGATACCGTTTGACCACGACCCCGGCTTGGGTTGCCAGGGCGGATACTTCGTGGAGCTTTTTCTCCTGACTTTTGGGCATCGTCTTCCGATGACTCATCGCCCGATTCGCCCAATGCCTCTTCATTGCTGCCGGAACGCGCCAGCTCTGTGAGCGTTTCATTGGCCGCCTTTTCCTCTCCAAGGATTACCTCAAGAATCGAAGCGGCCTCCTCGTTCCCCAGGACGCCAGCCCATTCATGCAGACAGCCGTAAGAGGCCGTCTCGTAGTGTTCGACCTTCTGTCCGGCCGAAATCAGCGCGGCGTTAATGGCCGGTGAACCCTTGAAATCAGCCACGATTTCATCGCCTTCTTTCAAAAGTCCCACAGTAGCTTCGCAGGTTTTGCCTCTTACTTTTTCGTCGAAGCATTGAAAGACCTGTTCGACTTTCGTCACATGGCCTTCGGTTTCTTTTAAGTGGGTTAGAAGCGCTTCCCTGAGTTTGTCGCAGGTCGCGGCTTTGGCGAGTTTCGGCAATGCTTTGACGATTCGTCGTTCGGCATCGTACATGTCTGCCAGTTCGTCCAGGAATAGATCTTTAAGAGTTTTCATATTTTCCATTGTCAGTGATGATTGACTTGTGAGTGACGGTTATCGGGCGAGAACCGGGTCCTTTACCAAACGCCGTTTGTCGTCAGCGCTCTTGCCGCCCTTAGGTGTGGAGGACTCGCCCGTAACGCAGATATCTTCCGCTCCTGCCTTGGTGAAAATAACCTTGGCGGTGTTAATCTCTTCCGAGTTCTCGGTGTGAACGGAGATAAGGAGATTGCCTTCCTTGATCTTGCCTTCGTATCGTTTGGCTTCGATTTCAGGAATACCCAGGCCAATCAACCCACCGGCGATTCCGCCTACCGTTGCGCCAATGGCCGCGCCGCTCAAGGCCGCAATAATCGGTCCGGCGGCGATAAACGGGCCGACCCCAGGAATGGCCAAGGCTCCTATTCCCGCGACCCACCCCAAAGCTCCGCCTACCACGCCGCCCGTGCCGGCGCCGGTTGCGACTCCTTCCGGGGCTTTCGTGTTCTTCTCGTGGGCGAAATCCCGAGTCGTGTCTTTATCGGGAAAAAGCACAGAGATGTCGTTGTTGGAAAAGTTGGCGTTCTTAAGCTGCTCAACGATTCGGTTGGCCTGACCACGGGAAGTAGAGATGCAGAATACAGATTTCTTTGACATAATGTAATTACCTTTCTTATTGCTGAGTGATGTTAACCGAGTTAGTTGTTGCTTGAGAGTTTCACTTCCAATTGGTTCTGGACGTTTTCGGAATGGGCGGCAGTATTGGCCATCTCCCCGATCTGATCTTTTTCCTGAGCGCTGTTGACGTTCTCGGCGCGTGGGGCGCCGGCAGTATCCTGGGCGGTTGCGGACAGCACCAGTAAGAAGCCAGCGCAGGCTCTCGTTAAAACCTGAAGATTATGTTTCATATTCGCTTCGTATTTATTTTTAAATTGCAAGCGCGCTGGGTTTTCTCCGTCGGGAGAGCCCGGGTCACGCGCAACACGCTAAGATGGAAATGATTTCCTCTCCAGTGGGTTTAGTACCAACAGGGATTGCATTAGGGGTGCCCCGATGCCTTCGGCGGGAAGTCAGAACAGAAGAGAGCGGCACCGCGCGCGGTGCTGCCGAAGGCTGCGGACGGGGACGTCCGCGCTCCCCGATCCATCTGCATGGATGCGGATTAAAGTTCTGGAGATGAAGAGCGAAGCCTCGCGAGCCGATTGTGGCTCTGATAGGCTTGCAACCTGGCATTGGCTGCCGTTAGATTTGGGCCGGACCTTCACTGCATGACATTCGTATGGCTTTAGCGGATCAAACTGAGAAGAAGCTTTTTGCGGTTTACCTCGGAGGGCGGGCACCCCGATGCAACACGGAACTCCACGATGTCGTGTTTGTCGCGGCCGAATCCATCGAAGCGTCCTACGTGCGGCTGATGGATAAATGGTTTGGCGATCCCCTACGACTCCATATCGATTCGTGGCTCGAATTGAGGGCGGTCGATGGCCATCGCATTTTGCTCAGGCCGGACCCGCCGACGGCAGGCAAGAGGTTGTATTTCATCAATTTGGGCGCTTATCTTCCCGGACAATTCACCGAGCTTCACGCCAACACATTTGTGGTGGCCGCAAGTGAAGCGGAAGTCAAACAACGCGCGAAGGCGGAACTTTTGCGAGGCGCCGAATCGGTTCACACCGACGATTTGTATGAAATCGATGACTGCCTGGAGATCACTGAAGTCGACGGCCAGCATGTCCACCTTGAACCGACGTCAGAAACGACGCTGCTTAAGCCGCAGAGCGGTTATCATGTCTTTCCGCCGGAAATCGTGGTGGCTTTCCGCCGTCGCTATGAAGCTACGACCGACAGAGCCACTAACTTCTAAGCTTCGGGTTGGGGGTGTTGCCAGGGGGCGCGGTAGGGGCGGCGCAGGAGGAGGTTGGCGTCCGGATCGCCGATGACCTGGGCGGCTTGGGCATCCCATGCCAGGGACCGGCCCAGTTTCATGGAAAGATTGGCAAGGATGCATGAGGCGGTGGATATGTGGCCTTCCTGGATGTCCGCCACCGGTCGCCCGCGCGTGGCGATGCAGGAAAGGAAATTGCGCATGTGGCCGCGCGTTGCCGGCGCGCAGTGTTTTTCGAGGTCCTTCTCCGTTCGGTCTTCGGGATATTGATCGAGTTCGTAGGTGACATCGCGGTGGATCGGCTGTCCGTCGCCGTGCGGAGTGAAATCATAACTGAATACACCTGCTTTTAGCGTTCCCTTGTCGCCGTGAAAGGTCGCGCCCCACGGGTAGCGCGGGTCCGGGGAGTCGCCCCAAGTGCGGTGTTGCCAGACGACTTGCAAGTCTCCGTAGTCGAAAACAGCGGTCTGGGTGTCGGAAATATTTGCGATGCTGTTCTTGTCGATGAGGATGCCGCCGGAGGAACTGACGGTTTTCGGCCAGCCCAGCCCCAGCATCCAGCGGGTCATGTCAAACATGTGGACGCACATGTCTCCGACGATGCCGTTGCCGTATTCCATGAAGGCGCGCCAGCCGCGCGGATGGACAATGGGGTTGTACGGACGCATCGGCGCGGGGCCGGTCCACATTTCGTAGTCCAGGTAATCGGGCGGGGCGCAGTCCGGCGGGGCCTGGGAAGCGCGCATCGCGTAATAGCAGTAAATCTCGACCAAGCCGATGGTTCCCAATTTGCCATCTTTGATGATGTTGTCGCGGGCCTCGATCAAATGGGGCGTGCTGCGGCGTTGTGTGCCGACCTGGACGACGCGCTGGCGGCGGCGCGCGGCGGCCAGCATCGCCTCGCCTTCGACGACATCGACGCTGATGGGTTTTTGCACATAAACATCGGCCCCGCTTTCGACAGCGGCAATCATCGCCAGAGCATGCCAATGATCGGGCGTGCCAATTAGAACGATGTCGAGGTCTTTCTGCGCCAACATTTCGCGGTAATCGTGAAAGAGGCGCGGTTTTTTCCGGGAGGCCTGGCGGGTCGCGACGAGGTCGGCTGCGGCGGAGACCATGTTGCGATCGACATCGCAGAGAGAAACCACTTCGACCGGCGAGACCTGGATGAGGCGCAAAAGATCGCTCTTGCCGTACCATCCGCAGCCGATGAGGCCGACGCGGAGTTTGGCGGCGTCTGGTTCGGCTGCCAGGGCGGCTGTCGCGCCCAGGGCCACGGTCGCGGCGGCGGAAGCTTTTAGAAACTCTCGACGATTCATGCCGACATTGTGGAAGGGGCGGAGGACCGGGTCAACTTGATTGGGAGGGTGTTTTGAGTTATTTGGCGGCGATCAGGGTGAGTCTTTGCCACCACCAGACAATTTTGCCGTCTTCCTCGCCGATGCGGAAAAGGGAGCGGACGGATTCCGGAGCGCGCGCGACCAGTTCCAGGACCTGGATCCGGTTTTTGTCCGGCGTGGCGGCGGTTTCAAAATACCAGTTGAGGTCGGGCTGTTTGAGAGGCGACAGACGGGACGCGCGAACGGTCAGTCCGCAGGATTGGCAAAGCGCGGCCCATTCCCGAGGCGTCAGGAAGCGATGGTGGCTGGGATCGCGGAGTTTTTCCACGGCATGGAGCCAGGCTTGAGCCTCGGGCTGGTCATCCTCGACCGTGCCATCGATCAGGAGGAGATGGCCACGGCGTTTGAGGACCCGGGCCGTTTCGGCGATAAATTTTTCCGGGGAACTGAAATGGTGCGCGGCGACACGGCAGGTCACCAAATCGAACGATTCGCCGGGATAAGGGAATTGTTCCGCCGGATGCAACGCGGTCTGGACGCGCAGACCGCGTTCGACCGCGGTCCGCGCGGCTTTGTCGAGCATCGGTTGCGCGATGTCGGCCAGGGTCACATCGTATCCGGACGCGGCCAGGAAAAGGCCGGTGTGCCCGGCGCCGGTGGCGACATCCAGGGCTTTGGCGCCGGATTGCATCGGGATTGATTTGAGCGCCTGGGCAACGTCATCGATGTTTTCGAGGATATGGCCTGTGCCGTATCGATCGCTTTGGCGCGAAAACTGTTTTAGCGCGGCTATTTGTACGTCATCGAACTCCACGGTAAAAACATAGCTCAGCAAAAGGGGTTTTCAATGGAGTTCCTGCAAGTCCGGGAAATGAAAGGCGTCGATTATTTTTGGCCGGGTCATGAAAATGAGCAGCAAAACAGGATAGGCGAGTCCAATGACAATCCCGATTGCGAAAATCAGGTTTCCGATCAGTTCAACCACAGCGGGTGGAACGCCGTGAACCTGGCTTGTGATGGCTTGCATCATCAGGCGCTGGCTGAAGACCGCATCTGCCATGACGAAAAGTATTTGAAGCACCGAATAGAGGATCGCCAGGACGCGCGCCCAATTTTGAAGGAGCAACAGACCGATGCCGGAGACGGTTAGGACGATGCCGAAGAACACGCTGATGGCGAAACGGAAATGAGTCCATGCCGTATCCGGTCCCAGCGCGTTCAGGGCGGGATTGCCGGAATGTTTTAGCAGCGTTCCAAGTCCAGCCAGCAACAGCCCGGCAAATGTAAAGAGCGCAAAACCGATGTTGAGGATGCCGAATACCGTGACCGAGATTGGGCGTTGCCGCATAGATGTTCTGTTCGGTTGATTCGAAGATGCAGTCTAGAAGGTGGCGGCGCTTGTTCAAGCGCAAATCTTTTGCGCGTTTGCGCGTTGCGCACGCATTCCTGCGCAGGATGACGCACCTGATCGGGGCATGAGTGAATGTTGTAATGAACGCGTCAGGTATTTACCGAGTGGCGGGCTGAGTATTTGACCGATGGGCGTCGTTGTGGCATCGGTCGTGCTTGACATTCCCGTGTTGGGGGAAAGGACGGAGGAGTCAAGGTAACGGCTTGAATACTTTCCCGGACGCGCATAATCGTGAATTTGGAAATTAGAAAACGGCAGCAATGGGCCGTATGAGCAGCAATGCAGGCGCCAGAGCTTTTCTGGCGAGTATTTTTATTTCGTCGTTTTTGTGCAGCCGCGCGGAGGCGACCGGTCTTACTTTGTCGTGGAACCGCAGCGGCAGCCCGTCGGCCGCCGGATACATGGTTCACTACGGGCCGAAGAGCCACGATTACACCGTGGAGCTTAATGTGGGCACCAACTTGAGCGCGACGATGGACGGGTTGGACCCGGGCGTCACCTACTATTTCGCGGTCAGCGCCTACGATGTCAACGGCTTCCCGAGCGGTGATTCGGATGAAGTCAGCGGGGCGATCCCGATTCTTCCGGTCATTAAATACGAATCGCCGTCGCAAACCGCGCAAGCCGGAACGACTGTCACCCTTTTTATTGACGTCATTGGAACGCCGCCAGTCACTTTTCAATGGTACAATGGCACGGCACCCGTCGGCGGGGGCACCGAGCCTATACTCAACTTGGCGGACGTGTCCGACGCCGACGCGGGTAATTATACGGTCGTTGTCAACGATTTAGCGGGGAGCGTGACCAGTTCGGTGGCGACGGTCACCATTATCGATCCCACGTCCAAGCTGAATCCGACCGCCAGCGCCCTGGGAGCGCTGGTCCGCCCAGACGGCGGCGCATCGGGCGACGGACCGGGCGCGGCTGGAACCCTCGCGTCCGCCGGTGGGACCTACAACGGCTTGTTTTACCAAACCAATGATGACGGATGGCCGGCAATCGACGTCCAGACGGCGGGATTGCTGACAAATTGCGTGGTCGATGCCCAGGGGAATTTCACCGGGGCGATCTACCTTGACGGGCTGTCGAATTTCATATCCGGGGCATTCGACACCGCCGGAGACGCAAGCAACGTCGTTGACCGCGCCGCCGCCGGACTTTCTGAACTCGGGGTCGCGCTCCATTTGGACGGGAGCCTCGGCATGTTGGAGATGACCGGCATCGTTTCAAATTTGGACCAGGGAGACCCGTGGACGGCGCTGTTGACTGCGGATCCCGAAACAAATGTCTTCGATCAATCGACCAGCTTCGGCCTGGTCATCCCACCGATCAACGGAATGCCCGGCGGTACCATAACAGGAGTGGAGGGAAACGGAGTTATGTCTCTTTCCGGAGCCCTTGGTGACGGGACGACGTTTTCGCAAAGCGCGCCCGTCTCCATCGATGGCAGCATGCCGCTGTTTGTTCAGTTATATGGGCACTTGGGCTTGCTTATGGGCTGGGTGAACGTCTTCGGCAGTCCTTCTACTGCGGTGCTGACATGGATTGATCCATCCGGGCAGACCGGCGCCGGTTTCACGAACGTCCTGGAGGCAACCGTCATACCCGCTGATGCCACCGGCCCATGAACGAGTCGGTCCCCGGTACCTCCTAAAAGATCAGCCCGTTTTCACAAGTTCGTTTGAAGCCAGAGTTCCACGGCGTCGATGATCCAGTCCGGCGTCGAAGTCCCCGCGGTAATTCCCACGGTGTTGGCGTCCTGGAACCATTCCGTCCGCAAATCGCCGGGACCTTGAACGTGATGGACGCGCGGGCACCAGGTCTGACATGTGGCGGCCAGTTCGCGCGTATTGTTGCTGTGCTGGCCGCCCACCACGATCACCACGTCCGATTCCTGCGCCAGATCGATGGCCGCCGTCTGGCGCTGTTTGGTCGGCTGGCAAACGGTATCGACGAATAGCACCTCCGACCGCGTAAACTTCCGGCGAATCAATTCCACAAGGTGGCGCACTTTTTCCAGCGGCTGCGTTGTTTGCGCCGCGATGCCGAAACGCGGGCGCTCGGCCAGTTGCGCGACGTCCTCTTCCGTCAGGACGACGTCGAAGGCGTCGAGATCCTCGGTCAAGCCTCGCACCTCGACATGGCCGCGCAGGCCGATGATGACCGGATGGAAATGCTCGCGCGCCAGGCGTTGAATGGCGCGATGCGCGTGGCGGACGAGCGGACAGGTCGCCTCCAGAACGCGCAAGCCGCGCGCGCGCACGCGATCCAGGGCCTTATCGGACGCGCCGTGAGCGGTGATCATGACCGCCTGCGTTTTGACAGCGGCGGCATGTTGTTCGATGCCGATTCCGCGCGCGCGCAACTCGTTGATCACCGATTCGTTATGGACTAATTCCCCCAGGATGGTCAGGGGCTGGCGGGTGGATTCCTCGAGGGCCAGCGCAATGGCGTCGCGCACGCCGAAGCACATGCCCAAATGGGTGGCGCGGAGGATTTTGATAACGGGCCGGACGGGGAGTGACATGTCAATTGCACTTTGCATTACAAAGTTAGATTTTATGGGTGAAAAAGTGTTCATTATCGGAGGTTTGATTTCGGTTCCTTTGCCTGCCGCACGATCTGTTCGAGCAAATCAATATAATTGGCGAAAGCGCGCCGGCCTGCGGCTGTGAGGGTGCAAGTGGTCAAAGGGCGTTGATTTTGGTAGGACTTTGTCACCGACACAAAGCCGGCCTCCTGCAAGGTCTTGATATGGACGCTGAGATTGCCGTCGGTCATTTTGAGTGTATCGCGCAATTCGGTGAACGAAAGTTCCGGCGTCGCGGCCAGGAGCGACATGATCGGCAGCCGCCCTTTCTCGTGAATGACGCGGTCGATCTGGAGGAACGGTTCCGGGTTCACATCGCATTCCCGCGCTGTTCAGTGAAAAAAAGGTAAATGCCATAGGCAAGGTGTGTGCCTCCGAACAGGGCGCCCATCGCCCAGTTAGCCATGGGAATCGAGGGCGGACCGCCAAGGCACAATGCCGTCCCGAGCAGGCAGCCGCCCACAATAAAAGCCCAACCAAAAAGCCTGAAGCCGCGGGGCATAAAGAACCCCGCCGCGTGCAACGCGCATCCATAAAGGGCCATCCAGCCGGGCACCAGCCACCAAACGGCCAGGGCGCCGCCCGGCTCCAGCCATAGGAAGATCAAACCCGCCATTACCCCCGCAAAGAAGGCCGGCGAGAGCGCTTGGACGACCCTGCGCGTCGGCGGGGACCAGAAGGTCTCGCGTTCCCTGAGCGCCTGACGCCGGATGAGCAAGAACGCCTCCGCGACGCAGATCACCCCCACCCCCATCCACAATCCGGCGAAGGCGCGCGCGGTCCGGGCTTTGCACAAGGCGGCCGCAATGGCGGCGGCCAGACCCGTCGAGCCGACGGCTCCCATCAACGGAGCCAGGGCGCGGCGATAGACGGCGCTGCGCTCCATCAACGTGCGAATCACCCTCAAATTTTCGACCGCCCAGTCAGTCTGCATCGGTCCACTTTGTATTACAAAGTGAATTTTGTCAACCGCCGTCCTTCATGGGGGGTTCGTTGGGGTGTGATTAAACCCGAACTCCGAAGTAGAGGGATGATTTGACGGCGGGCGGGTTTAATCACACCCCTTGTTCACCACCGGAACATGATGGCGAATTTCAATTTCATTGCCGCTTGGGCGCGAAACGACGGTACAGCGCAAAAAGAAGTCCGCCGACTCCGGTCAGAGCGAGTGGACTGGGTTCAGGGATGGCTGTTGTGGAAAAGGAGATGTCGTCCAGTTCGACCCAGTTATAAAAGGTGGCGGTAAACTCAAGCTGCCCCGTTTGACCGGCATAAGGCGCTATATTGGCGCCGTACACGTTGTAAGGCTGTCCAGATGGAGCCACCGCGGAGGAAACGACAAAAAGAGTTAAGTTATCGCCGGCAAAAGACA
>DATKFW010000108.1:0-213202 GCA_035511075.1 Vulcanimicrobiaceae bacterium
TTGAACACGGTGCCATATTCGTAGGCCCCGCCGTACTCTGTTGTGCCGTAGAAATTGCCGTCAGCGCCCTGCATAAGAGCGGAGGAAGGACGGCCTCCGTCGAATCCATCGAAAGAGTACAATACCGCCATGGGCATGGGCGTCGGCAGGGGCACGGGCACGGGTGGAGTGGGTAGGGTCACCACCGTCACATTGTCCATCACGAACTGGCTCCCGCCTCCGGCGTAGCCGGGGTGAACCGTGCCACCGGAGGAGCTGAACTGCACCGAGGTGACGCCCATGTAATTGAACATGATGAGCGTAGGAGTGGTCGCGCTCAAGATGTAGGTGTTATCATAGATCAACGCGGCGCCGTTGTATCCCTTGACCTCGACCTGCAGGTTGTCATTCCAGGCAGCCGTCAAATAACCCGAGACAAAGTTGAACGGCGCGGAAGCGCTTACGGCCGCAGGCGTTCCGCCGTTGTTATAGGCGATATTGTTGGTCGATACCACTCCGGCGGTAAAGCCGCTTGGCTCGCCATAATCTACACCGTTCAGATAATAAAAATTGCTCCAGGTAAGGCCGAAGTAACCGTTTGGCACGGGCAGATGGGTGCCGATCAAGTTGTCAAAGGTGATCAACCCCGGAATCCCCGCCACAACGGTCAGGGTCGCATTGATACTGGCCTTTACGCCGTAGACATTGCTAACCAGGCAACTGAAGACGCTGCCGGAGTCGGAGAGTTGAACATTGCTTGTTGCGAAGGTGGAGAGGGTGGCGCCGGCGATGTTCGTGCCGTTGCGCTGCCAGAAATAGTTCAAGGGCCTTGAACCAGCAGCGGTCACGCTGAAGGCCGCTGTGCCACCGACGAGCACGGTCTGGCTGGCGGGTTGCGTTACAATCATGGGCGCCTCCGGCGGGAAAGTACCCGCCAGTCGGAAAACCGCGCCACTTCCACTCCAATAAAGGCCATCGTAGCCCACACCGCCATAAGCTGTCGTGCCGTAGAAATTGCCGTCGGCGCCCTGTATCAGCGCGGCAGCGGGGTAGGAGCCATTGGTGCCGGCGAATGAGTAGCGGCTGATTACTGCGCCATTGGTTGTGACGCTAAAGACGGTGCCGTAGCCATTGGTTCCGCCTTCAGTTGTCGCGCCATATAAAAGGCCGTCGGCCCCCTGAACGAGCGAGGCCTGGGGGTAGGAGCCATTGGTGCCCTCGAAGGAGAAAAGGCTGGTCAGCGTGCCGTTGGTTGTCAGGCTGAAGACGGTGCCATACCCATTGCTTCCCCCTTCAGTTGTCGCGCCATAGAAAAGACCGTCGGCGCCCTGAACCAGCGCGGCCTGGGGATAGGCGCCATTGGTGTTATTGAACGAAAGCAGCGTGGTCAGTGCGCCATTGGTTGTCGTTCTGAACACTGTGCCAGCGTAGTTCGCACCGCCGACGGGAGCTGTGCCGTAGAAATAGCCATCGGCCCCCTGCACGAGCGCGCCCTGGGGGTAGGCGCCGTTGGAGTAATCGAAGGTGAACAAGGTGGTAAGCGTGCCTGCGGTCGTCATTCTGAATATCGTGCCATAGCCGGACGTTCCGCCGGAATATGTGGTGCCATAGAGATTTCCGTCGGCGCCTTGCACCAGGGTTCCGCTGGGCTCGGCGCCATCGGAACCGTCGAAGGAGTGCAGGACGGTCAATGTGCCATTGGTGGTTATTTCGAATACCGTTCCTTCGTCATGTCTCCCGCCCTCGGTTGCGGTGCCATAAAAATTACCATCGGCCCCCAGCGCAAGCGCCGCGAGGGGATTGGCGCCGGTGACGTAATAATTGAGAGAGGCCAAAATGGAGTAGGTGCCGTTAGTCGTCATCCTGAATACCGTGCCATTGCCGTTCGTTCCACCATATTGGGTCGTGCCGTAGAAATTGCCATCGGCGCCCTGGATCAAGGAGGCGGAAGGATAGGCCCCATCGGGTCCATCGAAAGTGAACAAAGCACCCGATCCATTGATGACGGTAAGCGCCGCGTTGGAAGAGATCACCGATCCGTACACGTTACTGATCACGCAACTGAACCGGTCGCCGGAATCAACCAATTGCACGTTGTTGGTCGTGTAGCCGGACTGTGTCGCTCCGGCAATCGGACTGCCGTTGCGCTGCCAGGAGTAGCTTAGCGGGGCGGCGCCGGTGGCGTTGACGCTGAAGAAGGGCGCGCCGCTGACGGGCACTGTCTGACTGACGGGTTGCGCGACTATCGCGGGGGGCGTCGTCGTGGGTGCCGCTCCGAGGCGGAATACAACCCCATCGCCGCTGTCGTAATAGCCGTTAAAACCCACACCGCCGTAAGGCGCCGTGCCGTAAAAATAGCCGTCTGCGCCTTGCACCAAGCCGGCCTGGGTGTAGAGGCCGTTGGTGTTCTGGAAGGAGAGCAATGTAGTCAAGATGCCATTGGTTGTTATGCTGAATATGGTGCCCCCGCCGTACGTTCCGTCGAAGTAAGTGGTGCCGTACGTCCCGCCCGATGATGTGGTGCCATAGAGATTCCCATCAGTGCCCTGTACCAACGCGGCCGAAGGATAACCTCCCGTCACATAATAATTGAACGAAGCCAAAGTGGAAAGCGTGCCATTGGTTGTGACGCTAAACACCGTCCCATAGTCGTTGGTTCCGCCGTACTCCGATGTGCCATAGAAATTCCCGTCGGCCCCCTGCGTCAGAGCGCCATAAGGATAGGCATTGAATCCATCCAACGAAACCAACGTGGTCAGAGTCCCGTTGGTCGCCATCCTGAACACCGTGCCAGTGCTATATGATCCGCCCAAGTATGTGGTGCCATAGAAATTGCCATCAGCGCCCTGCGCCAGCGCGGCGTAGGGTACGGTGCCATTGGCATTGTCGAATGCAACAAGCGTGCTCAGTGTGCCGTTGGTCGTCATCCTGAACACCGTGCCATAGTCGTTGGCTCCGCCGAATGGAGCGGTCCCATATAAATTGCCGTCGGTGCCCTGCACCAGCGCCGCTGATGGATTACCGCCAGTCACAGAATAATTGAACGAAGCCAAAGTGAAAAGCGTGCCATTGGTTGTAATGCTGAACACCGTGCCATAGTCGTTGGTTCCGCCTTCAGTCGTCGTGCCGTAGAAAAGGCCGTCGGCCCCCTGCACCAGCGCCGCGCAAGGGTAGGCATTGGCGGCACCAAACGAGTACAACGTGGTCAATGTGCCGTTGGTTGACATTCTGAAGACGGTCCCATAGCCGTTGGATCCGCCGTATTCTGTTGTGCCGTAAAAATTTCCGTCGGTTCCCTGCGCCAGTGCGGAAAAAGGATGGCCGCCGTCCATGCCATCGAAATAGTACAAGACCGCAACGGGCGTGGGAGGGGGTGGCGGCGGAATTGGCGCCACAAACGCATTCACATTGTCCATAGCGAACTCTTTGCCGCTGCCGGTGTAACCGAAGTGCGGAATGCCGCCGGAGGTGGTGAACTTCACCGAGGTGACATCCACGTAGTTGAAGGCGATTTGCGTCGGATTGGTCGCGCTCAAGGTGTACGTGTTGTCATAAATTAGGGAGGAGCCGTTGAATCCTTGCACTTGGACTTGAAGGTCGTCATCCCAGGCGCCGGTCAGATAGGCGGAGTACAGCACGAATGGCGCCGAAGCGCTAATGGCCGCAGGCGCGCCGTTGGCGTTATAGGCGACTTTGGGAATCGAAACCATGCCGGCCGTATAGCCGCTTGCGCGACCAACCACGCCGTTTAGATAATCGAAGTTGCTCCAAGTCAGGTCACCGTAACCCGATGGCACCGGCAGTAACCGGTAGGGCAAGTCGTCAAACGTGATTAACTCCTGCTCTCCCGGCAGGACGGTCAGAAGCGCGTTGGAACTGGCCGTCGAACCAAGGGAATTGGAGATCAATACGTTATAAGTGCCAGCCTGGCTGCTGGTTAGATTGGTCAAAGCCAGCGTTGCATTGGTGGCATCGTCGAGATTGGTGCCGTCGAATTGCCATTGATAGATCAAGGGAAATTGTCCGGAGGAAAGTACGCTGAAGGTTACGGCGCCCCCTTGCACGGACATCTGGCTGGCGGGTTGTGTGGCAACGATGGGTGGTCCATCGGCGCTGACCAACGGAATGACTTGGATGTCATCCAGGCCCAGAAAGCTTTGGTCGTCGCGGAATCCAAATTGCAGGAGGGTGTTGGTGTCAGTGGCCATGACAAGAAATTGCAGGTTGGTCCAACCGATGGCGCCGAGGTTGGTTTGATCAAACATCACGGTTCCATTCCACGCCACCAGGAACTCATTGGGCAAAATCCCGTCCGGGCTGTCCAGCCACAAGGAGAGTTGATAGTATTGTCCCGCAACTGTCGGCAACGATTGCGAGAGATAGCCCAGCGAGCCTGCGGCTCCCAGCATCGCGCCGTAGTTGCCGGAGTGAACGGCGGTGGAACTGCCACTGACCGAGGCATTGGCAAAGTTGCCCGTTTTCCCCCAGTAGGAAAAATCGCCGATTTCAAAACCACCATTTTGCACCAATTCCCCCCCCCCAGCTACCTGCACCGTCAGGACGGCTCCAGTGCTGGTGGCCGTACCGAGGACGTCCCCTACGACGACCGTATAGGTTCCAATGCTGGCTGACGACGCGCCATTGATCGTCAGGGTGGGGGTAAGGGCCCCCGAAACAGGGCCTCCGTCCATCAAGTTGGTCTCATTTTGCTGCCACTGGTAATTGAAGGGCGCCGTGCCGTCCGCTACGATCGAGAACTGGGCCATTGCGCCGACGAGCACTGTCTGGCTTGCGGGTTGCTGGACGATCACGGGTCCGGAGGGGACGACGGCCAGAACGGCATTGGAAGTAACGACCATACCCACGGCATTACTTGCAATCAACGCGTAAGTTCCGCCGTCGCTGGCGGTCACGTTGCTGATCGTCAGAGTGCTAGCCAGAGAGCCATAGATGTTTACCGGATCGGTCAGCGTGGATTGGGAACCGGAAACCCTTCCGCCATCAGTCATATTGATACCGTTACGCTCCCACTGGCAGTTCAGCGGCAACCCCCCGGCTGCACTCGCTGTGAAGGTCGCCGTTGTTCCTCCGATGAGCACCAGACTGGCCGGCTGAGCCAATATCACGGGCGGTTTGATGATTGCTAATGAGAAGACGCGACTTTGAATGGCGCCATCGGTCAGATTGGTGAACCAGATGGTCGCGCCGTAATTTCCCAGAAGCAGATTACTGGCTGCTGAGTTCAAGCTTACCACTTCCGTCGCCGCGGCCCCGCCGGGAAATAGCGTGCCTCCGTTGAGCGAGACACTTAACCAGGGCGCGCCGGGAGAAGTGGCCCACTGAAGAGCGGTGCTCCCGGAGTTAGTCAATATATAAGTTTGAGATGCCGGCGTCAGTGGACCCCCTACTGTTCCACTGGAGGCCCGACTGCCCGGAGGCGAGATTTGCAACGAATCCAGAGCCAGCAGGTTGATCAGGTTGCGTCCCGTCGGCGTGCCCCACCCCGAACAGAGGTCGTAGCCCGGCACGGCGTAGAAGCGGGTCGGGCTATCGCTCCAGGTGTTGTTGCCGGTGATGATGTCGTGGAAACAATTCGTATAGTTGACGCTTAAGCCAAGGGCGTATATGGCCGGATTAATGAAGCCGACGGTCGGACGGCCGTTGGTCGCGGCTTGTTCGTTGGCTAAGGCGATGAAGGCCGCCCACAACGGCGCCGCGCAGCTTGTGCCGCCAACATTCTCTTGCTGGCCGTTGTTGGCGACGACAAATACGTTGTCCGCCGTGAGGGCCACATCGGGGATATTGCGGAATTGGGGGGACCCCTGATTGGTGGTCATGCTAACGCCCAATTGCCAGGACGGGATCGTGTAGGTGGTGCTGATTCCGCCGCCGCTCCCTTGTCCATTGAAGCTGGCGCCGTACTCGACATCCCAATTCCAGACCGTTTCCGACACCCACGCACCTGCCGGGCCGCTCGTGGTCAAGGTTGTGCCGCCGACGCTGATGATATTCGGGTCATCGCACGGAGTGGCGATCTGTCCAACCCAGGCGTCGTTGTCTCCAGCGGCATTGAAAAACGACTGACCCTGCGCCGCAAATTGCTGGAAGATTTGCTCCGTCACTGAATCTATGACATAAGTCCACGAGGCGCTGAGTTGGTTGGCGAGGGCATCCGTTGCCATCCGGTTCAAAATGTCATCGGTCACTTCCCCTTCATAAACGATCACCGAAGTCAGTCCCGGCGCCATGCTACTGGCCATGTCGATATCCAATGCCACTTCCACGTTGTTATTTCCGGGAGTTCCGGTGAATCCGTCCAAGTAGACGTTAGTGAGCGGCACGGAGGGTAACCCCGCGATGATGGCGTAGGCGGAAATGTCACTGGCGTAATAGCCGTCGAATTCCACCAAACCAACTGTTTGTCCGGTGCCGCTGAGCGCCAGATCCGGGACGTAGGCCGCGCGGAAATCATTACCCAAGTACGCGCCACCAACCCCGGAACCGGTGGCCGAGGCGGCCGGGGCAGAGCCGAATATCGGTGTTTCTCTCAGGCTCATCGGATGCGGTTGGAGGTAGTTGTCCAAGCCGCTTATGTGCAGAACCGGCGTCGCCAAGTTCAGTGAAGGCTCAGTGTCCGGCGCATAAAACAGCCTGTTTTCCCGTTGATTCCAATACGTCCGGATCGTGAGATGAAAGGCCTTCTCAATATTCGACACCGATCCTGTGACATCAAGCAAAGCGCGGTTGGAATGGGTGGCAGTCACCTTAAGCCCGTTCGACTTTGCGAACGCCGCGACGGCGCGATAATCTTCTTCCGTCGGGCCAAACGAATCCGCAAACTGGGCCGGAGTCAGATAATGATGGAAATCAGGGCTAGCCGGGTCATAAATTCTTTGCAACAGATTGGTCAGCCCCTCCTTGTTGCGCAAGGGCAACCCGATGGCCAATCTTAATTCGCGGGACGGCTCCAGACGGCCTACCGCTGTAAGGGGGGCGATGGCAACCGGCACATGACCATGCAACGTCTGCGTGTGGACTGACTGGGCAATCGTGGCAAATTGGATAAACAACAAGGCGGCGATTGGAAGACGGCTTTTCATCTTATCAATCACCATTCGTATGGGTGTAGCCGCAGTCTCGAAGATGTTTAACAAATTAAGGAAAATGCGGACGGAAGCAAGACTTTTTTTGTTGTTGGGTTCCGGTGACGGGTGTGAATTCGGGGCTTTTAATCGGCGGTTTTTCCTCTGGTTGGATTTCAATTTCCTCTGGTTGGAGTTCATTTTTTTAAATGTGCCTTGACCGGGAAAGGGGCGGAGTGTTTGATCCTTGGTAACAATCTAGGGAGCACGCAAACGTTCTCGAACACAAAACCGCGAAATTTTTGTCGTCGGGATTGTCGCCCGGGCCGCACCGATGGGGTGCGGACTTCGCGCGTTGTAAACATGGCTCCCGGCTCGCAGTGGAAGTTCAAAATATTGGAACCTTTTTATGAAATTGATGCATCCCGCGTCCGCTTTTTCGCCTTGTTTTGCGATTCGCTCCAAATGGGCGCTGCCTTATCTCCTTGCCGCGCTAACGCTTGTGGCCGGCATTGACCACGTTGCCGGCCAGGGCACGGCGTTTATCTATCAAGGCGGGTTGAACAGCAACGGCGCGCCGGTAAACGGGAACTACGATTTTGCGTTTGCCCTTTATAACGATCCGCTGAGCGGCAGCCAGGTCGGCTCCGCGGAAACGAACACCGCTGTGACCGTCAGCGAGGCCCTGTTCGCGACGATGCTTGACTTCGGCAGCGCGCCGTGGACCGGGCAATCGCTCTGGCTGCAAATCCTTGTGCGCACCAACGGCGACGGCGCTTTCTCGTCGCTTAAGCCGCGCCAGCCGATGACTTCCAGCCCTTATGCGATTCAATCGTTGAACGCCGCGACAGCGGCGTCCGCCTCCAACGCCATCGCCGCGGTGACGGCCAACAGCGCCAATTCCGTCGCGGCGACAAACCTCAGCGGAACGATACTGAATTCTTCGCTGCCGTCCAGCCCTGTTTTTTCGGGCGAGGTCACTGCAAGTCTTCTTTCCGGCAATGGCGTGGGGTTGACGAATTTGAATCCGACCAATTTCGGCGCGGGAACGGCGGCGATCAACATTACCGGCAACGCGGCCACGGCGACGTCGGCCTCGAACGTGACGGGGAATATCGCCGACTTCCAGCTATCGACGAATGTGCCTTTGTTAAACGGCACCAACTGGTTCAAAGGCACGAACAGTTTTTCCGGAGTGGTCGTTGCAACTAACACAAATAGCGTCGTGTATGGAACGTTTACGGGTAACTTGAGCGGCAATGCCACGACGGCCAACAGCGCGAACCTTGCCACGAATGCGGAGACGGCGGATAATTTTTCCGGTTCGCTCTCCGGCGACGTGACGGGAACGCAGGGCGCGACGGCGGTCGCGAGCGTTGGGGGGCAATCGGCCGCGAACGTGGCCAGCGGAGTCAGCGCGGCCAATGCCGCCACGAGCACGAACACGCCAGGCACGATCGTGATGCGCGACGCGTCCGGGAACTTTGCCGCCGGAGCGGTCACGGCCGGATTTCTTTCCGGTAATGGGGGAGGGTTGACCAATTTGAATGCGGCCAATTTGGACGGGGGAACGGCGGCGATCAACATTACCGGCAACGCGGCCACGGCGACGTCCGCCTCGAATGTGACGGGGAACATCGCCGATTTCCAACTTTCGACGAATGTGCCGTTGCTCAACGGGACAAACTCGTTCAGCGGCACGAACGACTTTGCCGGAGTGACGATTGCGACCAACACTAATAATGTCATCAATGGAACGTTCACGGGCAATTTAAGCGGCAATGCAACGACGGCGGGCAGCGCGATGCTGGCGGCAGCGGCAATGGCGGCGACTAATTTTAGCGGCTCGCTTGCCGGAGACGTGACGGGGACGCAGGGGGCGACGGTGGTTGCGAGCGTGGGCGGGCAATCGGCCACCAACGTGGCTGACGCGGTGGGCGCGGCAAACGCCGCGACAAGCTCAGACACGCCGGGCGCGATCGTGAGGCGCAATGCGTCGGGGGGCTTCACCGCCGGAGCGATCACCGCCAGTTCCATTTCCGGCGATGGGGCAGGGTTGACGAATTTGAATCCGGGCAGTTTGAGCGCCGGAACGGCGGCGATAGACATTTCCGGCAACGCGCTTACGGCGACGTCCGCCACAAACGTGACGGGGAACATCCCCGACACCCAGCTATCGACGAACGTGACGTTTCTGGACGGAACAAACTCGTTCACGGGCACAAATGAGTTTGCCGGAGTGACGGTTGCAACCAATACGAACAACGTCATCGCCGGAACGTTCACGGGCAATTTGATCGGCAACGCCACGACGGCGAGCAGCGCGGTGACGGCCACGACCGCGACCACGGCCACGACGGCGGTCTCGGCCGCGACGGCGACCACAGCCAATAATTTCACGGGGGCGCTCCTGGGGCAGGTGGTGGGAACGCAGGGCGCGACGACGGTATTGATCGTTGGCGGGCAATCGGCGGCCAATGTGGCCAGCGGGGCGAGCGCGGCCAACTCCGCGACAAGCCTCAACACGGCGGCCACGATTGTGAAGCGCAATTCGTTGGGGAATTTTTCAGCGGGGGCGATTACGGCGACCAGCGTCATTGGCGCGTTCGTCGGCGATGGGTCGGGGTTGACGAACGTCAACGCTTCGGAACTGACTTACACGGTGGCTGGGAACATTGACATCGGCACCGGCGCGACTTCCGGTGACAACGGGATCATCCGCATCGGCACGCCGGGAACCCAAACCAACGCCTTCATCACGGGCATTTACGGTGTCACCGCAGCGAGCGGGGTGGCCGTTTATGTCACTTCGTCCAACCAGCTCGGCGTTTTGACTTCTTCGAGGAAATTCAAGGAGGACATCCAGAGCATGGATGCGGCGAGCGACGCGCTGCTGGCGCTGCGTCCGGTGACGTACCGCTACAAGCCGGAGATTGATCCGGCGGGGGTCCCGCAGTTCGGTCTGGTGGCCGAGGAGGTGGAGAAGGTGAATCCTGATCTGGTGGCCCACGACGCCCAGGGGCGGCCTTACACGGTGCGTTACGCGGCGGTCAACGCGATGCTCCTGAATGAGTTTTTGAAGGAGCATCGTAGGGTTGAGGCTCAAAGCGCCAGGATTGACGAATTGACGCAACGGCTCGAGCGGCTGGAGAAATTGATGTCGCAAACCGCGGGGAAAGAGTGATCTCGGCCAGTCGGGGGTCGAGTCAATACTAACCACGGATTACACGGAGAACACGGATATGCTTAACCGGCCACTCCGGCTTCCAGTGTTTGATGCGGCAATCGCATTGCTGTCGGTTGCCTACTGGGAAGAGCAAATATCTTGGACTGACACCGGGACGGTTAACCACAGCGGCACAAAGACAACAGGCGGGAGCGATGCCGAGTCTTAGTCCCTCGTTCCCAAACAACTAGCCCAGCGGCAATGAGCGATTTAATCTCTGGCGCAAAGCGCCTCGGCTAAAAGAAAAAAAGAATGCCGCCACTCGCGGAGGCTGAGAGCGAGTAAAAGCACCAGATTGGGTTGGGGCGTCTCGACGACCAAGTGAAATTGATTGCGCATCAGGCGGAGGGCGTGAATTTGCCACTCTGTTTTCCCACACGTTTGGCCCAGGGCGGTCAGAAAACGCTCGCGTCCCTCGTTGTCGGCGAAGACGTCCTCGCGGTGATCGCCGCGATTGATGACATGATAAATCTCGCCCGGATACTCGATGCACAGCGGTCGAGGTACAACCCCATCCTCTCAAACGCCCAACTTTGTTTGTGTCAAGTGTCAAAAGTTAGGACTGACACCTGCACGCACCTGCACGCATCCTCTCAAACGCCCAACTTTGTTTGTGTCAAGTGTCAAAAGTTAGGACTGACACCTGCACCTTGACACCTGCACCTGACACCTGCACGCACCTGCACGTCATCTTGCCCCGCTACACCCAACCGGAGCGAGAAATCCAAGTGTTGCTGGATCAGATGAAACTTACCCTGCCGGAGCAGCCACCTCCACGGATAACCTCAGCCGGAAAAATTGCTGACTGAGCCGCCGTAGTGCAGACCTCGTGGGAACTTCTCTTGATTTTCAACCATTTACATCACCCACCAACCCGAACAGCGGAAGTCGGGCTAACGACGGATTACAGGATAACACGGAACGGGAGCTTGGCGTCGGCCATTCTGAATCCGTCCGCGCGCTTGTCGCTACCGTGTCCCGGACCTCGTCCGCCATCAGTTTTTCCCGTCGTTGTTTTGGCAGTGCAATGAATCATCAAAAAAAGTGAAATAATTTCTTGACGAAGTGCGACACATGTAGCACCATGCTGCGACATAAGTAGCAATTGTATGAAGAGTGTCCGTATTTCTGAATCAGAATGGCAGGTGATGAGCATGGTCTGGGATCGGTCTCCGATTGCCGCGTCCGACATCGTGGAGACGCTTTCCCGGCGAACTGGCTGGCATTCGCGCACAATTCGCACCCTGCTTGACCGGCTAGTCAAAAAGGGCGCGCTGAAAGCCACGCTTGAGGGGAAACGCTATCTGTATGAACCGCTTCTGAGCATGGAAGCTTGTGTGCGCCAGGAAAGCCGGTCTTTTCTGCAACGCGTTTTTGCCGGGGAACCCGCTCCGATGATTCTGTATCTGGTCAAGGAATCGAAACTGTCCAGTGAAGAAATCAAGGAACTAAAACGTTTGCTTACCCGGAAGGAAAAATGAATGCATATCTCTTGCCATTTCTAAGTTGGCTCGCGCGCGCGTCATGGCAGGCATCCATTCTCACGGTCATTGTATTGGCGGTGCAATGGACTTTCCAGAAGAAATTGA
Organism: Vulcanimicrobiaceae bacterium; assembly: GCA_035511075.1. Lineage (GTDB taxonomy): Bacteria > Verrucomicrobiota > Verrucomicrobiia > Limisphaerales > Palsa-1400 > DATAUD01. The sequence continues at coordinate 11,877 of DATKFW010000108.1, forward strand.
GCGCCCGCTGGCGTCACGCGCTTTGGTTTCTGGTGCTGGCGAGGCTAGCGCTGCCGTCTTCGCCTTCCAGCCCGGTCAGCCTTTATAACTATGCGCGAATAGACTATGTAGTCGCCAAGCCGGCTTCAAAAGCCCCAACCACACAACCTGCTCCACAAACCGTTAACGCTCGACCCCACAGTATTGCTCCGCAAACCCAAATCAATTCTTTGAGGAGCCAAGTTTCCGAAATCCAGCCTTCGCGTCTGCTGGCGGCACACGTTCCCAAGGCGAAAGCGAACGGGTTTCGCCGCGAAAATACGCCGAAACTGTGCGCGCTGGTTTGGGTGGCGGGCCTGCTATTTTTCGTGGCGCGAATCTTCGGGCAGAATTTGATCTTTCTTCACCGCCTTGGCGCGCTCCGGGAGGTGACTGATCGGCAAACTCTGGCGCTCTTTGCACAGTGCAAAGCAGAGATGGCCGTCACCGCGGAAATTCGATTGTCCGAAACAAATCTCGTCAAAACGCCGGCGCTCTACGGGTTTGTTCGGCCGAAGCTTCTGCTACCGACGGGAACGATGAGCCACTTCACCGTTGTGGAGTTGCGTCACATTTTTCTGCATGAATTGGCGCACGTCAAACGGCACGATATGGGCGCGTTGTGGCTGGTGACACTTTGCAAGATCATGCACTGGTTCAATCCGGTGCTCTGGTTTGGGTTTCGGCAAATGGCGGCGGACCGGGAGATGGCTTGCGACGAAATGGTTCTCTCGCATGGAGGCGAAAGTGAAGGCGGGCGGTATGGAGAAACGATTCTCAAATTGCTCGAGTTTTATGCGCGCCCGGCCTCGGTTCCCGGCTTGATGGGGATTTTGGAGGAAAAGACTCAGATGCGGCGGCGCATTTCACTCATTGCCAATTTCAAGCAATGCCCGCGCCGATCCGTTCTGACGGGAGTGCTTGTGCTGGCTCTAGGTTTGGTGACGTTGACCGACGCGCAAACGGAAAAGCCGGAAGCCGCCCCCACTCAGAAGGACAACATCGTGAGGGCCATGCGGGACTATCAGAGCACGATCGTCTCCTACGAAAAAGATCTCGACGCCTACGCAAAAGAACGGCAAAAAGCCGCCGCGGCCATCTTCCGCCTGGGTGAATGCTTTCGGCAGCTTGGAAAGACCGATCAGGCAAATGAGCAATTCCAGCGTATCCTGCGTGAATTCCCGGAACAGACTGAGTTCACGGGCCTGAGCCAGCAATACGTGCTGGGACTGCCAAATCCTCCGCCCAGCTACGCACTTTCGATTGGAGATGTTCTTTACCCCGGAGGGGTCGCGATTGATTCCGCCGGCTACGTTTATGTTTCAGACACGCACCGGAATCGTATTAGGAAATTCACTGGCCAGGGCGCTGCTGTGAGTCAATGGGGCGGGTATGGAAGTGATCCGGGATCGTTTATGTATCCCCAGGGCCTGGCCGCCGACGGCAGCAATAATCTCTATGTCGCAGACACGCAAAATCACCGTGTTCAAAAGTTCACCGCTGATGGCACCTTTCTTAAGCAGTGGGGCGGACTGGGATCAGGTCCTGGAAAATTTAATCGCCCGTATAACGTGGCCGTGGATACCGCTGGGAACGTCTATGTGGCGGATAACCAGAACAACCGCGTTCAAAAATTCTCCAGAGACGGCCTCTATCTTAAGGAGTTTGGTACCGTTGGACCAGGTCCCGGCCAACTTCAAGGTCCACAGGGCGTCGCGGTGGATGCCAGCGGCAACGTCTATGTAGGAGATGGAGGTAACGGGCGCATTCAAAAGTTCAACGCCGAGGGTGCCGCCGTTATGGAATGGAATTGCGACAATCACGATGTTGCGGTGGACACGCGAGGCAATGTTTATGTGGTTGCCTTCGATTGCATCAAAATGTTTTCGAGCAATGGCACATTTCTCACACAATGGGGGAGCAAAGGCAGTGGTCCCGGGCAGTTCGACTTTGCGGCCCGAGTGGCAGTTGACTCTGCCGGATCAAGAGTCTTTGTGACCGACGCCCAAAACAATCGCGTGCAAATTTTCGCCTATCCATCGCCGGCACCGGGCAAGTGAATTGGACGTCCCTTGCTCGGCAGTTCAATCTCGAACTTGCGGAATAGCCGCAAAGAACACAAAGTCCGCAAAGAAGAGCCAATACTTTCTAAGAGCGTGTTTTGGAAATATCTCGGGCGGTCTTGCGGAGTCAGATAAGAGATGCCCGCCTCGGCGGGCTGCCTCGCCATCCGCCCCGCCGCGCTCGCAATCCCTTCCCCGATCTATTTTTAAAACACGCTCTTAACCGGCCACTCCGACGTCCAGATGTTTGGCGCAGCATCCGCATTGCTATGGGGCGCCTACTGGGAAGAGCAAATATCTTGGACTGACACCGGGACGGATATTGACTCCACCGAGTCGGTTTGACAACATAATGCAGGCTCGTTTTCCGTTCAAAACTATGCAGCATTGGCCACTTTTTCTTCCACTTGGGTTGGTACCGTTAGCGTTCGGGCTGCGGCAGCGCGTCCAGGAATTATCGCCTCGGCGTTGGGAGGAGGTTTCTGGAACGATAGTGACATCACGAATAGATAAATCGTATGCCGGTCACGGCGGATATGAGTTCGTTGCGGTCATTGAATACGAATATTGTTACAATGCGCAGAGTTTTAAGTCATCACGGCGTTCAGCCGCAAATTTCGCCGTAGGCCAACAGATGGAAGCTGAGTCTATCCTATCACGATATCCTCTTAGCAGCAGCGTCAAAGTTCGTGTTAATCCCAAAAATCCGAAAATGTCCGTCTTGGAGTACGGCGATACGAGACTAAGCTCGATTCTTATTACCATTGGGCTCATTTTCACCGCCCTTGCGCTGCTTTTCCTTTATAGGTTTCCGAAAAACCGATTTGCCGTTTCGATTTGCGCCGCCTCGTGATATTCGGGGTTGGGTGAGCGCCTGAGGTGGGTAGAAAATCTAACCACGGATTACTCGGAGAACACGGATGCACTTCAGGACGGGCCACTCCGACGTCCAGATGTTTGATGGGCATTTGCATTGCAGTTGGTTGCCTGCTGAGAAGTGCAAAAATCTTGGACTGATACAGGGATGGCACCGGGACTGACCCTTTTTCCGCGACAAAATCCTACAGGCAACCCGGGCATCGCAGCATCGCGTGAACATGAGGGATGGCCTCAGGGCGGGTTGCACGGGGGCGGAGGAGAGTTTGAGCACACCTGAGGATACCAGGGGGCGGCACCACGGGTAGAGATTGTCTCGCCAATGGTGAATAGCAGTGCGCTCGTTTGGTTGAGCAAATCCTGCGCCGACAGGTATAGGTTTTGGACTCCGTTGGTTCCGCCCGTATCGTCGATCCAAGTGCAGCCATTGCTTTCGGCGTATTGGACGTCCTCGTTGTAAACCTGAAGATAGTTGAGGGGAGCGGGACTGGTCAGCGGCGGGTTGATGATGCTTTCGTTGCTGATGGCCAGGAAAAGACCCGGGAACGTTGCCGTGCCGTTGACCGCCTGCGTGCCGTTGAAGAAGTTGGCCAGAACATTGAATTCATCCTGCACAGGATTCGGTGGGCAATTGGCGGGAATGCACTCCGAGAAGGCATGATCGAACTGGGCGCCGCCAAGGATCTGGTTCCAAGGGTTCGACATTTGCGAGAGGGCCGAAAGGAGCTTCACGCCGCCCATACCCGCGTCACCATTCGTCAGAGTGTCGGTGGAGCTTGCCAATCCGCTCACTTGGGTGGCCTTCCCATTGCCGTTGACACTGCGGTAATTCTCGAAATAGGCGAGTATGCTTGCCACCGCCATACAACTGCCGTCCATGGAGTAATGGCATAGCGGGTTGGTGGACGATTCGGCATCGCTAAAGGGGAAGCCTTCGCCATCGCCGGGAGTAACAACCAGGGTCACGCCATGAAAGATCCCGTCGTACAAGGCGATGGCGTCTTCCCACTCCTTTATGAACTCATCATTCGAACGTTTTTGCGAGGGGCCGAAGTGATTTGTAAGGAGTTGGTCCCACATCTGGTCCGGCATTTCCCCATTGGGCTGCGGCTCTGAGTTGGTGCCCGAGGGGCAGTTGGCGTTGCAGGTGGGCCTGTTAGTATGGCATGGGCATGTGTTTTCGTTATTGGGCAGAATCATCTCTTCCGACCCCGCCGTAGGGCCGGCGACGGAAATGGAGACAAATAAAGGGTCTGCCCCAAACTGTTTGTTAAACTCGCGCAGGAAAATCGACCATGCAGCCTTGTACGTCTGGTTCCATGGCAGTGGAAGCACATTGCCGTCCGTGTTTTCGTTATACCCCACGAAAGTCACGGTTCCGCAGTTGTTGGAAGCGCCCTCGCCGTTAAATAACCCATCGCAGGATCCGTCGGCCACTACAATGTTGGTCAACAACCACGAGGGTGAGTTGAAGCCCGGTGTGACGATGAATTGGATGTTTTTCTGGGCGTTCGGATTCAAGTCGTTCCAGTTCGATACCTGGACAAAAGCGTTCGTGATATAATCCCAATTGTAAACGCCGGGTCCGGTGTTGACCAAGTCCCAGTGCACTTGCAGCGTAAGTCCCGAAATTGCCGGATTGCTGATGAGGTTACTGTACAAGCAATCGAAATAGGAGTTCCAGTCCTTATTGGTTTTCGATCCGATAACGTCCGATATAACGATCTTGGCATAGACGCCGAGCGGCCTGCGAGGGTATGGCAAATGGGCGCGGTAAAAGCGATTGGAATATGATTCGCTTTGTGAATCGCTGAAGGCCAGGACACCGGCGCCGACGGTATTGGTCCAAATGGGGAGCCATGTCGCCAAATCGATAGAAGCATCCACGACCTCCGACTGGCCCGCCGCCGCGGTTAGATTGAAGCCGAACAGACCGTTGCTATACGCCAAACCGCTCCCATTGGTCAGGATAACTGGAGGCCCGTTGGCCAGGAAGCCACGCCGAATCGTGTCATTTTGCGTGTCCGCCACATAGAGATCCCCCGCCACGTCCATGGCCACGGCGCCAGGAGCATCAAACTGCGCAGCGCATCCGGTTCCGTCGTTGGCGCCAACGCTACCCGGCAGCCCGGCCAAAGTCGTGACCACCCAGTTTGTGCCAACCGGCGTTAGTTTCCGGATCGTGGAGTTGAGTTGATCGGCTACATACAGATTGGTCTCGGAGTCTACAGTCACGCCCGACGGAAAATCAAACTGCGCGTTGGTCCCCGTCCCATCATTGGTGCCGGGACTGCCCGCCAGCCCGGCCAGCGTCGTCACTATCCAGTTTGTACCGATGAGCGACAATTCCAGGATGGTGTCGCTGGATCCTCCCGCTACATAGACATTGGTCGCGCGGTCCACCGCCACGCCGCAAGGGCCATTAAACCCTGTAGGCCCAGCGATCGTGGTGACCTCCCAAACGGTTCCCACCGGAGTCAGTTTCAGGATGAGAGAATCGCCTTCGTCGGCCACGTAAAGGTTGGTTGCGCCGTCCACCGCCACACCATAAGGAGCATTGAGCCCGTTTACCAACGTCGAGACCTCCCAGTTTGTTCCGACCAGGGCCACCTTGCGGAACGCGCCACCGCCGTGGTCCGCCACGTAAATGTTCGTCGCGCTGTCAACGGCCACCCCGTAAGGGCTGACCAACATGCCCCCTCTAACCAGCTTTGTGACCACACCAGTTGGCGTCACTTCGCGGATTGCCTTATTTCCGGCATCTGTCACATAGACGTTCCCCGCGCCATCCACGGCCACGCCTTGGGGTAAAGAAAACTGCGCGTTGCTTCCCGTGCCATTGGCGTAGCCGCTCTGCCCTCCAGCCAAAGTTGCAATGGTGTAAGGTGTGGTGTAATTGGCCTGCCCGAGAGTAGTCAACGGGAGGATCATCGAAAGAAGGAACCAACAGAAGGACTTCCACCAATCCGTTTGCTGTTGACCGGGATTTCCCATTTGGTTTCGTGCCCACGACCTGCGCAGGCCTATTTTGTGATTTTTTTCATTTTCTTCGTGCTCCACAGATTTGCAATTCATTTTTGGAGTCTGAGTTGACTTCAAATTAGCACAAGACCACTGAGTGGCAAAATTTCGTTGGGTCAATTGGTTTTGTGGAAGCGCGTCAGCAGTCGTTGCCGATGTTTGGCTGCCCAGCGCCGATGACCTGATCCAGATTTTGAATGGTCGAATTGTGCCTGGCGGAGGTCCTTGGGCGCTTTTTTCCCTCTTCGGTAAAAAAAGCCCTTGACAATTTATTCCGTCCTGAGACAAACTCGCGCATCCCGACAAATTAATTACTGAGTTTAGTATATGAAAAATCTCTCTCATCTCATCTCCACGTTTGCGTCCGTCGCGGTAGCGCTGGCTGCCGGAATGACTGCACGGGCGCAGTTCGCGCCACTCCCGCTGACCACGCAAAGTTACACGTATGACATCGTCGTCGAATCCAATTACACGTACAGGGTGTCGCAAGACTGCGTGACCGCCACAATGGATGGCGGGCCGTCGCTGGGCGGAAATACCTGGTATGAAAAGGGGCTGGACCTGGGCTATACCAACACCGGATTGCCCCATGCCGGAACGGTGCTGACCAGCATGACGCAGAACAACCATAGCTATCAGTTGGCGCCCAGTTGGTTTTCAAACAATGTGCTTCTCGTCGGGCCTTATGACACCAATTATGTTAGCGAGGGGCCTGGGTTCAACACCGCCGGCATCACTCTGGCAGCACCCGCCGCCTATACCGCGCTGTCGGTGCTCACTTCGGCCGGCTCCGGGCCGGTTGTAATGAATGTCGCGGTCTACCACGCGGACGGGACGACCGACACGAGCGCAACCACCATGAGCGCTCCCGACTGGTTCGCCTCGGCCTCAAGCGCTTCAAATCTTGCGCCTGCCGGCATCCTTGCGTATGTCGCCGGCGGACGAGTTACACCCGTCAATGGCGGCTTTAACAACGTCCCGTCAAGCAATACAATGAACTTGTGGTCGGTGGATCTTCCTCTGGCCAATACGACCAGCGCTGTCACCAATATCACATTTACTTACGTTTCGGGAGGCCGTGCCGCGATTTTTGCCCTTAGTGGCACCACTGGCGCCGGTGGAGTTGGACCTTTTACCTCCGTCGCATTTAGCGCGACCAATTACAATGCGGACATGGTGGTTGAAGCTGAGACGAGCCTGCCGTTTACGGCGACGATGGACGACGGGACCAATGTTTTCGGCACTAATGGCGCGACGGGCAACACCTGGTTCGAAATGGGCTATGTCCCCAGCCTACCGATTGCCGGTCCGGCGCCGTTTGTGTATCTCACCAACGGAATTCCGGCCCATGGCTCGACGTTCACCTCGGGCGCCTCTGCTGCCGTGTATCAAATGGCCCCCAGTTACGCGGCTCCAAACGCCATCCTCATCAATACCAATGTCCAAAGCGCGAGTCTCACGCCGGCGACACCGACGGCCGCCGCGGCGCTTTCGTTCCTGGTCACGGGCGCCAATATTGGCGGCGGGTCCGTGATGACCAACCTTTGCATCGTGATGCACCAGGACGGAGTCAAAGAAACCAACTTTCTGTATGTTAACGACTGGTTTAACAATTCCGTGACGCCGGCCTGGATCGGCAATGGACGGGTCGAATTCGACAGCGGACGGGAACTCAACAACTTGGGCAACCCGACCAACGCTTCCAATGATCCCAGGATGTTCGACTCCGTCGTCTATCTCCACGACACCACGAGCGTGGTGACCAACATCCTGCTCCAATACTACAATCCAGCCAACGGTTATGGAACCGGAGATAACAGCTACGTGCTGGCCGTTAGCGCCAGTAGCACTGCCCCTCCCATTGTCGCCACCCTTCCGCCTTATGGATTGTCTGACGTTGGGGGAACCACGACTCTCGGGCCGCCGCAGGTTTTGGGCAGCGGGCTGACCTATCAATGGTACAGTGGCTCGACTGCCATTTCCGGCGCCACCGACGCCACCTACACTACTCCAAGCACGCTGGGCGCCGGCAGCAACAACTTCAGTGTGACTGTCAGCGGTGCTGGATCCTCGACTAACTTGAAGACAACGGTGCTGGTCGGAGCCTCGTTGCTTTACAACGCCTCATTTTGGACGATCAATAACGACGCGCAGGGCTACGTCACATATCCGTTCATTGCCAATAATATATTCCAGCCAACCGACAACCACGGCAGCGAGGGAGCCAGCGCGTTCCTGAACAACCCGGTGCCCATCAATGGCTTCGTTGCAGGGTGGACTTACCAGGATGTCACCGTGGGCGGCGCCGATGGAATTAGCTTCGTCCTCCAGAATGACCCATCGGGGGCGAGCGCCCTGGGCGGTTCCGGCGGAGACCTTGGCATGGCGGGCATCACGCCGAGCGCGGAAATTGATTTTGACCTCTACGGCCCCAATTCGCCGTTGGGCGGAAATAACGGCGGATACCAATTCAATACCGGCGGTGCCGGCCCAACTGGCCCAACCGGGGCCGATCCGTATAGCTCCATGTTCCCCGTCCAATTTGCCAGTGGTGATCCGATCAATGTCATCGTCGTTTATAACTTTGCGGCGGGCACGCTGCAGTTGACATTGATTGACACGGCTGCGAGCACCTACGGTCCCAATGCGGCCTTCAATGACCAAACCTTCACGACCAATTTGGCGGTTGGCGACCTAACCTCTATCGTGGGCGTCACCAACGCCTACGTTGGGTTCACCGGCGGTGACGGTGGAGCTACATCGACCCAGATCATCAGCAACTTCTTTTTCTCGCCCGTCGCGGTGACGCTCAGCGCCGCCGTTTCTCCGCCGACCATCAGCGCCGAGGTCGATGAGCCGGTCACTTTTACGGCCGTTCCACTGGGCAGTCCGCCGTTTGATTACCAATGGTCGTACGCCGGCGCGCCAATCGCGGGCGCGACCAACTCGGCGTTCAGCACGAACGCGCAAGTCGGCAATGCCGGGACCTACTCGGTCAAGGTCACCGCCGGCGCTCTGACCGCCAACGCACAGGGCACTTTGACTGTTTCTACCAGCGTAGCGGCCACTCTGCCGGAAGCGGCGGTGCCAATCTTTGCCGGCTTCGACAAGACCTTCACGGCCACCGCCTACGGGGCGCCGCCGTTGACCTACCAATGGTTCCTCGGGACGACTGCCATTTCGGGCGCGACCGATTCGACCTACACCCTTCCAACGAGCCTGGCGGCGGGCGCCTACAGTCTCAGTGTCGCTGTCAGCAATGCGACCAGTTCGGCGCAGCCGACGGTGCAATTGACAGTGGCTCCGATAACGACGTTTGCCGCGGCGCTGTTGCCCTTGAACCCGGTCTCTTATTGGCCGCTGAGCGAAACCAGCGGAACTACCGCCTACGATTATTTTGGCAACAATGATGGAACCTACACGGGGGGCTACGCCCTGGCGCAGGCGGGATTGCCTGGCCCCGGTTTCGGCTCGACTAATTATTCGGTCGCTTTCGACGGCAGTAGCGGATATGTCGATATTCCGGTGGGTAATCTTAATATCACCAATTCGATTACCATAATGATTATGATGCAAAGCAGCGGCTACCCGGCCAATTTCGAGTCGATGTTTGACCACACCGACGAGGGCTGGAGACTGTCACTTGACCAAACCGGTTTCGGTCATTTTGCCGAGGGCAATGGCGGGGGCGACAGCGATTCGACCGGTTCCACAGACATCAGTGACAGCAACTGGCACTTGATAACCGGGGTTTACAATGCGGCCAACAGCAACGTCGATCTTTATGTCGACGGTCTGTTTGTCACCGGCCACCAGAACGGCACTCCGCCGACGGGGTCGCAGGACGACGTATGGATTGCCGGAGCGGCTGATTACGCCGCGGCGCCGGGGCGGTATTTTGCGGGCAACCTCGCCGACGCGGTGGTCATTCCTTCGGCGCTCGACGCGCTCCAGGTTCAGGAGATCTATTATGCCGCCGATTTCCCGCCGACAGTCTCGGTGACGAACGCCACGATCGATGGCGACCTGAATGGCACTGTTACGTTAACCGCGATGACCAATGGCACGCCGCCGTTGAGCATGCAGTGGTATTCCCTTAACGGCTCCACGGGCCAAATCAACGCGGTGGCCGGGCAGACCAACTTGACGTTGACGCTCACTGATTTGCAAGGGGCCCAAAATGGATTGGAGTATTTTATCTCCGCCAGCAATCTCTTTGGGGCGGCCAACAATTCCAATTCACCCACCACGCTCACTGTAGAGTCGGGCGCGCCAACCATTGCAGTGGATGTCTCACCGCTGTCGTTCCTAGCGGCCCTGGGCAGTCAACAGACCTTGGACGTGACCGTTTACGGCACCGCGCCGCTGGTCTATCAATGGTACCAAAATGGCGAGGCGGTTGCCGGGGCCACGACGAACAGTTTCACGTTTACCACTCTTGCGGGAACCAACACTTATTACGTGGTGGTTACTAACACCGTAGGCCCCGCGACCAGTTCCACCGCCACCGTGACCAGCGCGCCGGCCAACTCGAGCGGCTTCTACAACCCCGCCGATTGGACCATCAACACCGACGCCAGCTTCACGACGCAGCCCAACATCACGGGGCAGGTCTTCTACGGGACCGACGGCGGCGGCAGCGAAGGAGTTACTGCCTGGTATAACACTCCGGTTTATATCAACGGGTTTACCGCCACTTTCACCTACCAGGATGTTGGCGGCTCTATTGGCAACAATGCTGATGGCACATCTTTCGACCTGCAGGAAAGCGGCCCCACCTATGTCAACGGCGGCGGAGGCAGCCTTGCCATCAGCGGCCTCAGCCCCAGCGCGGATTGGGAGTTTAATCTCTACTCCAGCACTCCACCCCATGTCATCGGAATCTACTACAATACTGACGGCAACACCGGTACCTATGAACCCAGTGGCACCGTCAACGTCTCCAGCGGCGATCCCATCAACGTCACTATCCAATACTCACCCGGGGGAGCGGTGCAGGAAACTCTCGTCGATGCCGTCACGAAAGACAGCTTCGTAACCAACTATAACATTGGTGATCTTACTGCGTTGCTGGGAAGCAGCTATGCCTACATGGGGTTCAGTTCCGCAGATGGCGGTGTCTCTTCCGTCCAGACCGTCAGCAACCTGGTATTCATAAGCATTCCACCCGCCCTGGGACCGGTGTTGTCGATTGCCAAAGGCCCGAGTGACACCGTTCTGATTACCTGGCCTTCATCGACCGCCACCGCGTACGTCCTCCAGCAGAGCTCCAGCTTGAGCGGGCCGTGGGCGAACGTCACCGCCACTCCAACCCAAGTCGGCGATAATTACCAGATCAGCTTTACCGCAACACCAAGTGACCAGTTCTTCAGGCTTGAGTCGCCACAATAATTCGGTCGTGGCGCCTTTGCGCCTTGGCTGAGTTCAGTTGAGTTTTTACAACGGGCCGGGAGTTCATCCCGGCCCGCCTTGTTTATCCCGCATGGTCAAATATCCAGGATTGACTTGACACAGGGAACGTTATGTACGGCTTTTAGTGTTGCGGGATTTGTGTCAGGTTCGCGTGGTGCATTTGTCGAATTGGCAATGGATTGCCCTGGCGGTGGCGGCGTTTTGTTCCGGACTGGCCAAGACCGGAATAACGGGATTGGGAATTCTGCCAGCCGTGGTGTTCGCCAACGTGCTGCCGGCGCGGGAATCGATCGGAGCGCTCCTGCCGCTGCTGCTTTGCGGGGACGCGTTCGGCGTGATGTATTTCCGCAAACATGCCAGTTGGCCGCACCTGTGGCGGCTGTTTGGCTGGGTGATCGCGGGGGTGGTCGCCGGCTACTTCGCGCTGGGGCAGGTTGATGACGCGCAGGTGAAGCGGCTGATCGGAGTTATTTTGCTGGTGATGGTGGCGCTGCACTGGTGGAGGGGACGTCAGCGGAGCGATCTGGCCAGCCGCTTGCCGCATTCGATGTGGTTTACGGCGTTGATGGGAGTGTTGGCTGGATTTTCGAGCATGACAGCCAACGCGGCGGGGCCGGTGATGGTTATTTATCTGCTGGCCATCGGTCTGCCGAAGCTGGTGTTCATAGGGACCGGGGCGTGGTTTTTCATGCTGGTCAATGTGTTTAAAGTGCCCCTCAGCGTGAAGTTGGGGCTTATCACGCATGATTCATTGCTCCTGGGCGCGCCGCTGGTTCTGCCGCTTATCCCCGGAGCGTTGCTGGGGCCACGCCTCTTGAAGCATATCAACCAAGACGCGTTTGAGAAAATGGTGCTGATCCTTACTTTGGCGGGAACGATCCGGCTTCTGTGGTAGGAGCGCGAAGATGGTGGGAGAGGATGGATTGCAACTTGCGGTTCCCTCGGCGGGTGTGGCGGCATGGTTGTTGCTAAAATAGCTGCAATGGCTAACGAACGCCCGATCTCGGGAAGAAATTGCCCGGCGAAGGCAATAACTGCCAGCGTCGGTCCGACGCGCGCGTCCGGGGTGGCGATTGGCCTGTGCCTGGTGTCGCTCCTAGTGCATTGCACCACCACGCGGGCGCAGACTTCCCTTACCAACGGCGGGTCGGCTAGCGGATTAACCAACGTCAATGGTGTCGGAAGCACCAATGGTCTGGGCGGCGTCATTTACCTTCCCTCGGTTAGCGGACCGGAATCTTTTCTTGCCATTAATGGTCCCGGTTATTTCGTCACGCGGGATCCGGCCAGCGGCGCGTTGAGCGCCACGAGGTATGGGCCATTTATGGTTGACACACTCGGCTTTCTCACAACGTTCTCCGGCAGCAGGGTGGAGGGGTACAACAACCCCGCGTTGACCGTGATCGGCGACGTGCAGGTTAACGGAGGCGGATTCCCGACGACAAACGGGCTTTATCTGGCCTCTTACGTCATTGAGACCAACGGGCTGATCGGGGAAACTTTTTCCGACGGCTCATCGAACGTTTGCGGGCAAATCCTGCTTCAGAATTTTCAAGACCCGTCTGCTTTGACCGCCCAGGGGTGGCAGTTTTATGGCTGGGACGCGTCGGCTGGCCCGTTGGCGCAAGCCGCGCCGCCAGGCACGTCGGGAACGGGCACGCTGCTCATCGGCACCCTGGAGCAGTTGACGCCCAAATTGCAACTGAGCCGCTACTCGGGACCGCCCGAAACATTCAGGCAGGGCGTGCTGGTATCCACCGGAGTTCCCGCCGACGTGGGGATCGAAGGCGAGGGTTTTTTTGTATTGCGCCGCACCAACGACAATACACTTTTCGCGACGCGGGCAGGCGCGTTTTACCTCGATGGCTCGGGGTATATGGTCCATTACTCAGGCATGCGACTGGAGGGGTATACGGATTCGGCGCTGACGAGCATCGGCGATGTGCAAATCGAACCGACGTGCTCGCCATCCGCGAGCGACCCGGGCGCGTATGCGGAGGATTTCGGCATCGACCAGCATGGCGTGATAACGGAGCAATTAAGCGACGGAACTTCGATCGTGCGGGGCCAGATACTGCTTGAGGGCTGCTCCAACCCGAATCTGATCGCCCACACCAATTTCGACCTTTACCCGCTTGTCACCTATACGGGGCTGTGGTCACGGTTGGCGGCGCCGTTGAGTGGAGATCTCGGCTGGCTTGTCCAGGGGACTGTTGAATTGAGCCAATTCGACGAGAGCCTTCTGGCGGTGCGCAGCAACCTGAACTTTTTCAGCGAAGGCCCGATAATGCCGACCGGCGTACCGTCCAACCTTGGCATCCTGGGACCCGGCTTTTTCACGGTGCGCGATCCGGTGGCGAACACGCTGTATGCAACGTGCCTGGGCGATTTTCAATTGGACGCCGACGGATATCTCGCGACGACAAATGGATTGCGGGTCCAGGGAATCAGCAATTACAACACGGGGCGGATTGGGGACATCAGCATCGACAGCGGCGGCATAGCGGCCCCTTCCGTCAAACTGACAAATTATGCCATCAGTATGCAGGGCAACATTGCGGTTTTTCTGTCAGACGGAACGAGTTTTAGTCGGGGACAGGTCCTGCTGCAAGCCTACCGAAATCCTCAGGGATTGAGGCCCGAGGGGAACGGGCTGTACTCGAACGTGGCGGCAGCCGTGCCGATGTTCACGAATGGGCAGCCAGGCGTTGGGCTGGGCATGATTCAGTCCGGGGCGGTGGAAGAGCCGCCGCCGCCGCCGCCCACGCTCCAGCTTCCGCCAGCGTCGGGATTCCGTCTCTTTGTCACCGATCTCACCATTGGCAACGTGGAGTCCTCCGGCGATTTGCTCCATTGGAGTGTCATCGGGCAGGTCGACGGTTCGCCCGATCTTAACGTGGGCGAGTTTTTTGATACGCCGCAAACGACGAGGACTTTCTATCGCATCGCGATCCCAACTTATTAGGCGGGCGTCACCCGGGCCGGAAGAACGGGTTTGACATGGGCGGCGAGCTTCCTGAAAATTAACGGCGGAGCGGGCCAGTCCAGTCGCTGGCGCCGACTTACGGCGATGAAGGCCGAAAATATGCATGCGAACGAGCAAACGTTGATTCCGCGTCGCAGTTTTGTCCGCGGCGTAACGGCGCTGGGACTGTGGCCGTTGGTCCAAGCGCGCGGGAGTGAAACAAACGAGATACCGTGCGTCCCCCAGAAATGGCCTAGTGAAGATGATCCGGGTTATTGGTCGTGGATCCGGCAACAGTTTTCGATACCGCCAGACGAGGCTTACTTCAACACCGGCACGCTGGGCGCCTGCCCGCGGCCGGTGATGGACGTTGTGGTTGAGAGCATGCGGGCCACCGAGGCGACCATTGCCCAGTACGATTACCGGTCCGAGCACACCGAATACATCGTGGGCTATCGGGCCCAGGAGGAATTGCGGAAAAAGGCGGGGGCCGTCCTGAATGCGAGCGGCGGTGAGACGGCGCTGGCACAAAATGCGACCATGGGGATCAATTTTATTGCCAACGGCCTGGACTTGAAGCCCGGTGATGAAGTCCTGATGACCGATCAGGAACATCCGGGGTCCCAGGGGCCGTGGGACTTGCGGGCCAAACGCCAGGGCATCGTGGTCAAGAAACTGGCCATTCCCATTCCGACGCCGGACCCGGAAACGGTGGTGAAGATTTTTTCCGACGCCGTCGGCCCGCGCACGAAGGTGATCGCCGTGCCGCACGTTGCGAGTCATTACGGCATTACCATGCCGGTGCGGGAGATTTGCGGGCTGGGCGCCGGGCTGGGAATTTTCACGCTGGTTGACGGGGCGCAAGCGGTGGGGCAATTGCGCGTCGATGTCAAGAAGATTGGTTGCGACGCTTACGCGACCAGCCCGCACAAATGGCTGCTGGCGCCTCCCGGCAACGGGTTGCTCTACGTGCGGGAGGGGCGTGAAAAGGACATTTGGGCGACGCTGGCCAGCGCGCATTGGGATGATTACGAGGCGGGCACCGGGCTATACCGGCTGATGCAATACGGGACGGGCAACAAGGCGCTGGAGGACGGGCTGGATGCGGCGCTGGATTTTTATCAGCGCGTCGGCCCGGAAAGAATTGAGCGGCGGACCATCGGACTGGCGGACAGATTGCGGAGCGGATTGCAAAAGATCAAAGGGGTGACGATTTGCTCGCCGCTCCACCCCGAGTTGGCCGGGGCGATTGTGACGTACGGGGTGGCCGGAGTGACGGGGTGGGACTTGCAGGACGAATTATGGAACCGGAAGAAATACCGCGTGCGAGCCGGGGGGCCGAATGTCCGGCAGTCAGTGCATTATTACAACAGCCCGGAGGAAATCGACGGGACGTTGGAAGTGGTGAGATTGCTGGCGGCGAAGTGAATTGCATTTGGGCCTCGGCTTTCCGTCGGGAATGGTGAATCATGGGCCTGCCCCGCGCGCGATCGTGACGCGTTGGAGCACGTAACTGACTTATAATGACCCAGAAGTGGCTGCAACTCCTTATCGTCAACTTCGCACTGGTTTCCGGGGTGTGCGCGCGGGGCGCTGAGACCGCGATCCGATACAATCGCGACATCCGGCCGATTCTGAGTGATCGCTGTTTCAAATGCCACGGGCCGGACAAGGGGAGCCGCAAAGCCGGGCTGCGTCTTGATCAACCTGAAAGCGCGTTTGGTCCCCGCAAGGATCCTGCCGAACACGCGATTGTCCCGGGGCACCCTGAGCAAAGTGTGATGGTTCGCCGGATTTTTGCCAGTGATCCCGATGACCTCATGCCGCCGTCCGGGTCGCATCTCGCGCTGACCGCCGCCGAAAAGGAAACACTCCGCGCGTGGATAGGGCAGGGGGCCAAATACGAACCGCACTGGGCGTTTATTCCTCTGCCCGCCGCCGTCGCCGTGCCGGCTGTGAGAGATCGAAAGTGGCCGCGAAACGAGATTGATTACTTTGTCGCCGCGCGCCTCGAAAAGGCGGGGCTCAAGCCCTCGCGCGAAGCGGGAAAGACGCGCTGGATTCGGCGCGTCACCTACGACCTCAACGGCCTGCCGCCCACGCCGGCGGAGGTGGATGCGTTTCTGGCCGACCGATCGGCGAGCGCCTACGAGAGGGTTGTTGACAGGCTGCTGGCCTCGCCGCGGTTCGGCGAGCGAATGGCCGCGCCGTGGCTTGACGCGGTGCGATACGCGGACAGTTACGGTTATCAAAGCGACGCGCTGTGCCCGACGTGGCCGTACCGGGATTGGGTGGTGGACGCCTTCAATCGCAACCTTCCCTACAGTGAATTTCTCACCGAGCAACTGGCGGGGGACCTTCTCCCGCACCCGACACGGGACGAGCGCCTGGCCACGGCCTTCAACCGGCTCCACCGGCAAACCGCCGAAGGCGGCAGCATCGAGGCTGAATGGCGAGCGGAATATGTGGCGGACAGGGTCAACACGTTTAGTTACGCGTTTCTCGGCCTGACGTTTGAGTGCGCGCGGTGTCATGACCACAAATTCGATCCGATCACGCAGCGCGATTACTACAGCCTCGCCGCTTTTTTCGACAGCATCGACGAATACGCCCTTTACAATGACGCGGAGCACGTCCCGACTCCGTCGCTGCTTCTGCCCGACCCGGCGCAGGAAAAGAAAATGGCTGCGACGGCGGCGGATTTGGCCACCAACGCGGAGGGGTTTCGCGCTTCGCTCGCGGCGGCCGAACCGGCATTCAATTCCTGGCTGGAAGGGTCCAATCTTACGGCTGAAATTCCCGGAATGGTGGCGCATTTCACTTTCGACGCGCTGACGGAGACGAATCGATTTGCGAGCGAGGCGCCTGCCACCAATCTTAGCGGTTCCATCGGTGGCAATTCGATGGTGCCGGGCAAATTGGGGCAGGCGGTCCAATTCACGGGCGATGATGAACTGGAATTTCCGGACATCATCGGCAGCTTCCAGCCGTGGGACCAATACAGCGTCGTCTTCTGGCTCCGCGTCCCGGAATCGTTGACGAACGGAGTCATTTTTCATCGGACCGAAGGCACCGACGTGGGGTTTCACGGCACCGAAGTCATGTTGGAGGACGGAAAAATCTTCTTCGCGATCAAACGGTTTTGGCCGGGCAACGCGCTGGCCGTCCGCTCCCGCAAACTGGTTCCGCGCGAGCGATGGGTGCAGATCGGCGTAAGTTATGATGGCTCGTGCGACGCCGCGGGAATGCACCTTTTCATCGACGGGGTCGAAGACGATTCGGAGATCGTGCGCAATCATCTTTATAAAAGCCCGGAGAACGGCGGAAGCGGGCTGGTTTTCGGCGCGCGGTTTCGCAGCCCCGGCCTGAAGGGCGCGGCGCTGGACGAACTGCGCTTCTATAACCGGCCGCTGGCGCCAATCGAGGTCGCGCAACTGAACGACGGGCATTCGCTTCAGGACGCCGTTGCCTCACGGGACGCAGCCGCGCTGAAAGGCTTTTATCTCGCGGCCCGGTCCAGCCTGGTGGCGGACGCGCGGTCCAGGCGGGCCGAAGCTGTGAAAGATTTTCTCGAAACCCGCAACCCGGTCCAGGAAACCAGTGTGATGGAGGAATTGCCCGCGCCGCGTCCCACTTACGTGCTTGCGCGCGGGCGTTATGACGCGCCCAAAACGGACAAAACGCGGGTCACGCGCACGACGCCCGGCGTGCTACCGCCGTTCCCCGCCGGCGCACTGCGGGACCGCCTCGGGCTGGCCGAATGGTTGACAGAACCTGACCATCCGCTGACGGCGCGGGTGGCCGTCAACCGTTTCTGGCAGATGGTCTTTGGGCGCGGCATCGTCAGCACACCGGAAAATTTCGGCGTTCAAGGCGCCGCGCCGACGCATCCGGAGCTTTTGGACTGGCTGGCCCGCGATTTTGTCAATTCGGGGTGGGACACAAAGGCGTTGCTCAAGAAAATGGTTCTCAGCGCCACTTACCGGCAGGATTCGGTGCTCCGTCCGGATTTGCGCGAGGAGGATCCCGAGAACCTGCTACTGGCGCGAGGCCCATCGCAGCGGCTATCGGCGGAAATGATTCGTGACACGGCGCTGGCCGCCAGCGGATTGCTCAATAGCCGGCGCGGGGGACCGCCGGCCAGCCCATACATGCCGGGCGACCTTTGGCGGGAAAGCAATTCCATGAGCCCGGCCTACCATCAAAGCGTGGGGGGCGATCTCTATCGCCGGAGCCTCTACACCGTTGTCAAGCGCACGGCGCCGATGCCGGACATGAGCGCGTTTGATGCGCCGTCGCGCGAGGTGTGCGTCCTGAAACGCTCGTCCACCGGCACGCCGCAACAGGCGTTCGTTTTGCTCAACGACCCGCAATATGTCGAGGCGGCCCGTGTTTTGGCGGAACGCGCTCTGAAGGAAGGCGGCGCAAGCACCCGGCAACGGATCGAGTATGCGTTCCGCCGATTGACCGGACGCGAGGCTGACCGGCGCGAAGCCAGCATCCTGGCGGCGCTGTGGCGCGAGGAGAGGGGGGTGTTTTCGAAGGAGCCCGGACGCGCGCGGCAACTTGTGGCCGTGGGGGACAGCAAGGCCGACCCTTCGCTCGACGTAGCGGACTTGGCGGCGACAACCGTGTTGACGCAGGCCATCCTCAACCTGGACGCCACGATATGGAAACGCTGATTTTATGATGAACCCAACACCATTCTCCGATCCGTTCGGCATCACCCGGCGGCATTTTTTTTCGAAGAGCGCGCGCGGGCTCGGCGCATTGGCTCTGGCCAGCCTCCTGCCGCGCGCGTGGTCGGCAGCCGCACAGGGGGCGACTGGCGGGCTGCCGGGTTTCCCCAATTTTGCGCCCAAGGCCAAGCGGGTGATTTACCTTTTTCAAAGCGGCGCGCCGTCGCAAATGGACCTTTTGGATTATAAGCCGCTGCTCAACAAATTGAACGGCGAGCAATTGCCGGAAAGCGTGCGGGACGGCCAGCGGCTGACGGGGATGAGCTCGAATCAATCGTCCATTCCGCTGGCGGGCTCAATCTTCCAATTCCAGCAGCACGGGAAATCCGGGGCGTGGTTCAGCGACCTCCTCCCGCACACGGCCAGCATCGCGGACGAACTGTGCGTCATTCGTTCGATGTACACGGAAGCGATCAATCACGATCCGGCGATCACGTTTTTCCAGACCGGATCGCAAATCGCAGGCCGGCCGTCGATGGGGTCCTGGGTCCATTACGGCCTTGGATCAACGAATGAGAACCTCCCGGCCTTCGTTGTTCTTGTAACGCCGAACAAAAATGATCAGCCGCTCTACGCGCGACTGTGGGGCAGCGGTTTTTTGGACTCGCGTTACCAGGGGATCCAATTCCGCTCGGGGAAGGAACCGGTACTATACATGTCCAATCCGGACGGGCCTTGCGGCACCGGGAGGCGGGCGCTCCTGGACAAGCTGGGAGAATTGAACCGCCACGAGTACACGAAGGAACTCGATCCGGAAATCGAATCGCGAATCGCGCAATACGAAATGGCGTATCGCATGCAAAGTTCAGTGCCGGAAGTGACCGATCTATCGAAGGAGCCGGACAGCGTTTTTGATCTATACGGTCCCGACAGCCGCAAGCCGGGGACTTATGCGGCCAATTGCCTGCTTGCGCGGCGCCTGGCGCAGAGCGGTGTGCGCTTCATCCAGCTTTACCACCAGGGTTGGGACCAGCATTCAAATTTGCCGGCGGGCATCAGGGTGCAGGCGCACGAAACCGATCAGGCCAGCGCCGCGCTGGTCAAGGACCTTAAACAGCGGGGCATGCTCGACGACACGCTTGTCATTTGGGGAGGCGAATTTGGGCGGACTTGTTATTCCCAGGGAAAGCTGACCAAGGACGATTATGGGCGCGACCATCATCCGCGCTGCTTCAGCATTTGGATGGCGGGCGGCGGCGTCAAACCCGGCATGACCTATGGCAGCACCGACGATTACGGCTACAACATCGTGGACGCCGACGGCAATGTCATGCATCCGGATAAGAGCACGTTGACGCCAGGGGCGGTCCACGTCCACGATTTGCAGGCGACGATCCTGCACTTGCTGGGAATTGATCACCAGCAATTGACCTATCTTTACCAGGGGCGCCGGTTCCGCCTCACCGATGTCTATGGGCACGTCGTGGAGGATATTCTGGCGTAGTTGGCAATCACACTGACGCGAATGAAATTCAGCCGAAATGTCCAGTTGAGTCGACGCTTACTGTTTGCGGTGACATTCATCGCGGCGTTGGCGCTTTCGTCCATGGCAAACGCGCAAACCGATGCAGCGGAACAGGGGGCGGGAAAACCCATCACAGTTCTGCCATTGGAAAAATCGGCGAGCAGGGGAATTGTGACGCGTGATCCTTCCGACATCGTAAAGTGCAAGGATGAATATTGGGTCTTTTACACAGGGCGTGGCGTGCCGTCTTATCATTCCAGGGATTTGGTGAAATGGGAACGCGGCCCGGCGGTATTCAAAACGGCGCCGGAATGGATCGCCAGCACGGTTCCTGAAAACCACAACATGTCCTATTGGGCCCCCGACATCATGAAAGTCGGTGGCCGGTATCTGCTTTATTATGCCGTTTCCACGATGGGAAAAATGACGTCCGCCATCGGGCTCGCCACAAATGCCACCTTGGACCCCCGCGATCCGGCGTATCACTGGACTGATGAGGGAGTCGTGGTGCGGACGCAGGAAGGTGACAATTACAATGCGATCGATCCAACCGTGTTTGAGGACACTGATGGCAGCTTGTGGTTGACGTTTGGTTCCTATTGGAGCGGCATCAAACTGATTCAGCTCGATCCCAAAACCGGCAAACGCATCGCGGCGGATTCGGAGATTTATCCACTGGCTTACAATGAATCCATCGAGGCGTCCTATCTGTGCAAGCACGATGACTACTATTATCTTTTTGTGAACTGGGGTTCCTGCTGTCAGGGCCCCAAGAGCACTTACAATATTCGCGTCGGGCGAAGCAAGACGATCACCGGGCCGTATCTGGACAAAGCCGGTGTGGACATGTTGCAGGGCGGCGCCAGCGTGTTTCTGGCCACTGCCAATGGGCCATTGATCGGACCGGGACATGCGGGAACGCTGACTGCGGAAGGCAAGACCTGGTTCACGTCGGATTTCGAAGGCGACCTTCGAATGGATGGGAAAGCAACCCTGGCGATCATGCCGCTGCGATGGGATGCGGACGGTTGGCCGGAGGCGACGGTGAATGACGTTGAGCCCGCAAACTCCGCGGAGCCTGAGTAAAACGCTGTCTAAGCATAGGTTCCCAGCACTTCATGGACGCCCTCGACGGCGGTGCCGCCTTCGCCGACGGCTGCCGCACAGCGCTTGACCGAGCCGGAGCGCACGTCGCCTGCAGCAAAAATTCCCGGACGGCTGGTCTCCAGCGGGCTGGGCGAACGGCTCAGCCCTTTCCACGCGGGCGCGTTGGCTACCGCGCTGCCGGTTTTGATGAAGCCCTTGCCATCGCGCTCGATATCGGGTGGCAACCAGTCAGTGCAGGGCTTTGCGCCAATCATGGAGAAAATGGCCGAGACCTGGACGGTGCGCCGCTCATGAGTGCTGGTGTTCTCCAGTTCGGCGGCTTCAAGCGTCTTACTCCCCAGCATTCTTCTGATTTCCGTGGTCGCCAGAATCTCGATATTCTCCTTGGTTTCGACTCGCCGCGACAGGTAACTGGACATGCTTTTTGCCAATCCCTCGCTTCGGATGATCAGCAGGACTTTTTCCGCGTGTTCGGAAAGGAACATCGCCGCCTGGCCTGCCGAGTTGCCCCCACCGGCGACAATCACCGTTGCGCCACGGCAAAGCTTGGCTTCCCGCCCTGTAGCCGCGTAATAAACGCCGCAGCCTTCAAACTCCTCCCGCCCCTCCGCCGACAACCGGCGATATTGGGCGCCGGTTGCGATGAGCACGCATTTGGCGCGGAGCATTGCGTCGGAGCCCTCGGCTTGCAGGCTGGCCCCGTACTCTCCTTCCGCAAAGGTCAGTGCAAGCGCCTGGGCCGGGGTGGCAAACCGCGCGCCGAACCGATACGCCTGAAGCTGTGCGTTGTAAGTGAGGTCCCCGCCCCGCACCCCGGTGGGGAAGCCGAAAAAGTTCTCGATTAGCGAAGAGGCTCCAGCCTGGCCACCCGGAGCATAGCTTTCCAGCACGATCGTCTTAAGCCCCTCCGATGCCGCATACACGGCGGCCGCCAAACCGGCTGGGCCCGCACCAACAATGGCTAGGTCGCAGGTGATTTCGCCTTCGTCGTCGGTCGCCGCAGAGCGCAACAGCCCAGCGACACGCGCGACTTCGCGCAAGGAGGGATGCCGCAGGGGCATGCCGTGGGCCGTGATGAGCGCAGGCAAATCGTGACTGGCCAAATGAAGCCGCTCACACAAGGCCCGGCCGTGATCGCTTTGGAAGTCAATTAACCGGTGTGGAATATGATTCTTGTCGAGAAAATCGTCGAGTTGACGGCCCTCTCGCGAACCGTCCAGTGTGACGATGCGCAGTCCGGCAAACTCGCGGTCACGCTGGAGACGCTGCCGACGCATGATGAACGCGCGTACGATCAGCTCGCTCACTCCGGGCACTTCCGCCAGCGCCTGGCGGAGTTGCAGCGCCGGCACTTCCAGTATCTCGCTCTCTTCGACCGCGCCTCGAACAGTAACCAATGCTGCCGTCCCCATCAGCATCGCCACGTCGCCGACAAAATCCCGCGGTTGGGAGGTCGCCAGGATTTGCACCTGGCCATCGCGCGACTCGAAAACCTCCAGTGCGCCGCGCAAGACCACGGCCATCGGCATATCGCGCTGACCGGCTTTGTAAACCACCTCGCCCTGCCGCACAATACGGCGCTTGCCGAGCGGTTCGAGCAAGGCCAGTTGCCGGTCGTCGAGCTTGGGAAAGGCCACTCTCTCTGTCTCCCGGTAGAATTTTTCGTCTTCGTCCGATTCGACCATAACCAACTTCGCTTTCTAATGCGGCGCCATATTCAATGCGGCCGTTGCGCGTTCCTGCTTCCTGAGGGAGCGCAAAGTCACCTTCGGCGGGATTCACGCTGGTGTCAACCTGGGACCGGCTTGCAAAGTCCCCCAGAAAAGCACGGCCAGGCTCTGATTCAACGATCAACCCTTCCCATTTCCCGGGTCGCTCCTGGAGCAATTGACGGTGGTATTGTAACCCTTTTTCGGAGCCAAGTGACGCAGGATTGACGTGCCGTCAAAAGCTTGACGCAATTCGCAGTGGTTGGATGATTTGGCTTGTTGGCCGGCGCCGGCATGTTACATCTGCTGTCTATTCAACCGCAATGCTTTCCGATAACAGGGTCGAAAATTGTCCGAAGTTGGCGCGATCCATGCAGATACGGCAATATATGAATGTAATTGAAATGAATACGCTGGCTCCAAAGAGGGCCAGCACTTGTCCGGCCTTGGAGATTCGCTTTCACTTTGTGGATGGCTCCAAGGAAACGTTTATCCAAACCGATGTCAAGGCCGCGGAAGAAATCCGACATCAAATCAATCTTTCCAGCTTGTTTCATCAATCTCGGATCATCGTCGCGGATGATTATTCGAAATCCGTTTTTGTCTGCTCTGAAATCAATCGAATCGATTTTGTTTATGACTGTTCAGGCTTCTCCAGAATTCCTTCCGATCATGCTGACTTGGTGGAGTTGACAGAGGGGGAGTTCAATAGGCATGTCCCTCTGGATGAACCTGACCGTTTGGAGAGACGCGTTCAGAGCCGACAGATTGGAGATCTACTGGTTTCATATCTCCACCTCAGAATGAGGGGCGGCAGCCATGTGTACGTCATGAACGAAGCGGTTATTAAACTGCCAGTCGACAGCCAGTCATTTATGCAACGCCTCCTTTCCAAGGGACTTTACGGCATACGCCTGCGTGAGGGAGGATACGGAGTGCTGAATCTGCAGAACCTCATTGGCTACACCGTTTACCCTGGCGTCCCCGAAGTCCCGGCCGACAGTTGGATGGCACAGCCAAAACGCGTTATGCAAGAGAGAAGAGAGCCGGACGGTTCCGGACAAAACAAGTGAAACGAAAATGACAAATATAAATCCAAACGAATGGCTTATGAAAACGATACCCGAAAGATCATCGTCCAAAGTGTTATGCGTGCTCTATAAAGATCCCGTGAAAGGTTACCCGGCGTCGTACCCGCGGGATGAAATTCCAAAGCTCGAGCGCTATCCTGGCGGCCAGACATTGCCCACGCCGGAGGCCATTGATTTTACGCCCGGCGAACTGCTCGGCAGCGTTTCCGGCGAACTCGGATTGAGGCGTTTTCTCGAAAGCAACGGCCACAGATTGGTTGTCACATCCGATAAAGACGGGGCAAACTCTGTCTTTGAAAAAGAGCTGCCGGATGCAGACGTTGTGATATCGCAGCCGTTCTGGCCGGCCTATTTGACGGCGGAACGAATCGCCAAAGCTCCCAAACTCAAGTTAGCCATCACCGCCGGCATCGGGTCAGACCATGTAGATCTCGAAGCCGCGATTGCACGAGGCATCACGGTCGCCGAGGAAACCTACAGCAACAGCATCAGCGTCGCTGAGCACGCGGTGATGCAGATTCTGGCCCTGGTCCGCAATTACATCCCGTCGTATGAGTGGATCATCCAGAAAGGCTGGAACATTGCCGATTGTGTCGAGCGGGCCTACGACTTGGAAGGTATGCATGTTGGCACAGTCGCCAGCGGACGCATCGGCCTGGCGGTATTGAAACGCCTTAAGCCGTTCGACGTGAAGTTGCATTATTTCGACAAGCATCGTTTGCCGGAAAGCGTCGAAAAGGAACTCGGACTGACTTATCACGACAATGTCGAGTCGCTTGTGGGGGTGTGCGACGTGGTTTCAATCCATTGCCCGCTCACTGCCGAGACGGAGAACCTGTTCAACGACGCGATGCTGGGCAAAATGAAACGTGGCTCCTACATCGTCAATACGGCTCGCGGCGCCATCTGTGACCGCGACGCGATCGTCCGCGCAGTTGAGAGCGGGCAGCTCGCCGGATATGCCGGCGATGTGTGGTTTCCCCAACCTCCGCCAAAAGACCATCCTTGGCGGACGATGCCGCATCACGGCATGACACCTCATGTTTCGGGCACCAGCCTTTCCGCGCAAGCGCGTTATGCCGCCGGCGTACGGGAGATTCTGGAGTGCTGGTTTACCGGCCGGCCCATCCGCGATGAATACCTGATTGTCGATGGAGGGAAACTGGCAGGAACCGGCGCCCATTCCTACACGAGAGGCAAGCTTGCGTCCGCACGATAGCTTTGGTTCCGCAAGAAGCGGCTGAGGCGAAGGGTAACGCAATGTCTCCCAGCCCAATGCGACGAATTCATCGGTCCCCTTTGTGAATTCACGCTTGGGCGCGGGAGATGCCAAGTCTTTTCATCTTGTAGAACAGCGTCGTGCGTTGCAACCCGAGTCTGGCGGCCGCGCCTTTGGATCCTCCGATGACCCAGTTGGCTTCGGCCAGCGCCTGAAGGATTTGTTCATGCTCGGCATCTTTCAAGGTCCTGATCTTGGGCTCGGCAGTTTGGACGCAAGCAGCCAGGCGGTCGGCAGGCTGCTTCAGCTCGCCCAAGGGAGGTTGCAGAACTTTCCCAGGCGAAAGAATGACGGATCTCTCGATGAAATTCTGCAATTCCCGCACATTGCCCGGCCAAGGGTAGTTGAGGAAATCCTGCATCGCCTCCTGAGCAATTCGCTCCACTCGCTTGTTCATGCGTTTAGCATAGAGACCCACAAAATGGCGCACGAGCAGTGCGATGTCCTCGCGACGCTCCCGCAGGGCCGGCAGGCGCACCGGGAATACGTTCAAACGATAATACAGATCACTTCTGAACTCTCGCTTCGCCGCCATCTGCGGCAGGTCGCGACTTGTCGCCGCCACCACGCGCACGTCCACGCGCGTCGTCTGTGTGCTGCCTAGGCGTTCAAACTCTTGTTCCTGAAGCACCCGCAAGAGTTTGGGCTGCAACTCAAGCGGAATATCGCCGATTTCATCGAGGAAAATGGTGCCGCCGTGAGCGAGTTCGAAACGTCCAATCTTTCGCGCAATGGCGCCTGTGAATGCCCCCCGTTCATGGCCGAACAATTCACTCTCGAGCAGTCCCAAAGGAATCGCGGCGCAGTTAACCCTTACAAACGGACGGTTGCGTCGCGAACTACGGTTGTGGATGGCGCGAGCGACGAGTTCCTTGCCCGTCCCTGTTTCGCCCAGGATGAGAACGGTGGAATTAGTCGGAGCCACGATCTTCACTTGATCCAGGGCGGCCCGGAGGGAATCGCTGCGACCAATGATATCCTCAAACTTATCCTCAGACCGAACTTCTTCGTCAAGAGCTGACATTTCATCGTCGATCTCTTCATTACGCCTAAATTGCCCGCGCAAACCAGGAATGTTGCCGACAACGCCCGCGGTTTCCGTAAAACCCCGCTGCACGAATTGGAGATTGAACCGATGGAATGCATGCGATTTGACGCTCGCGAGTCCCAAAACGCCAATTCGGCGTTCGGCGATCATTAAAGGGACTCCGCAAAACGACCTGATTCCACCTTGCAAGAGGAACCGGGCAAACTCCGGGAAACGCGTCTCGGCCTCTGTATCGATCACAAGCGGTCGTTGATGATTCCAAACCCACCCCGCAATGGAGTCGTCCGTGGGAAATTCCATGCCGGCCCGGAGCTTGGCCGGAAGATCGACGGTCAGCACATGTACACGGATGGTCTCGCCTGTCGGTTCGTAGAGCCAAACGCATAAGGCTTGAACATCCGGCTGCGCTGGGAGGCGGACTGCCAATTCGTAAAGCAATCGCGGCAGGCCTCGGTCGATCGGCAACGCATCCTCTCTTTCACCATCCACGGCGTGGGCGCTGGCGGCAAAATCCGTTTCTCCCAGCGGCGGCCATTGTTGTCCACAGCTCATCTCTCTCGCAGGAGACGCGACTAATTCATCCATCGCGGTAGTCATAATTCCTTTCGTGATTAATTTGTTGGACCCTCGATTGCGGCACGAATGGCGTGCAGCAACACCTCTTTGCTGACAGGTTTGCGCAAGAAACTGGCCGCACCGGCTTGCAATCCCCGGCTTTCCTCTTCCTCGCTGGCTCGGGCGCTGAGGAAGATAATTGGAATCAGCCGGTCAATTTCAGCCAGACGGCACTGCAACTCCAAACCATTCATTCCCGGCATGCTGATGTCGAGCAGCAGACAGGCTGTTTCTGCCATTCTTCCCGATTCCAGGAATTCCCCAGCCGATGCGAAGGTCTCGGCCCGCAGGCCAGAGCAGCGGAGGAGCCGTTGAGTTGACCTTCTCACTGAAACGTCGTCGTCCACGATTGAAACGACCGGAGCTTCAGACATTTTGTTCATCGCATTCATTTTTGCCTCTCAACCAAACCTTGCTGTCTCCCGACCAATTTTTGGTCATGCGTCACCGTAGCGGGATACGCGGAAGGATTCTACTGTATCTTGGAACAGGAGAGGTTCCTGTTCTTTGGGACAGGTATATTATTATTGACGGCGTTTGGAAGCCCCAAGCTTCTCGACCATTCTGACGAGATCCGCGAGAGATTTTGCGTTCATCTTTTGCATGATGTGGGCGCGATGAAATTTGACCGTGCGCTCGGTGGTGGCAAGTTCGCCGGCGATCTGTTTATTCAGCATTCCGGCGGCAACCAGGGCCATGACTTCGCGCTCACGCGGGGTGAGTTGATCATGATGGTCGCGCACTTCTCCGATTTGGGATCGCTCTCGTGAGGCTGATCGGTCGCGCTCGATGGCGGCGCGGATGGCGTCCAACAGGCTTCGGCTGCGGAAGGGCTTGGTGAGGAATTCCACCGCTCCCGCCTTCATCGCGCGCACCGACATGGGTATATCGCCGTGTCCGGTAATGAAAATGATCGGAATGCGGATTCCAGATTGGTTCAACTCGTGTTGCAGATCCATGCCGTTGAATCCCGGCATGCGCACATCGAGCACCAGACAGGCCGGCCCTTCCGGCCGCGGACTCTTTAGAAATTCCCCCGCGGAAGCAAACGTTTGCACGTTGAACCCTGCTGATCGAACCAGACGCTCGGTGGAACGACGAACGGACAGATCGTCGTCAACGATAAATACGAGGGGTTCGATCTCGTTCATGATGGGGCGTTGCCGGCAAACGGCAGACTGAAGTGAAAAGTCGCGCCAGGCCCCTGGTTTGGCTCGGCCCACAGGCGACCGCCGTGAGCTTCGATGATGGAGCGGCTGATGGCCAGCCCCATTCCCATCCCCTGCGGTTTCGTTGTATAGAACGCTTCGAAGAGGCGGCCCATTTCGTCGGGCTTGAATCCCGTGCCCGCGTCCTGCACGCTGACCAAGGTTTCGAACCGTCCATCCCTTGTTTGGCGATGCCCGCGAATGAAGAGGACACGCTTCGATTCCTCCACTGTGTTCATGGCATCCATTCCATTAACGACCAAATTGAGCAAAACTTGCTGAAGTTGCACGCGATCTCCCAATACGAGCGGCGGCTCTTGGGGTATTTCAGTGTGGATGGTGACCCGGCGTGTCGAGGACTCATGCCGGGCCAGCGCCATGACATCCGCGATGACGTCCCTCAAGTCCAGGGGAATCCTCTCGACCGGCGCTTTTCTGGCCAACTGCCTGACCCGCGCAATGACGTCACTGGCGCGCTCGGCATCGTCAATGATCTCCGCCAGCGCCTCACGGACATCGTCAAGGCCAGGGTCGCCATCCGGCAACAGGCTGATGCAGGCATTGGCATTGTTGACAACGGCGGCGAGGGGTTGATTGACTTCATGGGCAATCGAGGCGGTCATTTCACCCATGGTGGTCACCCGACTGACGTGCGCAAGGTCAGCCTGCGCCTGGCGCAAAGCCGCCTCGGCCTGCTCGCGCTCAACGGCGATGCTCGCAAGGTGGACGATTCGCCCTATGACACTATGATCCAGCGCCGTGGGGCTGCGCCGTTCGCGATAGTAGATTGCAAAGGTGCCCAAAACCTTTCCTGCTGAGGAGAGTATCGGCGTGGACCAGCAAGCTCGCAGGCCGTGCGCCAGGGCCAGTTCGCGGTAGTTGACCCACAGTGGATCTGTGGCGATGTCGGAGACGATCACTGGTTCCGCCCGGTAAGCTGCCGTTCCACACGAACCCACACGAGGGCCGATAACGAGGCCATCGATTGCCTCAACATAAGCTGCTGGAAGGCTGGGCGCTGCGCCGTGCCGAAGCTGATTGGATTTTGGATCCAACAAAAGGATCGAAGACAGAGACCCATTGCTCAATTCTTCAATAAGTCGGCATAAGGCCTTGAGGACAAGCTCGCGGGCATCGCCCTTGGTTATCATCGCGAGAAGACGGTTCTCGCCGGCCAGCAATAATTGGGCGCGCTTCCGCTCGGTAACGTCGATCACGGTTCCGACATATTCAACGAGATCGCCGGATGGACTGAAAGCGGGATGACCTATCGCATGGATGTCCCTTAGCTGGCCACCGGGATGAACGATTCGGTAATCAACCTCGTACTCCACCCTACCACGAGCTGCAGTCTCGGACGTTTCTTTAACTTTAGCTTGATCATCGGGATGGACGTGCTGCAAGAATGTTTCGAATTGCAGCAGTCCATCGTGTGGCTCAAAACCCAGCACGCGATAGCATTCTTCGGACCAGTAAGTTATCTCACCAGTGGCGAGGCTGCGTGCCCAGCTACCTGTGTGGCTGAGCTTCTGCGCTTCCGCCAGGTAATTTTCGCTCCGGCGTAACGCCTCTTCCGCCAGCTTGCGCTCGGTCACATCCATCACTGTGCCAATGAATTCACGGACCTCACCGGAGGGGTTGAAAACCGGATGACCTGTTCCATACACGTATTTCATTTTACCGTCAGGAAGAACGATTCGGAAATGCGCATCAAAATCCTTCCCAGATGGGACTGCGGTCTCGAACTCGCGCAGGGCACCGGTTCGATCTTCCGGATGAATACGAAGCACGAGTTCGTCGAATGAGGGTATTCCTTTGTCCGGATCGAAGCCGAACAAACGGCGATGCTCTTCAGACGAGTGGACAAGCTCTCCGGTCAAAATATTGTATGCCCAACTACCAGTGTGACTCAGTCTCTGCCCTTCTGAAAGATAGGTATCGATGCGCCGCAGCTTCTCTTCCGCCCGCTTCAGGTCGTGGATATCGATGTTGCCCCCGTACCAACCCAGAAGGCGTTCCGCGCGGTCAAACAAGGGGAAAGCGCGTTTCAGGAACCACCGGTATTCTCCATCGAACCTTCTCAGGCGCGCTTCCACTTCGAGGGGTTTCCTCTCTGCCAACGCGGTTCGCCATTTGCTTAATACGGTTCCAAGATCGTCGGGATGGTATCCCGGCTGCCAAGCCCACCCCAGTCCCTGATCCAAGGTCATTCCCGTGTAATCCAGCCAGCGTTGGTTGAGAAAATCCACCCAACCGTCAGGCCGCGCCGTCCAAAGTAGTCCCGGCACTGTGTTGATAATCAGGCGAATCTTGTCTTCGGCCTGCTTGCGTTCCGTGATATCTTTGAAAAGGATGGCGACTCTTCTGTCTGCCGGTTCTCCCACGCGGAAACCGTAAACGTCGTACCAACGGTGCAGTTGCGCGGCTTGGTTTTCGAAGCGTGCGGGTTCGCCCGTCAGGGCTATTCGTCCGTAAGATTCAAACCAGTGATCTTCGTGCTGCGGGGCGATCTCGCGCATTCTTCTGCCTCGGGCCTCTTGAATCCCTGTCTGTTTCTCAAACGACGGATTGACTTCCAGGAAGCGGTAATCAACCGGTTTATCGTTTTCGTCGAACAGCACTTCGATAGTGCAAAAACCTTCGTCAATCGAATCGAACAGCGTCCGGTACTTTTTTTCCGACTCGCGCAACGCTTCGTTTGCGGCGGTCAGTTGCGCAGTCCGGTCCGCGACGCGCCGTTCGAGTTCCTCCGCTGCGCGCTTCTGCTCGTGCAATTGCCGGGCTTCTTGCAAGGCGACCAGCGCCTGATTCGCCGCGGTCCGCAACAGAAGAGTTTCGGTCGGCGTCGGAAAATTGGCCCGTTTCGAGCCGGCGACCAGCGCGCCGATTTCATCCGTAAGTCCGAGGCGGAAGGGCGCGATCTTGACCTCGCCGCCGCCCGCCGGATTTGGCATGACCAGGGGCGCGTTGACGGACGGGTTGGTCAACCAACGGTCGAGCGCACGGCCGATCTCCAAGACTTGCGGCGGGGGAGCACGACGTTGCGCCAATTGGACGAACTCCACCGGCGATCCGTTGTTTGAATTGCTCAATCGCACGTAGGCGAGATCCAATTGCAGCATGCTCACCAGCACGTCGAGCAAAGTGCTGACTATACTGCCAGACTCCCGGCCATCCCAGATAGTGGGCAATGCCTGGATGCTGATCAGGTCATTGATGGAATTTCGCAGATGCCTGATTTCTTCATCGCCATGTGTTACGTCAATTTGCACAACATTTCACTGCTTGAGGCGATCCATCGCGCGCACCTCGGCGTCCACGCAGCTCTTGTAAAAACTGGTCGGGAGACACGTAGAACGGGTTCACCTGGAGCATGCCCCCGATAATGATCATTGGGTGCGTGCGCATGATATCCATGATGAACGCGGCGCTATGCTTCGAAAGATCGTAGATGCAGATGACCGGATCGCGAGTGCGGGGCGTCCGGTTAAAATTCGACTCGTATTGGAGCAACTCGTCGGCATCGTCGCGCGCCCATTCGAGATGCGCGATGACTCGCGTGCGCGGATAGCCCTTTTGCACTGCGCCGTCCAGCAACGCGACCCACTGTGCAATCGTGCGCGCTTCGTCAAAACGTCCGTCCGGGAAATAGAATTCGTTCCAGTCCTGCAGTTCGAGCTGGCCTTTCTCCTGGACCGATGCCGCGTCAATGCCTGCCAACTCGAGCTGGCGCAAGTGCGCCTGGCGTTCCGCTGGATCTACGATGTGAAAGGCTTTTTCGCCGCGCTCAATACCATCTTTTATAAACGGAAGCAGGAGACGATACTTCTCCTCGGGATTGCGGAAGAATCCGCAGATGTGACGATGTACCCCCAACTCCGAGCCGGCAAAGCGAATGGGATTCCCCTTGTCAGCAGTAATGTCGTTCATGGTGGTTTCCTTTCAAATTTGGAACGGTTAACCTGTCTTACCAATAGTCCCGTCAGCGTGTGCCAACCCCCATTGATTGACAGGTTGAGGGCTGTCAGCGGATCGGCAGAACTTGTTGCGATTGCCGTAAACTGTTGGCGGCATCGTCAGCATAAGAGGAGTTTTGCATGTTCGGTGCGTTTATGCAAGCTCCTCCGATAACTTCCATTCGAATGTTCAGGCAACTTTTCCCAACGGCTTTCATCAGCGGGCCCGGGCCGCGTGATTGGCGCAGGTTGGTCGGGTCGGCAGGCGACGATATTTTGACGGGATGTGAAATGTCTGTCACTTGGCGCGTACATTGTGGGATTCGTCGGACATGCATTTGGAAGGCAAATTCGTTTTTAAGTCCTTGCCAGACTGATGAATGCCGCGAAAGCGGGTGAACAGATCTTTGGTTGGCACGGCGCGTGCATGAAGTCCTGCGTATGAATGAACAAGATTTATGTATGTGCCCGGTCGGCGCCGATCAGGTAAGTCCGCCCGCGGGTGTAACTGGGCGTCCGTTAAGAATCTGTGTCGTCTTCGATGATGATGCCAGTGCCCAAAGCGCCGAAGTGCTAATCAGGCATGTGGCCTCAGATTACGAATGCGACCGGCAATCGTTCAGCTTCGAAGAATTGGATCCGCCGGCACCTGGTGTGGCGGCTGCCCGAAGTGCTTGCAATTCGGATATCATCGTGCTCGCGGTTCGGAACGATCGAATGTTGCCATCTCATGTAAAGTCATGGTTGAGGCTTTGTATGGGATTACGCGACGAAGACCAGGAAGGCGCGCTTGTGGTGTTGATCGCTGAGGCGGCGCCGAGCTCCAATTCGGAATTATCGCTCCTGGAGTTTATGGAGACAGTAGCCGTTAACGGGAGAATGGCGTTTTTCCCGCGGCAGCGAGGCTTTGACGAAGTCGTGAACTCCGCTCGCAAACATTGGGAACGGGAGGATAAGCTATGTGGATCGTCCGATTAGCCCTTCGTCGCCCCTATACGTTCGTCGTGGCGGCTCTGCTGCTGCTGTTGTTGACCCCATTTGTTTTGCTGCGCACGCCAACAGACATCTTTCCGTCCATCAACATTCCAGTTGTCAGTATTATTTGGCAATACACCGGGCTTTCGGCAAGGGACATTGAACAGCGCCTGAATTATTCCGAAGAACGCGCCCTGACCACCACGGTGAACAATATTGAGCACATCGAATCCACCGCCTACGATGGGGTTGGCGTCATCAAAGTGTTCTTTCAACGGGGCGTCTCGCCCGAAGCAGGCGTGGCGCAAATCACCGCCGTTTCGCAAACCATTCTGAAACAACTTCCGCCGGGCACCACACCGCCGCTCATCATCGAATATGACGCCTCCACCGTTCCCATTTTGCAGTATGGCATCAGCAGCAAGACACTTTCCGAAGAGCAAATCTACGACATCGCCCTGAATACCGTCCGAGTAGGGCTTATCAGCGTGCCAGGCGTGGGCATTCCCTTGCCCTATGGCGGCAAAGTGCGGGTGGTTTCGGTTGATCTGGATCCCAAAGCGCTGGAAGCGCAAAACCTTTCTGAACAGGACGTGGTCAATGCCCTGTCGAGCCAGAACCTGGTGTTTCCCAGCGGCACGGCTAAAGTGGGCGCCAACGAATACCCGGTCGATCTCAATACCAGCCCCAGACTGATTGATCGACTCAATAATATGCCGATCAAAACCGTGGGAGGAGCCGTCATTCGCGTCCATGACGTCGCCCAGGTGCGCGACGGGTACATGCCCCAGGAAAACATCGTACGGCAGGATGGAGTTCGCAGCACCCTCATCAGCATTCTCAAACACGGCGACGCCTCCACCCTCCAAGTTGTCGCCGGCGTCAAGAACGCAATGGCAAAGGTGATGAGCACGGTCACGGATGACCTTCAGGTCAAGACATTTGCCGATCAATCGATATTCGTCAAAGCTGCCGTCAACGGTGTCTTGAGAGAAGGAGTAATCGCGGCGGCCCTGACGGCATTAATGATTCTGCTTTTTCTCGGTTCGTGGAGGAGCACGCTCATTATCGCCATTTCCATACCGCTTTCCGTCCTTGCTTCCCTGGCCATGCTCAGCGTGCTCGGAGAAACGATAAACCTGATGACCCTTGGCGGGCTGGCCCTGGCGGTCGGCATTCTGGTGGACGATGCCACAGTGACGATCGAGAACATCGAACGCCACCTCAGCGCCGGGGAAACTCTGGAGGACGGCATCCTGATTGGGGCGGGCGAAATCGCCTTGCCGGCACTGGTCTCGACTACTTGCATTTGCATCGTCTTCATTCCCATGTTCTTTCTAACCGGCGTGGCACGATACCTTTTCGCGCCCTTGGCGGAGGCGGTCGTATTCGCGGTTTTGGCATCCTATGCGTTGTCCCGCACTCTCGTGCCGACCATGGTGATGTGGTTCGAGCGCAATGGACACCGTCACGGCGGCGAGACCTCGCCACCCGGGGTTATGGAGTCCAAATCCAAGGCCCTCTCCAGGTGGGTGCTGCGGCCATTGGCCCGTTTCCAGCAAGGATTTGAGCATGTCTTCGATCGCTTCCGCCAACGCTACCGGGACTTGCTCGAATGGGTCCTGGCTCACCGGTTAGCGTTTGGGGCGGCGTTTTTGACCTTTTGCGTGGCCTCGTGGCTCCTGGTTCCGTTTCTCGGTCAGGACTTCTTTCCGAGCGTCGATGCCGGCATTTTCCGATTGCACGTGCGCGCGCATACCGGAACTCGGATCGAGGAGACGGCCGTTTTGATCGATCGAGTCGAAGATGCGATTCGCCGTGAAATCCCCGCGCGCGAACTGCAGGGCATTATTGACAATATCGGGTTGCCCGCATCCCAAATGAACCTGAGCTATAGCGACAGCGGAGTGGCGGGAACCGCCGACGGGGACATCATGGTCTCACTGCGCAACGGACATCGGCCGACACCCGATTACGTCCGCAGTTTGCGCCTCAAGCTCAATCGTGATTTTCCCGGCATTACATTTTACTTCCTGCCCGCCGACATCGTCAGCCAGACGCTCAACTTTGGCCTGCCGGCTCCGTTCGACATCCAAGTGCTGGGCCGCGACCTGGCCGGCAACCATCAGGTGGCTGCCGCGATTGCCGACAAAATCAGGCGCGTGCGCGGAGCATTGGACGTGCGGGTGCAGCAGCAGTCGGATTTGCCGAGATTCGAGTTTGCCATTGACCGGACGAAGGCGTCAGAGCTTAGTCTTGCCGAGCAGGACATTGCCAGTTCAGTTCTGCTCAATCTGAATGGCAGCACCCAAGTGCAGCCCAATTTCTGGCTCGACTCATATGTGGGGGTCCAGTATTTGCTCAACATTCGAGTGCCGGAGTATCGGATGACCTCGCTGTCTGATCTCAATTCCATGCCCGTCACCGCTGGTCAGCCCGGCCTTGGCAACGAGCAATTGCTGGCCAATCTGGCCGCTTTCACCCGCACCAATAGCCAGCCGATTTATTCGCACTACAACCTTGTTCCAGCAGTCGATGTCTTCGGAGGAGTCGGCGGCCGGGACCTCGGCGGCGTTCTCAAGGACATCAAGTCCATTGTTGCCCAGGCGCAAAAATCATTGCCCCACGGCAGTTCGATCATGCTCCGCGGGCAGGCCGAAACCATGAGTTCCAGCTTTCTAGGTTTGAGCATTGGCCTGGTGATGGCCATAGCGCTCATCTATTTGCTGCTGGTCGTTAATTTTCAAAGCTGGCTGGACCCTTTCATTATTCTTACCGCGTTGACCGGGGCTCTGGCCGGCGTCATTTGGGGACTCTATCTCTCGGCGACAACTTTGAGCGTCCCGGCTATGATGGGTGCTATCATGTGTCTCGGCGTGGCCACGGCCAACTCCGTCCTCGTGGTCACTTTCGCCCGTAACCATCTCCAGGAAGGAATGACACCTTTGAAGGCATCCTGGGAAGCCGGCGTTGGGCGTCTGCGGCCGGTTCTCATGACGGCGCTGGCGATGATTATCGGCATGGTGCCGATGGCGTTGGGGTTGGGAGAAGGCGGGGAACAGAACGCGCCGCTTGGCCGGGCCGTAATTGGCGGTCTTATCATGGCCACCGCCGCCACGTTGTTCTTCGTTCCTGTGGTCTTCAGTGTCTTGCACCGAAAGGCGCCCGCGCCAGCGGAGCGCGAACCGGCCCGGCCAAAGCCAGCACCGGACTTGAGCCCGGTTCCAGCCAGCGCGGAAGGATAACTCTATGAACCGAATTGAATTTCAGCAGAACGGCGCAACAGAATTACCACCCGAACGAGCGCCCACGCCGCAAGGGGCTGCTCGGGAAACGGGGCTTGCGCCTGTCCCAACCTCGTCGTCAAGACGAATGCCAACTGCGACAATCATCATCCCGCTGATTATCATAGGCGGTCTCCTGCTTGGGTTCTTTCCGCGCTGGCATGAACGCCGTACGGCCATCTCGGACATGAACCAACTCGCGATCCCGACAGTTTCAGTTGTCTCGCTCACACCGTTAAAGAGTGTGGATGGGCTGATCTTGCCCGCAGAAATCCGGCCATGGCGGGAAGCGTCCATCTATGCTCGCGCCAATGGTTACCTCAAAGACTGGGTGGCGGACATCGGGGCGCATATTCGGGCAGGTCAGTTGCTGGCCGAAATCGAGACGCCAGACCTGGATGAGCAACTGGATCAAGCCAAAGCTCAACTGGTTCTGGCCCAGGCCAACCTTCATCTTGCGGAAACGACCGATGCGCGGTGGCAGACATTGTTAAAGACCGCTTCGGTCTCCGAGCAGGAAGCCGCGGAAAAGGCGGCTGGACGCGAAACCGCGGCCGCCAGTGTCGAAGCGGCTCGCGCCGATGTGCGGCGGTTGCAAGAGTTGGTGTCGTTCCAGCGCGTCATCGCGCCCTTCGACGGCACCGTGACCCGGCGCGAAACGGATATAGGCGATCTCATCGTTGCGGGCAGTGGCGGCCAGGAATTATTCCACATGGCCCAAACCGGAAAACTTCGTGTTTACGTGCATGTGCCTGAACCTTACGCACTCGATGTTGCGCCCGGTCAAACGGCCACATTGACCACTCCTGAAAGCCCGGGCCTGGTGTTTGAAGCCAAAGTTATAACCACCTCCGAATCCATCGCGACAGCGTCACGGACTCTGCTGACGGAACTCGAAGTGGACAACTCGAAAAACCAAATCCTGCCCTACAGCTATGGCGAGATTAACTTTAGGCCGAACCGGGCGAATCCGCCGCTGACGTTACCCTCCAACGTATTGATCTTTCGTTCGCAAGGTTTGCAAGTCGGTGTCGTTCGCCCGGATGGCACGGTTGAATTGCGCTCGGTCAAGGTCGGCCGCGACTTTGGACAAAACATCGAAATCCTTGGCGGCCTGACTCCCGCCGACCGTGTCATTGCCAATCCCACCGACTCGTTGGTCGATGGGGTCAAAGTGCGCATCCAAGAGGCGGCCAAACCCGTGGCGGCAAATTGAATATGAATGAGTCCTCTCCAGGCAGAAATGTCGGATGGAAACGTCTGGGCCTACCAGCCTTGGCGCTGATGCTTTTGGCGGGGTGCGCCGTAGGGCCGGATTACAAGCGTCCGGAGGCAACGACCATTCCCGCCGCCTACGCCAACGCGACCAACGGCTGGAAGGTCGCCCGGCCACAGGGAGAGTTACCCAAAGCCGACTGGTGGGACGTCTTTGGCGATCCGGAACTCAGTGCTCTCGAAGCTCAGGCCTCTGGCGCAAATCAGCAACTTAAAGCAGCGGTTGCCAGTTTCGCGGAGGCCCGGGCCTCCATGGATATCACGCGCTCGGGTCTATTTCCAAACGTGGGCGCTGGTTTTTCGGCAACCCGGCAACGGATTTCGCCCAATGCTCCTTTGACGACGACAGGCCAGGCGATTGGCCAACCAAGCACCTACAACGATTTTACGGTGCCCGTGGATCTGAGTTACGAAGTTGATCTTTGGGGCCGGGTGCGGCGAAGCGTTGAATCGGCCCGAGCCCAGGCCCGCGCCAGCGCGGATGACCTTGAAGCGATAAAACTAAGCATTCAGGCGGAGGTGGCCCTCGACTATTTCACGCTGCGAGCATTGGACTCCGAGGGGGCGGTTCTCCGCTCCAGTGTCCAGGTCTTCAGCAAATCATTCAATTTGACGGTGGATCGAAGGGCAGGGGGCGTGGCGACTGACCTGGACGTCGCGGAGGCGGAGACGGTGCTGAAGACCACGGAGGCCCAAATCCCCGCCGTGGCGCTCCAGCGCGCGCAATTGGAGCATGCCCTGGCGCTGCTAACCGGACGGCCCGCGGCGACTTTCCGCATTCCGGAGCGCTCGCTTTCCGCTGCGCCTCCCTTGATTGCGTCGGGGCTGCCTTCGGAATTACTGGAGCGAAGGCCCGACATTTCCGCCGCCGAACGTCGCATGGCGGCGGCGAACGCCAGCATCGGCGTGGCTAAGGCGGCCTTTTTTCCAACGGTCGAGTTGAACGGCTTGGCTGGCCTGGAGAGCGTGAACGCGGGCACACTCTTCAATTGGTCCAGCCGGACGTGGGCTTTGGGACCGTCATTGACCGTGCCGCTTTTTGAGGGCGGCAGACTCCGCGCTGGGCTCCGCTTCGCCGACGCCACTTACGAAGAAATGGTGGCCAATTACCGCGAGAGCGTGCTGACGGCGTTCTCCGAAGTGGAAGATAGTCTTGCCGCCCAGGCTCTCCTGGCAAATCAATATGAAGCGCAAAGCGAGGCCCTGATCGCGGCCCGCAAACAACTGGAAGTCGCCAACAACAGATACCGTGACGGTCTCACCACGTATCTCGACGTCGCGACGGCGGAGAGCACCGAGTTGAACATCGAGTTTAGCACGGTACAACTGCGCGGCCAACAACTCGTGGCCGCAGTCACGCTGGTGAAATCGCTCGGCGGCGGCTGGGAGGAATCGAAAGAGACAGGAACAGCGTTTTGAGAATTTGGCGCGCCTTGTGCCAAGGAAACGAAATATGAAAGCAAAAATATTAAATCAAATGAAAACGAAAAAACTTGGAAACTCGGATATGTTTATCACGCCCGTCGGTTTCGGCTCATGGGCCGTCGGCGGCTCAGGCTGGCAATTTGCCTGGGGCAAACAAAATGATAACGATTCCATCGCCGCGATACATCGGGCTTTGGAGTTGGGCGTGAACTGGATTGACACTGCCGCCGTGTACGGCCTGGGTCACTCCGAAGAAATTGTCGCCCGGGCATTGGCAAGCTGGTCGGGACCGCGCCCTTACGTCTTCACCAAGTGCGGTCTGCGCTGGGACGCGCAAGGCCGGCCCCATGAAGTCCTAAAGGCCACTTCCATTCAACAGGAATGCGAGGATAGCCTTCGCCGGCTGAAGGTTGACACCATCGACCTCTACCAAGTCCATTGGCCCGTTGACGACACAAACGAACTTGAAGAAGGGTGGAGCACGATGGCGAAATTGCAACGCGAAGGCAAGGTGCGCTGGATTGGCGTCTCCAATTTCGATGTCGAACAGATGAGGCTGGCACTGGCGATCGCGCCGATCACTTCGTTGCAGCCGCGATACTCGCTGGTGCATCCCGATGTGGAGACGGAGATTCTGCCCTTTTGCCTGGGCGCGGGAATCGGCGTGATCGTCTATTCGCCCATGG
The DNA here is from genome assembly GCA_035511075.1 of Vulcanimicrobiaceae bacterium. Taxonomy (GTDB): domain Bacteria; phylum Verrucomicrobiota; class Verrucomicrobiia; order Limisphaerales; family Palsa-1400; genus DATAUD01. The sequence goes on from DATKFW010000108.1 coordinate 52,094, forward strand.
CGTCGGGACTGTTGACGGGCGCGATGACTCGGGAGCGGATTTCCCGGCTGCCCGATGACGATTGGCGCAAGCACCATGCTGATTTCAATGAGCCAGGGTTGTCGGCCAACCTCGCATTAGTGGAGCGATTGGGTGCAATTGGCCGGCGGCACGGCAGCTCACCCGGTGCAGTTGCTGTGGCGTGGACGTTGCACAATCCCGCCGTGACTGCTGCCATCGTTGGAGCGCGTAAGCCGGAACAGGTCAACGACATGGTTGCCGCAGCGGAAATTCGCCTCAGGGAATCGGAGCTAAAAGAGATTGAAACTGTTCCACAACTGGCGGCCTAAACAACAGGAGGAAATATGAAAATCGGTTTTATTGGTCTGGGAATCATGGGCAGCCGCATGGCGGCAAACCTGCAAAAAGCCGGCCACTCGCTGGTCGTTTACAATCGGACACATGGAAAGGCTGCGGATTTGCTGGCTGGAGGCGCTGCATGGGCGGACTCCCCGGCCGCCTTGGCACAGCAAGTGGCGATTGTTTTCACAATGCTGGCTCACCCCGAAGCCGTCAAGGAAGCAGCTCTGGGGGAGGACGGATTTCTCGCAAATCTTGCACCTGGCCGATTGTGGGTGGATTGCAGTACTGTCAATCCATCATTCTCGATGGAAATGGCAGCACAAGCACGCGCGCTTGGAATTCGCTTCCTCGATGCGCCGGTGACGGGTTCCAAGGAACCAGCGGCTCTCGGCAAGCTCATATTTTGGGTGGGCGGCGATCCTGCCGATGTGGAAGCATGCCGCCCACTTTTCCAATGCATGGGCAGCAGGATTGTTTACGGCGGAAGACAAGGAATGGGAGCTTCATTAAAAATGGTAATGAACCAATTGCTTGGCACAACGATGGCCGCGTTTGCAGAAGGGCTGGTTCTGGGGAGGTCTCTTGGTCTGCCTCTTGGGACTCTGTTTGAAGCAATACTGGGCGGGCCGGCGGCCGCACCCTTCGTTGCAGCAAAGAGGGCGCGAATCGAAACCGGAAATTTTGAGGACGCAGATTTCCTCTTAAGGTGGTTGCAAAAGGATTTGCAGCTTGCCTCGGTGAGTGCTTACGAAACGGGCGTGTCCCTGCCTCTGACAAATGTGGCAAAGGAGATCTATCGCTTCGCGATTCGGGAAGGAGATGGTGATAAGGATTTCTCCGCCATCTACCACTTCCTTGCGCGGAACTACGACTTTAAGCCGGCCGGTAATGGACACGCCGACGAGTCAGATGACTCAACGGGCGCGCTGAGGACGAACGTTTATGCGCACGACAATCGATGAAACACGCCACCACCTTGAATCGGGGCGCCGGACTTTGTGCGTTGAGACTGGCGGAACACGCAACGACTGTGCCGAATGCGATCCCCCGTCTGATGATGGTAGTAAATGCTGTCATAATTATTTCGTTACGCTGTTCGTTTCACCCGCTCCATTGTTATCAAAGCTCCTGTCGTGGCCCGCCCACAGGATGGCATTGCGAAGCAGCGTCTTGTAGGAATCGTTCTTAAACAGGCTGGGATGGTGTCCCATGAAGATATAAATATTGCGGGCCTTCATCTTTTCGTTGGTCCAAATAACCGGGTGGTCCCCCATTTTGATATCGGACGATGGCTGATAAGACGATTCATCCACATGGGCCAAAACATGCACGTTGGGCCGCGGGTCCTTGTCATACGTGTACCATTCTTCCTCGCCGACCACAAACGTTGCGGGCACTCCCTTCAGACACGGATGGGCAGCATCCTCGACCACCACCGTCCCCGCGACCCGCTTGGCAATATAGCTCTTGAAACGAATGCCACCCATGAAATCAGAGAACCAAGGCCACATGGGGTAACCGTCAAACTCTCCCAGCAATGTGGCATGATGCAAACCAACCCATCCTCCCCTTCCTTGCTCGATGTAATCTTGAAAGGCCGCTTTGGCTTCATCGCTCCATCGGTACGGAGGATAATTTAGCTGAACAATCACCTGGTACTTGGCCAGGAACTCCTTGTTGAATTGGTTCGGATTCTCAAAAACATCGATCGCAAAATGATCCCTTGCCGCAGTGGCCTTGAGCCATTCCAGTGCGGCCACCACAAAGGCTTCGTGCTGGTCTCCACGTTCCGCCAAAATCAGAGCGTGAAAGCGGTTTGTATCGTTTTGCGCGAAGGCTGGAAAGGCAGCCAGCGCCAAAATACCGGCCGCGAATATGATCGCAAAGAGTGCCTTAAGGGAATTTGTTTTCATTTTGAGGACATGGCGGCCACCGCCTGAAGGAACCAGGCCGAATGCGGCAGCCATTGCTCAGTCCAGCGCCATTCGTTGCCGTTCGCGTGCGTTTTAAAGTCAATCCCGGAACCGTCCGGGTTGCCGTCTTTGCCGGTGATCCCGTTTGAAATTCCCCCGCGTCCAGAGCCGTGGCCAAAGTTCGAAGCCATATAGGGGACATTGTTTTTCCCGAATTGAAACATGAAACATATATCGTAAGGATTTCCACCCAAAATCCATGCGATCTGATCGCTGGCAAAAATGGCCAATTCTGTTTTGACTCCGAACGAGCCCGGGCCGGGATAGACCAGCCGACCGCCCACGATGGCGGCTGCAGCCAGCGATGCCAGACGGGCATTTTCCCCCTGCCACCACCAGCCGCTTTCATTTTCATGCGGGATGAAAAAGCCGTCCCTGACTTGCCCGCGAAAAAGGAACGTCTGCCGGGCGTAACCGAAGGGATTGCTGACATTCCTTGTGACCTCCAAATAGTAATCCAAGGCTTTCTTGATCGTGCCGAGCGCCGCCTGGCGGGAGGGCGGGTCATCTTCCCTTTCCAAATAACGCGCCAGTGCTATGACTGGAAGCCCGGCGTCAGACGCGTGCCAGAAAGGGCGGCTGGAATCATTGGCGATAAAATAGCCTTCAGGCGTCATTCTTCGGGCCAGGTTTTTCGCGCGTTTTCGCGCTTCATCACGATAGACGGCCTGGTCCGTCGCCATCCACAATTCGGAGGCCGCCATCAGCGCGCAGTAATCGTCAATGATGTTCTCTTTGCCGTCATCATCGTATTTTGTGTTGTTGGCTTGCAAGTGCGCGAACGCGCGCTCGGCGCCTTCCAGATACTGCCGCGATAAAAATTCCCCGTCCTTCTTCCATTGCGAAATGCGTGCCAAAGCGGCGATGGCCATCCCCCCTCCTTCCCGAAACGCGCATTGGTAATCCGAGGTGGTTTTGCTGTTCGCCAGCAACCCAACCACCCGGCGCGCCTCCGGATCTTTTTTGAAGTAGCTGAACACCGTCATATAAAAGTAACCCTCGGGCGAGAGCGAACGCATCACGTAATCGGCGCCGTAGAGGGCTTCATCCATCAATGGTGTTTTTGCCTTCAGGCTGTCGAGTAGGGCAGGGGCGGAGTCCACCGTATTGACCATGGACCAAACTACCAGCGGGGTTTGCTGGGGCGACATGAAATTGGCATAGGCCAGATGGGAAAAGTATTTGCTGACATCCCCCGAGGCGTCACACCATCCTCCCCGCAAATCAACCCTGTTGGTGCTGCCGTAAAGCAGCAAATGTTGGTCTGCCTTCAATTCTTCACGCGAATTGGCCCGCTGATGATGGTAAAATTGTATGATGGCCGGCACAGTTTGGGCGGCCAGAGCGCCGTTCCCGATTTCGAAGTCAAAGGAGTGGTATTCTTTTCCATTTCGCTCAAATGCGAGCCTGAAATGCCCCGTCTGCTGCAAGGAGGAGAAGTCAGCCCGATAAAATGATCTTCCTGGAAACCACTCTTCACACTCCTGACCGCCCGCCAGCGTTCCCTCGAACACGGTCTCTGAAGTCACCGCGTCCTGTGCTCGAAATCGGCTCGATTCCGGAAGCCGTTTGCTGGTCTCCAGCACGGCAAACTTTGGGGCTGTTTGATCGTACGCAACCTGGTTCACATGAATGACGACTTCTTCTGGCGAGGTTCGCAGCGCCTTTTCTTCCGGAAGGGGGCCTTGAGCGAGAGCCAAGCAACCCAATCCAAAACAAGAAAATGCGATCAACGCAAAGCACGGGGAACCGGTTGCTGGTGTTCGACACATAAACAAACGCGACAATGGTTTTCGCCGCGATTTAGAAGTAAGGCGTGAACGCAGTTGGAGGTCAAGGTACACTCACTGCAAATGACCTGCTTGCCGGCGTTCCTGGACAGAGGCGCTCCCTGGATTCCCCACCCAAACACGGAAAGTTTTTGCGATGCTTCGCTAAGGCTCAATTCCTTTTGTTGGGTTTGCTCCTTGATTTTGGCACGGGCTTGGGCAGTCTCGTGCCATGTCGTGCCTGTTGCGATTTCAAAGCGCGCGGGTCGTCGCGTCGGCCGTGATGACGCTGATGTTTGGATTCAGCGCGGCTAAAGGTGACGATGGCCTGACGAAAACCCTTCCCATCGGGGCCTCCGCGCCGGACTTCACCCTTCCTGGAATTGATGGACGCAACCATTCGCTTCAAGATTACGCCGACGCCAGGATTTTGGTGATTATTTTCACGGCAAACCATTGTAAAACGGCGCAAGCCTACGAAGGTCGGATCATCCAACTGGTCAAAGATTACAAAGACAAAGGGGTGGCGGTGGTGGGAATCGCTCCCAACGATCCCCAGGCCCTCAGCCTGAGCGAGTTGGTTTACTCCGATCTCAGCGATTCCTTTGCGGAATTGAAGATTCGCGCCCAAGAGCGGGGATTCAATTTTCCCTACCTCTACGACGGCGACAGCCAAAAAGTGAGCCGCGCCTATGGACCGGTTTCCACACCGCATGTGTTTATCTTCGATCAAACGCGCAAACTCCGATATGTCGGGCGGATTGACGATTCAGAAAACATTGCCGCGGTGACCAAACAGGACGCCAGAAACGCCCTGGATGCCCTGCTGGCAGGGAAACCCGTTCCGGTGGAAAAGACCAGGACCTTTGGGTGTTCCATCAAATGGTCTGAGAAAAGGGCGGCGGCCGCGCGGGAGTTGGAAGCAATGGAAAAAGAACCAGTGACTTTGCAACCTGCCGACACGCAAACGATCAAGACGTTGGTTACGAACGACACCCCAAAAATGCTTTTGATAAATGTCTGGGCCACTTCGTGCGGTCCCTGCCTGGCTGAACTTCCCGAATTTGTGACCATGAACAGAATGTACCGCAACGGCAACTTTGAGCTTGTCACCATCAGCGCGGACACCCCGGACCGGAAAGCCATGGCTCTCGCCGACTTGCAAGAAAGACACGTTGCCGCGCGAAATTATATTTTTGCCGACAAGGATTTGGATGCCCTGGCAAACGCTCTGGATGCGGAGTGGCCGGGAGGTCTTCCTTACACCATTTTAGTGGCGCCTGGCGGCAAGATCCTTCAACGCCAGATGGGGCTGGTAGATTCGATGAAACTGAAAAAGGTCATTGCGCTATACCCGACACGGTAGGAATTTGGCTTTCCGCTACACAGCAATTGCTTATATCACCCATGCGTATTATTCCACGGTGACGCTTTTGGCGAGATTGCGGGGTTTGTCGACGTCGCAGCCGCGCGCGACGGCGATGTAGTAGGCGAAAAGTTGGAGCGGAATCGTGGCCAGGATCGGATACAGCGGCTCCAATGTGCGCGGCACGTAAATGACGTCGTCGGCTTTCGTCGCGATTTCTGCGTCGCCCTCGGTGGCAATGGCGATGATGGGGCCTTTGCGGGCGCGGATCATGGCCAGATTGGCGAGGGTCTTTTCATACATCGCATCCCGCGGAATGACGAAGACGGCCGGGGTCGCGGAGTCCACCAGCGCGATTGGGCCGTGTTTCATTTCGGCGGCGGAATAGCCTTCGGCGTGGATGTAGGAGATTTCCTTGAGTTTCAACGCGCCTTCCAATGCGATGGGGAAGTTGTAGCCGCGGCTGAGGAAAAAGAAATTGTGTGCCTGGGCGTATTTGAGGGCCAGTTGTTGAATGGCCGGGGTCTGGCGCAGCAACCCCGCGATCTGATCGGGCAACGCCTCCAAGGCGCGCAGAATTTCCAGCGCGCGATGGACCGAGAGCATTCTCATGCGGCCCAAATGCACGCCCAGGAGGGAAAGAATTACGAGCATGGAGACGAACGCCTTGGTGGAAGCGACCCCGATCTCCGGGCCTGCGTGCATGTAAATGCCGCCGTCGGCTTCCCTTGCCACGGTGCTGCCGACGACGTTGCAGATGGAAAGAACGCGGTGCCCGCGCCGCTTGGCTTCGCGCAGGGCGCCCAGAGTATCGGCGGTTTCGCCGGACTGCGAGATGACCAGCAGGATGGTGTCGCGCTCCAGGGGCGCGTTGCGATTGAAGAATTCGTGGGCGAATTCCACCTCGACCGGGAGGTGGGCGAGTTCCTCGATTAAATATTCGCCGACCAGGGCGGCGTGCCAGCTTGTGCCGGTTGCGGCGATGACAATGCGTCCGATGCCGCGGAGTTCGGACGCCGTCATGTTCAATCCGCCAAAGCGGGCGGTGGCGCCTTCGAAATCGATCCGGCCGCGAAGCGCGTTTTCGACTGTGCGCGGCTGCTCGAAAATTTCCTTGAGCATGAAATGGGGATAGGCGCCGCGCTCGGCGTCCTGGGCCTCAAATTCCAGGCGGCTGAGCTGGACCTTGGCGGTGTCGGAGCCGAGGTTTTGCACATCAAATCGCTCGCTGGTGATGGTGGCAACGTCGTAATCGTTGAGATAGACGGCCTGGCGGGTATGGGCGACGATGGCGTTGGCGTCGCTTGTGAGAAAATTTTCGCCTTCGCCCACGCCAATGATCAACGGGGAACCGCGCCGGGCGCCGATCATGACGGTGGGTTGGCCGGCGTGGACAACGGCGAGGCCATAAGTCCCAATAACCTCTCTCAAAGCATCACAAACCGCCTCGGTCAGGGAGCGGGCGCCGTTTCCGGGCTGGCGGGTTTCGTAATATTCCCCGATCAAATGGGCTAGGACTTCGGTGTCCGTCGCGGAGGCAAAGGTGTGGCCTTTGGCCAGGAGTTTTTGTTTGAGGCGGTCGCAATTCTCAATGACGCCGTTGTGGACAACGGCGATTTGGCCGGATTGATCGAGGTGGGGATGGGAATTTTCGTCGGAAGGCGGCCCGTGAGTCGCCCAGCGTGTGTGGCCGATACCGGTGGAGCCGGGCGCCGGGTCCAGGCGCAAGAGGACGGCCAGTCCGTCGTCGATGCTCCCCTTTTTTTTGCGGACGTGGAGTTGGGAGCCGCCCAGGACAGCGATGCCCGCGCTGTCATAGCCGCGATACTGGAGACGGCGCAAACCTTCGACCAGGATCGGGCTGGCGTCTTTCTTTCCGATGTAACCGATGATGCCGCACATAATGGCGGCACGAGAATGGGCGATTTTGCGGCAGATTCAAGCTCGCAATCGCGCGGGAGCCGGTGTATGGTGCGAGCGAAGTGGCCCTGGGCGCAAATACAGTGACGATGGCGATATGAAAAACGTCGTCGTCGTGGATCATCCGCTGGTCAAGCACAATTTGACGCGCCTGCGAAACAAGAACACACAACACCTTGAATTTCGGCGGCTGCTGGGGGAAATTTCGCTGCTGATGTCGTACGAGATCGCGCGAAGCTTTGAGACGCGGGAAGTGAAAATCGAGACTCCGCTTGAAGAAACAAACGGAACGTGCCTGACTCACGACGTGGCGTTGATTCCGGTTTTGCGCGCGGGGCTGGGGATGCTGGAGCCGATTCTGAAAATCCTGCCCAACGCGCGCGTGGGTTTCATTGGATTGAAGCGGGACGAGATTACGCTGGAGCCCACCTTTTATTACGAGAGTTTTCCGAAGAACCTGGGGGAACTCGAAGTCGTGCTCATTGATCCGATGCTGGCCACGGGCGGCACGGTGTCGGCTTCGATGGCGCTCCTGGCCCGGAACGGCGCCAGGCGGGTCAAACTGCTTAGTCTCCTGGCGTCGCCGGAAGGGATCGAGCACGTGCGCGAAAGATTTCCCGATCTTGTCATCTATACGGCGGCGATTGATCGTTGCTTGAATGATAAAGGCTACATAATGCCCGGACTGGGCGACGCGGGAGACAGGTTGTTTGGGACGGCGTGAGATCGTCCGCGAACGGACGCGGTTATATTTTGTCTAATTCCGGCCTGCCGAAGATCACGACAGTCGTATCCCCCCAGCCCGAATTGACCTCGACGGGGAAGGGCCAGCATGGGCGGATAGCGGGCGAACGAGGGCGATGCGGTTCCTGGGACTTTCCGCGGAACGCATCAACCGGACACCAACTTCCACTCGATTTGGAGCCCGCGCCGCTGTATCCAATCCTGCAAAGCCGGTTGGTCCAATTGTGCGCCGGACACGGCCAGCATGGAGCGCGCGTCGCGCAAGTGTTTTTCAGAACCGCCTTCGCGATAGTATTCCAGTTTGCGGATGATCACATATTCCGGCGGGGCGAGCGCGATGGTTTCGCCCGCGAACTGAACCCGGCGCTGGTAGCGAAAAGCCCAGGCCTCCAACTCGTCACGTCCAGCCAGGTATGAATCCGCCTTAAAGCCCGTGCCAAGATGAAGGATGTTGAAGTGGCCGCGTTGTTCGCGCCGCGCCTCGGCCGCGATAATTTCCGGCGGTGGCACGCAAAACTCGCCCGACGGAAAGAGGTCGGCCAGGCTGGCAATGTCGTTGTCATTGAGGAAAGCAATCAAATCGACATCGAGGGTCAGGCGGGGTTCGCCGTAGAAGATGGCGGCCACGCTACCCTTGATGATATAATGGATGCCCGCGCGCTGGAGCGGGCGCGTAAACAAGAGGAAAAGCTCAAGCTCGGGCATGGCGGAAAATACGCCGCACTTCGTCCTCCACCTTCGCCTCCGTCCAATCGGGATGCTGACTTTGCACTCCAGCAGCCTTCATTTTGAAGGCCGACCAGTAAAGGCGTTCGGCCACCCGCAATCGTTCCTGGCCGGACATGGCGCGAAGGACTTCAATTTGTTTCGAACCGGGTTGTTCATCCGGGAGCATGGGACAAATATGCGCCGCCGAGGCCATTCGCGCAAGCAGAACGCATTTTGTCGCTCCTGCCGAACATGCACCGATGTCGTTTTCGCTGCTTACTCCGAAGTTCAGGAATTCAGGGCATCCAGCGCGTCTTGCAATTGGGCGCGTTTGGATTGCCAATCGGCCAGGCGTTGCTGGTGCTCCAGCAGGACCTGGGGCGGAACCTTCCTCGCGAAATCGGGATTGGCGAGTTTGGTTTGCGCCTTTTCAATTTCGGCCTCGATTTTTAGGAGCTCTTTTGCCAGGCGGGCCTTTTCCGCGTCCGCATCGAACAGGCCCGCAATGGGAATGAAAAGCTTTCCGCCAGGACCCGGATAGACGACCGGCTCGCCTTTGGGCGGCTGGTATTCGGAACGATGTTTGATGGAGTCCGCGCCAACCAGGATTTGAATGACCGCTTTTTCGTCGGAAGGCAGGTCGAAATCTGAATGAAAGACAAGGTTGAGTTTCTTGTTGGCAGGAATGCGGAATTGGGCGCGGACATTCCTGATCTCGATGACAAGTTCTTGACGCGCGGCCATGTCGCGAAGAACGTCGTCGGAAAGGCCGTAGTGAAGTTTGAAATCCTCGCCGAGCGGTTTGGGCCACGGCGCGAAGAGAATGGTGCGTCCGCCCTGGTCCGGCGGCATGTCCTGGGAATAAGCCATGTCGTGCCACAATTCCTCCGTGATGAAGGGCAGAAATGGGTGGAACAATCGCAACGTATGCGACAAAACAAAATCGATCACCGCCAGGGTGTTGGCCTTGTGGGCGGAATCGCCCCCTTGCAGCGGCGCTTTGCTGGCCTCGACATACCAATCGCAGTATTCGCTCCAGAAGAAGCGATAGAGCGTGGCGGCGGCTTCGCTGAACTTGTAATGGGCGAAGGCGGCGTCCATTTCGGCGATGGCGGAGTCGAGGCGGAGCAGTATCCATTTGTCATCGTTTGAGAGCAGGCCAGGATCGATTTCGCCCTGGACGGGGCCGGGGTGCATTTGGCGGAATCGGCAGGCGTTCCAAAGTTTGTTGCAGAAATTGCGTCCCAACTCGACCTGTTGCTCGTCGTAAAGGATGTCCTGTCCCAACGGCGCCGAGCGCATGACGCCGAAGCGCAGGGCGTCGGCCCCGTACTTGGCGATCAACTCCAGCGGGTCGGGGGAATTGCCCAGGCTCTTGGACATTTTGCGTCCTTGCTTGTCGCGAATGAGGCCGGTGAAATAGACGTTTCGAAAGGGCGGCTGGCCCGTGAATTCGAAGCCGGCCATGATCATGCGCGCGACCCAGAAAAAAATGATGTCCGGCCCGGTGACAAGGTCGGTGGTGGGATAGAACTTTTGCAGGGTGTCGGTTTTTTCAGGCCAGCCCATCGTTGCAAAGGGCCAGAGCCATGAGCTAAACCAGGTATCCAGAACATCGGAGTCCTGCGTCCAACCCTGGCCCGGAGAATCGACTTGACAGCGAGTTTCCGCGTCGCGGCGCCACACCGGGACGCGATGCCCCCACCAAAGCTGGCGCGAGATGCACCAATCCTTGATGTTGACCATCCAATGCAGGTAGGTCTTGCTCCAGCGTTCTGGGTGGAACTTGATTTGGCCGGTTTCGACGGCCTGGGTCGATTGCGCGACCGCGGGGTAGCGCAAGAACCATTGCTCGCTCAAATAGGGTTCGATGGGAACATTGCTGCGCTGGCTGTAACCGACGCGATGAAGGTAATTTTCCACTTTGAGCAACAGACCGAGGCTTTCCATCCTGGCCACGACGGCCTTACGGGCTTCGAGGCGGTCAAGGCCGGCGAAGTCCATTCCGGCGGCTTCCGTCATGGTACCGTCCAGAGCGATTACGACGGTCAGCGGAAGATGGTGGCGCAAGGCCATTTCGTAGTCGGCGGGGTCATGCGCCGGAGTGACCTTGACGCAGCCGGTCGCGAATTTTGGGTCCACCAATGGGTCGGCAATGATTGGAATGGGTTTGTCGCGCAAGGGAAGGAGCACTTGTTTGCCGTGAAGACTTTGATAGCGCGGGTCATCGGGATGGACGGCCACGGCTTCGTCGCCGAGCATGGTTTCCGGGCGTGTCGTTGCGACGACCAGAAAGGCCTCGCCGCCGAGGAGGGGATACTTGAAATGCCACAAATGGCCTTGCTCCTCGATCATATCGACTTCTTCGTCAGAGAGCGCGGTTTGGGCCGCAGGGTCCCAATTGACCATGCGTTTGCCGCGATAGATGAGGCCCTTATTGTAAAGATCGACGAAGGCCTGTTGGACACAGCGGCTGTATTCCGGGTCCATGGTGAAGCGTTCGCGGGTCCAATCGCAGGAGGCGCCGAGTTTCTTGAGCTGCTGAATGATAATGCCGCCGTGTTTTTCCTTCCAATCCCAAACTTTTTCCAGGAATTTCTCACGGCCGAGGTCCTCGCGATGTTTCATCGCGCCCTGTTTGCGCAGGTCCTTTTCGACCACGGACTGTGTGGCGATGCCGGCGTGGTCGGTGCCCGGCAGCCATAAGACTTCATGGCCGTTCATCCGGGCGTGGCGCGCCAGAATGTCCTGGATGGTATTATTGAGAACATGGCCCAGTGTAAGCACGCCAGTGACGTTGGGCGGGGGAATGACAATCGACCAGGCTGGCTTGGGCGAGCGCGGGTTTGCCGTGAAACATTTGTGGTCCAGCCAATACTGGTACCATTTATCCTCGACCGCCTGGGGTTCGTAGGCTTTTGGGATTTCAGACATGACCGGTCTTACTTGAGGAGGCAGTATTCCATGGAATCCACCAAGGCCCCGAGGCTGGCTTCGACGATGTTGCCGCTGACGCCGACGGTTCCCCACTCCTCGCGGTCGTCGCTGGATTGAATGAGGACGCGCGTCCTGGCGGCGGTGCCGGCGGTGGAATCGAGAATGCGCACCTTGTAATCGGTCAGGCGAATGCGTTTGACGTGCGGATAAAAATTGGCCAGGGCGGTGCGCAGGGCCGAGTCCAGCGCGTTGATGGGGCCGTCGCCTTCCGCGACTGTGTGGGAGGACTTGCCGTCGACCTGGACTTTGATGGTCGCTTCGCAGACGGAGGCGCCTTTCTGGCCGCGCATTGAGACGTGATAAGCGTTGACCTCGAAGGGCAGCGGCTGGCGACGAAGAGTCTTGCGAATGAGCACGGCCAGGGAACCGGCGGCGGCTTCAAATTCGTAGCCTTGATGTTCGAGGGCCTTGACGCGAGCCAGGATTTCGCGAAGTTCCGGCGCGTCGTTGTCCAGCTTGATGCCCAGTTCGCGCGCCTTCATGACGATGTTGCTGCGTCCGGCAAGGTCGCTGATGAGGACGTTGCGCGTGTTGCCGACGGCGGCGGGGTCGATGTGCTCGTAACTGTCAAATATTTTTTGCACGGCGTTGACGTGCGTGCCGCCCTTGTGGGAAAAGGCCGCCGAACCGACCCACGGCTGGCGGGGGTTATGGCGCAGATTTGCGATTTCATCGACGAACTGCGAAAGGTCCTTGAGCAGCGGCAAGGATGGGGGCGGAACACACGTTTTGCCCAGCTTCAGGGCGATGTTTGGAATGAGGCTGGTGAGATTGCAATTGCCGGTGCGTTCGCCGTAACCGTTGATGGTCCCCTGGACGTGGGAAGCGCCGGCGCCCAACGCCGCCAACGCGTTGGCGACTCCCAGCCCGGTGTCGTCATGGGTGTGAATGCCGATGCGAGCGCGCAATTTGGCGCGCGCGGCCCCGGTGATGTCGGCGATTTGCGCGGGCAACGTGCCGCCGTTGGTGTCGCATAGGGCGATGATGTCCGCGCCGGCGTTTTCGGCGGCCAGCAGGGTGGCCAGGGCGTAATTGGGGTTGTCCTTGAAACCGTCGAAGGCGTGCTCGGCATCGTAAACAACAAAGCGCCCGTGCTGCTTCAAGAAGCCCACCGTATCGGCGATCATGGCGAGGTTTTCATCCGGGGTTGTCCGGAGGACCTTCTTGACATGCAACAGCCACGTTTTGCCGTAAATGGTGACAACGGGCGTTTCGGCCTCGATCAGGAGGCGCACCTGGTCGTCGTCGGCCGCGGCGGCGTCCTTGCGTCGGGTGGAGCCGAAGGCGGCCAATTTGGCGCGTTTGAATTTTTTGCGTTTGGCGAGGTTGAAGAACTCGATGTCTTTGGGATTGGAACCGGGCCAGCCGCCCTCGATGTAATGGACGCCGAATGCATCGAGGCGCTCGGCAATGCGCAACTTGTCCATGACGGAGAAGTTGATGCCTTCACCCTGGCTGCCATCGCGCAGGGTCGTATCGTATATTTCGACTTCGGGTTTCATTCCGGCCCGCCGTTGCAATAACCCCGCAACAGCAGGATCAAATATCTACGACACCACGGCGTGATTTGCAAAACATTAAGGGCAGCGGGGTGTTAACAACGTAATGGGCCGCGTGACATTACGCGGGGGCGAAACTCAGAAATGCAATTGCAGGCCGAGTTCGTAAAAGATGGCCTGGCCGAGATCGAGTTGGGCGGTGCGTCCGTCGGCGCTTTGATTAAAATTGCCGAGGTATTCGAATTGCACGCCGGTGTAGACGGAAATTGATTTGGTCAATCGATATGCGAGACCCCCCTCGGCGTAGCCACCCAGCAAAACGCCCGTGCGTGTGTCACTTCCGGACGCATAGACAGGGCTGACGTCGGCGAATGAAAAATGGCCGTCCACTATGCCCACAGCCAGTCCGCCGCTGACTTGCAGGGAAAGCCGGTGGCACAACCGGACGTTGACGGAAGGGCCGAGGCGGAGGTCGAACAGGGAGGCGTCGAGGTCGCGGTTGCCAACGACGAGGGCTCCGCCTGGGATTTCCGAAGTGGTGCGGGAGATCGGCTCGCTGCCCAGGACAGGCCCTGGACCGCCGAAAGTGCCCGAGTATGGCGCCAATGGGGCAGTGACGCCGTTCAACGGATATCTATCGGTGATAAGCTCGGCGTTTTCGCTCAGGGGATCCTGATCGCGCGCGTTCACGGGAGTGTAACCGAACCCGAACTTTATGCCCCATTGACCCCAGCTATCATGGGCGAGGTCACGGACATAATTGAAATCGTAGCCCAGGTTTGGATTCTGATTGTCGCGCTCGGTAGCACCGGAAAGACCGCCATCGGCATGCATCAGGACGTCGCCGCCGTTGAGTTGCGAAGCGTGCTGGTAACCCCAATTCCAGGTTTGGCCGCCCAAATTACCGCTGCTATCCACATTGACGTAGCCGTCGTTGTATAGGTGGTTGAGGGCGAGACCGGCGCCCGGGCCGGGCGGCAACCCCACGCCGCCGCCGGCTGGCTCGGAGAATTTGGTGGAAATGTTGAAGGCCAGGCGAAGATTCAAACCGAAATGGTTCCAGTCGTTCTCGGTGTCGTCCTGCGCGTGGACACGAAGCGGAACAACGACGATCACGGCGCCGAGGCCGATGAGGCGCAAGAGAGAAACGGGTGAATGCATGGTGTGCTGGGTGTCGTTAGTTTGTTTGCACGATGCGGTAGAATCGCTGGCCGGGACTGCCGGGCAGGCTTTCGGTCACTGGCGGTCCGGCGTCGACCCAGACGGTGCGTGTATTTTTCGCAACGATCGGTGGGGCAGCCGCAAGCCACGTTTGCATATCGCTGCTGTACTCCACGACGTAGGTGTGGCCCGGAACGCTGGCAAATTCGATGGTCAACTGCCCCTCGCTCAGGAACGGGTTCCTGTCCAATTGCAGCATCGTGCCTGTCGGGGTCGGAACGACCACGGCAGCGACAATGGTCACGACAAAGTTGGTCGGAAGAAACGGCTGGCGTGTGCTCTCGTAGTATTCAAGCAGGAAGACGACGTTGCCGCCGGGGGGGACGGGTTGATCATATTCGACATAGGGGACGCCGTCGGAGGATCCGCTGGCGTTGTAAAGCTGGACACCCGACGGCAAATCCAGCACGGAAACACGGACGGCCGACGCGGCGACGCCGCTGAGGTTTGTGACCGTATTGGTTTGCTGGAAAAGGCCGGTCTGCGGATTGAAAATATTGGGGCCGTAGTTGTCTGACAAGTTGGTCAACGTCAATGCAGTCACCGCGGTGACAACGCTGGCGGTGTTGTTGGCCAGATTAGTATCCGTCACGGAAGGCACCGACGGTAAAATGGAAACGGTGGCGGTGTTGGTAAGTTCGCCAGTCAACAATGGCTGGACAACGATGGTCGCGGAAGCGGTTCCCTCGTCGTTCAGGGCGCCAATAGTCCATTGCAGGCCAGCCGGGGTGGAAGAGTAAGTGCCTTGGCTGAGGGTGACGCTGCTGAAGGTCACATTGGCCGGGAAGCTATCAGTCAGGACGACGCCGGGGGCGTTTGTCGGACCCAGATTGGAGACATTGAGGGCATATGTGAGCTGATTGCTGACCAGCACCGGGTTGGGCGCGCCAGACATCGTCAGACTTAGATCGGCGTAGAGCGGCACCAGAGGGGCGATGGCAGGGTTAATGACTGTGGCGGAATGATTCGTGCCGGAGGGATTAACGTCAGGCGTCTCGCTGGTGACGGTGACGACGTTGGTCAGGATGCCCGCCGCTGTCGGCGAGACAGTAATCAGGAGAACGACGGCCGAGTCGGAACTGAAGTTGGTGGTCGTGGTTGTGACGACGCCATTGCTCAGGGTAGGCTCGGTAAATGTTCCGGCAGAGTTATTGGTGATGGAGGCGTAGAGAAAGGTGACATTAGGCGGAAGCGTGTCCGCCAATACGACATCGGAGGCGCTGGCCGCGCTGTTGGTCAGGGTAATTGTGTAAACGAGGTTGCTGCCGACGTAGACGGGGCTGGGGTTACCGGTGGCCGAAACGACCAACTCGGTGGGCGGCTGGCCGAAGCCAAAATTGAGTTGGTTGGTCATGTTGGACGACACCACAACCGATTTATTCTGGGCAGGGTAAGTAATGGAGCCGATGACGACGGGGCCGGCGGTGACGGTCCAGGTTCGATTGGAGCCGTTGGCGCCGAGGGGCGCCTGATGGAGGATATAGTAGCCATTGGTGTCGGTGTCGGTGGCTTCGCCAAAGGAACTGCCGATAAAGACGTTGGTCAAAGGCTGGCCGGTGATGGCATTGGTGACGTAGCCATCGATAGCGCCAAAGACGGTTTCCGGAGCGCCGAATTCAGTGCTGATGGTGGCGTCACAAAAGATGGTAAGGGTCTTGGACTGGGGGTTGTAGCCGGGGGCCGAGGCCTCAAGAGTGGTCTGGATAGGGGAGTTGTTGTTGCCAACCGTGATGTTAGTCAAGATGAAGTCACCGTTGCTATCGGTCATGGTGGAGTAGTAGTATTGGCTGGAAACGGTGACGGTTGCGTTGGTAATGGGCTCCTGGGTGAGCGCATTGACGACGTTGCCGATAATGGTGGCGCCCTGGCAAACCGGGATCATCTCGATATTAACTATATTGGTGATGCCGTTGGTAATGGTGGTATTGGTGGAAGTGGACCAATAGCCGGTGTCTTGCGCAGAAATATATTCAGAGGTGGGAACGTTGCCGGCGCCGAGTTGAAGAAGGCCGGTTGCATACTGGCCAGTGGGTCCGGTGACGTACTGGATGCCGGCCACGTACACATAAGCGCCGGGCACGGGCAGGCCGGTTGACGCGTTAAAGACCGTTCCATCCACGGCGCCATAGCCGACGCGGAGAAGATAAAAGTTCTGCGTTGAGGTCATTCCGGCAGTGACAACCACGTTGCTTTCAGACTCGAAATAATCGAGGGCAGAAGCGTAAACAGCCCAGGTTGTGCTTGAAGTTGGGGTAGTGCCGACAAGAACGTTGTTTATCAAATAAAGGCCGTTGGAATCTGTTTCCGCGGAACCATAGTAGGTCCCGACATCAGCATTGGTGATGACCAGGCCGGTTTGGAGATCATAAACGTGGCCGGTAATCGAACCGTAATAATTGGTGGGAGGAGGAGCCGGACAAGTGATCATGATCACTGGGGCGGTGACCTCCGTGTCGCAATTGCTAATCTCGACCTCGATATAGCCCGAGCAACTTCCCGGCGCAGTTACTTGAACGTAGGCGCTTATAGGGGTATTGTCCGTATTCAGGGTCACATTGGAAACGGTGTAATTTCCATGGACGTCGGTGGTCCCGTAAAAATCGCCGGTTGTCTCGACGAGCACGGATGCGTTAGTTGCGGGCAGCCCAGTGCTGGTATAGACGGCGCTGCCCGTGACGGTCGAGGTACAAATGGGCACGGCCACCAGGTCCACGACGGAATTGCTATTGGCTTGAACGATAGTGTTGCTGTAAACGGTCCAATATCCTGCGGGGGAGGTTCGAACTTCATAGTCGGCCGCGCCATTGTCCTGAGCCAAACCAAGCGAAGTGAATTGAAATGCCCCGTTGGTATCTGTCGTTGCATAATAGGTATACTGGTACGTTGCCGTAATGAGCACGCCGGACAATGGCTGGCCTTCTTGAGAAGTGAGGATGCCGCTGATGGTTCCCTCCTCTTCGAGAAGGATCGACACGTTGACGGTATTGGTGGCATCGCAGACGGCGTAGGCGTAGTCGGTGGACTCATAGTAATTGGTTTGCTCGGCTGTGACGCCGTAATACGCGGGCTGATTATCAGAGCCCGACAGAGCAAGGTTGGTGATCAGATACTGACCGCTGGCATTGGCGGTGGCGTAATTGTTACCGGCATTGACTGTGGCATAGGGGACAGGCAGTCCGGTCGTGGCGTCGGTAATGGTGCCTTGAAACGCGCCATAACAGAGAGGCAGAAGTCCAAAGCTAACGGACACGCTGCTGGTGGCGTAATTGGTAATGCCTCCGCCCGTGGCAACGAGGCCCAGGGTAAAGGACCCTGTGGCGGCATTGGTGGTAGCGTTGAGGGTAAGCAGCGAAGTTCCAGGCGGGCTGGTGATGGTTTGGGGCGAAAAAGTCGCCGTGACGCCCGAGGGTAAGTTAGAAATCGACAGAGTGACCTGGTTGGTGAATCCGTCAAAAGGAGTTACCGTCACGACGAAAGACGAGGATTGGCCGGGGACGAGGGTCAGTGAACTTGGCTGAATGGAGAAGGTGAAATCCTGCGCGGTGGCCACCTGGATGAAAGCCGCAGCCAGGAGAAAAATAAATAGACCAGCCTTTTTTAGACGCAATATATTCATGCCGCTAATAGGTTTCCATTCCGCTATGGGAAAAGCTGAGGGGGATTTTGGGGAACTTCGGGGGTTTTGCAAGCTATTTCTTTGACAAACCGGATTTTTGACAGAGCGACCCATATAAATTCAACCTATGGCTGCAACGCCAGACGGAAGAAGGCGGTTGTATTAGTGGCACTGATATTCAATGATTGCAAATTGGCGATCGGTTCCGCAGGAATGTTGGTGAAGTCGGCCCAACCGGATGTCAAGTTGGCGCTGCTTTGAAGCACGTAGTTGGTGTAGTACGCCGGCCAGGAGACCGTGCCGTACGGGGGATAGTATGACCCGAATTCCACAACCCCCGGATTCACCTGAATATTGAGTTGCGGGGGCTGATAACGCAGCACCAGGACACTAGTCTCGGCGCTGTTGGTCAAACCGTCGCTATCGGTCGCGGTCGCGGTGATTGTGTGGTAGCCTTCGCTAAGAACGCTGGCGGCGAAGTTTACGATGGCGCCAGCGCCCAGCGACCCGTCACGGCTGGAATACCATTGTACGTTAGTGCCAGTGAGGGGGCCGTCCTGCATGTCGGTGGCAGTGGCGTCCAGAAACACTTGTTGATCACCAATGAAAAGAGATCCGGTCATCGGGGTATTGATGGTCACGATGGGAGCATGTGGTTGGATGGTGAAGGTGGCGGAGGATTGGGCGGAACTTGTGTTAAAACCGTCGCTTGCAATCACGCGTATAAGACCCTCGGTGGTCGTCTCCAATTGGGAGCTATTGATCCCCAGGGTTGGCCCAGGCCAATCGACCGCGAGGGTGTCCCAGCTCGCGCCGTCATCCGGGCTGAATTGAACAGTGTAGGTCAGCGTATCTCCGTCCGAATCGCTCCCGTTCCAGGCGACATCGATGGTGCCGCTTGAGAAGGTTTGGCCGCCGTTGGGCGCTGTGAGCGTGACAGTTGGCGCGGTGGGGCTGGCGGTTAGTGTGGTGAGCATCGCGCCATTGCCCCAAAGCACCAGCGTGTGGATGGAAGGATTATTTGTCACTGCCACAAAGAAATCGGCAGTCAGGTTGGTGCTAGTCCCTTCGCCGACGCTGGGTTGAAGGGCGAACTGATTGGTCTCCAAGACGGCGCCTGTCCCGTCGAGCGCCTGGAGGAGGAAGGTGGTGCCCGGCGATTCCGCCGGCGGAGCGTTGCTCGTTGTCAATGGCAGGCACGGGAGGAATTGGGCGGTCCCGGAGTTGAAGTCCACGGTGCCGCGCACAATGAGATAATTTTCGCCGTCGCCCTGCGGCACCGGGCGCTGGGGACCAGGGGGTTTGCGAGTTCGAGATCTACGGGTTTGCTTGCTTCTTGCCATCAACCCGGCGGCCTCTCGCAGCGCCGGATTCGGCACGCCGAACGTGGAGTTGATGCTGCCGATCAACGACGTGTAGGTGAAGGAGGAGGGCCAGAGGTCCTCCGGGCCGCCGTTGCGGCAATAGCTCATCAAATCGTAGTAACAATTGGTGTCCTGGTATTCGATTTCGATGGGAGACACAACCGGTGAAATCGAGTTGTTCGGCACGGTGAAAGCATCCAGGCCGAAGATGAACGAGTTGTCGCCGGCGCCGCTGGTGGGCAGGAGACCCAAGGCGGGCCTCATACCAGGGGCGGGGTAGTCCGCGACGGGCTGGAACAACGGATAGACGGAGTTCGAAGGGCCAGTCTCAGTACAAGCGCCAAGGGCGAAAAGTTTGGGGCCGAAGATCGCATCCGGGACGAGGATCGTGCCGAAAAGGTTGGAGCTGACGTCATGATGGTTTCCCAGGTTGTGGCTTAGCTCATGCGAAACGCTCTGCCGTCCCTGGCCGTAGGTGCCGACCACTGTTGCGCAAGAAACAAAGCTGGGAAAGGGAAGGGCTGCAAGGCCGTCGATATTGGTTGGCTGGCCTTTGGCATTGACTCCAGGGTCGGCTTGAATGGCGCCATGGTAAATCCGGTTCCCAACGACCGCCGCCCCTGGACCTTGATTGGCAATGTCCTCGGCGCGCTGGTGGTAGAGCTTTGAATTGACCATGCTCACAAACGAATTGGGGTTAACGCCGAAATCCGGCGTTTGTAGACCCGAAAGGGCCAGTGTGGCAAAAGTCGCATCGACACTTGAAACGGGAAAGCAGGAGAGAACACGGTTGACCAGGTCATTGATACTGGCGCCCAGTTGGTGGGTCGTGCCGTCGAAATTAGTCCACTGGACGTCGAAGAACTTGACTTGCAGAACGCCGCCGGGAACAAAGGCAGCTTGCACCGAGCAATTGCTGGAAACCAGGTTGGCCGGTTGCAAACCGCCGGGCCAAGCCAACTGCAGGGTATTGGTGCCGGTCAACCATGCTGGGGGCAGGCGAAAGTTAAGGCTCTTGGAGAAGTTTTCGCGGATAAACGTATTTGAAGCGTTGGCCGTTCGGACATACAGCGAGGCGCCAGGATTGATCGGCGTGAGCGGGTCGCCGAGGGACACACCATTGGCCCCAATGCCATAAAGCAGGGCGCCGGTCAGCATGAGCGGAAGGTTTTCACTCGATGGTAATTGCATGTGGGCTCGCACATAGGTGTCCTTGCCTTGAATAAGCGGGATGGTGTTGCTCCAGTCCTGAATCACCTGGGTCACCTCCAACGCAATCACTTTGACCACCGGCGCCACTCCCTCCCGGATATCGCCGTTGTCGGTGTCTCCGACGTAAACATTGCCATCGTCGTCCACCGCCACGCCAATGGGGGCGTCAAAGAGCGCGCCGCTTCCAGTGCCGTCGGCATCGCCCCCCTTTGGATACGGATAAATGAAATAGTTTTCAAAGGAAGGCTGGCCGCCAATGGTCGTGACCACTCCCTGGGGGGTGACCTTGCGAATCTCGCAGTCATAGGTATCGGTCACATAGACGTTGGTCAGGCTGTCCACCGCGACACCGTAAGGGAAAAAGAACCCGGCGCCTGCTCCCGTGCCATCCTGGCTTGGAAAAGCGATGCCATCGTAATAAGCGAAAATTTGGTCAATTGTGGGCGCGGAACCGGCCAGAGTCGAGATTGTTCCGTCCGGGGTGATCTTGCGAATCTCATTGTTGCCCGTATCGGCAACATACACGTTGGCCGCGGCATCGACCGCGACGCCCCAGGGATCACTAAAGGTTGTGGTCCCGCCCAGGGTGGAGACTTGCCAGAAGTTGAGGTCCGCTGCCTTGGTCAATTTTCGGATGGCATCGTTATAGTAGTCGGCCACGTAGAGGTTGTCCGAAGAGTCCACCGCCACGCCGCTGGGAAAATCAAATTGCGCCTGCAAGCCCGGGCCGTCCATGTAACCGCCGTTTGTTGTCATGGCGACATCGCCGGCAATGGTAGTGACGGTTCCGGCCTGAGTCAGTTCGCGGATCAGGTTGTTGCCGGTGTCGGCGATAAAGAGATTGCCCGACGAGTCCAGCGCCACGCCGCGGGGCGCATTAAAGAGGGCGCTGGTGGGGGTGACAGAATCGCCATAACCGGAAACGCCAGGCTGTCCGGCCACGGTGGTGACCACCCAATTGGTTCCCCTGTGCGTCAATTTGCGGATGACGTGGTTGAAGGTGTCGGCCACAAAGACGTTGCCCGAGGTGTCCACCGCCAGACCTTCGGGATTACTAAACTGGGCGCTGCCATTGGTCCCGTCGGCGAAGCCACCCAAACCATCAATTTCATATTCGCCGGCGATGGTGCTGAAAGTATAGGGAACGACGGTGGATTGGGCGGGACATTGAATGGCGACCAGCGCCAGGACCAGCAACAGAAAAGCGCATGTTTTCACAGGCGTGCGATTGTTCAGACAACGTTTGGTTAGCTACAGCTCACCGGAGCGAAGCCGATCGGATTCGGCTCTCGGCCGCATCCTGTCCGCACCAAATAACCGGGACTTGAGTGGCAGAGCAGACGCGGGACTGTCAACCAGATGAATTGACATGCCGCGAGTTGAGCACAACCAAGGGAGTGACGCCAGCCATTTCGCAAAGAATCGCATTTGATTGACATGGAAGCGGGACATTTGCTTGCGAGAGGTCGGCCCGAGGCGTATTTATTGCCAAATGAAAGCACTGTTCACAGGACCCGGCATCGGCAGTTATATCTCTGTCATGACTCTGACGGCGACCCTGGCCTCGGCGGAAACGATTCGTCTTGACCAATTGGACATCACCCGGACTCAGCAGGATTGGGGCGACCCGCATCGCAACCAATCGGTGGATGGGCATCCGCTGAGCATCGGCCCCCGTATATTCGAGCATGGCGTGGGGACGCATGCCACCAGCAGCCTGTACGTCACTGTCAATGGCGCCCAAAAGTTCAGCGGCAGCGTGGGTGTGGACGGCGAGGTGACCAGCACCGAGGCGAGCGTGGATTTTTTCCTCTTCGGCGACGGCAAGGAGCTCTGGCACAGCGGCGTGATGAAGGCAGGTGACGCGCCCAAGACTTTTCAGGTGGACCTCACCGGGGTCAAGATGCTGGCCTTGAAAGTGGGGGATGCGGGCGATGGCATCAATTACGATCACGCGGATTGGGCTGACGCCCAGTTTGAGTATTCGGGAACGGCGCCCAGCACGGAGAGCGGGCCGCGCGAAGAAGCTGTCATACTCACACCGATCGCCCCGGCGGCTCCCCGAATCAACGGGACGTCGGTGGTCGGGGCGCGGCCGGGACATCCGTTTTTTTATCACGTCCCGGTGACCGGGAGCAGACCGATGACCCTTGGCGCGGCGCCGCTGCCGGACGGGTTGGTGTTTGACAGCGAGCGGGGCCTGATCACCGGCGCGGTGGCCACCCCCGGGAAATATTCCGTGATGCTGGCGGCCACGAATACGGAAGGATCGGCGAGCCGGCAACTGGAGATTGACATTGGAGACACGATTGCATTGACGCCGCCGCTGGGTTGGAACAGTTGGAATTGCTTTGCGCAGGCGGTCGATGACGGAAAGATCCGGGCCGCCGCCGACGCGATGGTGCGCAGCGGGCTCATCGATCACGGATGGACTTATATCAACATTGACGATTGCTGGGAAGGGAAGCGGGACGCCAACGGGATGATCCAGCCCAACGAGAAATTTCCCGACATGAAGGCCCTGGCCGATTACGTGCATTCCAAAGGGCTCAAGATCGGGTTGTATTCTTCGCCGGGACCCAAGACGTGCGGAGGATACGAGGGAAGCTGGCAACACGAGAACCAGGACGCGCAACAGTACGCGGCCTGGGGTTTTGACTATCTCAAGTACGATTGGTGCTCGTATTCGGAAGTCGATGACAAATCGCTGCCCGACCGGCAGCGCTTGATGAAGCCTTACCTTGCGATGGACGCCGCCCTGCACAAGCTGGACCGCGATATTCTCTTCAGCCTTTGCCAATACGGCATGGGAGACGTTTGGGAATGGGGCACGGAGGTGGGCGGCAATTGCTGGCGCACGACGGGGGACATTAGCGATAGTTGGTCCAGCATGTCCCGGATTGGGTTCTCCCAAAACGGGCATGAGAAATATGCCGGGCCGGGGCACTGGAATGATCCGGACATGCTGGTGGTGGGAAAGGTGGGGTGGGGGAACCTGCATCCGACGCACCTGACACCGAACGAGCAATACACGCACGTGAGCCTGTGGTGCCTGTTAAGTGCGCCATTGCTGATCGGCGCAGATATGTCTCAATTGGACGCGTTCACCTTCAATCTGTTGTCCAACGACGAAGTGCTGGCCGTCAGCCAGGACGCCCTCGGAAAACAAGCGGCCCGGATGGCCAAGAACGGCGAAACGGAGGTCTGGGCAAAGAAGATGGCCGATGGCTCACTTGCCGTCGGACTGTTCAATCGGGGCGAAATGCCGGTGGAAGTCAACGCGACATGGGAGGATTTGGGATTGACGGGCAAACATCGCGTGCGCGACCTCTGGCGGCAACAGGACGCGGGGGAGTTTGAAAATGTGTTCAGCACCAGCGTTCCGCGCCACGGTGTTTGCCTGGTGCGGGTGTGGTAATTTGCCCGGGCATCGCAATAAAATAAGGTTAGCATCTCTGGCTGGTTCATTTGGCCACCGTGATTTGTGTATGCAGGAGGCCGAGGGTGCGGTGTCTACTAATTGAAAGATGAACTGGAACGTCGATTTCAAAACGAATCGCCGACTTTCGACGTTATTCGCGGTCTTCTGCCTGGTTGGGGCATTGAATGAGAGCCGCGCCGACCCGGTGGATGACTATGTCACGCGGCAAATGCGCCTGGAGCATATTCCAGGACTGTCGCTCGCAATTGTGAAGGGTGGCCAAATAACCAAAGCACGGGGCTATGGCTTGGCCGACGTGGAACTCGATGTGCCCGCGAGCAAGGACACCGTTTACGAAATCGGCTCAATGACAAAGCCATTCACCGCCACCGCGATAATGCTCCTGATGGAGCAAGGCAAAATTGGCTTGGATAACACCATCACAAACTATTTAACTGGATTGCCGGCGGAGTGGGGCAAAATCACGGTGCGGCATCTCTTGACACACACGTCAGGAATCAAGGGCTATCTGGACATACCCAATGTCCTGGCGGCAACGGTGTCTCCCATTTCGATGACCAACCTGATAAAGATGGTGGCACCTTATCCACTGGCACTCAGGCCGGGTGACAAGTTTGCTTACTGCATTACAGGATACTATCTGCTGGGGGGCATTATCGAGAGTGTCAATGGCAAAAGTTACACTGATTTTTTGAGGGATAATCTTTTTGATCCGCTGGGCATGAAGGCGACTCGCCTCAATGACTTGAAGGCTTATCGCCAACCGCGCAAGCGGTTATACGGAGCGGAGTGGAACGCTGCGGCGCGCGGACTACATGGATATGACCTGGGCGTTTGCGGCAGGGGGCCTGGTCTCTTCAGTCACCGATCTGGCGCGGTGGGACGCTGCGCTTTATACGGAAAAGGTTCTGCCAAAGGATTATCTGGAGCAAATGTGGACTCCGGCCAAGTTGAACAATGGCGAGGAGGATACATACGGTTTCGGTTGGTTCATCTTTGGCGATAAGAATCACCGACTGGTGATCCATGATGGGGGAATTTCCGGCTTTCTTTCGTCGATGGGACGATGGGTCGACGATCGAACGACTGTCATTGTTTTAATGAACGGGGAAGGGCGCGACTATGTGGAATACCAGATCGCTCAAGGCATCGCGCGCCGCTGCATCCCGAGGCTCGTCACAAAACCAATCGAAGACACGGTTCCGTTGGTCACTGCGAAATTGCTGGCCGCGTTGACTTCAGCCATCTCCGGCGCGCTCGACCCGGAAAGATTCACAGACGCGGCGCGCATCGGGTTTTTCCCGGAGGAGGCCGCGCGGCTGCGAACGCAAATGAAGGAATTGGGCCCGATAAAATCATTTCTTCTCCTGAAGAAGAAGGACCATGAAAAGGCCCATGATTACAGCTATCGCTCTGGTTTCGCCAAGGATTCCTTGCTTCTCGATGCAACACTAAATGAAGAAGGAAAGTTCACCGCATTCGATGTCGAGTTTGAGTGAAAACGGTGAATTTCACTGGGGTTCAAAATTCCTGTGGCCTGGCTGCTCAACTTAAATACTCACGATGCCTCAGGTCTGCTTCGCCGGGTCCAGAAGCTCGTCTAATTTGGCTTTGTCCAAACCGGACTGCTCCAGGGCGACCTGGCGGATGGTGCGGTTGGTTTCATAGGCGATTTTGGCGATTTTGGCGGCTTTGTCGTATCCAATGACCGGGGCCAGGATGGTGCAGTTGGACAGGCTTAGTTCCAAGTTGGCGTTGCACTTTTCGCGGTCGACTTCCAGGCCGCTGACACATCGTCGCGTGAAGACTTGACTGGCGGTGGTCAGCAATTCGATGGATTCGAGGAGATTGTGGGCCATGACGGGCATCATGACGTTGAGTTCGAAGTTGCCGAAACTGCCGCTGAAGGTTATGGCGGCGTCATTTCCCAGGACTTGCGCGCACACTTGGAGCATCATCTCGCACATGACGGGGTTGACCTTGCCCGGCATGATCGAGGAACCGGGCTGTGTGGCGGGCAGGCGCAATTCGCCCAGGCCCAGGCGCGGGCCGGAACCGAGAAAACGGATGTCGTTGGCGATTTTTATGAGGCTGACCGCAACGGTCTTGAGCGTGCCGGACGCTTCGACAACGGCGTCGCGCCCGCCCTGTGCTTCGAAGTGATCCTCGGCCTCGCGAAGATTCAGGCCGGTTTCCTGGGCCATTCGCTCGATGGTGCGGCGGGCGAAATCGGGATCGGTATTGATTCCGGTGCCCACGGCGGTGCCGCCGAGGGCGAGTTCTTCTAGGTTTCTCTCCGCGAAGCGAAGCCGGGCCATGCCGTGCTGAACCTGGCTGGCGTAACCGCCGAATTCCTGTCCGAGGCGGATCGGTGTGGCGTCCTGCAAATGGGTGCGGCCAATTTTGAGGACGTCGTGGAATTGGCGCGCCTTTGCGTCCAGCGCCAGATGGAGTTCGGAGAGCGCCGGGATCAGCCCTTGTTCGATGCCTTCCAGGGCAGCGAGGTGAATGGCGGTGGGAATGGCGTCGTTGCTGGATTGGCCGCGGTTGACGTGATCGTTGGGGTGAACGAGTTTGCCGCCGCGCTGGCCGCCTAGCAATTCGGCGGCGCGATTGGCGATGACCTCGTTGGCGTTCATATTGGTCGAGGTGCCGGAGCCGGTCTGGAAGATATCGAGGACGAATTGGGCGTCCCACTTGCCATCGGTGACTTCCTGGGCGGCTTTGACGATGGCGTCGGCGACATCGGGTTTGAGGCCGCCCAATTCCTCGTTGGTCAGGGCGGCGTGTTTCTTGATCAACCCGAGGGCGCGAATGAAGCGGCGAGGAAAGCGCAAAGTACTGATGGGAAAATTTTCGACGGCGCGGGCAGTTTGGGCGCCGTAGTAAGCGGAGGCGGGCACCTGCATGGGACCCATGGAATCCGATTCAGTGCGACATTCTTCTTTCATAGAGGGAGGATGCTCAACCGAGGCGCGGGTTCAAAGTTCAAATTGGTCACTTAAAAATCCTTTTCATCATCGGAAATGAGCCCCAAATCATGCCCATGACCAAACCGACGGCGTGGGTTCCGTTGGCAACGCCGGGAATGATCCCGAAGAGGCAGAGGAAAAACCAGACGAGCATGACGCCCAGAGTCATAGGGGAGATCATCAGGCCCGAAGACGGATCGCTATGGGACCGCAGCCAGATGTAACCGACCATTCCGTAAAGCACGCCGGACATGCCTCCGAAAAAAGGGCCGCCGATCAGGTACTGGCCAACGTTGGAACCAATTCCGATTAAGACGACCAGCAGGGCGAGGCGTTTTGTTCCCTGGGCTATTTCGATGAGGCGCCCGAGATCGTATAGGATAATCATGTTGAAGATCAAATGCGTCGGGCCAAAGTGGATGAAGATGGGCGTGATCAAACGCCATATCTGCCCCGATTGGACTTCCGGCAGGAAGCCCGGGGCGCCTTCGCTTATCAGAAGCCAGCGGACGTTCGGAAGGGAGGGATTCAATCCGGCAAAAAGAGTGACGACAACAGATGCGCCGATGAGAAACAGAGTCAACGGCGCGACATCGGACCGCCGCCAAATTTGATCGGCGGTGCGGACGCGTTTGGCGAAGGCGGCTTGCTCGCCCCGCTGGCGCTGCTCCGAGGCGATCGCCGAGTCGGCCGCGTTCTGAAAACTCCGATCCGACGGGTTTTGAAGGTAAGCCGTCAGCGCCTGGCTTCCTTTCTCGATTTGATCCTCGGAATAAATCCAGACGGCCCAGCCCTCCGAGTCAGGCTCCACCATGTTCCGAATGTCCTGGGAAGAGAGATAGCCGCCAAAGGTCCTGGCGCTGGCTTCACTCTTCAAATGTCCGATCATGCGCATAGTCGCGGCTGAGAACTTGGCGAATCCCGCGGGAAATAAACAGCAAAAATCAACGGGAGGTAACGGGGATCGCTTCGCACTTCCCAATTGGTTGAATTCTGATACGGTGTGGCGGCATGTTGAAGTTGTGCCTGCTGATAGTCTTCGCCCTGGCGGCTGCGAGCGTGCCGGGGGAGGAAATCGATTTTGATTTGAGCACAGTCACTCCCGGCAAAGGCCCCCCTGGATTTTTGAGCCTTGTGACAGGCGAGGGCAACCCGGCGCCTTGGACGGTTGTGGACGAGCAGGTGCCACCCATCCTTGCGCCGCTCTCACCCAATGCCCGTGGAAACGTCGCCATGAGACCTGTGCTTGCGGTGCAATCGCTGAATCTTTCACGCGACCATTTCCCGCTGCTGCTGTACACCAACGAGCTGTTCTTTGATTTCACGTTCGTCACGCGGTTCAAGATCGCCGGCGGAATCATCGATCCGGAGGCCGGCATTGTATTTCGCGCGCAAGACCAGAGTAATTATTACGTCCTGCGCGCCAGCGAGCAGGGCAACTTGCTATGGTACCGCGTGGTCGGGGGGAGGCAATACGACATGCTGGGCATCGGGGTCAAAATTCCGATTCCCGCGGATGTCTGGGAGGAAATGCGGGTGGAGTGCGCGGGCAGCCGCACGCGCTGCTACTTGAACGGGAAATTGGTCATACCGCCCTCCAAACCCGGGTCGCCAACCAACGACCTTGCGATCAACGACACCACTTTTGCCAACGGCAAAATCGGCTTTTGGACACGGGCGGATTCCAAATGCTATTTCGTGGACGCGCACGTCCAGTACACTCCGAAAGTGGCGTTCGTGCAAGTGGTGGTGGAGGAGGCGATGAGGAAATTTCCCTCGATCCAAAGCTTGAAAATTTACGCCACCAGAGACGCGGGGCCGCCGGTGATCATCGGGGACCCCGACCATGCTGAATTGAGCGAGCCCGGCACGAAGGTCGAGGCGGACGTCATTGTCCGCGGCACGGTTTACTACCTGAAAACGAAGGGTTCGGTGGAGGTGACGCTGCCGTTGCGGGACAGAAACGGGGACATTGCCGCGGCGCTGAAGGTCAGATTTAAATCGTTCCCCGGTGAAACGGAAGCGACGGCTGTGAATCGCGCGACGGTTGTCAAGAAAGTCATCGAGGCCCGGATTGATACGTTGCAGGGGATGGCGGAGTAATCCGCCCGATCGCCCACCGGGCGTGCTCGGCGATGAGAGGTTCAGGGTCCAGGGCGGCCTTCTGAAGCGCCGGCAACGCGCGTTGGTCCCCGACGTTGCCCAATGCGACACAGACGTTGCGGAGCAAGCCGCGGCGTTTGGCGCGCAGAATTGGGGTGCCGGCGAATCGCTGTTTGAACGCGGCCTCGTCCAGGCGGAGCAAATCGATCAAGTCAGGCGCGGCCAAATCGGCGCGGTAATGGGGACGCATCATCGCGCCTTCGCGGGCGAAGCGGTTCCACGGGCAGGCGTCGAGGCAATCGTCGCACCCGTAAATCCGGGTGCCGATCGCTGGGCGCAATGCTTCGGGAATGGAGCCTTTCAATTCAATGGTGAGATAAGAGATGCAGCGACGGGCATCGAGTTGGAACGGGGCCGTGATGGCCGCGGTGGGGCAGGCATCGATGCAACGGCGGCAGGAGCCGCAACGGTTTTTCTCGGGCGCGTCCGGCTCGACTTCCACGGTGGTAATGATCTCGGAAAGGAAGATCCAGTTACCAAACTTGCGGCTGATGAGATTGGTGTGCTTGCCGACGAAACCCAGTCCGGCGCGCCCGGCCAGATCGCGCTCCAGCAGCGGGCCGGTGTCAACATACCACAACGAACGGGCGTCGGCGGGGCCGAGAGAATTGACGAAGCTGGTGAGCTCTTTCAGGCGTTCTCCCAGGACATCGTGATAATCGGCAAACCTGGCGTAGCGGGCGATTTGGCCGGTGGCGCCGGCGGACGGGGAATTGGGCGCCGACGGCTTTGCGTAACTGACGAGCAAGGCAACAATGGTTTTTGCGCCGGGGAGGATTTTACAGGGATCGACGCGTTTGTGGGCATTGCGTTGGAGGTAGTCCATCTGGCCGTGAGAGCCTGAGGCGAGCCAGCTTTGGAATTGCGCGGCGTGATCGGGGGGACTGGCGGTCGTGAAACGGCAATCGTCAAAACCCAGATCGGCGGCGCGCTTTTGGATGGCGGCTTTCACGGGAAGAGAATCAGCCGCAAAGATCGCAAAGAACGCAAAGAGGACAATGATTCGATGTCTTTCATAATGCTCGTTTTCTTTGCGTTCTCTGTGTTCTTTGCGGCTAAATCATGTTTGCGACAAGGCGAACTTGCGGATTTCGAACTTGTAGGAACCGAAGTTGATAAGCAGTCCGTGTTCGAGACGGGCCGATTTAAGATAGCCCAGGATTTGGGCAACGTGCTCCGGCGCGATTGACCTCGCGGTTTTCAACTCAACGACGAGTTGGTTTTCGACGAGCAAATCAGCGAAATAATCGCCAAGGGCCGTTCCGTCCTCGTCGAATACCGGCAGGGGATGCTGTTGTCTGACCTCCAGCCCCCCCTTTCGCAATCGATGGACGAGTGCGTTTTCATAGACTTTCTCGAGGTGTCCATGTCCATGATAAACACGGATATCGTAGGCTGTCTGGCGGATTTGATCGCAGAGCGGTTGAAGTTCTTTCATCCTTGCTCTCTCCTTTCTTTGCGGTCAGGCGTTTCATTTTCGCGCAAGGCGGAACTGGTGGAGGACCTGTTGGGCGACCTCCTTGGGCGAACGGAAACCGGTGTGAATCATCGCGTCGGCCTGGTGGTAGGCGGCGGATCGCTGTTCGAGCAATTCGCGGATTTTTCCCGGAGGATCGGCGGTTTGGAGCAATGGGCGGTGCGATTGGGTCCTGACCCGTTCCCAAATCGTTTCCGGCGAGGCCCACAAACATATCACCAGCGCGTGGGATTTGAGACTGGCCAGATTGTCCGGATTGGCGACAAAGCCACCCCCTGCGGAAATGACGATATTGCGGCGGGACGAGAGCGCGCGGGCGGTGTCTTCCTCCAATAGGCGAAAGGCGGCCTCGCCGTTTTGTTCGAAGATTTCGGCAATCGATTTGCCCGTCTGGCTTTCGATCCATTCATCTGTATCGATGAAATCGAAGCGCAAAAGGTCCGCGGCGAGTCGTCCGACCGAAGATTTGCCGGTGCCCATGAACCCGACCAGGGCAAGATTGTGAATAAGGCGCGGATTCTGCACGGTGACATTTAACCGCAAGGAAGGCAGGGAACGCAAAACGTTTGGCAGTGCCTTAATTTGAAATAATTTCACTTTTTTTGGGCGGTTGGCATGGAACTGTCGGGGCTTGACTGGATGGATTGCGGGGTGTTTTCTTCCCGCCATGAGCAGCAACCCGCCGCCTGACACGTTTTACCTAGTTCTCGTTGATAAGCCAAGTGCATACGATCCAATCGAACCCAAATGGCAAGCATGGGCCAGGTTTTTAAAAAGTATCGAAAGTGACCAAGACATGAATCAAAGGCTTGAACGGTTGTCCGAAAACGCCTTCCTGTTTCACACCAGAAATAACGTGCTCCTGCTAAATTGGTTTCTGGGGAAGTGTGGAAAAGAGAGCATTGCAGCCACGGTCTTTTTCTTGCCACAAAAGCCAGAGCTTTGCAAGTGATCGTGGCGGCGCAAATACGCCAGTGCCGTCGTAAACGTTTCATTTCTTCGCCTTCTTGATCTGATACGCCACTGCCGCAACATCGGACGCAACCCCGTTGAGCGCAAGCACGAAACCAAATTAAGGCACTACCAAACGTTTCTGCGCGCCCGGCCGACGGGCACGCTATTGGCTGATGCGATAGAAGCGAATGGCTCCGTTGGTGGCGGTTGAGACGCTGAATACACCCCCGCTGCCTGTCACGACGGCGCCCGCCACCGCGGCGTAACCGTTCTGGAGCGCGCTGGAACTCTGCAAGGTAAAGGCCGAAGGGGTCGCCGCGGGTCCGGTAAAATTGATCGTGACAGAGGAGTCGCTGAGGGTGATTTGGGTAATCTGGAATGGTGTGGCGGTCACGGTCACAGTTATCGCGGCCGTTGCCACTGTGGTATTGGTGTTCGCTCCCGGCGGCGACCAGACCCGCCACAAATTCCGCGTGGTGGAGGCGCCGTAGAGATTGCCCACATTGTCCCAAGCCGCGCAGGTATAAGCCTGGCCCCAATCCAGGTTGGTCAATGACTGGATGTTCGCGCCGTTGGTGACGGATATAACAGAGCCGTTTGTGGCGTTGAGCACACGAATGCCTCCTCCAGTGCCATTGTCGGCGCCGATCGACATGGGGCACGCGACCATGGTTGGATTGAGCCGGGAATTGATCGCAACATCGCGAGCGGCTTCAAAGGCGGGATCGTTGGCGCAAACGGAGTCAACGCCACAGCCGTAACCCCACGCCACTTCCCCGGAATTCGTTCCCTCGACATAATTAAAGGCGATGGCGCCGTTTGTGTCGGGGGGAGGAAGGCGGCCGCTGTTCCAATTGGTGAACACCATGGCGTCATAGACGGCGTCTTCATTGGTCAAATCCTCGCCGATGAATATGTCCAGATTCCTGTCAACCATGCAGCCGCCGGAAGAACCCAGGCTAAGGTCAAAGCCGGTCTGCACGACCTGCACGCCGTAGGTGTCATTCGGGTCGGACGCGCCGTTGGTCAGGTGGTACATCCATATTCCCCAGTTTGGATAATCGTTGTCACAGAGCCAGACGGCGGCGTTGGTGGTGGTCGTCCCGGAGATGTCAAACTCCTGGATGCCGACGGCAAGGTCGGCGTAATCGGGGTTGTTAAGATAATTATTGACAAAGCCGCCGTTGTCACCGATGACAAGCTGATTGGTAGTGGCCTGCATATCGCATGCGATAATTGCGCCCAAATAACTGTCATCGACCCAGTAAATCCTGTCATCCTCGCCGATCCGAATCTTCATGGGATCGAGTCCGCCGGCGTCGGGCATTTGATCCGCGACGGGCGCATCGCCGCCATCGTCGTTTAGATAATTCGCGTTGCCGTACCAACCTTCGTCGGCCTGGCTGCCGTCAGCGTTCATTTTGTAAATACCGGTCATCTGCGCGGCGAGAGGGAAGTTGGTGTCAGTGCCGCTGTTCGTGGCGCAGCCCATTATGACGCGACCGTAATAGGGGCTGTTGGTATTGTTATCAACGGCGATGCCCAGTGGATCAAACGCGGGCATGCCGGCATTGGTGTCCACGCTGATTTGCGTCCAATTGGCGAAGCCCGAGGCCGCCGCGGTAATGCTGACGGAATAAGTTCCCGAGGTCAGGGTGGTGCCAGAACTGTTGGTGACGCCCCACACGACGGTGTTGAGGCCCATGCTGGTTCCGCCGGCAAACGTGGCGACGTTGGTGGCGCCCTGCGAGATCGCGACTGTGACGCCCAGAGTGGCAGCCTGATTGAGACGGTA
Source organism: Vulcanimicrobiaceae bacterium (assembly GCA_035511075.1). Taxonomy (GTDB): domain Bacteria; phylum Verrucomicrobiota; class Verrucomicrobiia; order Limisphaerales; family Palsa-1400; genus DATAUD01. The sequence goes on from DATKFW010000108.1 coordinate 85,628, forward strand.
GGTGATCGTCACCGGACCAGCGCCAGCATCGGTAATGCTGGATAAACTGCCGTTGACTTTGATATCGGTGGCATAAACATTGGCGCGGGCGCTGAAAGGGGAGAGGAGAATGCCGGCGATGAAACACAAGAGGAATGGAAACGTTTTCACAGGTTTAGTTCAAATTGAAGGGCTAATGCACCGCATCGAGGCATTCGCGCCTCCTGAAAACTCTTGAACGACGAGCGGACTCTCCACGGGGGGCATTTTACCGCAAAAAACCGGGAACGCAAAACGTTTCTGCCGTTCCAGTCAACCGTCAACGACTACCAGTTAGCGTAGTAGCCGATGTAGGAGGAGGCATAGTGGGATCTCATCTGTTTGATCGGGACCCAGAGGACGGAGTCGTCGAGATGGCCGACGTTGCCGCCGTCGGCCCCGAGTTTCGTGGGTGTCTCGAGCACGTAGGGCATGCTCTCGACAATCGATGATCCTTGATTGGAATGATCGTATAGCCCGCCGTTCTTGCGGTGGGGAACGATCACCAGGCCGTCACCCCACATATTCGCGTCGGTCAGAATGACGTTGGTGCCGTTTTCAGTGGCTTTGGCGGGGGACCACCAGGCATTGGAGTTGGCGTAATCCCAACCATTGGTGTTGACATCACCGCAGTAGTTGTAACCGATCAGATAGCCCCACTCGGGATCGTAAGGATCAAAGCTGCCAAAGCGGAAATTGGGGCAAAGCAGGATATTCGAGTTGCCGGAGTAGAAGACGATATTGGTGAAGGCAATATTGGCAATGCGGATGAGATGCGATTGATCATCATTGTCGCGGCAAGGAGGGAGATTTTGGCTGTTGTCATCGGCGTAAATGATTATGGCCAGTATGGCCTGATGCATATTGCTCTTGCAGGCGGTCCGCTGCGCCTCTTCCTTGGCGGAGCTGAGAGCCGGCAAGAGCATCGCCGCCAGGATGGCGATGACGGCGATGACCACGAGCAACTCGATCAGAGTGAAGGCGCGAATAAATTGCTCTCTTTTGGCGGGCAGATCACAGCATTCCTCGGCGCGCGCGGCGCCCCGCCATGCCACCAGCGCGCGCAGCCTTGTTTCTTGACCTATACGGAATGGTTCAACTTTACAAATCGCTTGTCTCTTTAATTTCGTAAAACTGAGTTGAACAACTCGTGAAGGTCATTTGAATGGCGCCCGAAGTGCCGCTGGAAACCACGCCAATGACAGGGCTATAAGTACCGTTCAAAGTGGACGAGCCTTCAAGCTCGTATGACGTTCCCACCGGCAGGGTTGTCGTACCGTTAAACGTAATGGTGACGATTGAGCAGCCTCCGGCGATTGGTTCGGCGGATATGCCGGTAATCTGCAACGTTGACGATACCGAGCCGAGAACCACTTGCGGCACCGCAACGGTGGTATTGGTATTGGTTCCAGGCGGCGACCAGGCCCTCCATACATTGCGGGTGGGTGATGCGGCATAGAGGTTGCCCACATTGTCCCACGCCGCGCAGTTGTATTCCTGATTGAAATCCAGGTTGGTAAGACTCTCAGTGACGTCGCCGCTGAGGTTGGTGACCGTGAGAATGGCGCCTGTTTTGGCGTCAAGCAAACGAATGCCCGAACCATTGGTATCATCGTTGCCCGCTCCCATGGGGCATGCCACAATCGTTGGACTTGTTCGAGAGTCAATAACAACGTCCTCAACCTTTTCGAACGTCGGATTGGTGGCGCAAGTGATATCAACGCCACAACCATAGCCCCATTCCACATTGTTACTAACGGAGTAATTTAACCCTGTGGCGTCGGCGATGTCAGGAGGCGGAAGGACACCCATGTTCCAATTGGTAAATACCATGGCGTCATAAACAGCATTCTCGCCATTCCGGGTTTCTCCAACGAAGATGTCAAGATTTGTATCAACCGTGCAACCGCCCGACGAAACCAAGGCGAGGTCCAACCCTGTTGCCACAGCCTGGGTCCCGTCGTCGTTGGTAACAGAAGCGCCGTCCGCCATGTGGTACATCATAACTCCCAGATTCGGATAATCAGCGCTACACAACCAGACTGCGGCATTGGTTGTCTCAGTAGACGTAACGTCAAAATTGATGAAGCCGTAAACGATATCGGCGGCGAGCGGGTTGTCTGCATAACTGTGAGGGCCGCCAAGTTGGCCGCCAAAAGCCCCGCCATCGTCGAGGACGACCTGATTGGTTGTCACCTGCATATCGAAAGCGACGATCGCGCCTTCCTCACTCCATTCCAGCATGTAAACCCTGTCATCGCCGCCGATCCTCAGCCTCCAGGGCACAACAAAGGATTGGGGGGGCATCTCGTTGGTAGATAAATTGCCGGCATCGTCCGAAGTATATCCCCCGTAGCCAAAACCTCCTTCGTCAGCAAAACTGCCGTCGGCATTCAGTTTGTAGAAGCCGTCCTGGATGATCGTGCCCGAGTACGGGTTGGTGGCCGTGCCGTTGGCGTAAGCGTTGCCCAGAATGACGCGTCCATAATACGGGCTATTGGTGTTATTATCCACCGCGATGCCCTGGGGGAAAAAGGCGTAATTGCCGGCGTTGGTGTCCACGCTTATTTGCTGCCAATTGGTGAAGCCCGAGGCCGCCGCAGTGATGCTGACGGAATAGGTTCCCGAGGTCAAAGCGGTGCCCGAACTGTTGGTGACGCCCCACACGACGGTGTTGAGCCCAAAGTTTGTTCCGCCGACAAGGGTGGCCACGCTGGTGGCGCCTTGCCAAATGGAGACTGTGACGCCCAGTGTGGCGGCCTGATTGAGACGGTAGGTGATCGTCACCGGACTGGCGCCGGAATCCGTGACGGTGGATAAACTGCCGTTTAATTTGATATCGGTGGCATAAACGTTTGCGCGGGCGCTGAACGTGGAGAGGAGGATGCCGGCAACAATAAACGGAAGGAATCGAAGTATTTTCATAGGTTTAATTTAACTAAAAACAATTGACTTGCGGCGCGGTTACACCCGAGAAAAAGAAGTTGTAACCAAAAACATGAATCGGTGTCAATAGATAATTGCAAAAAAAATAAAAGCCGGCAAAAAACCGGCCAGCAGTTTGTTTTTTATTCAGACAATGTTTGGACCCACGGAAGCCGCGAGGGAGATGGCGCGGCTTATCTTGGTTGTGACACTCATAAGCGCGCTTCCACCGCAGGGCACCGATAACACATTTGTTGAGCTAAGCATCGGATGTGCCAACGAAGGCAACGGTCCAAAGTTCAAGGCCCAAACTCGATTTTTTTTTTGCTTTGCGAGGGTAATTCAAACCGCGGAGCCGAAAAGCGAAAAGAACGAAAAACAGCAAAGTGCGCGGTCTTGGCCAGATTGAAAAAAAATGACCCGCCGGAAAGTTGGTTTTCGACACTCAACCGTTAAGTCGATCCGGGAGGCGCGTCTTTTTCACAGCCCGAACGCGGATAGAGCCATACCCAATCAGGGTCGGTATCCGTCGTATTGATGTCGCTCCCGCCGGATCTCTTGCCAAAGGAATAAGGAAGATTTGGAAGAATTGGACCTCTCCACGCGTGAGCTTCAGAATGGCCGTCGCCAAACGAGAAACAGGCTCCGCCAGCATGGTAGTGGGCGGGCGCGTTGGGGAACGCCGGGCCGACCTGCGAAAGGCCGGACATCTGCATATAGCCGTCGTCGAGAGTGTACATGGTTTCGTCAGCGAAGATAAACGCGGTGCTGGGAGGCGGACACGTCAAGTCTCCGAGTTTTTGATAGATCCGCAGGCTGGAAAAGTTAAGTCCGTCCGGAGGTTGATAGAAATTAGCCAAGTACCATTGACCCATTTGACTGTTCATTGAGTAAGAGCGAATTCGGACATCCGTTTGCCGGTCTTGTTCATTGGCCGATGGGATGGTGTCCCCAGGACACCTGTAAACTCCCACCTGCCCAACCATGTACGGTCCCAAGAGGGCAACTCGAAATTTCTCGGTGTTGGTATTGTCGCCACCCTGGGCGTACGCCCAGGATTCGGTGGTTGGGCACCAGGCATTGGCCTGGGTGAGGGTCGGATCGGGCAGGTTTCCCGGCGCGTTCAAAAGCATGATGTCGTTGAAGTCGCCCGCATACATCACCCAGCCGAGGCCGAGTTGTTTTGTGTTTCCGAGGCACTGGGCCTGCCACGCCTGCTGCTTGGCTTTCGACAAAGCCGGCAACAGCATTGCGGCGAGAATGGCAATAATGGCAATGACGACCAGCAACTCGATGAGGGTGAAGGCCCCGTTCCTACGGCCTGTGGGTCCGCGGGCGGCGAGCGACGAATCAATTCGCATACGTAATTCCATCACGAAGCGCCTCAACGCACCGTCAACGGGCGCGAGTTGCACGAATCGGTGACACGGCATCAGAATCAATCAAGCAGATTCCCTCAATGCCAAACAATAGGTTTAGCTCAAACAACAATCGATGTCAATAGATTACTCAAAATGAAAGCAAACGGGCACTGCTGCTTGATCGGTCCAACGAAGTATAGAGCGTGTTTGAACGGCAAAAAGCAACCAGTCAAACATCGGATTAGATAGACACTCTAAGCCTTGTCTTCGGATTGCAATCCGTTGCGGACGGTTTGGACGAGCTTTTGCGGAGGATAAGGCTTTTGCAAAAAATTGACCCCTTCCTTGAGGTCGAAATCATTACCCAGCATGTCGGCGCTGTAGCCGGTGGTATAGATGACCTTGAGTTTTGGATTTTCGGACTTGAGCTTTTCGCCTAGTTGCCGGCCGGAAATGCCGTCGGGCATGACCATGTCAGTCAAAAGCAGATCGACATGGGGATGTTTTTGTTTCCAAAGTTCCAGGGCGGCCAGGCCACTGGGAGCTTCGATGACTTCGTAGCCGACGCGTTCGAGCACTTTGCGCACGAGGGCGCGCAACGTCGGTTCGTCTTCCACGATTAATATCGTCTGCTTGAGCGGCGGCTCCGGCTCCACCTTAGATTTGTCGTCTTTTTCCATGTCTTAAATCAGGGTTAAAGTATGCCGCGAAACTAAAACTGACGCAAGAACCTCACGTCGTTTTCGTAAAAGAGGCGAATGTCGGTAATGTTGTAACGGATCATGGCAATCCGCTCGATGCCGAAGCCGAACGCCCAGCCGGTCCAAACTTCCGGGTCGTAGCCGACTTGCTCGAAAACTTGCGGATGGACCATCCCGCAGCCGGCAATTTCCAGCCACTCCTTTCCCATTTTGCGTGTCAGGGCACTGGAAAAATCAATCTCGAAGCTGGGCTCGGTATATGAAAAATAGTGCGGACGAAAACGGATTTTGGTTTCCTCGCCGAGCAATTCCTTGAAAACGAATTCGACGGTGCCCTTTAAATCCCCGACAGTGACATTGCGGTCAACGTAGAGGCCTTCGATCTGCTGGAAGGTCGGATTGTGGGTGGCGTCGGGATTATCGCGGCGGTAAACGCGGCCCGGAACGATGATGCGGACGGGCGGGCGCTGTTTCTCCATGACGCGGATTTGCACCGAAGAGGTGTGTGTGCGCAAGAGAAGCCGGTCGGCGGAATCAGACTTCAAATAAAACGTGTCCTGGAGATCGCGCGCGGGATGGTCCGCCGGCGTGTTGAGGGCGTCGAAGCAATGGTATTCATCCTCGATTTCGGGGCCGTCGGCGACGGCGAATCCGATCTTGCGGAAGCTGCGGACGATGTCTTCGGTCACCTGCGTTAGCGGATGAAGTTTACCGAGGGAGCGGCGGCGTCCGGGCAGGGAGAAATCGGTTTGTACCGTGGGAAGGGCGGCCAGGAGTTGGAGAGCGGAGCGGCGGGCGGTCATGGCGCACTCCAATTCGGCCTTGGCCTGGTTGATGAGTTTGCCAGCGGCGGGGCGTTCCTCCTTTGGCAACGCGGCCAGTTGTTTCATCAAGGCGGTGAATTTCCCGTGCGGTCCGATCCAGGATCCCTTGGCCTGTTCGAGGGCGGCAAGGTCAGGCGCCGATGTCAATTCGGCCAGGGCGGAATTCCTGAGCGGTTCAATGTCCATGAAGCCCCGAAAGACCCCGCGATCAGGCGCTCTTCTTGGCCTTGAGGGCGTTTTGGGAAAGCTCGATGAGTGCGGCGAAGGCTGCGGCGTCCTGGGCGGCCAGATCGGCAATGGTCTTGCGATTCAAGGAGCACTTGGCGGCCTTGAGACCTTCCATGAAGCGGCTGTAAGTGGTGCCGGCGGCGCGGGCGGAGGCATTGATGCGAACCTGCCACAAGACGCGGAAGTTGCGTTTCTTCGTCTTGCGATCCCGATAGGCATATTGCATCCCGTGATCGAGCGCGTCGGAGGCGTAGCGATAGAGTTTGGAGCGCTTGAGACGAAAGCCCTTGGCGGCTTTGATCGTGCGGATGCGGCGCTTGCGGGAAGCGGGCGAATTTGTGACACGCATAATTAAAAAAGGGCTGGCCTATCTGTGGCTGAACGGCAAATTTTGCAGGATGCGATAGGCATCGGTGGCGTCCACCACGCAACTGGTTCCGAGACGGCGGCGGCGCTTGGGATTTTTGGTCTGCAGCAGGTGGCGTTTGCCGGCGCGCGAACGCATGACTTTGCCCGTCGCGGTGATTTTAAAGCGTTTGGCGACCGCTTTCCTCGTTTTAATGCCTTTCGGACGTCGCATATATATAATTATCCTTTTGTTTCAAAAGGAGGCGAAATATAGAGTGTGAGGGTGGGACAAGCAAGATGTATTTTTGCAAGGACGCAAGGCTGTCGCCGTGGGTGAAGATTTATCAGACGCGGCGCTGGTGATAATCGGCCACGGATCGACCGTCAACGCGGATTCCGCCGCGCCGGCCTACCAGCATGTCGATGAGTTGCGGGGGCGGAAGGTTTTTGCGCAGGTGCAGGAGGCTTTTTGGAAACAGGAGCCCTATGTGTCGCAGGTGCTTCGGGGGATTTTTGCGCCGCGGGTATTCATCGTGCCGCTCTTTATCAGCGAGGGCTACTTTACCGAGGAAGTCATTCCGCGCGAGCTCGGGTTTTGCGGCCGGGGCGAAAAGGATTTCCCACGCGTCCAACGGCGGGGCGGCCAGACGCTGCATTATTGCGGGCCGGTCGGAACGCACGCGAGCATGACGGCGGTCTTACTGGCGCGAGCGCGCGGCATCGTGGAGCAATTTCCTTTTCCGCGCGCGCCCAAGCCGGCGGAGACGGCGCTGTTCATCGCGGGCCATGGCACGGGAAACAACGAGAATTCGCGCAAGGCCATCGAAGAGCAGGTGGAATTGATTCGGGCGCGCGGGCTTTACGGCGAAGTCCACGCCGCATTCATGGAAGAGGAGCCGCGCATCGGCGATTGCTACAAGGTCGCGCAGGCCAGAAACATCATCATGGTGCCCTTTTTCATCAGCGACGGCTTGCATTCCAACGAGGACATACCCGTCATGCTCGGCGCGCCGAAAAGGATTGTCCAGGAACGGCTGAAGGCCGGGCAGCCGACATGGCGCAATCCCACCGAGCGGGAGGGCAAACGTCTTTGGTACACGGCCAGCATCGGGCGTGAAGCGCACATTGTGGACGTGATTCTGGAACGTGTGCGCGAAGTGATGTAGTGTACGCGTATGCTTCCGGTTCTATCGGTCCAGCAGATGCGGCAATGGGAAGAAGCCACCTGGACGACAGGGCAATCCGCGGAGAGTGTCATCCAATTGGTGGGGCAGCGGCTGGCTCAACGGATAGTGGAATTGTCCAGGCCCGGGGACGTCATCTGGATTGTTGCCGGCAAAGGCCATAACGGCGATGACGCGCGCGCGGCGGTGCCAGGTTTGAGCGATCGAAGCGTGGTGCTGCTCAATGTCACCGATCCAGGCCAGGGACGGATTGAATTTTTAGAGAAGATTCAACGGCACGGCGAGCATCCACCGGCCTGGATCGTGGACGCGCTCTTCGGCATCGGCCTGAGCCGTCCGCTCGACGAGCCGTGGCGCCAGTTGATTGAAGCCCTCAACAATTCCGGAGTTCCGATATTGGCGGTGGATGTCCCTTCCGGTTTGAACGCGGACACCGGACTACCGGAAGGCGCCGCAATCCGCGCCGAACTGACGTTAACCGTGGGCGCGCCCAAAACCGGGTTGCTCAAGGGGCCTGCCTTCACTGGACGGGTGGAGGTGCTTTCGGACGTGGGCCTCGCGGCGTGTTTGATTGACAGCGAATTGAACTGGACGTCGGCGGAGGATTTTCGGGGACTTCCGCCGCGGCGTCCGGTTGCCGCCAACAAGGGGAATTTCGGACACGTGGCCATAGTCGCGGGCAGCCGCGGCTATCACGGGGCGGCAGTATTGTCGGCGTGGGGGGCATTGCGGGCAAGGGTGGGGCTGGTCTCGGTTTATCCGCAGGAAAGCGCTTACGTTCCCGTCGCGGCGCAACTTCAGTCGGCAATGGTCCACCCGTGGGAGGCTGGAAAATCGCAACCCAAGAATTGTACGGCGCTTTTATTCGGCCCCGGTTTGGCGGCCCAGGACGTGCCGGGTTCGTTGAAGGACGAGATGAGAACCCATTGGCATTGCTCGCCGCTGGCGATGCTTGTGGACGCCAGCGCCCTGGACTGGCTCGATGCAGGACCCGTGCCGGAGGGGGCCGTGCGGTTAATCACGCCGCATCCGGGCGAAGCGGGTCGTTTGCTCGGTTCGAGCGCTGAAGCGGTGCAGGCCGGCCGGCTGGGGGCATTGCGGCAATTGTCAAAAAAATTTGGCAATTGCTGCGTGGTCCTCAAGGGGCACCAAACACTGGTGGGCCGTTCGACGGGCAAGGTATTTGTCAACAGTTCCGGCAACCCGTTCCTGGCGCAGGGCGGCAGCGGCGATTTGCTTTCGGGATACGCGGCGGGGCTGCTGGCGCAACCGGATTGGCGGCGCGACCCGGTGTTGGCGGCGCGGTACGCCGTCTGGCAACATGGCGCGACGGCGGATAACCTCTCGCAAACGCGGCCGAATTGGACGCTGGAGGAATTGGCCGCGCACCTGGGCGAAGCGGTCGGCGGATAAATTGCTTTCATTGCAAAAGCTCATTTGCTATGGAACAGCCAGGAATGCGAAGGTTTGGATTGATCCTGGTTTGTGCGCTGGTGATTGCCGCGGGAGCGGCGGCTGCCGCCACTTACAAATTGGCCGACGGCAGTGAAATCACCGGCGACCCGATTTCCGTGACCGAAACAGGCGTCGTTTTTGAGAAACCGGACGGCACGGATTCGGAGCGGTTGTCGTGGGATAAATTGACGCCGGAGGCGTTGAAGGAGCTATATGCGCAGGACAAATCCCCGCATGACCGCGCGCTGCTGCAGCCGCTGGTGGAAAATCTTCCCGAAGACACCGTAAAGGTCAAGGAGCTGGCCGTCAAACCGGTGGAGACGCCGGCCCGGCCCACGCAGCACCTCGGAGTGTTTGCCATTTTTGGCAGTTCGGTGGGCTGGATGATCGTGCTCATTTTATACGGGGCGACTATTTATGCCGCCTACGAAGTTGCCCTGTTCCGACGCCAGCCGGTTTCGACGGTTTGCGGACTGGCGGCCGTGCCCTTCTTCGGGGTGTTAAGCCCGATAGTATTCATAGCCATGCCGACCAAGGCGCCACCGCCGCAAATGGAAGAGACGGCGCCAGCCGCCCCCGCCGAAGAAGGAGCCCCGGCGCCGGAGCCCGCGGCTTACGCCAGCCGGGCCGCGGCGTCGCCCAACCGCGCTCCAATCGGCATGCCGGGCGCCGCGGCGGCCGCCGAGGCGGAAGCGGTTCCGCCGGCGTCGGCGTTTCCGGAGCCGGTTGTGTTCGCGCGCGGCGAATACACGTTCAACCGCCGCTTCTTTGAAACAAAATTTCCGGGATTTTTCCGGGCCATTCGCACCGAGGCGGAAAAGGACCTGGTGCTGTTGCTCAAGACCAGCCGCGGCGATTTCGTGGGCCGAAGAATCACGCGAATCACTCCAAACGAACTCTACCTCCAGGTTTTCAACAAGGATGTCACCGCGGATGAAATGATCCCGTTCATCGAAGTGATGGAGGTGCAAATCCGGCACAAGGACGCACCATGAGAACATCTAAAACCAAAAAGGCGGAGGTCAAACTCCGCGCGGTGCTGCTCTTTGGAGCGCCGGGATCGGGCAAGGGAACGCAAGGTAAAATCCTGGGGACAATCCCCAATTTTTACCATTTTTCATGCGGCGATATCTTCCGCAACGTGACGCCGGACTCTGCCTTGGGAAAGATATTCCTGACTTATTCCAGCCGCGGACAGTTGGTGCCCGACGAGCCGACGATCGAACTCTGGCGGCATAACATCGAAGTAGCCGAGCACGGCGGCCGGTACTGTGCCGCCACCGATACCCTGGTGCTGGATGGAATCCCGCGCAACACGCACCAGGCGCAAATGCTCGAGAGCACGGTCAAGGTGCGTTTCGTGTTTTATCTCAGTTGTCCGGACGTGGGCAAATTGGTGGAGCGGTTGCAAAGGCGCGCGCTGCGCGAAAACCGCCTCGATGACGCGAACATCGAGGTCATCCGGGAGCGCCTGGAAACTTACGAACGCGAGACTCGACCCGTTCTGGAGTATTACGGACCGGAGTTGGTGCGCACGATTGATTCGACGCAAACGCCGATCAACGTTTTGCGCGAGATTCTGCGGATCCTGGCCCACGCTCCCCCCTGATGCATCTGCGAATCCTGTTCATGGGCACGGCCCAACTGGCCGGCGCAAGCCTGCGCGCCCTGCTGGCGTCCTCCCAGTTCGACGTGGCGGCGGCGGTGACGCGGCCGGACCGGCCCCAAGGGCGCGAACTCAAGACGCGGCCGCCGCTTGTCAAGAAAATCGCGGCCGAAGCGGGCATTCCTCTGCTGCAGCCGGAACGGGCGCGCGATCCGGAGTTTATTTCCAGTGTGGCGGACCTCAACCCCGATATCATTGTCGTGGCCGAATACGGGGAGCTTCTTCCGCCCTCAATTCTCGCGCTGCCGAAATTGGGTTGTGTGAATGTTCATGCGTCGCTTCTGCCCAAGTATCGCGGTGCGGCGCCGATTCAATGGGCGATCCTGAACGGCGAGCACGAGACAGGGGTGACGATTATGAAGATGTCAGCGGGCCTGGACACGGGCGATATCCTGACGCAGAAGGCGACGCCGATTGGGCTGGAGGAAACCGCGGCCCAATTGCATGACCGGCTGGCGATTCTTGGGGCGGAGTTGCTGGTCAGTACTCTGCCCGACTACAGCGCCGGCGGGATCCTCCCGACACCGCAGGACAACGCCGCCGCCACCCATGCCCGCAAAATCAACAGGGAAGACGGCCGCATCGATTGGTCACAGACGGCAGCCGCGCTGCGGAACCGGATTCGGGCGTTTACTCCATGGCCCGGCGCGTATGTTGACTTGACAATCCGCGGCAAGCCGCGGCTGGTGAAATTCTGGCGCGCGTCGGTCGAGCTGTCACAGGGACAGCCGGGGCAGGTATTGCAGGCGGACCGCAACGGGCTTGTCATCGCCTGCGGCAGCGACGCGTTGCGGATCCAGGAATTGCAGGTGGAAGGCGGACGCAAAATGAGCGCCGGCGAATTCGCCGCCGGTTACCCGCTGACCGTTACGGCGCCTGGGAAATGATCGGCTGTTTGTTGATCATCGAGACGTAGTCGGCCAAAATGCGCCTGGCTTCCGTCAAGGTCGGATCCAGCTCCGATGCGTCTTCGCCGGGGGAGTCGCCTTCGTTCGCGAGGGCGCCGACTTCGCCGGCAGCGTCGTTAAAATCAAGATCGCCCGCGGCGGCGATTGAATTAGTCTTGACAACCTCCGGCTCCAATTGGGGCTTGTCGACGTTTTTCAAGGTGATGTCAAAGACCTTGTCGTCTGATTTCTTGCGGGACAGCCGTTCCTTTTTGCGCTCCTGGGCGCGTTCGGTGCGGGTCTTCTGCTCGGCGAGACGCGCGGCTTCGTTGAGGGAAATGCTCTTGTCGGCCTGGTCTTTGAGAAAATCAGCGATGTCTTCGTGGATGTAGGCGAAATCGCGGTCGGTGGCAATCCGTTGCCTGGAGAGTTGCTGCAATTGAGACAAATAAGGCGCGACGCGGTTAAGATTCTCCAGATCCGCGCTGGGCACCTCGTCGCAGGGGAGGGCGTTGGGCAGGGAACTTTCGCCGACTTCGTCGGTGGCGTAATTCCAGACGGAAGGCAATTCGACGTCCGACACCACGCCCTTAAGTTGTGTGGAGACGCCGGCGGCGCGGTAGAATTTTTTAATCGTGATTTTGAGCGAGCCAGGATTGTAGGCGAAATCGAGGTGCCTCTGCTGTAAAAGCGGCTTCAGTTCCAGCATGGTTTGCACCGTTCCTTTGCCAAAGGTGGAATGGTCGCCGACGATCAACGCGCGATTGTAGTCCTGCAAAGCTCCCGCAAGAATCTCCGAGGCCGAAGCGCTGAAGCGGCTCGTCAGAATAATCAGCGGCCCGTCATAAAGAACGGAGGAATCACGGCAGGAATCCACGACGATGTCCCCGTTGGGGTCCTTGGTTTGCACAACCGGGCCTCGCGGGATGAACAACCCCGTCAATTTGATCGCCTCCTCAAGATAACCGCCGCCGTTGCGCCGCAAATCCAAAATGATCCCGTCGACATGCTCCTTCTTAAACCGGCGGATCAATCGCGCCACGTCCGTAGTGGTGTCCTTTGAAGCCGAAGGGACGCCGTTATTTGCCATCTCCGGCTCGTCGCCATCGGCGTAAAAGGAGGGCAAGTCGATGACACCCAGGTTCAGGGCCGGATGTCCATTGGCTTTTGGCTTTTCGTAAAGGCGGGCTTTGGCCGCGGCATCCTCCAACTTGATTTCGTCGCGAATGAGCGACACTTCCTTGTGAATGGACGGGTCGGGGGAGTCGGATGGGATGATCGTCAGCGTCACTTGCGTGCCTTTGGGCCCGCGAATCATTTCGACGACCTTGTCCAGGGGCATTCCGACAACATCAACCGGCTCAGAATTGGTTTGCGCGACAGCGATGATGCGGTCGCCCGGTTTGAGTTTGCCGCTTTTCGCGGCGGGGCCTTCCTTGAGTTCAGAGATTTTGCAATAGCTGCCGTCCTGCATCAGGAGCGCGCCGATGCCAAAAAGCGAGAGCTTCATCTGAATTTCAAAATTCTCGGCCTCCGCGTGGCCCATGTAATCGGAATGAGGATCATACGCGCGCGCCAGCGAGTTCATATAGATCTCGAAAACGCGGTCCCTGTCCAAATCCTGGTAATTCTTGAGTCCTTGGACGTAGTGATTGGTCAGCGTCTTGTAAATCTCGGGAAGGTTTTTCTCATTCAAATGAATGACCGCCTCGAGCGCGGCGTTGTTGGTTTCGGCCTTGAGATGATGAAAGCTGATGTCGCCCAGCAGGTCGCCCGACGCGTTAAAGAAGTTGTTTGTGGTCTTCTTGAGGTTATCGGCCGACGCCACATCGACGCGCAAAGTAAGATTGGATCCGTCATTTTCGCCGGGGCTGATCCATGCGATTTGGCGGCCGTCCTTGGAGAGGAACGTTTTGGGCAAAAAATCGAAGCTCACGTTGTGCAACTTATCGCGCTTTAGCGCAACGTCGGCGCCTTTGGAATCGAAAGTGAGGGGGCCGGTGTATGTGATGTCTGCCGCGGCCAGGAGTTGGTCGAGGTATTCGCACCGCAATTCCTGGCGCCAGAACTCCCGCGCTTCGGTAATGTCCTGGGGATACGGGAGCGTGTGGCGGTTGGCAATAAACCGGTCATTGCCGGTGAAGTCAAATTTTTCCGTTGCGAGCAGATTGGTGACGTAAACGGCCCGCTCCCCGGCGCGCTCCATGAAACGGGCGAAAATCTTCCAGCATGGGCTGGTATCGTGATCCTTCATCGTAAGGATCTGGAGATTGGTGCGGTAAGGTTCAAAATCAGCCAGGTCGGACTTCAACAAATACATGTGGGAATAGTCCAACGTGTCCAAATAGCGGTCGAGGAATTTGCCGGCAATCTCCTGATCGAACGGATGCTGGGCATACTGCCAGGTCTCCAGCATGTCGGCGGTCATCCTGGCGATATTGGCGTCGGTCGGGTCCTGCACCGTGAGCATGCCGGCAGGGGTCACACTTTTGGCGCTGGCGCGAGCGGGGGCGTCCACGGGGTCCGACGGATCGGAGGCGGGAGCTTGGTCGTGGGGCGCGCCTTGGGAGCGGGGACAGAATTGGAGAAGAGTTACTGCCAAAGCCAAACGGCTGGCAACCAACATATATCGAAGTCTCATTTAACTTTTTAGTGTTTTCGCTGACGCCGGGCGCCTCTATTGCCCCTGCGCACCCGTGCGGCGGCACTCTGACGCGCCATAATAATAACAAACTTCCCACGAAAAGCCAATGGAGATTACAAGATGACACTTTTAGCCGGAATCGGTGAAGAAGCCGTTGCGGCTGAGCGTCTAAGCGGCGACGGCCGCCGCTGGTTTCAACAACGCCCACCGAAGGCTAAGTTGCGGGGCGACATTCGTCAAATTAGGCAAGCCGACCGGCTTGACGATGTAAGCCTGTGCGCCAAGCCCCCTGCTGATATGCAGGTCGCGCTCGCGGTCTGACGACGTGAGGATCACCACCGGAATCGAGGCGGTGTGAGAATCCGCCTTGACGCGGCGGAGGACCTCCAGTCCGCCGATCCGGGGCAGATTAAGATCCAGCAGGATCAATTGAGGCCGTTGGCTGCGCCGGCGGTCCACATACGCGCCCTGGCAGAAAAGATAATCCAACGCCTCCAGACCGTCACGCACCACATGCACCCGATTGGAAATGCCTTTAAGCGCGTCCGTCGTCAGTTCGATATCGTTTGGATCATCCTCCACAAATAGAATGTCCACCATTTCTTCAAAGGAGGCGCCCCGGTCCTCCGGCGGTCCAGCTTCGTATGAGAAAAGCTTGGTCATCGAGATTTCCAGCGCGCGGGCGAGCTTCTCGATGCTTTCCAGCGAGACATTGCGCGCGCCGCGTTCGATGTCGCAAATGTAAGTGCGATGCAACCCCGCACGTCCTCCCAACTCTTCCTGGGAAATGCCCAGTCGGTTTCTCCACGCTCTTACCGATACCCCAAACGGCTTTGTAACATCAGGTCTTTGCACACGTATACCCTTTCATTGTGATCAATGATAACCCCTGTCACAACAGACTATAGGTGACAGTGATATATTTATTCCCGTTGCTATGCTATGGTCCCTGAAGGTCTGCTTTCCCAAGAGGAAACCCCGAAACTATCATCCCGCCCTAACAGTGCCTTCTATACGACATTTTGCGAAGTCGAGCAAGTAAATAGTGAAAAAAGTTTTCGAGTTTCCCGGGCGCTGAATCTTTCATCGTACGCGGCAATTAAATTCCGGCGCTTGCTCTGTCGCCGGGCATTTGGCACAATGCGGGAGTTGGTTGCGCTTATGGTGGAATTGGCAGACACGCTACTTTGAGGTGGTAGTGGGGTAACCCGTGCAGGTTCAAGTCCTGCTAAGCGCACCATTTTTCCCTCGGAAGAAGAGCAGTCAAGATGAAGATCATTCCATTGACCGCAACCGGCAACGTGTGACATAAAGAATTATGCCGACACACGCCAAACCCGTTCCCTTCGCAGCCATCGAAAGCCGGATTCAATTGATTCGCGGCAGCAAGGTCATTCTGGATGCTGACTTGGCACAGATTTATGGGGTCGAAACCAAGGGCCTCAACAAAGCTGTCGAGCGCAATCGCAATCGGTGTCCAGACGACTTCATGTACCGGCTTACACGTCAAGAGTTTGCAAACTTGAGGTTCCAATTTGAAACCTCAAGTTCGCACGGGGGCAGGTGTCATGAAGCTGACTAAAAAGCGCCCGCTCGAAACTCCTGGCGCGGCGGGGACGGCGTCCCTTTGCACAGGCCAGACCGGGACGCTGGTATCTCCGCCTGATTCTGCGACGCGGGGCGCGGGGTTTTCGTTCTCCTCACGCCTGCGGGGGTGGCTGTGGGGATTGCTGCTGGTGGTCGTCACAGTTCTCGCTTACCAGCCGGCTTGGAATGGCAAACCCATCTGGGACGACGCCGCACATCTGACCTATCCGGAACTTCGTTCGTTGAACGGACTGGTGCGCATCTGGACCGAACCTGGCGTGACGCAACAATATTATCCGATGGTTTCCAGCGTTTTTTGGGTCGAACACAAACTCTGGGGCGATGCGACCCTGGGTTATCATCTGGTCAATATTTTGCTCCATGTCGCGGGCGCGTTGTTATTGCTGAAAATATTGCGGATGCTGCAATTTCCGGCCGCTGGGCTGGCTGCGGCCCTATTCGCCCTTCACCCGGTTCAGGTCGAATCGGTGGCGTGGATGTCGGAACTCAAAAACACGCTCTCGGGGGTCTGTTATTTCGGGTCGGCGCTTGCGTACTTGCGGTTTGATCGGACCAGGAACAAGGGGGCGTATGCCGGCGCCTTGACACTTTTCGTGGCGGGCTTGCTGGCAAAAACCGTCATCGCCACGTTGCCCGCCGCGTTGCTGGTCGTTTTCTGGTGGCAACGGGGAAAACTGTCCTGGAAACAAGACGTGCTGCCGTTGATTCCGTTTCTGGCCGTGGGGATCACGGCGGGGTATTTCACCTCGTGGATGGAACGGGAGTACGTCGGCGCCCAGGGGTCCCAGTACAGTTTTTCCATCCTTGAGCGATTTCTGATTGCCGGTCGGGCCATCTGGTTTTATCTGGGGAAACTATTCTGGCCGGCGGATTTGATTTTTTCCTATCCTCGCTGGAAAATCAGTGCGACAACAGGGTGGCAATACTTGTTTCCGGGAGGGGTGGCGCTGCTCCTGGGCGGGCTGTGGGTCATAAGGCGATGGGCGCGCGGACCTTTGGCGGCGCTGCTTTTCTTTATTGGAACGCTTTTCCCGGCGCTCGGTTTTGTGAACGTGTTTCCGTTCAAATATTCGTTCGTGGCGGACCATTTTCAGTATCTTGCCAGCATCGGCGCCATCGCGGCGGCCAGTTTTGGAATTCACGCATTTTTTCGTGAGTTCGGAAAGCGGAGAGTGGTTGCGGAAAGGGCCTTTTGCGCAACACTGCTGGCGGTTCTGTGCGTATTGACCTGGCGTCAATGCCGGATGTACACCGACATTGAAACACTCTGGCAGACTACTATTGAGCGAAATCCCGATTGCTGGCTGGCCCAGGCCGACCTCGGCGCATATCTATATGAACACGGGCGGGTGGACCAGGCCATCATCCGGTTCCGAAGCTCGCTGGCGATTCAGCCTGACAATGCCGAAGGCCAAAACGATCTGGGCGCCGCACTTGATAAGAAGAGGCAATTCGACGAGGCCATCGTCCGATTCCAAAAGGCGCTGGCCCTGCGGCCCGACTTTGCCGAAGCCCATTGCAATCTTGGCAACGACCTTCTACGAAGAGGCCAGGTGGACCAGGCCATTCTTGAGTTCCAAAAGGCGGTGGCCATCCGGCCTGACTTCGCCCAACTTCATTTTATTCTTGGCAACGCCCTTCTTCAAAAAGGGCAGGTGGACGGGGCCATTACTGAGTTTCGGGCGGCGCTGGAGCTTCATCCCGACGATGACCAGGCCCATTACAATCTGGGCATCGCGTTGCGCCAGGAAGGACAAAAGGACGAGGCCATTCTCGAGTTCCAAAAGGCGGCGGCCATCCGGCCTGACTTTGCCGAGGCCCAAAACAATCTGGGAAACGCGCTGCTCCAGACCGGGCGCGTCGATGAAGCGATTGCGCATTTGCAAATGGCGCTGAAAATTCGTCCTGACTACGCCCAGGCTCATTACAATCTGGGCAGCGCCCTTCTTCAAAAGAGGCGGGTGGACCAGGCTGTCGTAGAGTTTCAAAAATTGGCCTCCATCCAGCCTGAGTCTCCCGAAGCCCACACGAGCCTCGGCAATGCCCTTCTTCAAGCGGGCCAGATGGATGGCGCGGTCCTTCAATTTGAGAAAGCATTGGCGATCCTGCCCGGTTTTGCCGAAGCACAAGGGAACCTCGCCGGCATCGCCTGGCGGCTGGCGACCTCGCCCAACCCGTCCGTGCGCAATGGAACGGAGGCGGTTAAGTTGGCCCAGCAAACAGACCAGCTTGCCGGCGGCGGCAATCCGATGTTGGCGGCGATATTAGCGGCCGCCTACGCCGAAGCGGGACAGTTTAATGAAGCCGTGGCGACCGCCCGGCGCGCGTTGGAACTGGCCAACCGCCAGAACAGCACCGCAATGGTTTCTTCCATCCAGGCGGAACTCAAATGCTACCAGGCGGGATCCCCATTCCGCGACAAAGGCGGGGCTCCGTGATGTTGCACCCCGCCGAAATTTCAGCTTGAAATTTCTCGACGAAGGGAGCACCAATCTTTCTATGAAGAAGGTTTGCCCTTTGCTGATCGCGGCGCTGCTGCTGGCGGGGTGCGCGCACCGGTATGATATGGTGCTGACCAATGGCATCAAGGTGACCAATGTGACCAAGCCCGTGCTTAATACCGAATCCGGCCAGTATACCTATAAGGACGTCGCGGGCAATCAGCGGCGCGTCAGCCAGTCACGCGTTCTGGAAATCATGCCGCATTCCCACCGGAACGACGTGGACTCTTCAACTGGGCGGTGACAAACCGCTCGACAAATTTGCCCAGCATGTCGGTCTCCAGGTTGACCGCATCGCCAACCCGCCGTTCGCTTAGAGCGGTAAGAGCGCGCGTGTGTGGAATGATCCAGACCTCGAAATTCTTGCGCCGCACGGCCGCGATCGTGAGACTGATGCCGTCCACCGCGATCGACCCTTTGAAAACGAGGTATCGCATGATTTCGGGCGGCGCGGCAACTTCCAGAAGATAATCTTTGCCCGCCTGCTCCCATCGGCGGATTTTTCCCAGATTGTCGATGTGGCCGCTGACGAAGTGGCCGCTCAAGCGGTCGCCGACGCGCAAGGCCCGCTCAAGATTGACTGCCGCGCCCGGCCCGGCAAATTGCAGATTGGTGCGCCGCCACGTCTCCTCCAATACGCCGAATTGGAGAAGTTTCCCTCGCGCCCGCGCGCGAATTTTCTCGACGGTGAGACAACAGCCGTTGACCGCCAGGCTGTCGCCCGCTTTGAGGCCGCGCGCGCAAAGTTTCGCGCGCACCCACAGTCCGATTCCGCCCGGCCCCGGCCGAATGGCGTGGACCCGCGCCGTCTCTTCAACAATTCCGGTAAACATATCAATAGTGCCGCGCCCTTGTATTGACGCGAGCGGTCAATAACAAATCAGTCCCCAGCCGGCGCCACGCCGCTTCGCGCAAGGCGATGCCATTTGCCGCTCGCGGAACGCCGACGCCGCCAACCGCTTTGGGCGCGGCCCGTCCGCCAAGGACCATCGGCGCGTAAAAGAAGGCGATGCGCTGCGCCAGTCCGGCGGCCAGAAACCCGGCGTTGGTTTCGCCTCCACCTTCAACCAGCAGACTCGTGATGTTCTCACGGCCCAGCGTGCGAAGCAGCCAGCGCAAGTCAATGACCCCGTTTCGGGCCGGCGCCTCAAGCACGCGGACTCGCGCGGAGAACGCCTCCACGCGCCGTTTCGGCGCGGCCCGTGTCACCACCAGCGTGGTCAACGGCGCAACGGCGTCGGAAAAAACGTTTGCCTCCAGGGGCGAGCGGGCGCGGGGGTCCAGAATGATCCGCCGCAGTGCCTTGTCGGCGAATCCCGGAAGCCGCGCGGTCAGACTCGGATTGTCCCGCGCAATCGTATTGACGCCGACCAGAATGGCGTCCGCTCCGGCGCGCAATCTCATGCCCCAGGCGCGTGCTTTCTCGCCCGTGATCCATTTGGATTGCCCGCTGGCGGCGGCGATTTTCCCATCCAGCGACATCGCGGCCTTGACTATCACAAAAGGAGTTTTGCGCACGATCCAATGATTAAACCCCTCGTTCAATTCCTCGGCCTCCTGGCACAGCAAACCGGCGTCGGCCGCGATGCCGGCGCGGCGCAAAATCTCAAATCCTTTGCCGCTGTGCGCGGGGTTCGGGTCCCGCGCCGCCGCCACGACGCGGCGGATGCCGGCGGCGATGATGGCATCGGTGCAGGGGGGTGTGCGGCCATGCGTGCAACACGGTTCGAGAGTCACAAACAGCGTCGCGCCGCGCGCATTGTATCCCGATCCGGATAGGGCTTCAATTTCCGCGTGAAACCCGCCGGCCCGCCGATGCCAGCCCTTGCCGATGACGGCGCCATCGCGCACCAGAACGGCTCCGACCATCGGATTGGGCGAGGTGCGTCCGAAGCCGCGTCGAGCCAGGCGCAACGCCACACGCATGAAATCAAGATCGGACGGCGCCGACGTTTGGGCATTGGACTTCGCGAGTTTCACGCGCTTTTTCTACCACGAAGCCCGCGACAAATGCCAGAGTGGTTGTGATGCCGGCACCAGGAATCAATTCTCGCCTCGCGCGGGCCAGCCTGCTAAATCCTTCGCGTGAGTATTCGACCAAGCGACCAGGACCTGGGATTCATGCAGGCTGCCATTGAGCTGGCCGCCGAAAATATGCGGGCCAGGAAAGGAGGGCCGTTCGGCGCCTTGATCACGCGCGGAAGCGAAATCGTCGCCCGCGGCTCGAACAATGTCGTCCGCTCCAACGATCCCACGGCCCATGCTGAAATAAGCGCGATTCGCGCGGCGGCGACGGCGCTGGGTTCCTTTCAATTGCGCGGCTGCGTGCTTTACACCAGTTGTGAGCCGTGCCCGATGTGCCTTGGGGCCGCGTACTGGGCGCGGGTGGATCGCCTGGTCTTCGCCGCCAATCGTCGCGACGCCGCGGAGGCGGGGTTCGATGACGAGCGCATTTACGATGAATTGGCGCGGCCTCCGTTTTCACGCGAACTGCCGACTCAACAGGCGTTGCGGGAAAAAGCGGTGGCGGTCCTGGCCGAGTGGCGCCGGATGCCGGACAAAATCCCCTATTGACGAGCGCCGGCGTAATCGACTTTTTGAAGAGGGGCCACGCCGTTGGTCATCATAGGGTTGTTCGGCTTCCAACCGCCGCCCAGGGCCTTGATGAGCATGACGGTCGTCACGAGACGTTGCCCGTTCAATTCGTACGCCGCGATCTCATTTTCCAACATGGTTCTGTCGTTTATCACGACTTCGAAATAGCTGGCCAAACCCTCCTTGTAGCGCAGCCGTGAAAGGTCGGCCACTTGCTTGGCGGCATCCACCGCGCGCATTTGCGCGTTGAACTGTTCTTCAAGCAAGTGCAATCCGACCAGGCCGTCCTCGACCTCATGGAATGCCACCAGGACCTGCGAGCGATATTGCGCGATGGCCTCCTGGTAGGCTGCCTTGGACTGCTGCAAGCCAGCGCGATTTCGGCCGCCTTCAAACAGAGGAAGGGTGATGTTTGGGCCGAAGCTCCACGCCCGGCTTTCCCAACTGAAAATATCACGCAGATCCACGCTTTCCGTCCCGGCGGTGGCCGTCAATTGGATGGCGGGAAAGAAGGCCGCCTTGGCAATGCCGATGCCCTCGCTTGCGGCCGCCATGGAACGTTCCGCCTCGGCCACATCGGGCCGCCTTTCGAGCAAGTCCGCGGGCAGGCCCACGGGAATCCGAGGGGGCCGGTAAAATCGGGAGGTTTCCGCCAGTGAAAAAGTGGAGGCCATCTGCCCGCAGAAAACGGCCAGCGAATTTTCGAGTTGGGCTCGTTGCAGATCCAGGCCCACCAGGTCCGCCTGCGCCGAGGCCAGTTCCGTTTGGGCCTCCGCCAAATCCACCGCGCTGTCAGCGCCGCCGCGGTGAAGGGATTCAACCAGGGTAAGATTTTTTTGGCGCAGATCAATGGTCTGGGCCACCACGCGCCGGTCCAGGTCAACCGACCGAATCATGAAATACGTCTGGGCGACGTCCGCCTGGAGAGAGAGCAACACGTTCTGGTAGGCCGCGGCGCTGCCCTGGGCCTGCTCGCGCGCGGCGCGGAAGGAGCGGCGGACGCGCCCCCAAAGATCGACCTCATAACTCAAATCCAGGGGAAGAAAAAAGTCGTTCCCGGTGTAGCCAATCGCCGGTGGTCCCGGTTCCGTCGTGCGGTTTGCGGAATAATGGGTGCGGTTGCCATTCGGATCCAGGCTCAAGCCGGGATAAAGGTCTGCCCTGGTGATGCGCGCGACGGCGCGGGCCTGTTCGACGCGCTCGAAGGCGGCCTGTATGTCCGGGCTATTGGTGGTGGCTTCCAGTTCCAGGCCCGTGAGCACCGGATCATCAAAAACTTCCCAAAAATTCTGTTTGATCTCCGCGTCCCGGGGATGGCCTTCCTTCCAGGGCGCCTGCGTCTTCCAGTCAACAGGAACGTTGGTGTGGGGCGGGCCGTGGTAGTCAGGCCCCACGGCGCAACCAGACATTACCCATGCGCACAAGAATGCGCTCACGCCGACCCAGCCCAGCCGTCTGGGGCAAATTTCAGTCATGGTCCGGTTTGGCGGCGTCCGTCCCAGATTTGGCGATCCGCACCTTGATGCCTGCAGCGAGAGAATCGGATGGGTTGAGTATGACGTTGTCGGTTTGCGAGATGCCATCTACGATTTCCACCGTCGTGCCGTAATCGCGCCCCACTGTCACATCGGCCAGGCGGACGATTCCGTTGGAATCAACCAGGCCCACTTGCACGCCCTGGTCATTGCGGAAGAGCAGGGTGTTGACCGGCACCACCACGGGATCAACTCCCGTTGTCAGGCCCACCTGCACCATCGTGTGGGCCCCGGGAAATAGCTTTCCATCGTGGTTGGACACCAATATTTCGGTCAAAAGAGTGCGGGAGACCGGATCAATCGCACCCGCCGTGCGGTCCACCCTTCCTGTGAAGGTTTGGCCGGGCAGTTCGGTAAATCTCAGGATCGCCACGTCGTTCGACTTGACCATCTGGCTGTAGGCTTGCGGCAGGCTGACATAGACCCGCAACGGATCGGTCCTGGCCAGGCGGAAGATTTCCCGGGACGATCCAGCCGTGATGAGGGTGCCGGCGTCCATGGTTCGAACGGTGATGATGCCGGGGAATGGCGCCACCAGCTTTTTGAAATTGGACAGTTCCTTCAGGCGTTGGACATTGGCCTCCTGCGCCTGCACACTCGCCTGGCTGGCATGCCAGGTTGCCACCCGGACGTCGGTGTCCTGTTGTGACACGGAGTCGCTCTTGCGCAACGTTTGCCAGCGCTCGGCCGAAATGCGGGCGATTTCCAGGTTGGCATTGGCCAGTGCCAGGGCGGCGTTGGCCTGGTTGAGTTCCTGGTCCAGTTCAGGCGTTTCGATTTCCGCCAGCGGTTGCCCCGTCGTCACGCGCGTTCCGATGTCAGTGAACCAATGTTTGAGATAACCGCTAACCCGCGCGTAAATCGGCGCCTCCTCAAACGACGTGATGTCCCCGGGCAGTTCAAGCTGGATTTGCGCTGGGGTGCGCTTCGGGTGGATGACGCTCACGGTGGGAATGATATTCTCGATGGTCTCGCTCTCCAGTTCGGCGCGCGCGCGCGATCGCGACAGAATCGTAAACGCGGCTGCGATCACCAACAACACGCCAAGACCCCCCAGCACGAACAACGGTGCCCTGCCGGCAGGCGCCGGCGGAGCGCCGACCGCGCCTCCCAACTCCGCCCCGTGTGGCGTTGTCGCGGGGGCCTGAGCGGTGTCGTGCGCTGATTCCAGTTGATTCATAAATTCTAAGTTGTCTGGGCAGTTTCCATATTGGCCGCGCCGTGTTCTCCAACGTCACTCCGGCTTCGGATCATGCAAAAAACCACCGGGACAAAAAAAAGCGTCGCGACTGTCGCAAACAGCAGCCCGCCGATCACCGCCCGGCCCAGAGGCGCATTCTGCTCGCCGCCTTCCCCCAGGCCCAGCGCCATCGGGACCATGCCAATGATCATCGCCAGCGCCGTCATGACCACAGGGCGCAACCGGATGTAACCGGCATCCAACGAAGCGGTGAAGGCATCGCGGGTTTCGGCCAGGCGCTCTTTGGCAAAGGTGACCACAAGGATACTATTGGCGGTGGCAACTCCGATGCTCATGACCGCGCCCATCAGAGAAGGTACGTTAAGCGTCGTGCGCGTCAAGAACAGCATCCAGACAATCCCGCACAACGCGCCCGGCAGCGCCGTGATGATGATGAACGGATCGCTCCAGGATTGGAAGTTGATGACAATGAGCAAATAGACAAGCGCAATGGCGAATAGCAGGCCGAATCCCAGGCCAAGGAAGGAAGACTTCATTGTCTCGACCTGCCCCCGCACAATGATGGAGCTGCCGCGCGGAAGTTTTTTGTCGGCGGATTTGACGATCTTGTCAAAGCTCTTGGCCACCCCGCCCAGGTCACGGCCCTGGACATCGCCGTAAACGTCAATGACAGGCTGGATGTTGTAATGGCTCACCACGTCTTGTTCGTTCCCCCGGCTGATGGTGGCTAGATTGCCCAGCAACTGAGGTACCGCCCCGCTTGGCCCGGTCACGGGGATTCCGGCCAGTGCCTGCAAGGTATCCAGACGGTATTGGGGCACTTGCGACGCCACCTGGTAGCTCACGCCGTTGGCTGGATTGAGATAAAACGAGGGCGCAGTCTGAAAACTCCCGCTCAGCGCGACTAACAGGCTCGAGGCCACATCCCGCTGCGTAAACCCGACCTCCTGGACTTTGGTGCGGTCGGTCGTGACTTCCAAACTGGGCAGATCGAAGGACTGCTGGACGTGCACGTCCACCGCGCCAGGGATTTCGCGGACCTGCCGGGCAATTTCGGTTGCAATGTGGTAATTGGCCACCTGGTCGTGGCCAACGACTTGAATGTCAATGGGGGAGGGCAACCCGAAGTTCAAGACCTGGCTGACGATGTCGGCGGGTTGAAAAAAGAAGGAGACTCCCGGGAAGTCCACGTTAAGATCGTGACGGAGTTTTCGAACGTAGCCCTCGGTGGGATGGTGCTTTTCCTGATTGAGCGAGATGAGAATTTCGGCATCGAAGGAGCCGATGGTCCCGCCATTGTTGTAGGAAACGTTGATGCCGCTGGTGGGCAGTCCAATATTATCGACGATGGTGTCCAGCTCCTTGGGCGGAATGGTCCGCCGGATGACCTCCTCGACGTGATCGCACAGAGCCGCCGTTTCCTCCACGCGCGTGCCTGTTTTGGCCCGGACATGGAGTCGCATCTGGCCGGCATCCACCTTTGGGAAAAAATCCTGGCCGAGAAACGGGGTCAAAAGGCACGAAGCCGCGCAGAAGGCCAGGAAGCAAATGGCGAAAAGCCCGCGGTGATGCAGGCACGCGTTGAGCCAGCTTCGGTAGACGCTTCTCAACCGCTCAAAGCCGGTTTCAAACCTGGCGTGGAACCGGCCAAACCAGCCTCTGGCTTCCGTGCCGGTATCGTGCACGTGATGGCGGAGAAAATACATCACAAGCGTCGGCACCACGGTGCGCGAAAGCAGATAAGAGGCCAGCATGGCGAAAACCACCGCCTCGGCCAATGGCACAAAAAGGTATCGGGCCGTGCCGGTCAGAAAGAACATGGGGACGAAAACGATGCAAATGCACAGTGTCGAGACGAAGGCCGGCACTGCAATTTGCGCGGCGCCGTCCAGGATCGCAGTGCGCAGTTCCTTGCCTTGGCGGAGGTTCCGTTCGATATTTTCGATTTCCACCGTCGCATCATCCACCAGGATGCCCACCGCCAGCGCCAATCCTCCCAACGTCATGATGTTCATCGTTTCCCCAAGGGCGCTAAGCGTGATGATCGAACAGAGGATGGCCAGAGGAATTGAAATAACGATGACAAAGGTCGTCCGCCAATTTCCCAGAAAAACCAGAATCATGATGGCCGTGAGGCAGGCGGCGATGACCGCTTCCCTGATCACCGATTGGATGGCGGCCCGCACGAACAAGGACTGATCCAGCAAGGTGTGGATTTCCAATTCGGGCGGCAGAGTTTTAGCCACTTGCGGCACGGCTTTCTTGATGCGGGCCACAATATCCAGCGTGGAGGCGGCTCCAGACTTGATGATCGTCAAGAGCGAGGCCCGGACGCCATCACTGCGCACAATGTTTTGTTGGACCGCGAAGCCGTCGCGCACGTGCGCAACGTCCCGGATATAGATCATGTGGCCGTTGATTTCTTTGAGCGGGATGTCATTGAGTTCCTTGATCGAGTCCGGACTGCCGTTGAGTTCCACGGCGTATTCGGCGCTTCCGATCTTCTCCGACCCTGCCGGAAGGATCAGGTTTTCGGCGCCAATGGCGTTAACGACATCGTTGGGCGAGAGGCCCTTCCCGTTCAACGCCGAGATGTCGATGTCCACCATGATCTGGCGCACCTTCCCTCCGTAAGGGTTGGGCATGGCGGCCCCTTGCACCGTGGCCAGGCCGACGCGAAGGAAATTCGCCCCCAGGTCGTTGACCACCGATTCCGAAAGCGTTCTGCTGCTCAAACTCAGTTGCAAAATGGGAACGCTGGACGCGTTGTAAGTAATGATAAGGGGCGGCGTAATTCCGGGCGGCAGGCTGCGAACGCTCGCCTGGCAAATCGCGGTAATTTGCGCGATCGCCATGTCAATCTTCACGTTCGGATGGAAAAACACCTTGATCACACCCATGCCGTTAAGGGACTGGGACTCGATGTGCTCGATGTCATTAACGGTGGTGGTCAGCCCGCGCTCGCTGGGGGTCACAACGCGCGACGCCATTTCCTGCGCCGACATGCCTGCGTACTGCCATACGACGCTCGCCACCGGAATGCTGATGTCGGGAAAGATGTCCGTGGGTGTGCGCAGGATGACCACCGGGCTGATCAACAAAATGATCAGCGCTACAACCACGAACGTATAAGGCCGGTTCAGGGCCAGTCGGACAATCCACATAGGCTTATATGATCAGGCCTCCTTCATGCCTACGGAAGGGTACAATCCGATGTCTGGCCTTCTTGATCGCGCATCATGGGCCGGCTCCATTTGAGCGCCCCGCGGTTGGGTGTTTCAGAAAACGGGTCTTGAAATTCGGGTTCGAGAGGCGATTCTCCCGTTCGATCTCCGGTTCGCCCACCAAATCGGCGATGGCAGCCAACAATAGCGGCAGGTCCAAAGGCTTCTCCATCAAGGCATCAACGGTTATTTCTGCGGCTTGGTCATATTGGTTTGCCTGTCCGGTAATGACAATCAGCGGCACAAAAGGACGACGGGCGGTGATCAGGTCAATGGCCTCCCATCCGTCAAGGTCCGGCATCATGAGATCAACCAAGACCAGGTCCGGCGGTTTGGCCTCAAACTTTGCCACCGCCTCGCGGCCCGTCCCGGCGAGCACGACTTCGTACTCTTCGGATTCCAGGACCCGGACGAGCATTTCCTGAATGCCCGTGTCATCGTCAGCCAATAAGATTCTTTTCTTCATAACCGGAATTTTGCCCGAGACCGCCTTTTAACTTGAGCAGGGGCCGTGCCAATGCCCCTGGCCGGCGGACTCAGCCCCTGTCCGCGGGGTGTTTTGGAATTTCCCGGACAAAACGCGCCGATTTAATGGCAAAGGGACTATGCTGAAGGGCACAGTTTCTAGGCAGCACGGCCCCTCGGCCAAGCCAAAGACATTCTTCAGTCGCGGCTGGTGCGGCCCTAATCGATCAGCTCCCGGATTTCATCCCAGCTCAGCGCGTTGGCGAATTGTTCCTCCCCGCCGAGCACGGCCTCCGTCAGGGCGCGCTTGCGCGCCTGGAGATTGAGAATTTTTTCCTCCACGGTCCCGCGCGCGATGAGTTTGTAACTGGTCACCACTTTGCGCTGGCCGATCCGATGCGCGCGGTCCGTCGCCTGCGCCTCCACCGCCGGATTCCACCAGGGATCAAAATGAATCACGGTGTCCGCGCCGGTAAGGTTTAGCCCCGTGCCGCCCGCTTTGAGGCTGATCAGAAACACCGGGATGCCCGGATCGCCCTGGAATTTTTCTACCACCGCGGCGCGGTCCTTTGTGGCGCCGTCGAGGTAACAGGATTGAATGGCGCGCGCGTCCAGCTCCTGGCGCAACAATCCGAGCATTGTGGTGAACTGGCTGAACACCAAAGCCCGGTGGCCGCCATCCAGCGTTTCCTCGATCAATTCATGGAACAATTCCACTTTCCCCGACGGGGGCGCGGACTGCTCCGCCCCGGCGATTTTGAGCAGGCGCACGTCGCAGCAAATCTGGCGCAGGCGCAGGAGCGTGGTCAGCACGAGCATCCGGCTTTTGGCCAGGCCATTGGTATTGACAGCATCGAGGATTTCGCGGCGGCCGGTTTCCAGCACTTGCCGGTAGTACGCGCGCTGTTCATCGCCCAGGTCGCAATAGCTGACCTGCTCGATTTTCTCCGGGAGGTCCGCGGCGACGTCGCGCTTGGCGCGCCGCAGGACAAAGGGCCGGAGGCGCCGCGCCAGCCGCGTTTGCACAGCGGCGCTTCGATCGCGCGTGATCGGGATTTCGTATCGGTCGCGGAAATCCTGCGCGGCGCCGAGATAACCGGGCATGAGAAAATCGAAAATCGACCACAGATCGAGGACCGAATTCTCCATCGGCGTCCCGGTCAAGACCAATTTATGCGCCGCGCGGATGGATTTGACGGCCTGGGCGTTTTGCGTCTGCCGGTTCTTGATGTGCTGCGCCTCATCCAGCACCACCGTGTCAAATTCCAGCGCGCGATATTGTTCCGCGTCCCGCCGCAGCAGCGCGTAACTGGTCACGACAAGGTCGTGTTCCGGTATCCGGGCAAAAAGCGTGGCCCGGTCCGCTCCGTGCAACGCCATCACGCGCAATTCCGGTGTGAATTTTCTTGCTTCGGCTTCCCAATTGAACACCAGCGAAGTCGGGCAAACGACCAGAGACGGGAGCGCGCGCCGGCCCTTAAGCGATCGCAAAAGGGCCAGCACCTGCACTGTTTTTCCCAGACCCATCTCGTCGGCCAGGATTCCGCCAAATCCGCTGGTCCTTAGAAAATACAACCAGCCCACGCCCTCCTTTTGATAAGGTCGCAGCACCGCATCCAAATCACCCAACGGAAGCGGTTGAGGTTTGATCTCGCCGCGCTGGAGGGCGGCCCGCTCCGTCCACGCCTCGGGCGCTTGCACGGCCCCATCGGGCCGGCCGCGCAAAGTGGCATCGAGAAAGCCGGCCTGGCTGTTGTTCAAACGAAAAACGCCTTGCTGCTGGCGCGGGGCGCAATCCACCAGCACTTCCTGCAATTCCTCCACAGCGCCGGTGTCCAGCAACGCAAAATTGCCGTTCTTCAAGCGAGTGTGGCTTTGGCCGGTGAGCAGAAGGCGTCGGATTTCGGTCGCCGCGAGCGGTTCGCCGCCGGGCGTGTTATAGGTGACAGTCAGGTCGAACCACTGTTCGCCGGAAGGAGTGATCTGAAACTGCGGCTGGACGCGCTCCAGTTTCCCGGTGCTCCGTTCCAGCCTTTCCTCAAGGGTCACCTTCCACTCCTTCTGCATCAGCGGATAATCGCGCGCGAAAAAATTCAAGACCGCGTCCTGGCCTCGCAAATAGAACAAGCCCGCCGTGTTCGGCCCGATAAAGCCGCTGCGCGACAAGCGCATGAACGCCGCTTCTTCGGATTTGCCGCCGGGAAAACATTCCAGCCGCGCTTGCAGGCCCGCCAGTCCGCCGCTCAATTGCAATTTGATTTTCGCCGTGCCCGGTTCATCCGGCTCCGGCAGCCGTCGTGAAGTCGGGGGCGCCGGTATTGGCGCTTGCGCTTTGAAGCGGGGAGGACCGTGAAGAAAGTGCAGCCCGACCGCCACCGAATGGGCGCAAATCAACCCGCGCACCCGGGAATCGCGGCAGGTGCAAAGATTATCGGCATCCGACGCGCTGCGGATGACCAAACCGGCGCGGTAGGTTGTCTGTCCGTCTTGCACCGTCCCACGCAAGGAGGGCGGCTGCCATTCTGACGTCAGAACGCGGTCGGCGGCCAGGAGGCCGCGGGCGTGTTTGGTTGCCTCCCATCCCGCAAGCCTGGCCAACAACGGGTCGGATAGTTGGACTTCACTCATTGTCAGTGGGAGGTCAGGTCCTTGAGGAGCTGGTTCAGGTCGACGCCGGAATGTCCGCCGGAAGAAGAGGCGCGCATGGACATGAGCACCGCCACGCCCGTCAAGTCCGCTTCCGACTTGACGTTGTGCAGAATCTGGTTCGTGACTCCAAAATCGACCTCCTCCTCCTGGCCGGAGCGGAGGTTGGAAACATGGAGTTTCCCCAAACTCAGATTCAAAGTATCGATGCCGCCGAATTTGAATTCATCGACCGAGTTGGTATGAGCCGCCGATTGTTTGCCATCCTTCTGAATAGCCTCGAAGTTCGACCGCCCCTGTTTGTCCTCCACGACGTTGATCCGGGCCAGATTCAATCGCACCAAATGCAGGTGAATCGTTCCCGAGCGCATGGCTGCCCGATCATATTCCACATGGAGTTCCGGCATATCCAGGCATAACGAACCGCCAAATGCCGGCGTATTATAAAGCTGGAGTCCTTCAATAGTCATCGTCGGCGAAAGCAAGCCGATATGCACGGAACTGATTTTGACTTCCATGCCCGTGGCCGCGCGCATTCGGCTGGTGAGCAGGTCGCGGACAATGGTGTCCAGCGACAAAATGGCCGCCACTACCACCACGATTCCCACAATCGATAACCCCAGCGCGATGCGGAACAGCCAGCGAATCGGTCGTGTCATACGGAGCGCGCAGCCGGAACAAACGGTGACGCCCCCATCTCTTTTTTCATGCTGTTCATCCCGTCAAACTTCAATGTTTCAATTCATCGTTGCGTCTCAGAGCACAATGTCCTCGGGCCTCACCTCAAGGCACTCGTCCTGGTCCTCCCAAATAATCGCCGAGTAATGCTCCAGGAACGGCGGCAGCAATTGGCTTCCGGCCATTGCCAGGAGTTTTTCCGCTTTTCCCGCCGCGTCTTCGCAGGCCTGGTCGTAATCCTTCGCGCTCCGGCGCAAATTGTCCTCCCAATGGGCGACGGCATGAACCGGGGCGTAATCGTCGGCCCATTTCTTGACTGAAATCTGGAGGTCCGCCGGCAAATCCTCGAACGAAGTCAGCGTCTCCGAACAATGCTGGCAAATGAGCCCGCTTTGAAGAATGTCGCGGCTGAAGAGCGGCAGGGACGGCGCGCGACAGCACGGCGCCTCGGCAAAGTCTTGCGGCATACCGGCCAGCCGCTTGAGCCAGATTTGCCGCCGATGCCCGATTTCCGCCCCCAGCCGATAGGCGCCAACCAACGGATGGGAAAATCGCCAGACCCGTCCGCGCAATTGTCCAAGGGTCTGCGCCAGCCAGCGCGCCAGCGTCAGGTCGTCGAATTCCTCGAAAACCGCGCTGTATTCCTTGAAAAGGCTGTCCGATGACGTATCAGGCATCAGCTTACAGTAGGGTCAAAGTTTAAGGTTTAAAGTTCAAAGTTGCATCGTCTATAACCTCGGTGTGCCGATTGCGCAAAATCCGTTGGAGACACCGCTTCGCGAAATTCCCGGAGTTGGAACGGAACGGGCCGGCCAGTTGCGGCGCCTGGAATTGCAAACGGTCGGCGATTTGCTCCTGCACCGTCCGCGCCGTTACGAAGACCGCCGCCGTTTTCAGCGGATCGCCGGATTGCAACTTGGCGAGCCTGCTCTGACGCGCGGCAGGATCATCGCCAGCGGAGCGCGCCGGGGGCGACGCGGCGGCCGTTCGCTTTTTGAATTTGTCATGGACGACGGCAGCGCGCGGCTGCATTGCCGGTGGTGGAACCTGCCGTTCATGGAAAAGTATTTCAAAGTCGGCGACGAAGCGGTCGTTTTCGGCAGACCGGTTTCGTTGCGCCCGCGCACAATCGACCACCCGGAAACCGAAGTGATCACGGCCCTGGAAAATTCCCTTCACCTCAACCGCATCGTGCCCATTTACCCGCTGACGGAGGGCCTGCCGCAACGATGGCTGCGCTCTCTCGTCTGGCGGCTGCTCGGCGAATTCGCAGGCGCCATCGGCGAGCCGCGCCCTGAATTGAAACTGGCCGGCTCATTTCCCTCGCGCGCCGAGGCCTTGCGCCAAATCCATTTTCCTGTGGAAACCGGCGATAGTGAAACTGCCCGGCAACGGCTGGCCCTGGACGAATTCATCGAATTGCAGCGGGCGATTCAGATTCGCCGCAAGAACCTGGAGAGCAAGGCGCGAGCCATTCCGTGCGCGGGCAACAACCGCTTGATCAAACCGTTTCTGGCCGCGCTCGGTTTCCATTTGACCGACTCCCAGGCCACGGTCCTGCGTGAAATCCGGCACGACATGGCCGGGCCAAGCCCTATGCGCCGATTGCTCCAGGGAGACGTCGGATCCGGCAAGACAATCGTGGCCGCCTGCACGGTCTTGATGGCGTTGGAAAGCGGAGCCAATGCCGCCCTGATGGCGCCGACGGAAATCCTGGCCGAACAGCATTGGCGCAATTTTCGGCGATGGCTCGAACCGCTGGGCATCGCCGTGGAAATACGCCGCGGCGGGATGAAGACAGGCGTTGAAACCGGCCAGGAAGAACTCGGCCTCCAAAAGCCCGGCGCGTTGCCGCTGAAGATGTCCGTCGGAACCCACGCCCTGCTCGAAGAGGGGTTCGCCCCCGAAAGGCTGGGCCTGGTTATCATCGACGAGCAACACAAGTTCGGCGTCGCCCAGCGCGAACATCTCGTCCGCAAGGGCGCCTATCCGCATCTCCTGGTCATGACCGCCACGCCGATTCCCCGGACTCTCGGGCTGACTTTGTATGGCGACCTGGATATCTCGGTCCTTGGCCAAGGGCCGGCCGGCCGCGGCCGAATAAGAACGTTTGTGCGCGATTTTTCCAGCCTCCCCAAAGTCTGGCAATTCCTGACCAAACAACTCTCCAAAGGGCGCCAGGCTTACATCGTTTATTCCCGGCTGGAGGAGGGCGATTCGGCGGCCGGAGTGAAAGCCGTGGAGAAGGAATTTCATCATCTGGAAAAAACTTTTGCGCCCTGGCGCGCAGGTCTTTTGCATGGCCGGCTTAAAAGCGAGGAGAAAAACCGGGTCATGGCGGCGTTCAACGCAAATACCGTGCAGGTGCTGCTGGCGACCTCGGTGGTGGAAGTCGGGCTGGACGTTCCAAACGCCACCGTCATGGTCATACAGAACGCCGAACAATTCGGGCTGGCCCAGTTGCATCAACTTCGTGGACGGATCGGGCGGGGGAGTGAGGAGTCATTCTGCATTCTCATTGCCTCGGGCAAGAGCGAGGAATCGCGCCAGCGTTTGAAAATCATGGAAGAGACTTCCGATGGATTTCGCATTGCGGAAGCGGATTTGCTGCTGCGCGGGCCCGGGGAATTCTTGGGGTCGCAGCAGAGCGGGGCGCCGCCGTTGCGCTTTGGCAATTTATCCGGGGACATCGCGCTGATTGAGCGCGCGCGGGAACTCGTCAGGGAACATCTCGTCTCCCAATGACGCTCCGCCCGGGTTGCGCAGCCCCGCCGCCAGTTGACGTCGAAACACGAGGTTTGATTTTTGACGCCGGCGCGGGTAGATTTTCTGCCATGAAGACCTACTATGGATTGACTCTTCTGGTTACGGTGATTCTGGCCGCCGGTTGCGGGAAGGAGCAAAGCGCTTCCCCGTCCAACGCGGCCTCCGGCTATATCGGCGCCATGGCCAAAGGTCAGCAAACGGCGGTGAAGACGATTGACGTGACTTCGCTCAATCAGGACATTCAGCTTTTCAACGCGCAGGAGGGCCGCAATCCGAAAGACTTGGACGAACTGGTTACGCAACACTACATCGGCCACCTTCCCGATCCGCCGCTGGGCATGAAGTTTGTCTATGACGCCGACCAGGGCAAAGTCAGCGTGGCCCCGCAGTAAAACGCCATCTTTTTGTGCGCGGGAACATTACGACGTCCGCCGCCTTTTCGCTGGTGGAACTCCTGGTGGTCCTGGCGTTGCTGGTGATTCTGACGGTCATGGGCACGAGCCGCTTTAACGCAACGGCCCGACGAAAGGATTTGGCACGCTGTCAGAATAACCTTCAAAAGATTTATCTTGCGTTGAGCATCTATCGAAGCGACAACGGCGCATACCCATTCTTGCAAGGGGCAAAGGCGCCCGAAGCACCGTTGAGCCTCCTGATTCCAAAGAGCACCACCGTGACCGAAATCTTTATTTGTCCGGGCAGCAGCGACAAGCCGCTGGCTGAGGGCGAGCGGTTCGCGGATCGCAGGATCAGTTACGCCTACTACATGGGTTGGGAAACCAATGACGATCCGGGGCAAATCATCGCGACGGATTGGCAAGTGGACAGTGCGCCCAAGAAGAAGGGGCAGGCGGTTTTTTCGCTGGATGGAAAAGCGCCGGGGAACAATCATTATGGCGAGGGAGGGAATTTACTTTCTCTGGGCGGCGAGGTTTCCGGTTGCCGCGCCAAGGCATCGCGCGACTTGTTGTTCCCCCCTACCGTCACACTCCTCAATCCATAGATCAAGACTGCGCAGGGAGCGACCGATTTCCTGTCACCTGCCAGGCCTTTTCGGGTGCTTATACGGTGATATGATGAATGTAATGCAAACAACGGAACCCAACGATGCCGCTTTAGTGGCGGAATGTCTTGACGGAAGCCGGGACGCTTTTCGCCAGATTGTTGGACGTTATCAAACCTTGATCTGTTCCCTGGCTTATTCGGCCACTGGCAACGTGAGCCAGAGCGAGGACATGGCCCAGGAAACGTTCATGGCCGCCTGGAAAGACCTCCGGCTCCTGCGCGAACCGCAGAAACTGCGCCCCTGGCTTTGCGGCATCGTCCGAAACCGGATTCAAAAAAGCATGCGACGGGACGGACGCGAACCAGTCTATAACGCGACGCCACTGGAAGACACCGACGATGCGCCGGCGCGCGAGGCTCTTCCGTCGGAGCAAACGATCAGCCGCGAGGAACAAGTGATCCTGTGGCGTTCGTTGGAAAAAATACCTGAACTTTACCGCGAGCCGCTGGTCTTGTTTTATCGCGAAGACCAATCCATCCAGCAAGTGGCCGAGGCCCTGGAGTTGTCCCAGGACGCGGTAAAGCAGCGGCTTTCCCGCGGACGCAAATTGTTGCAGGAGGAGGTCCAGGCTTTTGTGGAGGGCGCTTTGCGGCGGACGGCGCCGAGTCCCGCCTTTTCGGGCGCGGTGCTGGCGGCGCTGCCCGCGGCGGCAGGGCCGGCCGCACCGGCCAGTCTGGGAGCGGGATTCAAGGGGACGGCTGCGGCGAAGTCGGGTTTGCTGGCCGCCTGGCTGGGGCCGTTTCTCGGATTCTTTGCCGGTTTCGTGGCCCAATGGATGATCGTTCGCGGGAGCACGACGGAAGGCGAACGCCGGGGCAAATTGTTTGGGTTGATTCTTACATGGATGTGGTTGCTGGGATGTCCTGTGGCCGGCGAGTTTTCCTTGCGGTGGCTGGGGCAACACTCTGGGTGGAGTGACCGGACACGTTTTGTTTCAGAGGCAGTTTTCTGGTGCTCCTGGTGCATCGTTCTGGCCACATGGCTCATTATGGGGTTTCGGAGGGAGTTGGCCCTCCGCTTGCGAGACAAGGAGGGCATGAAAACTTCGCTTCAAGCCGTTGCGCCACCGTTGACGGCGGTGCAATCCGCATTGATCGTGGCGGTATGTTATCTGCCGATGTGTTCGTGGTTGATACCGCTGACGTGGCGCGAAGGTGATCGGATAGCGGCGGCGGCTGTCACGGGCGCAATGCTGGTGCTCGGTGCCTGGAGTTTCCTCCAGCTTCGAGGCAAAGCGGGGGTGGCTGCCACACGGCTGGCTTATGGCCACCTGGCACTGTTATGCGCCGGAGTTGTGGCGATCATCAATCTCCGCCTGGACGTTTGGGCGGCGGCGGCGTACGGGGTCAGCGTGGCCGCAGTGCATAGCCTGCTGCCCTTTTGGATTATTCCACTGCTCACTTTGACCCTCGCGGCGTGGGTT
The DNA here is from genome assembly GCA_035511075.1 of Vulcanimicrobiaceae bacterium. Taxonomy (GTDB): domain Bacteria; phylum Verrucomicrobiota; class Verrucomicrobiia; order Limisphaerales; family Palsa-1400; genus DATAUD01. The sequence continues at coordinate 121,577 of DATKFW010000108.1, forward strand.
GCGGCCGTCCTGGCATTGACAAGCCCAAGACTCCGCCCCGAGCAATATTAACCGCCGCCGGCCGCACAAAAACCTTGATTTCCCGGCCGGATTTTTGCACTAGGTGCGGGCATGTCAGGCATTGTCCGGAGGAAAAGGTCGTCCCAGGCCTTTGACCTGCAACGGTATTTGGCGCAACAAACAGCCGCGGTCGATCGCGCGTTGGACCACTTTTTGCCGCCGGCCACAGCCAAACCGGCAACCATCCACCGAGCGATGCGATATTCAATCTTCGCGGGCGGAAAACGGATGCGTCCGGCTCTTTGCCTGGCTGCGGCGGAAGCTTGCGGGGGAAGGACCGGCGACGCCATGCCGCTCGCCTGCGCCGTGGAATGCATCCACACCTATTCCCTTATTCACGATGACCTGCCTGCAATGGATGACGACGATCTGCGCCGCGGGAAGCCGACCAATCACAAAGTCTTTGGCGAAGGGATCGCCATCCTGGCGGGGGACGCTTTGTTGACAGAAGCTTTTGCGCTGGCCTGCCGGTGCAAGGGTTGGGACCGCTATCCGCACCGGAACATCATTTTTGAATTGGCGGAAGCATCCGGCTCCAGGGAGCTGATCGCCGGCCAGGTGGCCGATTTGGAAGGCGAGGGCAGGGACATCTCCGCCTCGCAACTGCGATACATTCACGAGCGCAAGACGTCCGCGCTGCTTCGTTGCTCCGCTCGATTGGGGGGGATGAGCGCCAATTGCACTCCCCGCCAGCTCCAGGCCTTGAGCGATTTCGGATATAACGTCGGACTGGCGTTTCAAATTATCGACGACATTCTGGATGTCACCCAAACCAGCCAACAGTTGGGCAAAACATCGGGCAAGGATACCGCTGCCCAGAAGGCGACTTATCCCAAGATTGTGGGCATGGAAAAATCGCGGGAAATCGCTGCCCAATTGACCGGGCGGGCGTTCCGCGCGCTGGAGATTTTCAAAGGCAATGCGCCGGCGTTGGCGGCGCTGGCGGAATTCCTTTTGAACCGGGACAAGTAGGGTTTGTCCAATTCGTGAAGCGGCGCGCCATCCATTCAGCAGTTGCGCCCGGGCCGGGATTCGGATAGATTATGGACGATGAAAGTGCGATTGGACCTGCTGGAGCACTTGACGGACCAGGACATTCTAGAGGAAGTCCTGGCAAACAATCACCGTTACAAGCCAGAGCCGCTTTTCTCAAAAACCGGAGTTGGGAGCTTGTCGTCGGCCTCAACCAAGGAGCGTGCGCAAGAGGAGGCGCGCAGCACGGCCAGAATTCAGAGAGCCATGCGGCGGTTGAAGCAGAGTGGCGGCAAAGCCAAACCGAAGTCCGATCCCTCGCTGAAGTCGTAGAATTCCTGCGGCGATGTCATCGCCGCGCCCCGTTTCTCTTTTTCAACGGCAACACGTTTGCCGATGTTGGCCGCACCCTCGTTGACGTGGTATTGGCTGACTTGCCTACGAGCCGACGCCGCGAAATCATGTCTGCCGTTGCCCATTACATCGCCGGAGTGTTGCCATGGGAAGCGATGGCCGGGATCGTTGATTCGCTTTGCGAAACCACCGATTGGAAGGGGGGCGACCGCGTCAAGACGCTGCGCGGTTCGCTGCGTGGAACGATTCTTCGTGTGCTCAAGGACGGTCGCGTCACATGGAAAGCAGACGGCACGGACAGTGAATTGACTGCGCTTCCCGAAAGCCTGGTCCGCGAAGTTCAATAAATTGCCGATCGCGAAGAACTCCAGGCCGACCGTCAAGGCGGATCCATGTCCGCTTCCGAAACCACGGAGGACTTATGGTAATGCAGGGTGACACTGGCTTCCATATGCAACGGCCCATTGACGCCACTGACCGCGGGCGTGATGGTAATGCCGCTTTCATGGGCGTCTTCCACGTCGCCAAGTTGAATGCCCAAAGTCGCTGCCATGGTTTGGGCCCTGTCTTGCGCTTCCTTCGTGGCCGCCGCGATGAGTTGGGTGCGCTGCCGCGAGGCGGGATTCACATCAAAGGAGATTCCCGCCAATCGCGTGGCTCCGGCTTTGGTCGCCGTTTCGACCACGCTCCCGATATCGGTGAGTTGGTTGCCTTCCAAATTGACTTCAATAGTTTCACCAGTGCGAAATCCCGCAATCGAGGCCGGATGGTCCTTGGTGGCGGGCATCGCCAAAGTCGGAACCACAGTGACGGCAGAGGGATGAATCTCCTCCCTCGTGATTCCCAGTGTTTCCAGCGCCTGGAAGACCCGTGCGACGGAATCGCTGAGGCCGCCTTGCGACGAGGTGGCATCGGCATTTTGGCACTCCACAATAAAGCGAACGTGAGCAAGATCCGGGGTCGCGTCCACGGATGCCTTGCCCGTGGCCGTCAGTCGCTGCGTGTCCGCAGACGGGGGTATCACCGGGCCGCCGACGACGGTCTGGCCGGGTACAACCTGACACTGGGCCGTCAAACAGAAACCGAAGAGGGCAACCGCCGTCGCCGCAATTCCCGATCGAGAACTCCATCTTATTTGCATAAACAAACGTAGGGGCGGGCGGCGGCAAAACAAGAGGGGTAATATACCCACCCCTCAGGCCAGATTACCCCGGCTTTATTTTTTACCGCCGCAGGGCAGTTTGGCATTACAGTAACGGGCGAATCGGAATCGTTATGAAAGATCACGCATCAAAACCCGGATTGCACATCGGCGAATTGCATTGGCGCCACATGGCACGCAGCTTGATCCGAAGGTGCTCCAAGGACCGTCTGGCTGATCAATCGGCCCAGCTTTCCTACTACTTTTTATTTGCCGTCTTTCCGATGTTGCTATTCTTGACGGCATTGGTTGGATTCTTCGCCGTGCCGGGAACCGTCACGCAGCGCGTTATTTCCCAATACCTGGGGGCGATTCTTCCCCATCAGGCCTCAAGCTTTATCGATTCGTCCCTCAGGGAAATCGCCAGCGGCAGCAGCGCGGGGAAACTGACCCTGGGCCTGTTGATTGCGCTGTGGTCGGGTTCCAGCGGAATGGGCGCGATCATTCACGGGCTTGACCTGGCCTACGGGGTGCGTGACGAACGGCCCTGGTGGCGGGAAAAAATTCTCGCTCTTGTGCTGACCGTCGTGGTGACTTTTCTGATGGTCGTTGCGTTGTTGCTTGTCGTTTCAGGCGGTGATCTGGCCGCCGCCCTGGCAGCGCGATTTGCCTGGGGAGAAGAATTTACCCTGGTGTGGAATGTGGCGCAATGGCCGGTGCTGTTGATGTTTGTGCTGCTTGCGTTCGGCCTGATTTATTATTTTGCGCCCAACATCCCGCGTGAGCAATTGCGACGCCTGGTCCCCGGAACCGTGATTGGCGTGGGAATATGGCTGTTGGTTTCTTTGGCATTCCGATACTATGTCCATCATTTCGGCCACTACAGCGTGACCTACGGAGCCATTGGCGCGGTCATCGTTCTGATGCTTTGGTTTTATCTTTCCAGCATGGCCATTCTCATCGGAGGAGAGGTCAATTCCATCCTCGAGCGCGCCCTCGAGGATGCCGGCGGCGGCGAGCCGTAGCGCCCGCTCTCGCTTGCATCGGGGGCGTCCATCGCTAATATCCTCGCATGGCGTCCGCAAAACGTTCCTCAACCGGCACCGATCCCGCGCCGCGCCCGTTCATCGCGCCGGAAACACGGATGCGCGAATTCACGCCGCGCTCGATCATTCTGGGCGCCATTCTGGGCATGGTCTTCGGGGCCTCCTCACTTTACCTGGTGCTCAAGGTTGGCATCACGGTCAGCGCCTCAATCCCCGTGGCCGTTATTTCGCTCACGCTGTTTCGTCTTTGGAAGAAGCTCGGCGGCCGGGACGCGACGGTGCTGGAAAATAACATCGTCCAGACCGCCGGTTCGGCAGGCGAATCGATAGCCTTCGGAGTCGGCGTAACGATGCCGGCGATAATGATTCTCGGCTTCGACCTGGAGGTGACGCGCCCGATGCTGGTCGGCCTGCTGGGCGCGTTGTTGGGCATCCTCATGATGATTCCGCTGCGCCGGGCGCTGATCGTCCAACAACACGGCCAATTGAAGTACCCGGAGGGGACGGCGTGCGCGGAAGTTCTCAAAGCCGGGGCGAACGAGGAATCGCGCGCCGCCTCGCAGTACACCGATGAAAAACACACGGTGCATCAGGGCGGGGCCGTGATTTTTTGGGGATTTGGCGTGGGCCTGATTTATAAGATAGCGATGTCGGCGTTCAAAGCGTGGAAGGACACGCCGGAAAAAATCTTCGGACCGCCCTTTGCCGGCGCCTCGATCTCCGCCGAGATTTCCCCGGAGCTATTGGGCGTGGGCTACATCATCGGCCCGCGCATTTCGTGCATCATGGCCGCCGGCGGCGTGCTTTCGTACTTGGTGTTGATTCCGCTGATCCTCTTTTTCGGCAGGGGGGCGGCCGGGGCCGTCGCGCCGGGGCACGTGCCAATCAGCCAGATGGGGCCCGACGACGTTCGAGGCGCTTACATTCTTTACATCGGCGCGGGCGCGGTGGCGGCGGGAGGAATCATCAGCTTGCTGCGGTCACTCCCGTTGATCTGGCACGGAATACGCGCTGGGCTGTCGGATTTCGGCGCCGCGGGGGCCCAGGCGCGGGCGGGGGCGGCGCGGACGGAACAGGACCTTTCGATGAAAGTGGTGATTTTCGGCTGCGTGGTGCTGATGGCGGCGATCTGGCTCACGCCCGCGCTCAACATGAATACGATGGGGGCGGTGCTGATCGTTGTGTTCGGATTTCTGTTTGTCACCGTCTCGTCGCGCCTGACGGGGGAGATCGGTTCGTCATCGAACCCCATTTCCGGGATGACGGTCGCCACGCTATTGTTGACATGCCTGATCTTCCTGCTCGCCGGCTGGACCGGCGTCGGTTATTACGTCACGGCCCTTTCCGTGGGCGGCATCGTGTGCGTGGCGGCCTCCAACGGCGGAGCCACTTCGCAGGATTTGAAGACGGGATTCCTTCTGGGCGCGACGCCAAGGTACCAGCAAATTGCCATCATGATCGGGGCGGCGTTTTCGGCGATTGCGTTGAGTCCGATTTTGCTCGGGCTGAACGCGGCGGGGACCGTTTACGTTCCGATTGCCAGGGTGTCCCCGGGTCTCCACGCTCCGGCCGGGGCGGTTCTTGGGGCTTCTGAACACCTTGTGGGCCCTCAGGCCGCAGACGACACCAAAACCTATCACGTCTGGCAAAAAACGGACGATGCCGGGGGGCGTCAGGGCAGGTACCTTGTGGACGACGGAGGCGCGGCGGTCTATTTCGTTGACCCCGGAATTAACGGCTCGTTCAGGACGCGGCCTGACGGGACGCAAGTGCGGAAGTATTCCGCGCCCAAGGCCGTGCTGATGTCCTACATCATCAAAGGCATCCTGAGCGCGCAATTGCCGTGGGCGCTGGTGTTGCTGGGGGTGATGATCTCGGTTGTCCTTGAATTGTCCGGGATTCCGTCGCTGGCTTTTGCGGTCGGGGTTTACCTTCCTCTCTCGTCGTCGTCGCCGCTGATGATCGGGGGATTGGTGCGGTGGCTGGTGGATCGGGGACATCGCAAACGAATGAGTCAATTAAATCTTTCGGAGGAGCAAATGTCCGCCGAGACCGACCGAAGTCCGGGCGTATTGCTGGCAAGCGGTTACATTGCGGGCGGGGCGATTGCCGGGATTGTCATTGCGTTCATGGCCGGGGTCTTGAGCAAAAAGGACGCCGCCGTGACAAGCTGGGCCGAGGCGCGCAATCCATTTTACGCCGGACCCGGCGCCGATCTGCTGGCGTTGATACCGTTCCTGGGGCTCATGGCATTGTTGTATATGGCCGGCCGTCGCTCGAAGGCGTAATTGCCCGCTCTAACGGGAGCGCACCGGCGTCTAATGGGCGCGGTGGCTATTGGGTTCGTTTGGAGTTGTCGCCAATCGCCGCTTCCGTATTCTTCAGAGGTGAGCGAGTTCACTCAAATTTTGGACCGGATGGAAAAGGGCGATGCGGAAGCGGCCGGCGAATTGCTGCCGATTGTTTACGACGAACTCCGCCGACTCGCGGCGCATAAGATGGCCAATGAAGCCGCCGGTCATACGCTCCAGCCCACGGCATTGGTCCATGAAGCGTGGATGCGCCTGGGCGGCGACGACGCTCCGCAATTTCGGAATCGCGCGCATTACTTCGGCGCGGCTGCGGAGGCGATGCGCCGCATTCTAATTGACCACGCGCGGCGAAGATTGGCGGCGAAGCGGGGCGCGGGCGCCAATGCCGTCGGCCTGGATCAACTCGAGATTGCTTCTCCCGCGGCGGATGACGACCATTTGATTGCCATGAACGAAGCGTTGGAAAAACTTGCCGCCGTTGCTCCACGAAAAGCGGAACTTGTAAAGCTGCGTTATTTCGTTGGACTGAGTTTTGAGGAATCGGCCGCGGCGTTGGGCATCGCGATTCCGACGGCCAAGCAATGGTGGGCTTATGCGCGATCCTGGCTCATCGTTGAGATGCGGCTTTCGGCATCGCGCTGAGATCGGAGCGGGAGAGGCTGGGCGCCCGTTAATCGGTTTTGATTTGCCGCCGAATCGATTCTACACTTCGAGGCGATCGTCGGAACGGGCGACCAGGAGGTAGAGGGCCGGCATGAGGAAAATGCTTATCAAAAGACGGGTGAAAAGCCCGCTCACGATCACCAGCGCGAAGGGGCGCTGGGAATCGGTGCCGACTCCCGTGGCCATCGCCGCCGGCAAAAGCCCGAGCGCCGCCACTAGCGCGGTCATCATAATGGGCCGGAGCCTCAGGATGGCCCCTTCGCGGGTGGATTGGGCAATGCCGCCGCCGTCACGGCGCAGTTCATTGACGTACGAGATATAGACCACCGCCGTCTGCACGGAAACGCCAAACAAGGCCAGAAAGCCGATGCCCGACGAGACGGAGAACGGGGTGTGCGTCAGCCAAAGCGCCACGATCCCGCCTACCGGTGCTGTCAATAATACTCCGAGCACCGTGATGAAGGGGAACTTCAAGTTGCTGTAGAGGGCGAACAGGAGCAGAAAAATCAGAAACAGCGTCAGGGGCAGGATGAGGCGGAGTTGGGCGCGCGAGGCCGTGTATTCGGTGTATTCACCGCCCCAATCCAGGTAGTAGCCCTCCGGCAAGGGCACCGCCGCCTTGACCTGCGCCCTGGCGTCGTTGACCGCTCCGGCCAGATCGCGCCCTTCGACGGAAAATTGCACCCCGATGTAGCGGGAATTGCTTTCGCGATAAATGAAGGCGGCGCTGTTTTCCACGTGGATGTCGGCGAATTCCCGGAGTGGGACCTGCTGGCCGTCGGGGGTGGCGACGAGAATGCCGCCGATTTGTTCGGGCGTGCCGCGGAACGGTTCGGCCAGCCGGACCACCAGATCGAACTGCTTTTCCCCCTGCACCACCTGGGTGGCCGCGGTGCCGCCGACGGCGGCCTGGATCAATCCGTTGATGTCGGCGACATTCAAGCCGTAGCGGGCAATTTTGGCGCGGTTGATATTGACGGCCAGACTCGGCTGGCCCAACTCCTGCACGAGGGTGACGTCTTTGATGCCGCGCACTTGTTCCACGATTTTCTTGATGGCTTTGCCCTTGCTTTCCAGCGTGTTGAGGTCCGGCCCGAAAATCTTGACGGCCAGCGAGCTTTTCAAGCCGGTTTCCGCCTCGTCCACCGCGTCCTCGGCGGGCTGGGTATAGTTAAAAATGATTCCCGGGAAGGCCTGGAGCTTTTGGTTGATGGCCTCAATCAACTGGGGCTTGGTTCGATAGGCGCCCTTCCATTGGGCGTAGGGTTTGAGACCTACATAGTATTCGCAGTTGAAAAAGCCGGTGGGGTCCGTGCCGTCGTCCGGACGTCCGTGCTCGTCGGCGACGGTAGTGACTTCGGGAAAGGAGCGGAGAATATTTCGGACTTGCGGGGAAATCTTGGCGGATTCCTCGAAAGAAACGGTGTAAGGCATGGTGGCGCGGACCCAGAGCGCCCCTTCGTCCAATTGGGGCATGAATTCCGCGCCGACCGACGGGATAAGCAGCAGCGAAGCGGCCAGCACCAGCGCGCTGCAGATCGTGGCAAACCACGGGTGGGCCAGGCAAAAATCCAGGCCGGTGATGTAGGCCGCCTTAACGGCCTCGTACACCGGATTACGCCGCTCCCGCACTCCTTTGCGCAAGGCCCACGAACAAATCACCGGCAAAAACGTGAGCGTCAACAATAACGAACCAATCAAGGCGAAGATCATGGTGTCGGCCATGGGGGTGAACAATTTCCCCGACGGACCGGACAACACATAAATGGGGAGGAACCCCGCCACGATTACAGCCACGGCGTAAAAAATCGGGCGGTCCACCTCGGCGGCGGCCTCCACGATGACTTCCCGAATGTGAAGAGGCTGGCCCGAGCGCGCCGCCACCCGGCGGAAAATATTCTCCACCATGACCACCGCGCCATCCACCAGAATGCCGAAGTCCACCGCCCCGATGGAGAGCAGGTTCGCGGAGACATGTTTGAGATCGAGGCAAATAAAGGCGAACAACATGGACAGCGGGATGGCGGTGGCCACGATCAAACCGGCGCGGATATCATAGAGGAAAAAGATGAGGATAATGACGACCAGAGCCATGCCGCGCAACAGGTTGTCCTCCACCGTTCGGGTCGTCAGAGCGATCAACTCGCTCCGGTCGTAGAAGGGGAGGACTTTGACATCCTTGGGCAGGATTTTGTCATTGAGTTCCTTCGCTTTGGCCTCGACCGCTTGCAAGACGTTTTGCGTTTTCTCGCCGGTGCGCATCAGGATCACCCCCTCCACCGCGTCATCCTGGTCCATGTAGCCGAACTGGCCGAGGCGGGGCGCGCTGCCGATCACCACATTTCCGACGTCCTTGACCAGCACCGGGGTCCCGTCATGCTCGGTCAACACTACGTTGCCGATGTCCTCGGGCGTGACCAGCCGCCCCAGGCCGCGCACATAATAAAACTGGCCGCCTTGCGAATAGAATCCGCCGCCGGCGTTGCCGTTATTGGCTCCCAGTGAGGCGGCAATGGCCGCGACGGAAAGCCCCGCCCCGGCAACCTTCGCCGGGTCCAGCACCACTTGATATTGCATGGTCTCGCCGCCCAGGCCGGAATCGTCTGCCACGCCGGGGACCGATTTGAACTGCCGTTCGACCACCCAGTCATCCATGGTTTTTAGCTCCATCGGCGAACGGTCGAGGCTTTGCATGACATAGCGGTAAATCAAACCGGAAGGCGAAAACATGGGGGCGACCGACGGGGTCACCCCGCTGGGCAGGCTCAGATCGGCGATGCGCTCATAAACCCGTTGGCGCGCAAAATAAATATCCGTGGCGTCCTGGTAGGTCAGAATGACGTCCGACAATCCGTAAAGAGAAATGGAGCGAACCACACTGATGCGCGGGATGCCGGTCATCTCCAGTTCGATGGGCTCGGTGATGAGGCGTTCCACTTCCTCAGAGGCCTGTCCGGGCCATTGCGTGATGATCTCGACCATGGGCGGGGAAAGATCGGGATACGCATCCACCGGCAGCCGGTTGAGTGATTTGACCCCGGCGCCCGCCATAAGCGCGGTCAGGAGCACGACCAGAAAACGCTGACGCAACGACGAGGCCACGATCCGGTTGACGATCGAGGCCGTCCGGGGCGGGGATTGGGGTGGCGGCAGATTGTCGCTCATTGGTTTTGCATAAATTGAACAAACAGCCCGCCATCCACTACCACCCGGTCCCCGGCTTTGAGACCAGAGGTGATGTCGTACTGATCGCCGTCGCGATAGCCCAGCGTCACGCGCTGGCGCGCGAAGCTGCCCTGGGGCTGGACGACATAAACGAAGGGCAGATTCTCTTCGTTCAGCAAAATCGCCGAAACCGGCGTCAACAGGCCGGGCGTTTCCGTCTTTGAATGAATCAGGACGCGCACATACATCTGCTGCTTCAGAGCGTCGCGCGGATTATCAGCCACCACGCGGACCGCGACGGAGCGTGTGTCCGGGTCCACCACGGCCGAAATGTTATTCACGGTCCCGGGGAAGGTCTCTGAACCGGTGCCCGTGAGCACTTCGGCCGGATCGCCGAGATTGACCGAATCGAGCTCCGCTCCGAACAGGTGTGCCATGACCCAGACCCGGGAGAGATCGGCGACTGTGAAACAGGGCGTCGTGCCCGCTTGCAGAAGTTCTCCGAGGGTCGTAGCCCGGTCCACCACTGTGCCGGCAATTGGAGAACGAATCAGGCCCTGGATGCGCGCCGTCGCCTTGCCCTGCTGGATGGCCTTGATTGTTTGAGGATCAACGCTGAGAGAAACGAGCTCTTGAAGAGCGGCTTCGGCATCGGCTTGGGCATTGGTGGCATCAATCTTGGCTTGTTCGGCTTCGCGCAGGCTGACGCCATGATGCTCGATGAGTTCCTGGTCCTGGTCGGCCAGTTCACGAGTGATTTTTTCCGTGGAAAGGGCCTTGCGGTAAGTGCTGATGGCGGTGGCAAAGTCCGGCGAGTCCACCTCCGCCAACGGTTGCCCCGCCTTGACCTGATCTCCGAGGGAAACCAACAGGCGCGACACCGGGCCGGACATCGGCGCCAGGATGGTGGTTGCCTGGTCGTTGTCGAAGTCCACGGTGCCGGTCGTCTCGACGGTCTTGTGATAGTTGGAAAGCGCAATGGTGGAGAGACGTATGTTCTGCTGTTGCGCCGCAGTGAGGGTGACATTGCTGGCCGTGATGGAGGATGTCTCGGTCTGGCTCTCCGTGTGGGGTGAACAGGCGGCGAAGAGGAGCGCGGTCACGCCGGCGGCTACAACGGCCGCGACAGCGCGCGGGTGCGTTGCGCAAAGTCGAAGCGGCGTTCGATCCAAGAGGGTGTTATTCATGATCACTTTTCCTTCAGTTCCGCTTGATTCCACCATCCGCCGCCCAGAGCCTGGAACAACGCAGCGGTGTCGGCAAAGCGATTGGCCTGGGCCTGAACAAGGTTAAGGAGGGCCTGCTGGTAGGTTTGCTGCGCGTTCAACAGAGCCAGGTAACCGCCATAGCCGACGCGCCATTGCTGTTGGGAAAGATCCAGTGTCACGTTGGCGGCGGCGGCGGCCGCGGCGGCCGTCTTGAGAGCGGCGGCATCCTGTTCAAGCGCGTTCAGCGTGTCGGCGACATTTTGACAGGCCGTCAGAACGGTGCTGCGATATTGTTGCGCCGCCTGGAGGTACGCGGCCTTGGCGGCGCGTTCCTGGTGGAGCAGCGAACCTCCCTCAAAAATGGGTTGGGAGAGGGTGCCGCCTACTCCCCAAAAGCCGGAGCCGGATGAGAACAGTTTGTCAAGACTCAGAGCGGTGCTGCCGGCGTTGGCGGTCAGAGTGATGTTGGGAAACCGATTGGCGATAGCGATTCCAATCTGCGCGCTCGCCGCATGCAGGTTCTGCTCGGCCTGGAGAATATCCGGTCGTTGTTCGACCAGCTTGCAAGGGACACTGACGGGCAGTTTTTCCGGCAGTTTCAGCATCGAAAGATCAAAAGCGTCGCCGTTCTGATCACTCGGGAAATCGCCGGCCAAAACGGCCAGAAGATCGTGTTGCTGGGCCAATTGTTTGAGCAGTGGCGGGAGAGTGGCGGCGACTAGCGCGAGTTGCGATTCCTGCGCGGCGATATCCAGCCCGCTGGCATGTCCCTTTGAGTACTGGAAATGCACGATTTCAAGCATGTTGGAGTTTATGGCCAGGATCTGGCGCGTCGTTTCAATCTGCGCCCGCAGTGACGCTTCCTGAATCGCCGCGACCACTACGTTGGCGCTCAAGGTCAGATACGTCGCGATCATCTGAAATCGCGCCCCTTGTTCCTGGGCCTGGAAGGACTCGACGGTTCGGCGGTTCAGGCCAAAAACATCGGGCACGTACGACACGCTGACCTGAGGAGTGAACAGATTGTATTCAAAGACATTGGCATTGGGCGTGGGCGCGATAAAACTGGACTGCCTCTGGCGGCTGGCGGAGAACGATGCGTCGACATGGGGATAATAAGCGCCGCGCTGAACCAACACATTTTCCCGCGCCGCCATCAACGCCTCTTGCGCCGCCCCGAGGTCGGGATTGTTCGTGAGTGATCGTTTGATCAGTTCGTTGAGCGGCTCGGAGTGAAACAAGGCCCACCACTGTCCCGGAATTTCCAGGCCGTCCACGAAGCGTTGGGCTTCTCCGCCGGCCACGTTTGGGGTGCCGGGGAGGTTCGAGAGCGGGAGCGCAGTATAACGTTTCACTGGCGGACCCGCAGGCCGCTTGAAGTTTGGCCCGACGGCGCAGCCTGCCACGACCCAGAAAGCCAGGATGAGAGGCGCAGCCGGGATGTGCGATTTAAAAATTGACCTCATTGGGTCGGAACGTATCGGATTGCAGGCGCGGTACTGTCACGCCGGAAACCCGGATCTCGGATTTATGAACTATTTGTCTGTTTCGCCGACGCTGCGACACTCACGGCAGAGCCCGGCTCCGAATTTCTCATATCTTTTCCACAAAGGCTTGTTGATCCACATGACACATGCCGCGACGGCAATGCAGTCACTCTGGAAGATAAACGGCGGAGAAACCTATCGCCGCGGTGGAGCGCGGTTGGGCGAGAAGTAAAAATCCAAGTAGGAGGCCAACGGAGTCTCCCGGCGGGAGACGCCGAAGACGCTGCAGACGCAGGCAGTGATGACGACGAGCAGGGTCTCTGTCCAGAGCAATTGGCCTGTGGCGAACGCAGATATGACGCAGAAGTGATCAGGATGAGCGCAATCGGCATGAAGGCGCTGGTGCAGGGACGGGCTGACTGCAAGAGCGCCGAGAACGAGCACCAGCACAACAGCGAACGCCGCCGTCACTGCTTTTGCAGTCCGGGCAAAACCCAAACAAATACGGATCGGACGCATGGCCTTGCGAAAAGACAGCCACAGGCTCGGTTTGAATGCAAGCGCAGAAAATCAGGCTCGCTGAGGTAGCCGGAAATTTGAGGAAGCGGCCGCGGTGTTGGGCATCGCGCTGAGGTCGGAGCGGGACAGGCCAGCCGCGGATTAATTTCGCTCCCGGCATTATTGTATCTGGCCGGGCGGCGGTCGAACGTGTAAAATCGCAGTTTGAACGCGAAAGCATCAGTGCCACATGGACGCGGGGCCGCGAGCAATCCGGCGAACCGGTTTGAAGGAATTTCGCTGGAACGCGATTCCGAGTGGAATCCGGAGGAGGACCCGGCGCCTCGCACCCAGTTTCTGCGCGACCTTTCCCAAAGCGCCATCACGTACAACGACAGCCCGGACATCGGTTTCGGCGCCAGCGTTAACCCGTATCGCGGGTGCGAACACGGCTGCATTTATTGTTACGCGCGGCCAACGCACGAATTCCTCGGCTTCTCGGCGGGCGTGGATTTCGAGTCGAAAATCATTGTCAAGAAGAATGCGCCGGAATTGTTGCGCAAGGAATTGGCATCGCCCAAATGGAAACCGCAGGTCATCGCGATGAGCGGGGTCACTGACTGCTACCAGCCGGTGGAGCGCAAATTACAGTTGACACGAGGTTGCCTGGAAGTCCTGGCGGAATGCCGGAATCCGGTGGTCATCGTCACGAAAAACTTCCTGGTGACGCGCGACATCGATTTGCTTCAGGAATTGGCGCGGCACAACGCGGTGTCGGTCTGTGTCTCCATCACGACGCTGGACTCGGACCTGGCGCGAGTGATGGAACCGCGCACCTCCTCGCCGAGGCAGCGTCTGGCCGCCATTGAAATGCTGACCAAAGCCGGGGTGCGGGCGGGCGTGAATGTGGCGCCGGTGATCCCCGGGCTGACGGACCACGAAATACTGCCGATCGTCGAGGCGTCGGTCGGGGCGGGGGCCCAGTTCGCCCATTACACGGTCCTGCGTTTGCCCTACGCCGTGAAGGATTTGTTCGAGCAATGGCTGGCCGTTCACGCGCCCGGGAAACGCGAGAAAGTCCTCAACCGCATCCGGGCGATGCGCGATGGCAAATTGAACGATTCGACCTGGAGCCAGCGGATGAGTGGCGTTGGCGTCTTCGCCGAGCAAATACGGCAAACCTTCGCCGTCGCCCGCCGCAAGACGGGATTATTGGACACGGACCGTTTCACGCTTTCCACGGCTGATTTCCGCAGACCGGCGGGAGCGCAGTTGGCGCTGGGGCTGTGATTTCCCTTAATTGCCGGTTTTTCACAAAACAGATCGAACCTTGATTGACCTTGATTGACCTTGATTGGACTGGATTGACCGGGGGAAATCCCGATACAGGAAAATCCGGAACAAGAACAGACATCCGGATTTGGTTTGACCACGCGCGACCGCGTCGGTAATCGATGGACTCAGGCGCCGCCCCAGCGACGCGGACGGCGACATTTCAAAGAACAGCGGCTTTCGCCCGCCTGAACCTCCCATGTTTATGTGGGACTTGCAAGCGCTTTTGGCGCGCGCGATTATCTCGAAGATGGTAAAATTTCGTATGTCTGAAATTTTCACCTAGGAACATTCGTATTTTGCGGTTTCAAAGTCACTGCACAACGGGCTTGGTGAGTTCACGCTAGCCCTAGCGGCAATTAGCGGTTTAGGATCGCGATACCTGTCGCCATTTTGTGTTGGGTAGCTGATGTGCTTGAACTGGGGGTTGCGGGAAGGGGTAAGGTTTGGTGAATATTCGAGATGTGAAATGAATTTCCACCGAGCGTCGTTAGAAAAACGATCACAGCCGCTTCATTGTCTCAAACAGGAATTTGTTCGTATCACTTCCAAATCGAACAAGGAATGCGCGCTGAAGTTGTGTGTCGGGGTTCATTCTTAACGGCCCTCTCGGTAACGGCGGAATCGGCCCGCGCCAATTCAGAAAAAACTCCTCCGCATCCTGCTTTGCGAACTGTAACCACTGGTCGTTCAAACCGCCGACACCTATCTCATTAATCCCTATATGAACCTTTACGACGAGATGGAGTGGTTGAATTGTCGCTGCCTGAAGCATTTCGATTAGGCCGAGGGCAGGAGCAGTCCCTTCAGAAGTGTGATCGCACGCCTTGATGACCGGAAGTAAATCAATAAATTGATTTGTGCCGAGTCGGAAGAGCACGCCGGTAAATTCCATTAAACAGGATTTATTCGGGCCGACACCGACAACGGTCACGTCGTAACTTCCTTCGTCGGCCTTACGGACTTCCCAATGGTAGGGCTTTCCGCCGTCGTAGGTGCCTACAAGGCGGTCGTCCGTCACAATGTCGCCCTGTTGGTAGAAAGGCTTTTCTGAAGTAAAGCAACCACAAAGCAGGACCGCCGCTGCAATGGCAATGAAAGGGTATTTCATAAGCAGGTCAATTGTTAGTCAGTCAACATAAACCGGGATTTCCCATTTGGATTCGTGCCCACGACCCGCGCAGGCCTTTTTGTGATTTTTTTCATTTTCTTCCTACTCGACGGATTTGCAAGGCATTTGTTGAGGGAGCCGTCCCGGCTTTGGGGCCAATCTATTATTTGACGCTAAAGAACACAAAAGTTTGGCCGGTATTGTGGCCCGAGTTGTGCTAAACACGGCTGCTGGTCTTGTATTAGTCGGGGTTTTGGCACTGATTGGTAAAATTAGGGCGAGACGGAGTTAAATCTCAAATTGAGGCGGAATTTCGCGGTACCGCTGAACATTTAGCGTCTGAGAATCCCTTTTTCAGGCCAGAGGACGTATTCTGTGCTAGTTTCACGATTGGGAATGCGGCCGTTGGTAACACGATGGGAATGGCGCGTAAAGTAAGAAAAGACCAATAAAATCAATCGTTTTGTGCGCGTGGCAAATGATGTGGAAAGACGGCGTGAAATGGGTCAAATGGGAATTTTCAGTCCTCTGTTCTACCAATGGAGCTATCCTGCCTGAATCGGGAGAATCATGTGCCCGACAAGGGCACGCTGGGAAGTTCCGCATCGCGATTGCGCTCCCCGGGGAAACACTCCCTTTCCGATGAATCGCTTTTCCATTGATCTGCCGCTCGCGCGCCGGGGTTGATTTCTCGGCAACGCCGGGCTTGAAAACGATCCCGGTTTAGCGGTAGGTTGCTGTTGTGAAGGCTGTAAAAGTAGATGAAGCGCATCGGATTCTGATTTCCGTGCTCCGGCCAGGTGACTATTACGAGCCTGAAGTCGTCGGAGAGAACGAGGTCTTGCTTCGGAAAGTCGAGTTGCCGCGGCGCAGACCGACTTTTGCGGAGGCAATGGCTGCAATCGAAAGCAGTCCGCTTCGGTTTACGAAAAGCTGGGATGAAATCAAAGAGGAGACCCGGTGATTCTGTTTGACAGCAGCGTGGTCATCGATGCCCGCGACTCAAACAGTCCTTTTCACGATTGGGCCAAGCGCCAGATTGCGGGAGCGGTGCAGGAAGGCGGCGAAGGGGGCGCCGTGAACACCATCGTCGTCAGTGAGGCGTCGGTGCGCGCCGAGAATCGGGACGCTGTCCCGGCGTTGCTCGAAGGATTGGGACTGAAGCTCGTGCCCTTGCCGATTTCAGCGGCGATTCCAGCCGCAAAGGCATTTGCCATTTATTTGGACCGATTGAAAACGGACGGACGGAAAACTGAAAACCGCGTTCCACTCCCGGACTTCCTGATAGGCGCTCACGCCAAGGCTGATGGAATGAAGTTGGTCACGCGCGACCCGGATCGCCTTAAAACCTATTTTCCAGACGTTCAACTCGTCACTCCTTGACCGGCATTGGGGACGCAGCTTCCAAAGAACGTCAATACGGATGCCGTTCAGACGCCAACCTTTGGCAACCTTGATTGAGACCTTGTGGAATCTCGATTAAAGTAAATCCCGCGCCCGGTGTTTACCTCATTCCAGGGTCAACGGTGGGAATTCCCCGGCCAGGCCCAAGTCGGCGATCATTTTGTTGCGGCGGCTGATGAGTTTCTGCGTGTAGAGGTGAATGGTCGCGGGATCATAGCCGGAGGCGGTCAGTGCCTGGATGATTTGGTCGGAGCGCAATTGGCCGATTAATCGCGCCATCCAACGCGCGTCGTCAATGGTCATTGCGGCAAAGGCCGGGGTGCGCACGTCCGGAGTGTAGCCGACGATGCGCAAGGGGCGCGCCAAGCGGCCTTTCCCCAGGTCCAGCGGCGGCGCGGTGAAGGTCCACGGGAAGGCGTTGACGTTCTCGCCATGCCACGAAAGCAAGCCCTTCGTCCGGCCCAATCCACCGCCCAGATCGGAAAAATAATGCTCCAGACGCGGATGCTTTTTCGGTCCGACCACGCGCAGTTTGGTGTTGTCAAAGCGCGTGTCGTAGAATCCCAACCACGCCGCGAGCAGACCCGCCCCACGCACTTCCCGGCGGTTGGCATGGTCCAGTTGCCCGTAATCCCACGGGCCAATGCTTTTTACAAGGGGGTCTTTGACTTGCACGTTGGCCGGGGTGGTCACGACGTAATCGATTTGCGCCTCGACGGCCGGCAGGAAATTGGTCCCCGTCATCAAACGCCGCTTCAACTCCGGGCCGCTCCAATGGCGCCCGTCGCGCAGGACCGCCGCCGCCACGTAAGCGAACGGGTCTTTGGATCGCTGCAAATTCATGGAATAAACCGGAATAAACCAAAGCACGGTGAAGGTGGTCCGAACGGGCTGGCGCGAATTGAACTCGGTGAAAATCCGGCGGTCGTAAGCCACCTTGACGCCGGCTGCGTAATCCGTGGGGTCGGCATGAAAGCCCAGTGCCCAAAACATGCGCGTGACCAGCGGCTCGGAGGAGACCTCGCCAAATTTCAACTTGACCCGCTCCTGGCCGCAGTCCACCTCGAAGCCCGGATTCATCCCGGTGGTTTCTTTCGGGGCGGCGTACCGGCAGAGCTTGTCGGCGATGCGCGGCAAGCCCGGCCGGCCGAATCCATCATGCAAATTCTCCGTCGCGATGTCCGGCGGAAGCGACCAAAAACTCGAAGGCAGCGGATCGCGCCGGCTGAGGTCGTCGGTTGGACCGGGCTGGAGGTTGGCCGCCGGTTTCTGGCCGATGCCAATGGGCCGGAACAACTGGAGGAGCGCCAGCGGAGTCATAATGGCGTCGAAATGCCGGGGAATCGGCGGGCGCGCGTTATTATTGACTGCAAGAACCGTTTCCACCAGGTCGATTTCGAGCTGCTTGCGGTCCGCCGGGGTGGGGCGGTTCAGGGCATTTTCAGTCAGACGCTCAATCTCTTCCAGCCCTCTGCGGGTATGTTTGGATTCGCCCTCCGGTTTACTCAGAAGTACCTGGACTTGACGATCCAACCGGCGCAAATCCCCGTCCTCGACGGGGTTAAAACGCACGGTTTCGGCCCCAACGCGCAGTTTGAAAACTTGATTCAAATTCACCGGCCCGGCGACGGCATTGAATGCAAGCAGACCGGCCGCAAAAACCAAGCATTCCCTCATGGCTCCCATTTTGGCGCGTCCGGCGAGAGTCACTCGACGTTTACGCTGCCGCAGAAATGGACTTCGAGGCCGAGTTCGGCGAGCATTGCGGCCTTGATGCGGCAGGCGCGGTGGGCCTTTTTTTGGTCGGGCGCATAGACGACCTGGATGTGGTTGGCCTTGTGCCGGGCCATCATTTGGTCCCGCGAGATCCCGTCAAAGCAGGCGTGCATGATCGGCCATTGCGGGGTGGTTTCCAGCCAGCGCCGTTCGGTTTCCTGGCGCGGCAGTTCGACGACTTTGCCCACGCCCAAATCGCAGTGGAGTTTGCCGTCCATGATGAAGATGCGGCTCCAGACGATGTGGCCGGGCTTGCTGATTCCTTTCAGCGTGCCGCCGCCGAGGCGGAAATACATGGGAGGCTGGCGTTCGCTGGAGGCGCCCTTCCAACCGCCGATGAAATGGGCGGGGGGAGCTGCGCCGGAGATCAAGAGGACCCAAACAAAGTTGTCGAAGCCGTTGTCCTGATACCGCTGGCCCCAGCGGAGATCGTGCAATGTGTTTTCGGGCGGATAACCCAACTCCCGCCAGAGCCGGTAAGTGACCAGGCCGTCCAGGCCGGCGCATTCATCGACTTCATTAAAGTGGGGGAGGGCTTCGTCCGCAAAGAGGAGCCGGCCCGTGCGCATACACTTGACAGGGGGACGGTCCACATTGTTGAGAGTGCCTTCGGCCAAGTCACTGGCGGGAGCGAGGTCTTTGAGACCCTGCTGATATTGAATGCCGATGGCCGAGCAGCCGAATTCATGCGCGATACGCACCGCGGCAATGTACATTTTGCATTGCTGAAGGGTTTGGGAGCGGGTCAATTCGGTGGCTTCGGCGGCGCCCCAGTGGAACTTCAGCCCTTTCCTGACATACCAGGCGAGGACGGCGCGCGCTTCGGTATCGGTCACCTCGCGCATTGCGGCGAAAAGTGATGACTGGCTGAGGCGTTCCTTGAAAAGGCCGGTGGGATGAAGGAGTTCATCCGGAATGATGGCGTTGAACATGCCCATGCACCCTTCATCGAAAACGCCGAGAATGGCTTTGGTGTCCTTGAAGCGGCGGCCCAGCAGGCGGCCGAGACGTTCTTCGGCGCCCGGCAGTTTGACGGATTGGAAATCGCGGACATGGCTTTGGTCGTGGGTGAGGACTCCGCCCTGGAGCCATTGGCGGAGGCCCTTTTCAAAAAAGCCGTCGGAAAAATCCTCGCTCCAAAGCGTGCTGTAGCGGATGCCGGCCTTGGTCATGGAACCATTGAGATTCAACATGCCGACCAGGCCCGGCCAGGTCCCGCTCCAATTGGCCACGGTCAGAATCGGTCCGCGATGAGTGTAAAGTCCATGCAGCACGTGATGGCTGTATTGCCAGACCGATTCGGCGACAATGAGCGGGGCGTCGGGATCCAGAGTACGGAAGATCTCCATCCCCATCTTCTGGGAATCAATGAAGCCGTGGTTTTTGGCCGGGTCGAACGAATGTGCCCGGACGCATTTCCAACCTTCGGCCTTCACGGATTTGGCCAGGAGAGCCTCCATTTTGGCCTGGACGGGCCAGCATTTTTGATTGGCGCTGAGGCGGAGGTCGCCATTGGCCATCAAATAAAGTTGTCTGGGCTGCAAGGATTTTGTCCGCATGTTCCGATAGAGTCTCAAGGACGGATGAAGCAGTTCGCTTCATCCATTTACTTTCGCGATCATTCTAGGCAGCGGTTTGCCCGCTTGACGAGAATAAAGCGCCGTTTCGCGCGCGGGTCAGAGCAAGTGGTCAATCCTGGCCGCCTTTTTGTTCAACGGCACGAATGGACTCCAGCAAGACGTGAGACTCAAACGGCTTCCACAGGATCAGGCCGCGGACTTTGCGAATGAATTCATCGATTTTGCGATCGCCGTGATGGCCGGTCATGAAAAGAAATCGCTTGCACAGTTTGGGCTTCACGCGCTCGACGGCGACGTAAAACATATCCCCGGCCAGATTCGGCATCACCATGTCGCACAAAATGACGGAGAAATCGCTGGCCAGGACTTTCTTGATCCCCTGCACGCCGTCGGAGGCGAGTTCCACCTCATATCCATTTTCCTCGAGGATTATCCGGGTCAAGTCGGACAGTGCGGGATCATCATCCAGAAGCAGGATTTTTTTTCGGGGCGCCTCTTGGGTGACGTTTTCCAGGATGTGTGTCTTTTCTGTGAGGGACGGATAGAATTTTCTTTCACTCATTTTCTGACTGCACTTCTGTTTTTGTGCGGCAATAGAAGACCCACTTCGCGCAAGAATGTCAATGCCGCGGATGGAAATTGCGGGTCATTCCTGGAGAACTGCGGGGATTCGTTTTGTTTTAGCCTTTGAAGTTTGGAGCGGCTTGCGGTAGTTTCCGTCTACTATGGATGACCATACGCCAGCTCCCGAGCCAATCAATGCGCCGCCGGGGAATTCGCCGCCGCCCCCGGTGACGCCGCCGCCGATTATCCCGCCGTGGCCGCCTGGGCCGCCGCGAGGCCGTTCTGGGGCGGTTTGGAAAGTGCTTGCCGTGGTTTTTCTGATCTTATTAGTGCTGAGCCTGTTCACCAATTTCCTGAATTTTAGCCACACCATCATTCCGCGGTCCCATGCCAGCGCCGAACGCGACCACGGTTTGGAGGAGGTGGTCGTCGAACACACCAACTCGGATAATAAAATCGCTGTTATCGAGGTTGATGGCGTCATCAGCAGTGAAGAGATCGAGCGATCGGGCATGAACCTGGTGGACTTCATTGGCGAACAGTTAAAGATGGCCGGGCACGACAGCGACGTCAAAGCCGTCATCCTCAAGGTCAATTCTCCCGGGGGCGAAGTGCTGGCGTCCGATGAAATCAACCAGGCGATCACGAGGTTCCAGGAGCAAACGCGCAAACCGGTTGTCGTCTCCATGGACAGCCTTGCGGCTTCCGGCGGTTATTATATTTCGGTGCCATGCCGCTGGATCGTCGCCAACGAATTGACCATCACCGGAAGCATCGGAGTGATCATGCACGATTATAATTACCGCCTGCTCATGGATAAGGTCGGCATCCAGCCTCATGTTTTCAAGAGCGGCCGTTTTAAAGACATGCTCAGCGGCGAACAGGAGCCGGACGTGAGTAAACTTTCCGAGGAGGATCGGAGAAATCGCGATCAGGAAGACGCGATGGTCCAGGCTCTGATCGACGAAACATTCGGCAAATTCAAGGAGGTCGTCAAGACCGGACGCGAGCACGCCGCAAGCCTCAACGACGGCAAAGGCAAGACCCTGGTGGACGATTGGCAGGATTACGCCGATGGCCGCGTCCTTTCCGGCAAGCAAGCGCTGGCATTTGGGTTCGTCGATGAACTGGGGGATTTTGAGACAGCGGTCAACCGCGCCGAAAACATCGTCGGCATTCCCAGCGCCAACATCGTTGAGTACCGCATCCAGTTCGACCTCGGGTCGGTGCTGGCCCACATTTTCGGCAAGAGCGAGGTGCCGGCGATCAAGGTTGATCTGGGAATGGACCTGCCAAAGTTGGAAGCGGGGCGCCTCTATTTTATTGCGCCGATGACGGTGCTGCACTGATCGGCGCCCTGCTGGACTTCTATTTCGCAATTCATGTTGCGTTCGCGCCGCCAAATTGCTTTGATCAGAACCAAGCTGGCCTTCGACCAACGGAGGCGCGTCCTGATCTTCCGTTCGTCCTGATGAATGGCTCTGAAAATGTCTTGATCGTGGCTGACAGCGACCGCGACGCCAATATGCTTTACGCTGTCGGGCTCTTTGCCCCCGATCCGTTCATCTATTTCCGGTTCGAAGGCAAGCCCCACATCGTCGTCACCGATCTGGAGATGGATCGCGCGCGGAAAAAGGCGGGCCATTGCCGCGTCCTCTCGTTGAACCAATGCATTGACAAGCTCCGCCACAAAACCAAACGGCCCGGCATGGCGGCGGTCATCAACCTCCTCTTTCGGGAACGCCGTTTGCGCAAAATATTTGTGCCGGCCAATTTTCCGCACGGCTTGGCGCGCGAATTGCGGAACTTCAAAATCAAGGTGCGCGTCAAGAAAGGCGGCATCTTCCCCGAGCGCGAATTCAAGAACGCGGACGAGATCAAGAAAATCAGCGGCGCTCTCATCATGGCGGAGGTCGGGCTGGCGGAGGGAATCCAGGCCCTCAAGACCTCCAAGATTCTCCGCGATGGCAAATTGAACTACCACGGTGTCCCGCTGACTTCCGAAAAGCTGCGCGCCATCATCGAGACGGCGATCGTCCAGGCGGGAGGTTCGGCGTGTCACACGATCGTCGCCGGCGGACGCCAGGCCTGCGACCCGCACGAGCCGGGCCACGGTCACTTGCGCGCAAACGAACCGATCATCCTGGATGTTTTTCCGCGGTCCTGCAAGACAGGTTACTTTGGCGACATCACCCGGACGGTCGTCCGCGGACGCGCCAGCGAAGCCGCGCGGCGGCTCTACGACACTGTGGCCCGCGCGCAGGAAATTGCCTTTGCCCACTTGCAGCCGCAAACTCCGGCAGTGGAGGTCCACAAGGCCGTCCAGATTTTTTTTGAGGGGCAGGGATACAAGACCGGCAGGAAGAATGGCCGGATGCAGGGCTTCTTCCACGGCACCGGGCACGGGCTGGGCATGGAGATTCACGAAGCGCCGCGGATCGCGGTCAATAGCCACGACGTCCTGGCTGCGGGCCAGGTGATCACCATCGAACCTGGACTCTATTATACCGAAATCGGAGGGGTCCGCCTCGAAGACGTTGCCGCCATAACGCCGCAAGGCCCGAGAAACCTGACGAAATTCGAGAAGTCGCTCGAGGTCTGATCGACGCCTTTGAGCCTTGAATTTTGAGCGTTGTCCCCTAAATTTGGGCCATGAAGTTTTTGCAAGTTGCCAAACGGATTTCGCTCCTGCTGCTGGTGAACATCCTGGTGATGTTTACCATAGGCATCATCGTCAGCCTTGTCTTCCGCGGCCCGGTTGCCCGCATGGGAGGATACCAGAACCTTTTCCTGTTCTGCTTTATTTGGGGCATGGGCGGTGCGTTTATCTCGCTGCTGCTTTCCCGCTGGATGGCCAAAGCCATGATGGGCGTCCAGGTAATCGACCCCAACACATTGGACCCCGACGAGCAGCGCCTGCTGGAGACGGTTGGTCATCTGGCCCGGACGGCTGGGCTTTCCGTCGTGCCGGAAGTGGGCGTCTACAATTCGCCCGAGATCAACGCCTTTGCCACCGGGCCGAGCCGTTCGCGCGCCCTGGTGTCTGTCTCCTCCGGGCTGCTTGCGCAGATGCGTCAGTATGACATTGAAGGAGTGCTCGGGCATGAAATCGCCCATATCGCTAATGGCGACATGGTGACGATGACGTTGATACAGGGGGTTGTTAACGCATTTGCCATGTTCCTGGCCCGGATCGTGGCCTTCGCGATCTCGCGCGGCTCCTCTTCGCGTGACGACAATCGCGGCGGCAACTTCTTCATGGAATGGATGCTCATCAACCTGTTCCAGACAGTCTTCATGGTTTTTGGGATGATCGTCGTCAATTGGTTCTCGCGTTGGCGGGAATTCCGGGCCGACGCCGGTGGCGCGCGATTCGCCGGCCGCGACCACATGCTGTCCGCGTTGAAGACACTAAAGTCCATTCACGAAGCCGGCGCGGACTTGGCGGGACCGCGACAACCTGCTGTCCAGGCACTTAAGATTTCCGGTCATTCTGGTGGATTCCTTGCGCTCTTTGCCTCGCATCCACCCCTGGATGAACGCATCGCCCGTCTCGAAAACCCGACCCTCGGCTAGCAGCACTACACGCTTTGCAAGAATCCCCGGGGCGGGAAGATGTCCGCGAAGGCGCGAAAGTGTTCTGCACGGGAACTTGACAAAGAGAATCGGCTCAGGCTGCAATACGTCAATCTGTGGAAGAAGCAGCCTCGACTCATTCCAAACTACCGGCGCTCCTGGCGGTTTTTGCACTGGCCGTGCTGGCCGGCGGTTGCGCCGCGGCTGCCGCGCTGCCTCTTGGTTCGATGATGGGTTCCCCGAACGCCGCGGCGCTGGAGATCCACAACAACACCGATGTGCGGTTGCAGGAGAGAAATTTTGTTGTGATCAAGACCAACGTGGTGGGACAAAGTTCAGGATTCTCGCTGCTCGGGATCCTGACGATTGTTCCCGCAAGATTCACCAAAGCGATGAATCGCCTCTATGCGCAATCGGAAATGCAAGCGGGCCGGCCTCAGACGCTTGCAAACCTGGTTCTGGAACAAGACAGCGTGTATCTAATCCTTTTTTCGCTCCCCAAGACAACGATCCGTGCCGATGTCATCGAATTCATTCCGGCAACGGCCCCGGAAATCCCGGCACGACCTCCGCCAGGCAAGACGGGCGAACCGCGGAGCTGACTCAACGCCGGCGCTTCAACCCTTTTCGTTCTTAACCTGGCCGCGGCCCTTAGTCGGCCAATTCAAGACGTCGTTCTCTTGCCTCAGCGCGTGACTGACGGGCCAGGTATTGTGGCAACTTTTGCAATAAAATGTTTTGTCGATGACGTGAAGAAGGCAAAAGACTTCAACGAGGGTGGTCGTCATGAATTTGCGCGTGAACTGCGGGTAATCGATACTGGCCGACTTGCATTGCGGGCAGCGGATTTCGCCGTCTAAAATGTGATCATTGACATCTGCGGCTTGCAGGAATTGGCGCGCCTTCTCGAAGTCCTTTTCGTCCACAACGACTTTGTCCGACGCCAGGGGTTTTGAAAGGAACCAAAACTTCTGCAAATTCGATTCATCAAGCACCTCGGCCTGAACGCCCGCTTGGGCCAGACGACTTTGCACCTCTTTGGCCTTCTCAAGATCGCTAAACGTTGCTACTGTAGTGGTCGGTCCGCCTGTCATGCCCCGAATATACCTCGCCTGCCCGCACTGTCAAAGTATAAGTTGCCGAAGCGAGTCCCGGAACGGCGGTTTCTAGGAGCCCGTCACATCGGGGACCGATGGCAACCCTTCATGATCCGGCCCGACATCCCCCGCGCTAAGGGCGGAAATATTGGCAACTTCAACCTCCAGTAAATTCTCCTCCAGCTCCTTCATCTGTTGCAAAGCTTCATCGTGGCCCAGGAGCAGGGCGGCGGCGATTTGTTTTCGCTCAACGCTAAAAGGCCCCAGCGGCAATGTCCGGAGCGGATGGAACACGTGAATCAAAACCCCCTTGGGCGGCTGCTTCATCAGATCGAGCGCGGCGTTGTAATTCAAATTTTGCCGGGCCGTCCAGACCTCGGCGACCAGGGGAAATTCCGGGTACGCCAGGCGGCCCAGCCAGCGCGGCATCGGCTTGAAGCGAAGATCGGGCGTGTGAGTAAGCACGACCGTGATGTCCGTCGCGCCGTCGTCAATTGCGCGTTGGATGGGAATTGGATCTGACAGCCCGCCGTCGGCAAAGGGCTGGCCGTCCACGTAATCAAACCCGCGCGTCGCCAAAGGCATGGAAGAGGTGGCGCGGAGGGCCGCAAAAACCCGGTCATCGCAGACGCGAAAATAAACCGGTTTACCCGTGTAACAGTCGGTGAGCACGATGTAAAAGCGGGTGGGCATTTTCTCCAGCACCTCGACGGAAAGAGGAACCCGCTTTCGCATGACGTAATCCACGAGGTAAGCCAGGTCAATGATCGGTTTGCGCCGGAGCAAATTGCTCTTTATAACCGCGTTGCAGGCCAGATCGCGCCAGATGGTCAGCCCCGGCTCCCACATGCCAGCCACGAAATAGGCCGCCGAACAGGCGCCGGAAGAAGCCGCATAGACCAGATCGAATTGCCGCCTTCCGCTCTCCTGAAGGTAGGCCAACACTCCCGCCGCCCACGCTCCACGCATGGCGCCGCCTTCCACAATTAGCGCTGTCTTGCGGCCAGCGTCTGACCTTGCATTTTCATTTATCGGCGGCGACATCCCATGTTCGTTCATCGGCTTACGTGGTTGCCCCGGTTCTGTCCTCTTTGGGGATTGGTTTGGTTTTGTCGCAGGAGAGGAGTTGACTCCTTGCTGGCAGCGCTGGAGTGCCTGCCCATCCGAACGGCCCTGGCTAAACTGATCTCCACACAACAACTTACGCGTTAAACCGCCACGGGCAAGTCAAATCGAAATGAATTCACCCCATACGATAAAACGAAGGTCGCCAATTTCTACACCACAAGGCGCGCGCCCACGGGGTCTAGCGGATTTAGAGGGGATTCGCTAAGTAATTCACCTGATAGCCAAGGCGGCATGAGTCGCGTTAAAATTGGTACGTGGGAAACGGGGCAACGAAGGGCAACGAATTGTGGGAAACGGGGCAACGGCTTGCTACAGGGATCGGGCACATCGATCTTTTGCCGGAAGAATGTGCGGGGGGGCAATCAAAACGAAAGGCAATTCTATATGCTACGAAACTTGAAGGCCCTGCATGGGCACACAGTTCTGGCCAACGACGGCGAAATTGGAAAGGTGTATGATTTCTATTTCCACGACGACACATGGTTGATCCGCTATTTGGTGGTGGACACTGGGCATTGGCTCCCCGGACGCAAGGTGCTCGTCACTCCGAGTGCTTTGGGGAAACCGGATTGGACCAAGCTCACTTTCCCCGTTTCCCTGACGCGGAATCAAGTGGAGAAAAGCCCGGACATCGACACGGACATGCCAGTTTCGCGCCAACAGGAAATGGACCTGCATAACTATTATGACTGGCCGGTGTACTGGAACGAACCTGGTTTGGGCGCGCCATTCCCCGCCATAGCTCCTCTGGAGCCGGACCCTAAAGATTCCAAGATGGCTACAAAGGATAAGGGGGATCCCCACCTGCGTAGCGTCAAGGAAGTCACGGGGTATCACATCCATGCCAGCGACGGCGAGATGGGGCACATTGCCGACTTTATCGTCGACGATGTCGGCTGGGGCATCCGCTACCTGGTGGTCGCCACGTATAACTGGCTCCCCGCCAAGAAAGTTTTGATCTCGCCACAATGGCTTGGGGAAATCCATCATTGGGAGAGGGATGTACATGTCGCGCTGACGAAGGACAGCATCCTCCAATGCCCCGAATTCCACGCGGGCGGGCTCGTCAACCGCGAATATGAAGAGAGGCTTCACGATTATTACGGCCGGCCCGGATATTGGGCAGAATCCGATCCGCCTGACAAAGTGACTCGATGACCAGTACGCCGCCCAAAGGACGCGGGCCGCTGCCGACCGAGTTTGAACACAAGCTCAAGCAATGGGGGGACGCTGAGGAAGAGCCGGCAAAGTCCGGAGACAACAACTCCGTCAAACTGATCCAGGAATAACATACGAACAAAGGAGAAATATCATGGCAATTCAACTCACCGAAAAGAATGAAGGAAAAGTGCTGGAAGTGTACGTCAGCGGCAAACTGACGCACGAGGATTATCAACGATTCGCGCCGGAGTTCGAGCGGCTTGTAAAAAAGAACGGCAAAATCCGCGTGCTCTTCGAGATGGCCGATTTTCACGGCTGGGAAGGATGCGCGGTGTGGGACGACATCAAGTTCGATGTCAAACATTTTTCCGACATCGAGCGCCTCGCGATGGTCGGCGACAAGAAATGGGAGAAAGGAATGAGCGTCTTTTGCAAGCCATTCACCACGGCGAAGGTCCGCTACTTTGACCGCGCGGCAAGGGTCGATGCCCAAGCCTGGGTGGAGCAGGATTGAGCCGCGCGCCACCCGTTGCCACCCAAAAACGTCGGAGGCCGCGCCATTTGACACGGGCGAAGACTTACTCGGCAAACGGATCGCCGTTTTTTGGTTTTACTCGCAGTCCGGTTTTCTCCGTCGCCGCCGCGAAGGACACGGATCCCCCTTGCGCCGTCGCGCCGGAATAGGGGTCGTCGGCTATTAACAAAGACCCGTCAATGTCCAGGTGGTCCGCCAATTCGGCCAGGTGGGCCGCGGCGCTGATCAGGACACTGGATTCAATCATGCAGCCGATCATCGTTTTTAACCCGGCTTTGCGGGCCGCCTTGAGCGCCTCGTGCGCGCCGGTGATGCCGCCGGTCTTCAACAGCTTGACATTGACGCCGTGAAAACACTCGGCGCATTTGCCGATGTCTCCGGCATGATGATACGATTCATCCCCGAACAAGGGCAGGGGAGACCGGCTCTTCAACCATGCCATGTCCGCAACCGGCGTCGCTGCGGGCATCGGCTGCTCCACAAACTCGATATGCGGGTCGGTGGCCAGCCATTCCAAATTGCGCAGCGCCTCCTCTTTTGTCAGCCATCCTTCGTTGGCATCGACGCGGAGCGTCCGATCCGGCGCAACCTTGCGCAACGCCGCAAGATTCTCGCGCTCGCCTTGCGCGCCGATCTTGAGCTTCAAGATTGGATAAGCCGCGGCTTCCGCCACTTTTTGAGCAATCATCGCCGGGCTATCGATGCCGATGCTAAACGAAGTCACGTGCTTCTTCTCAGAAAAACCGAGGCCGAGGAAGTCATAGACCGCTTTTCCGGCCATTCGCGCCGCGCCATCGACCAACGCGACGTTGATGGCGCATTTGGCGGAGGAATCGCCGGGCGCCAGATTTTCCAGGTACGTCATGCTGCCCGGTATGTCGTCGAAGGAAAGCCGCGCCCAATCCACCTTGCTTAGAAACTTCTGGACCGTATCCGGCGATTGGGAATAACGGCTCGAAGAGGGCCCTTCTCCAAGGCCGCTGATACCCTTGTCCGACAGGCGAAGCAGGACGACGGTTACCGTGTCCGCTCCGCCGCCGGTCTTGGCGCTGCTGGAGACTGCCCAGGTATGATTTAGCTTGAGCGGGTAAGGCCGGTATTCGACTTTCATAGACGTTGACAGCACACCGCAAACGCAGGCCGATTGCAAGCAAACTCAAGGCTCCCGCCGTCGCTAAGGGGCGCCGATTCTGGATTGACAATAGCCAGGTTTGTCCAATCCTGAACGCGATGTTCAACATTAGAAGTGTCATCGTCGCGGGGGCGGTCGCGTGCGCCCTGCCTTGCGCTGTTCATGCCGTGGATTGGACACAGTTTCGCGGTCCGAATCACGACGGGACTTCACCGGAAACAATATTGACAAACTGGCCGGCAACGGGCTTGCGCGAAGTTTGGAAACACCCGATGAAGGACGGGTTCAGCGGCATTACCATTGGCGGCGGCAAGGCGTTTACTCTGGTCCAACGGGATGTGGAGGGCGCGGGACAGGAGGTTTGCGTGGCGCTGGATGCCGATTCCGGCAAGGAACTCTGGGCGGCGCCGCTCGGTGTGGCCGGATATGACGGCGGGGGCGATCACGGCGCTCCCGGCAATGACGGTGGCGATGGCCCCCGTTCAACCCCTTCCTACGATGATGGCAAGGTCTATACGTATTCGGCCAGGATGGTGTTAAAATGCCTGGACGCTTCGACCGGGCAACAGGTCTGGTCTTGCGACATTATCAAAGAACATGCGGGGCATAATATTCATTGGGAATCCGCCGCTTCCCCTTTGATTGAGGGCGATCTGGTATTCGTCGCGGGCGGCGGCCCGGGAGAAGCGCTGCTCGCGTTTAACAAGAATGACGGCCACAATGTCTGGAAGGGTCAAGATGATAAGATGACGCAGTCAAGCCCGGTGGCCGCCACCATTCTTGGCGAACGCCAGGTGATTTTTTTCACGCAAAAGGGTTTGGTCTCTGTTGTGCCGGCGACCGGCGCCGTTTTGTGGCGGTTTCCATTCCGGTTCTCAACGGCCACCGCCATCTCGCCGGTTGTTTGCGGCGACGTCGTATATTGCTCGGCCGGGTACGGTGTCGGGTCAAGCGCGTGTAAAATTTCGAGGAGCAATGGCGGATTTACCGCGGCTGAAATGTGGCACCAACCGGCGAGCGTCCTGGCCAATCACTGGAGCACGCCGGTGTACAGCGATGGTTACCTTTACGGGATATCGGGGCAGGCCAAGTTCGGTATAGCTCCGCTGGTCTGTGTGGAAGTGGCCACGGGTCGCATCATGTGGACGGAATCCGGATTTGGTCCTGGGGGCTGCACACTAGTCGGGGGCGATGTGCTGGTGTTGAGCGACGCGGGCGACCTCGTGCTAGTGAAGGCGACGCCGACCAGTTACCAGGAAGTGGCGCGCACCCACGTGCTGGCAGGCAAATGTTGGAATAGCGCCAGCGTTAGCAATGGACGAATTTACGCTAGAAGCACGCGCGAAGGAGTTAGCCTCGACGTATCCGCACAATAGGAAAGTTCGCCATTGCGAACACCACGCAAGCTGCGCCGAGCGACCAGTAGAGAAGTCTTTACTTGTAGACTATAAGTGTCACTCAAACTAATAAACTTGTTCATTTTGAACTGGACTTCCGTGTGGCAGCTTATATACTTAGACGTTGTAAGCCATACATTGGCTGCCGTCTTTGAAACTGAACTGCCATCCAGGGAGTCTATTGCGGGCAAGGCTACGCCCCGCCAGCCGATTTCCATTTACTTCTAATCCCGGGCCTGCGTCGGTTCGAGCGCTATGAAAGACAATATAGAAAAGCGCGTCATTTGTTTTTTCATTCTGATGTCGGCCATCCTTGTATACGTCGCGGCGACAGCCGTGCGAAACATCCAGCGGTCCATCAAGAGCGAGGCATGGGTCAACAAAACACACGATGTCATCATTCACGCCGCCGAAATTGTTTCCTACCTCCACGCTGGCGACGCCGCCCTCCGCACCTTCATGATCACAGGGGAGAGTCGCGACCAGATCAAGTACAGGAATGCTTATTCCACAATGATCGAGCGCCAGGACGAGCTTCTAGCTTTGACGCGCTCCGGCGCTGAGGATGCGGAGCTTCATGAGAAAGTCCTTGGCCTCGACACTCTCGTCAGCAACCGAGTCGAAATTGCACGATCCGTCGCCAAGGCCCGTGAACAGGGGGGCTTGGAGGACGTCCGGAAACTTTATTTGTCCAACCCGGATGCGGAATCCATCGGGAGGATCGAAAGGTATGTCACTTCGCTCATCGGGACGGAAAGGGAATTGTTGAGCCGTCGAGACGTCGATGAGTACACGCAGGCGGTGACAACCAAATGGACGGTTTACAGCGGCGTGGCCGTCAATTTTGTCTTGCTGGCGTTTGTCTTTGGGTTACTGCGCGATGATCTACATGCGCGCCGAGTCGCCGCCAAGGCTCTTGAAGAAGCCAATGCCCAATTGGAGGTCAAAGTGCAGGAACGCACTGCCGACCTGATCAAAGCCAATCACGCCCTCAAACAGGAAAACCTCGAACGACGCTGGTCGTATCAGACTTTGGACCACCAGGGACGCTACAATCAGCTCATCATTAATTCCATCTCTGAAATGGTATTTGTCATCAGCCGCGCGCTTAATGTCAGCCGAATCAACCCGGCCGTCGTCCACCAGACGCATTGGCAGCCGCAGGACCTAATCGCTCAGTCCATCGAACGAGTGGTGAAACTGACGCCGGATTCCGGGAATGCCCCGGAACACAACCCTCTTTCCCAAGCCATGCGAGACGGACGCGAAATCCAGGAACGCCCCGCCGTGCTGACGACCCGCTCCGGCCGAACTATTCCGGTTCGGTTCAGCCTTGTCCCTCTTCACGACCAGGACAAAGTTGTCGGTGGCGTCCTGACAGTTCGCATCCCGGAGGGAGTGCAACGGCCCAATTGACAGTGAAACGCTTGACCTCATGAAAAAGCAAATTCTTTGCATCGATGACGAGGCGGACATCCGGCAACTGCTCGAGGAAGCCTTAACCCTCAGGGGCTATCGCGTTAAGACAGCAGCCGAGCCGCAAGCGGCCAAGAAGAGCGTCAGGGAGGACCCGCCCGATTTGATTGTCATGGACTTCCAGATCGAGGAAGGGGACGGATTCACCCTGATTGAGGACATCCGCAAGCTCGGCCCGGGAATTCCGATATTACTGTTGACAGGGGCGGTGTTTGATCGCGCGATGGTTCGCGAAGCGATTGAAAAAAAGGTCTCGCGCTACCTGGACAAGACCGCCTCACTAAGTGAAATAATCAGTGAAATTGAAAAACTGCTTGTTGACGCCCCAAAGGCCTGATTTAAATGCTTTGTCTCCAATTGGTTGCAGGCGCATTCAAAGCCTGCGAGACCGCGGCGGCAGAGGTTCTGCAGACGACCCGCGGGGATGTAAATAACTTGAAAAAGGAATTGACACTCCCGGGCTGCTATGTAAGGTATTGCCTCACAAGAGATGCAAGGATTGAGAGATCAGCTCAAAGTCGAAATTCTGAAGTGCGTCCGTGGGATGCGACCCGGCCGAGACGCCGTCGTTCTTGATGATTTCGACCGGGCGGGTATATGAATAAAGGCGCCGTTCGAAAATCGAAGCGCGGCTCAATCCTGGAATCCCTGCGGCTTTCTTCACAGAGCCTTCGTCCTGCCCTTGGTCTTTTGACAAAGCCGGCCACGCTGGCGCAGCTTCCCCGGTTGCTGGTGGAAGGATACGCGCCGGTGCGTCGAATGTTGGTGCAGGCCCATAACGGGCGGGAGATTGCGCGGTTGCTGGCCCAGGGCGAGCAGGTTACATTTGTCAGTTCGTTTGCCCGCTCCGGCAATACGTGGGTGCGGTACCTGTTGTCCGACGTTTTCCTGCAAAACCACGGTGTTGAAACAGCCACCGACTTGGCGGTGCATCCTGATGAAATCATTCCCGATTTTTATTGTGAAATGGTTGCCCGGCGAAACACGGCGGTTCCGACTCCGGGCTTGTTAGTCAAGACCCACGATTTATTCGGGCACTTGAAGCGGCGATTTGACAGTCCGGTCGCGCAAACGCCGGGCGGGAACTGGCGGCATCTTTACATTTATCGGACGCCTGAAGATGCGTTGGTTTCCTTCTATCACCTTCAATTGCGGGAAAAATATGTCAAAAGCCGTGCGGGGCTCGATATCGACACGTTCTGCCTCGATCACCTTAAGGGGTGGGTTGGGCATGTTTCGAGTTACGTGGCGGCTCGCCGGGAAGGTGCTACAGTCTTCTTCGCTTCGTACGACCAGCTTTTACAAAATCCGGAAGCCGTTTTGGTTGAGATACTGGGTTGGCTGGGGGTCCGGCACGCGCCCAGCGCGGTCATCCGTGCTGTCCAGAATATGCAGTTTCGAAATCTTCAGGCGTTGGAAGCGCGGAATTCTGCGGATAGGCCGCCTGTTTTTCGCAAGGGCCGCAACGGTTCCGGATCCGATGAACTCAAGGCGGCTACAGTTTCTGAAATTCGCCGGCAGACGAACCATTTACTGGTGGAGGCCGACGCCTGTGTTGCCGGCCAAAGGGGCAAGAACGGGCACGTTTCCAAGTCCGTGACTTCGGACGCGGCCATGGAATTGCCATCGCGGAACGGGCAGACGGACAGACTGGAAAACGTGTCTCGGGTGCGATCTGTCTGAACTTGCGGTCGTGGCTATGAGAGTTTCTTCATCCGTGGCGGCCAACGCCAATCCGCGTTCCAACCAGTGGAAGCTCCTGGGAATTTTGCTGGGAGGCGCATTACTTGTCTTATTTTTTCAAAGTCTTGAGTCCCGCGAGGTTCTCTTTGCCAACGATGGTCCGTTGGGGGCTTTGACAGCGGAATCCAACCGGCTGCCTGGACGCTTCACGGGCACCTGGCGTGGCTTGGCGTGGCTCGGCGGCGCGGCTCCTGTTGCGGCGCCGACCATTTCAATGCTTCTGGCCACGATTCTCTCACCTGTGATTTTCCTGAAGGTTTATGCGCCCTTCTCGCTGCTTTGTGTTGGTTTTTCGGCCTGGTTATTTTTCCGGCAATTGCGATTCAATCCGACAGTTTGTGTCCTGGGCGGCCTGGCTGCGGGGCTCAACGCGCATTTCTTTTCCGTTGCATGCTGGGGCACCGGTTCGTGGAACATAGCCGTCGCCATGTCCTTTTTGGCGCTGGCCGCTTTGTCCAGTCCGTCCCTGAGGCAAATCTGGGCAAAGGGAATCTTCGCCGGCCTGGCCGTCGGCATGGGAGTGATGGAAGGCTTCGATGTCGGGGCGATCCTTAGTGTTTACGTCGGTATATACGCCGCTTTTCGGTTTCTGACCGAGGAGGCCCCCATCGGGGCAAGGATTGTGCGGGCGATGGTATGCGAAGTCCTGGTGATTGTTTTTGCGGGGTTCATCGCCGTTCACACTCTGTCGACGCTGGTGCAAACACAGATTGAAGGAGTGGCTTCGATGGGCCAGGACGAGGAGACCAAGCAGCAACGATGGAACTCCGCCACTCAATGGAGTCTGCCCAAAAAGGAGACGCTCCAATTGTTTGTCCCCGGGCTTTTCGGCTATCGCATGACGCAGCATATTCTTAAGCCGGACCATTCCAGCGCTTATTGGGGCGACATCGGACGGGACCCACGAATTGCCGGACTGGGCAGCGATGACCTTGCTGTAAGGCAGGCAACCGCGGCGCTATTCAATGTGCCGGACGAATTTAGAGCCAATCTTAATACCCCGACCCGTCAGGAACGGACGCCGGCCATCGTGGCCATCACCAAGAAGGCCGGCATCTACTGGCGTTATTCGGGCAGCGGCGAGTTCGCAGGCATCCTGCTCTCTCTGCTGGCTTTTTTCGGATTGGCGAACGTCTGGCGGTCGCAGACGCCGTACGCCAAGCCCGAGCGGGCGGCGGTTATATTTTGGGGCGCTGTTGCGTTATTTTCACTTCTGATGGCGTGGGGACGTTATGGCTTTCTTTATCGGCTTTTCTACCATTTGCCGTATTTCTCAACTATTCGCAATCCGATCAAATTCCTGACTCCCTTTCACATTGCATGGGTGATTGTGGCGGCATACGGCATGGAAGTGCTGTATCGGTCCTATTTACGCGCGACCGTCAAGCGGGCGGATTTTTTCCCGGAACACTTGCTGAACTGGTGGGGCAAGGCGCCTGGTTTTGATAGGAAGTGGACCATTTTTGCGCTTTTGTTGCTTGGGGCGTCGATTTTGGGACTTTTCATTTTCAACGCGTCGCACAACGCCCTGACCGACTACTTGGAAGACCAGGCATTTGCCGCGCAGGATGCGGCAAAAATCGCGAATTATTCCTTTGTACAGGCCGCGTGGTTTGTTGGGTTTCTGGCCCTGTCGGTGCTAGTCGTCACCGGCATCATCAGCGGCGCCTGGTCGGGTCCGCGGATTAAGTGGGCTTGGACGTTTCTCGCGGTGGTACTGTTGGCGGATCTTGCGCGGGCCGATCAACCGTGGGTCCGCTACTTCGATTACGGCGAAAAATATTCCGCCAATCCAATAGTCGATTTTCTTCAGGACCAGCCCTACGAGCACCGGGTCATCGGCAAGCTCGAACCCAGAGGCCCCGGCAGCGGCATCACACCAGGCTTCGGCGAACTCTATTTCTTCTGGATCCAAAACGATTTTCCCTACCACAACATCCAGACGCTGGACTTCGCGCAGGCGCCGCACATGCCGGACCTGGACCGCGATTATCTTAAGGCATTTGAACTCAAGGGAACCGACATTCGCAATACGGACCTCTTGCCCGCCATCCGGTTATGGCAACTGACCAACACGCGTTATATCCTGGCCTCGGCCAGCGGCGTTGATTTGTTGAATGCGCGCGGCCGCGCGGTCAACGCGTCTTTTCAAATTCGTTCACTCTACAACATCGTCAGAAAGCCCGAGGTTCTCCAGCCCAACGACGTGGGTGACTTGACGGTGGAGGAGGGGAGCAAAGGCGCCTTCGCCTTGATCGATTTCCCCAACGCGCTGCCGCGAGTCAAACTCTATTCCAACTGGGAGGTCCCCACCAATGATAATGCTGCCCTGGCGACTCTCGCGTCGCCCGCTTTTGATCCGCTGAAAACCGTGCTCGTTTCCCCGGAGACACCCCCGCCGCAGTCGCCGACGGTTCCGACGGCGGATCCCGGAATGGCCACCATAACCGAGTACCGCCCGAAATTCGTCCAAATCCAGGCGGATGCCAAAACGCCGTCGATCTTGTTGTTCAATGATCGTGTTGCTCCGGAGTGGCAGGTCAGCATTGATCACCAGCGTGGCGAAATATTGCGCTGCAATTACATTATGCGCGGCGTCTTTCTGTCGCCCGGCAACCATATAATCGAATTCAGATTCAAGCCGTCGTTGAAGACTCTTTACGTGACTCTTTGTGCGATCGTCGTGGGCATTGCGGTGGCCGGTTATCTGATTGCCACGCGCCCGCCCTCCGTTGCGCCCGCGGAGAACCCGCTTCCGCCTCGCCCGCCCGCGCCCGCGCCAGCGGCTGCGCCGCTTCCGGCGCAGGCCGTGAAACCCGTTGCCGCATCGGCAGCGCCGCCCAGGCGCAGTGGAAAAAAGAAGGCGCGGAAAGTGTAATTATCCGATCGTAACGTCCCCACCGACGATCCGTTCCAAATGGCCATGCGCGCCGCGCACCAGCAAGGCCCCGTCGTCGTCCAGGGATTCGGCGCGTCCGCGGATGACCCGGTTTCCGACGCGGATGGCCACCTGCCGGTCCAGCGTGCTGCAACGTTCCCGCCACTGCTGCGCGATCTCTTCAAACTGCCCATTCTTGACAAGTTCGTAGTCGCGATCCAGTTCGCGCAGGATAACCACCGCCAGTTCGGCGCGGTTGACCGGTTGCCCCGTCTCGATTTGAAGAGAAGTCGCGATCTTGCGCAAATGGGGAGGGAAGTCGGCAGTCTCCAGGTTGACGTCCATGCCGATGCCCAGCAGAACCTCCTTCAAAAAATCCATGTCGGCGCTCAGCTCCGTGAGGATGCCGCAAAGTTTCCTGCCTCGAATCAATATATCGTTGGGCCACTTGATTTCGGGAACGATCCCGGTCTGCAACGTGATCGCCCGCGTTAGCGCGGTCGCGGCGGCGACGGTCAATTGCGTGGCTTGTTGCGGCGGGATGTTTGGGCGGAGCAGGACCGTGAACCAAAGCCCCTTGCCCGCCGGTGAAAGCCACGTTCGTCCCATGCGGCCGCGGCCTTTGGTTTGCGCCTCGGCGAACACCACGGTGCCGTCGGCGGCCCGGCCCCGCGCCAGGCGGGCGGCGACGTCGTTGGTGGAAGTGGTCTCGCGAAACACCTTGATCTCACGGCCGATCACCCGCGTTTGACCCAGGCGCGAATAAAGATCGTCGGCATGCAGTGCGTCGGGCGTTCCCAAGAGGCGGTAGCCGATGTGCGGGCTGGCCTCAATCTCGTAGCCGCTGGCGCGCATCTGCTCAATATGACCCCAGACTCCGGCGCGGGTCATTCCAAGGTGGCGCGCCAGTTCCGCGCCGGAAACCCCGCACGGCGCTGCGCGCAACGCCGACAAAATTTTTGCGTCCACGGTCATGCGGTTTCGGTCAGCAACTCAAAATCCAGCGCCACATCCGAGGCCCGCGCCGAATGTGTCAGCCCGCCCACGGAAATAAAATCGACGCCCGTCTCCGCAATCGCCCGGACAGTGGCCAGCGTGACACCCCCGCTGGCTTCGGTTTTTGCGCGGCCATTAACCAGCCAGACGGCGGCGCGGAGGTCTTCAACCGGCATGTTGTCAAGCAAAATACAATCGGCCCGCGCCAGCAACGCCTGCTCCACTTGTTCCAGCGTGTCCGCTTCGACTTCGACATTTAGGCGCGGATATTGCGCGCGCGCGCGGCGGACGGCGGCTTCGATGGCATTGGGCGGCTCAACGCGCAAGGCCGCCAAGTGGTTGTCCTTGATCAAAACGCGGTCGAAAAGGCCGAAGCGATGGTTGGTCCCTCCGCCCTGCGTCACGGCGTATTTTTCGAGGCGTCGCAACCCCGGAGTGGTCTTGCGCGTGTCCAAAATGAGCGCCCGGGTTCCTGCAACAGCCTCGACAAAACGGGCGGTCAAGGTCGCGATGCCGGAAAGACGCTGGACGAAATTCAGCGCCACACGTTCGCCAGCCAGAAGGCCGCGCGCCGGCCCGCGCAAACGCAGAAGCGTCTGGCCCCGCGCCGCGCGTTTCCCGTCCTGACAGGCCGGTTGAATTTGGATTGCAGGCGAGGCTTCATGAAAGACCGCCTCCGCGACTTCCAAACCGCAAACGACCAGCGGTTCCCGCGCCACCATGACAGCGGCGGCCATCATTTCCGCCGGCACCGTTGCCAGGGTGGTGACATCGCCCTCGCCGATGTCCTCGCGCAACGCAGCGCGCACCAAATCAAGTTCAACGTTCAAGTTTGCGAACTATACAAACTCGCCCGCGTCCGTGTCGATTCAGTTCCTGAGCGCCCTCAGTACCGGTAATGCTCCGGCTTGTATGGGCCCTCCGGAGAGACGCCGAGGTACTCGGCCTGTTTGCGCGTCAGTTGGGTCAGCTTGACGCCGATTTTATCCAAGTGCAGACGCGCGACTTCTTCGTCCAGCTTTTTGGGCAGACGATAGACGTCGGGTTTGTACGAGTCCTTGTTCTTCCAAAGGTCCAATTGGGCCAGCACCTGGTTGGAAAAGGAATTGGACATGACAAAGCTCGGATGGCCGGTGGCACAACCCAAATTCACCAATCGCCCTTCAGCCAGCAAATAAAAACTCCGGCCCCCGGGGAATGTGTACTTGTCCACCTGCGGCTTGATGTTGAGTTTCTTGACGCCAGGGGCCTTGTTGAGCAGATCGACCTGAATCTCGTTGTCGAAGTGGCCAATGTTGCACACGATCGCCTGGTCCTTCATCTTTTTCAAATGTTCCACCGTGATGACTTCGCAATTGCCGGTGCAGGTGACGTAAATGTCGGCCACACCCAATGTTTCGTCGATAACGGTCACTTCGAAACCCTCCATCGCCGCTTGCAAGGCGTTGATGGGATCGATTTCGGTGACAATGACCCGCGCGCCAAAACCACGCAGGGAATGGGCGCAACCTTTGCCAACATCGCCATAACCGCAAACCACGGCGACTTTCCCGGCGACCATCACGTCGGTTGCTCGTTTGATCCCGTCGGCAAGCGATTCCCGGCAGCCGTAAAGATTGTCGAATTTTGACTTGGTGACGGAATCGTTGACGTTGATCGCGGGCACAAGAAGCTTGCCGGCCTCCTTCATTTGGTAAAGACGATGGACGCCGGTGGTGGTTTCCTCGCTGACGCCGCGCCAATCCTTGACGACGTTGTGCCAGAAACGCGGGCGCTCCTTGGCAACGCGTTTGAGAAGAGTCTTGATGACATCCTCCTCGTGCGAGGCGCTCGGGCTGTTGACCCAGGTGTCGCCGTTTTCCAGTTCGTAGCCCTTGTGAATCAGCAGCGTCGCATCGCCACCGTCATCGACGACAAGCTGCGGTCCCTGTCCGTCAGGAAAAGCCAGGGCGCGGAACGTGCAATCCCAATATTCCTCCAGCGACTCGCCCTTCCAGGCGAAAACGGGCACGCCGGCCTTGGCGATGGCCGCCGCCGCGTGGTCCTGGGTGGAAAAAATGTTGCAACTGGCCCAGCGCACCGAAGCGCCGAGGGCCGCGAGACTCTCGATGAGCACCGCCGTCTCGATGGTCATGTGCAACGAGCCGGTGATGCGCACGCCTTTAAGCGGCTTGGCGGCGGCATATTTTCGGCGGATCGCCATCAGGCCCGGCATTTCATGCTCGGAAATGTCGATGGTTTTGCGACCGTATTCGGCCAGGCTCAGGTCTTTGACCTTGAAGTCGTTGCCGGCGGCGGCGCCCTTGGGTTTGCGGGATGGAACTAGTTTGGATGACATAAAAGGAATTCTTATTTGGCTGCTTTTTTTAGGGCTGATGCCTTGTCCGTTTTCTCCCAGGTGAGGCTGTTGAGATCATCGATTTTGCCGAAGTGGCCGTAATTGGTGGTCCTGGAATAAATGGGCCGCAACAGATTCAACTGTTTGATGATGGCCGCCGGCTTGAAGTTAAAAACTTCCGTCACGGCCCGCTCAATTTTCTCGTCACTGACCCGGCTGGTGCCGAAAGTGTCAACGCAGACTGAAACAGGATCGGGATAGCCGATGGCGTAGGCGAACTGGATCTCAGCGCGCGTGGCCAATCCGGACGCCACAATATTCTTGGCGACATAGCGGCCCATGTAAGCCGCGCTGCGGTCCACTTTGGACGGGTCCTTGCCGCTGAATGCGCCGCCTCCGTGGCGGCCCATGCCCCCGTAACTATCGACGATGATTTTGCGTCCAGTCAACCCGGTGTCGCCCTGGGGCCCCCCGACGACAAACCGTCCGGTGGGATTGATCAAAAATTGGGTCCTTTTATCGAGCATTTCCGGCGGAAGCACTTTCTGGATGATTTCCTTGATGATGAAATCCTTGATTTCCTTATGTTTGACATCGGCGGCGTGCTGCGTCGAGACCACGACGTTGACGATGCGTACCGGCTTGCCGTTTTCGTACTGCACGGAAACCTGCGTCTTGGAATCGGGCCGCAACCAGGCCACTTTCCCGGATTTGCGAACCCGGTTGAGTTCACGGCCCAGCCGGTGGGCGAACATGATCGGCGCCGGCATCAGTTCGGGTGTCTCGTCGCAGGCGAAGCCGAACATCAGCCCCTGGTCCCCGGCTCCCTGCTCGGCGGTCTCCTTGCCGTCGGCGGCGCGCGCATCGACACCCTGGGCGATGTCCGGACTTTGGCGGGTCACTAGATTGGTGATAAAAACCTTCTCGGCGTGAAATACATCGTCGTCGTTGACGTAGCCGATTTCAGCGATGGCGGACCTTACAATTTCGTTGATGTTCACCTTCGCCTTGGTGGTGATTTCGCCGCCGACCACGACCATGTTGCTCTTGGCGTAAGTCTCGCAGGCCACGCGGCTGCGCGGGTCCTGTTCAAGGTGGGCATCCAGCACCGCATCGGAGATCGTATCGCAAACTTTGTCAGGATGCCCCTCCCCGACGGACTCGGAAGAAAAGATGTAATTCTTGTTCATGTTTAATTAGAGATAACTTACATATTGACGTATCTTGATAGGAAGATATATTATAACCCTGACGTAAGTCAACCTTTTATTTGCATGGCCGGAACTTTGAAAGCTTTGCGGGCGTTGTCGGACCCGACGCGCCTGCGGATCGTTGCCCTCTTGGAGCGCAGCGAGCTTTCCGTCCATGAGCTGCAGGAAATCACGCGCATGGGCCAATCGCGCATTTCGACCCATCTGGGATTGCTGCAGGATTCGGGCCTGCTGGAATCGCGGCGTGAGGGGAAACGGACGTTTTACCGAATCATAGGCCATGCGGACCCCACCACGAACGAGTTCATCCAATTGGCTGTCCGGGGTGCTCACGAGTTGCCTGAGCAACCGGCCGACCAGGCGAATTTGAAGCGCATTCTGGTCCGGCGGACGCAGCAGGCGCAGCTTTATTTCAACCAGGTCGCTGGACGGTTCGATCGCAGCTACGGCCCGGGCCGTTCGTGGCAGGCCTTTGGGCAACTGCTTTTGCGCCTGATGCCGCCACTGGTCATAGCCGACTTGGGCGCGGGGGAGGGGTTATTGAGCGAATTATTGGCGCGCCGCGCCAGGAAAGTCATTGCCGTTGATAATTCGGCGCGGATGGTGGAATTCGGGGCGGCCAAGGCGCGGAAAAACAAAATCAAAAACCTCGAATTCCGGCTGGGTGAATTGGAAAATCCGCCGATCGAACCTGAAAGCGTCGATGTGGCGTTATTGAGCCAGGCATTGCATCACGCCGCCAGGCCCGAGGGCGGGATTGCCAGCGCCTATCGGATATTGCGGCCCCATGGCCAGGTGATGATTCTGGATTTGCTCCAGCACAGCTTCGAGCAGGCGCGCGAGTTGTATGGCGACCGGTGGCTCGGCTTTACGGAAAGCGATTTGCAGAACTGGCTCGAAGCCGCGGGCTTCAAAAAAATCGAAGTCACCGTCGTTGCCCGCGAGGAGCAG
This sequence comes from Vulcanimicrobiaceae bacterium, assembly GCA_035511075.1. GTDB lineage: Bacteria > Verrucomicrobiota > Verrucomicrobiia > Limisphaerales > Palsa-1400 > DATAUD01. The sequence continues at coordinate 163,869 of DATKFW010000108.1, forward strand.
CCGCCGCACTTTCAAACCGTCCTGGCCACAGGGGAGAAGTGATGGCCTGCTCCGGTGGCGAAGCGGCGGGGTATTCCCAGACCCAATCGCCGTGGGTTAGCTCCTCGCTCGCCTTCACGATGACCCCGCCGTCATCCGTTTTGTTCCAGCCAACAGAGTAAAGAATAAATTGGCCGTTTTCCAGGAGGCGGTACTTGAGCGGCTGGTCCATGATGACATCACGAGGTACAGCGGCCAGGAATTGCGGAGCAAGGGCGTCAAGCGCCTCTGGAAATTGGCCGTGAACAAGACGGTAGCGTTCCAGCGCGCACCCGATGTCGGCGAGATTGACCCAGGTCTGCGCTTGCGCCATTTTGCGTTCGAATCCGTTGAGCGACGGCAACAGCGCCCGGGAAATGATGCGGTGGCCCAGGATACTTCCAACGACACCGCTGGAAACAAGCTCGCGGTGAACTTCAGCGTCTTTTCGGTCCGCCACCTCCGGATCAATCCCCTTGGGCGTAATCACATCGTTCAGTTCGAAATCAACCAGACGATGGTAATTCAATTGTTCGAGATAAATCCACCCCCGCGGAATGACCGTTCCGATGGCTGTCGCAAGTCCGCCTTCCGACGAGTTGTCCGACCCGTTCGCGATGTCGTTGACTGAGCGAAACGGGTTCCGGCTCGACCTTAGGTCCCCAAAATAAGAATCGGCACAATGAGATTCCGTGCGCAGCGCATGAACGCCATCATCCAGGAAATCCAGCGTCCGCAGTTCCTGGGAGAAGTCCACCAATTCCTCGTCCGTCCATTGATGGCGGGAGAGGCCCTCCCACATCGGCTGCAAAGTTTTGGTCAGGCAGGCAAACCGCACCAGCTCCGTGATGAGAAACGGTTCGTCTCGAAGCGAGTTCACCAGGGTGAACATTAACCTGATGTCGTGGGACGCAGGCGCCGGTTGGGCCAGTGCCAGTTCGGAGCAGGCGCGCAATTCAAGCTTGGAACACATCGCGGTGACCGTGTGCAATTGCGGCAGGAGGATGCCGAATTTCGGTTCCCACTCATAGTCGATGTTGAAGCGGCTGTAAGGGCGCTGGCTGGCGCGTCGCAACTCCTCAAGCACAGGCTCCACCGGCTTAAGCTTTTCCAATATGGCCTGCGCGGCCTCCCGGGTTTCCCCGCGCGAAAATCGAGGCGGCGCAGAATGGTTGGTCGCCAGCAATTCATTGGCAATGCGAATCAAATCAAGATAACTGGCTTCCGGCCAGCCGCCCTTGTTAAAGCTCGTTTGGATTTCGTTTGGCATCTCAGCCGCCCGGTGGGTCCGTTCCACGGCATTCGTATCGCGTTGCCGCTGGGTGCCCGGAACGAAATCGAAGAGCGGCGCCAGAAACGGGGTCATGGCGAAATTCTGGTCGTCGGGCACGGGCGGCGGAACGTATTTGGCAAAGTCGAAGCTCTCCCCCCTGGCCTCCACTTCACGTTTGTAATTATCCCAGGCCCGTTTGCCGCGCCAATTTTCTTCAGCATGAAACAGGGCAACCACCGTGACCGCTCCCGTCACGATCAGCAGCAGCTTGCGCCAGGTATTCCAGCGAAATAGCCACGAAAACGAACGCCTTTTGCGAGGAGGTTCCATAGCTCAGACGATTTTTTGTTCGACTGGCGCCTCGCTGCGGGGCCGTTGTTCCGGCGCATTGGCAGGCGACGCCGGGGCGTTGTCCTCTTCGAGCAATTGGGCCATCAGCCGCTCCTGCCGTTGCAAGGCGATGATGCTGTCGGGGTTCATCGGCCCGGGTTCATGGACGGAAACAGACGCGTCCCGGCCCGTCATCAGATTCAGCGTCAGAACGACCACCCACGCCGCTCCAAGACATATCCAGGCGCGGCGCGCGGGCAGTATCAATTCCTGCCACAGCCTCAACGCAAAGAAGGGGCGTCGGGCCCCGATCTTGTCAATAATGTCCTGCCGGATTTGGTCCAGATGCGGCCGGGCGGATTGATGGCGGCCAAGAAGAAGTTCGCGCGGGGTCTTCATGTCTCCTCCAGTAATTTCCTGAAAGCCTTTTTGGCGTAATGCAGGCGCGATTTCACAGTGCCAACCCGGGTCTCCGTGACAGCGGCGATTTCTTCGAGCGAAAAATCCTCGATGAAGTGCAACAGCAGCACGGACCTGTGGGCGGGCGCCAGTTGTTCAAGGATCCTCATGAACCCGGCCTCCTGTTCCTTGCGAATGAGCAATTCTTCGGGCCCGGCGACTTCATCCGGGTAGTCGTCGTCGTTCTGGTCAACGGGTATTTCCTCCGGACGCCTCTTGCGCCAGCGCAGGAGGCACTTTTGATGCGCGATGCCAAAAAGCCAGGAGCCGAACTTTTCGTCCTGCCGAAGGCTGCCGATGTGGCGGGAGGCGTTGATAAACGCTTCCTGAACGACATCGAGGCTGGATTGTTCATCGCGAAGAAGTTCGAATACATACGTGTAAAGAGGCAATTGGTAGCGTTTGAACAAAGCGTTCCAAGCGTCGGCATCGCCGGTCCTGGCTTGCGCCACAGGCAGTTGTTCGCAATCAGACACTATCGCATCTATACACAGTAGAATGCGGGAGGCCAGAAAAGGTTCAATCGCCCTGGGAGAGTCAATAAGTCAGGCCAAAGCCGTAGGGAAAAAGCGGATTTTGCCCGGCGCTGGCCTGACCTGAAATTTGTTCATTGCTCAGAGGCCACGTACGGGAGAGCTTGCCGGTGGGCTTGTAATCGCCGAACAATACATCGGCGACCCCCTGGCCTTCAGTCCCTGGCAGCCAGGCGGCCACGACGGCATCGCTCATCCCCAGTGCCGAATCCAGAATCAACGGCCGCCCGGAGATCACTACGGTGATCACCGGCGCTCCGGAATCTTTGGCTCGGCTGATCAGGGCCAAGTCCTTTTGCGAAAGGCTCAAATCCTGACGATCCCCGTCCATCTCTGCGTAAGGCATCTCGCCGACGACGACCAGGACCGCATCCGCGCCGGCAGCGTTTTCTCCCGTCGCGGAAGAAGTCACATTGACGCCGGGAGCCACCGTATTGCGGATTGCAGCCAGGATGGTGGTGCCGCCGCGAATGGTGGGGCCGGCTTGGCCCTGCCAACTGATCGTCCAGCCGCCGCATTGAATGCCGATGTCATCGGCAGCCTGGCCCATGACGTGCAGATGTTTAACGTTTTTGGCTAAGGGTAGGGCGTGATTGGCATTCTTGAGCAGAACCAGCGATTGCCGGACGCATTCGCGAGCCACCTGCCGATGCTCCGGGGAGCCGATGGCCGCGGTCAGGTTCGGATCGACGGCGGTGTTTTGGAAAAGTCCCATCTGAAACTTGATCCGCAGAATGCGCGACACCGCGTCGTCAATCCGCGATTGCGGCACTTTTCCTTCCCCGACCAATTCCTTGAGGTCCCCAATGAACTCGATGTAGTTGTTCGATTGTCCCGGACCGTAAGGAATCATGATCATGTCCAGCCCGGCGTTGATCGAAACGGCCACGTCTGATTTGTAATCGGGCGAAAGCTGGTCAATTGCCGCCCAATCTGAAATCAGGAAGCCTTTGAACCCCAGTTCGCCCTTGAGAACGTCGGTAAGAAGGTGCTTGTTGCCGTGCATTTTCATGCCGTTCCAACTGCTGTAGGACACCATGATCGAGCCCACACCGGCTTTGATTGCCGCGACATACGGCGGCAGAAACACATTGCGCAACGTCGCCTCGTCACAAACCGTATTTCCCTGGTCCACGCCGTCGGTGGTTCCCCCGTCACCCACAAAGTGCTTTGCGGAGGCTAAAACCAGGCTGGATTCCGATAACTGGCTGCCCTGAAGGCCGCGAATCGCCGCCGCGCCCATTTCGGACACCAAATCCGGAGACTCCCCGAAGCTCTCATACGTGCGCCCCCAGCGTTCATTGCGCACCACCGCGACACACGGGGCAAACGCCCACTGAATGCCCGTTCCGGCAACTTCTTCCGCTGCGATGTGCTCCGCCTTTTCCACCAGGGCCGGATTGCGCGTGGCTCCGAGTCCGATGTTATGCGGGAAAATGACCGCGCCATCGACGTTATTGTGGCCATGAACGGCGTCAATACCGTAAAGCAGAGGGATTTGGAGCCGGGTTTTTAGCGCCCAGGACCGGAATTGCTCACAGGATTTCAACCAGCCTTCCGCACTCAAATCCGCAGGGCCATGACCGCCGCCGCTGAGGACGGAGCCGATAAAATATCTCTGGACGTCGGACTTATTCGCGAGAGCCACAGAATCGGCCTGGGTCATCTGGCCGATTTTTTCGTCGAGCGTCATTTGCGCCAGCAGGGCAGTCACTTGCGAGTCGTAATTTGAAGATTGTTGAGCGGAAACACCGCGCGGGCAAATAGAAATGATCAACCCCGCCAGGAACACTCCCAGGCAGGCGCGCACACGACTGGTTGCCGGGCCTGCTTCCACCCCGGGCATTGAACGATGGCGGTTTTTGTGCAACAATCGGCCGATTGGATACACCAACGCAGATTTTTTGCCAGTTCTTTTTATATGAATCCGACAATGTCTCGGGAAAGCCTCCTCTTTCTCCTAGTCTTCCTATTTTGCTCCGGAAGCAGCCGCGCGCAAGTGCGCGTATGGCTTACCGACCCGGACAAGTCGATCTTCCTTGAGAAGCAGAGCGCAACCCTTCTTTTTGACGGTGCGACCAATGAAAATTCAACCATAACCGTTGACTCGGGCGAAACGTTCCAAACCATCGATGGCTTCGGCTGCTGCCTGACCGGAGGCAGCGCGACGCATCTGATCCAAATGAATCCCGCTGATCGCGCTGCCCTGCTAAACGAACTTTTCGCCACCAACGGCGCCAATATAGGCATCAGCTACTTGCGCGTGAGCATCGGGTCTTCCGATCTCAACGATCACGCTTTCTCTTACGACGATTTGCCCGCCGGTCAAACCGACACCGACATGGCGAATTTCAGCCTGGCGCCAGACGGCGCGGCGGTCCTTCCGATCCTGAAGGAAATCGTTGCGGTCAATCCTGCCATCAAGATTCTTGGATCGCCGTGGTCCGCCCCGCCGTGGATGAAAGACTCGGACGACACCCGGGGCGGCAGCCTGAAGCCCGAGTTTTATGACGCCTATGCGAGGTATTTCGTAAAATACATCGAAGGCATGAAGGCCATGGGGATTGAAATTGACGCAATCACCGTTCAGAACGAACCTTTGAATCCCAACAATAATCCCAGCATGTTCATGTCCGCCCGCCAACAAGCGGACTTCATCAAGAACAACCTGGGGCCGGCCTTTCGCTCCGCCGGGATCAACACCAAAATCATTGTTTACGACCACAACTGCGACCATCCCGACTATCCCATTTGGATCCTGAACGATCCCGGAGCCGCGAAATATGTGGACGGCTCCGCGTTTCATTTGTATGCGGGTAAAATTAGCGCGCTATCGCAGGTCCACAATGCTCACCCGGACAAGGCGCTTTATTTCACCGAACAATGGATGGACGCCCGTTCAAGTTTCAAGAGAAGCTTCGATCTGCACATCCGTGATTTGGTCATCGGCGCCACTCGCAACTGGAGCCGAAACGTGCTGGAATGGAATCTGGCCTCCGATTCCGAATACGAACCGCATACAGACCGGGGGGGATGCGACCGTTGCCAGGGCGCCATTACCATCGACGGAAACAAAGTGACTCGCAACGCCGGGTATTATGTCATGGCGCACGCCGCGAAGTTCGTCCGACCCGGCTCCATTCGGATCGGCTCCAACTACCTCCAAGCCCTCCCCAACGTGGCCTTCGAGGCCCCGGACGGTCAAAAGATTCTGTTAGTCCTCAACAACAGCCAATCACCCCGGCCTTTCAATATCCGTTACGGGGGCAAACAGGCCGCGTCCACATTAAATGGCGGAGCCGTTGGAACGTACGTTTGGTAGGCGGTCCCCTGGGCCGCCATTTCTTCCCGCGCCGCGCCGTCTCAATTTGACGGCGGAGCAACCGGAGTCAAATGGCTCCCGGTAATTTTCAACGAGCAAGTCAAGTCGCTTAATTTCTTGTCCGGCAAATCTACCGTCAATCCTTCTGTGTTCTGAGAGAATGTCAGTTTGCCCTTGTAACCAAGCAATTTCACGCGGCTGATTCGGTTCACGTCCGCATTCCCGGTCTTGGCGAGCGACTTGATGACAACCCTTCCGTCATCCGGCCAGCCCAGGGCGATGGCGTAAAGCGCGTTGCCCTTTGTCGTGAAGCGGATGTCGTTTGCCGTGTATTGAAAGTTCTCCCTGAACGCGCCGCCCTTGGCCCTGACCCCTCCCTCGCCATAAACCAACCACGGACGCGTGCCATAGATCGCCTCGCCGTTGACGGCCGTCCAGTCTGCCAACTGCCGTAGCATGGTCTGCACTTCGGGATCCAGCGAACCATCGGGGCGCAGCACGACGTTTAGCAGAAGATTGCCGTTCTTACTGGTGATGTCCACAAGCATGTGAACGATCCAACTCACCGGCTGGTATTTCCAGTGCCGGTTGTAAAACCAATCGCCAATCGAAGTGTCCGTCTGCCACGGATACGGGCTGATGCCGCCGTTGACACCGCGTTCGTAGTCCTGCACCCAGCGCCCTTCGGACGGCTGCTTGCAATTATAGACGGCTGTGAGCTTGCCGTGATGGCGCTCCATGTTGTCGTTATAAAAATTGGCGATTTGGCTCAAACCCACCTCGTTGCCGAAGGGCACGCCGCCGTCGCTGTAAAGCAATTCGGGATGGTAGTTGTCCACCAATTCCTTGATTTCATCGAACCATTGCTGCTGCCAGCGCGGGTTCTTGCTATACCACCCGGTGTCGTCCGGGTCGGCGGGAAAATGGTACAGGTCCCAATAATTTGAATTGGCCCCGTCGTACGGCACGCCGGCCATCGGACCGGTCTTGTCGGCTTTGTGCGCATCCTGAAACCAGGTGAAACTGGCGCCCAGATGCTCCGAGACGCCGAAGGGCAGGCCCTCCTTCCGGGCGGCTTTTTGCCAGTCGCCCACCACGTCGCGATGCGGCCCGTAATTGACGGCATTCCATTTGTGCAACGCCGAATTCCACAGGAAAAAATCATCGTGATGCGAACCCATGCTGACGAAATACCGTGCGCCGGCCTTTTTATAGAGTGCCATGAGCTTTTCCGGCTCCCATTTCTCCGCTTTCCACAACGGAATGATGTCCTTCCAGCCGTTGGTCGAAGGATGTCCGTAGCGCGCCAGGTGATCCTCGTAATCCGCCGAACCTTGCTGATACATCTTGCGCGCATACCAATCGCCCTCCATCGGCACCGCCTGGGGACCCCAATGCGCCCAGATCCCAAACTTCGCATCGCGAAACCACTCTGGGCAGATGTAGTTTGTCAGCGAATCCATCGTGCCGGAGAATTTTCCGGGAGCAATCTGCAGATCCGCCGCGCGAGATTGAAGTTGCCCCATGGCCAGCGATGCGGCGAAGCTGGCGCACGCGAGCACACTATTGGTCTTCTTCGAACGCTGGCCGGGGTACAATTTCATTGCCCGGACAATACACATTGGATTGATTGCACACAACGCGGGAGATTCCGAACAAGCTCGCCGCCCGTCGGCGAACTCTGTGAACGTGTTAAAGCCCGGCGATTTTGTTGAACTAAAGTTCAGGGAAAATTGAATTCCTCCGCTGCGAATTCCCGTTTTCCAGTCCGGGATGGTGGGCCCGGCAGGTTTCGAACCTGCGACCAAGCGATTATGAGTCGCCTGCTCTAACCCCTGAGCTACGGGCCAAACCCATTCAGTTTAGCCGCATAGAACGCAAAGACCACAAGGAATATGTTGATCAAACCTCCCCGCAGCGACTCGGTCTCCTGGCGGATTGTGGAGGTGGGGCGGGCGTGCCGGGCTTCAATCTGGGACCCGTCGCCCTTAAGCTTGTTTAATGCACTAATAACTGTCCCAGGAAGGCTTGGCGATCGAGTTAGATTGTTGCGAGAGGTTCTATTTAACGGGTCGAGTCCAATTCCCGATATCGTCAACGGTGTCGGGAATGCCGTCCGGACCGCAGGAGAAAACATCGAATTCATCCGGGTTATGACGCCCTGGGCAGCGATAGACATATTCATGTCCCCAACGGTCCTTGGGCACATCTATCGCATTCAAATAAGGGCCAAGCCAATTAGCTCCTGCGGGAAGTGTCGGCGGTCGTTTCAACAAAGCACGCAACCCCTCCGTCGTCGTTGGGAGGCGGCCGCAATCAACTTGGAAATCTTTGAGAGCAATCTTAAAGGAAAAATTGATTGCGAGGGTTTCCTTCGGACGGTGTGCATGTAAGATGCTTCTGCGTACTGGATTTCGCAGCAGGACTAACACCGTCACGAATAAAATGATCAGAATCGCGGCGATGTATTTACGGTTCATGCCTCGACATTCGTTATTGAGAAGTACTTGGTAAAACTCATGCACTTAGCGTGCCAATGGAGGATGAGACCAATTCACCTGCGAAACACTGCGCTTTTCAACGAAGGATTTGATCGAGAAGTCTAAAGAATGCGCACAGGTGCGCAAAGAATGCGCAACCGTCTGCTTCGTCGCTCTCCGCGCCAGATTTGATGCAATCTGATACTGTTTGGTGTTTTTCAGGCAAATTCGGGTTGATTCAGGATGACATCGATTTGACAAAGCCCTTGTGAACATTGGCCGGGATGGCTGCTGATGACTCAGAAACATAGTCTTGACATGTTATGGGCGCCTGCTCGGAGCCAGGTGCTACAGCCCGTCGTTCCCAATCATTTTGCCCCTGAGGCCTTCGTCTATTCCATCTCATGAATCCGTGGCACGACATCGATCCCGTCGCCTTTATTGATTGACATTTTTAGTGACTGAGTGTCCAATCGAATGTTATTCGATGTCAAAACCATAACGCCGTGTGAATGCCACAACCACCAGGCTGACAATCGTGTTGGGGGCTTGTTTGTTGTTCGCGGAATCGCTCGTGGCGCAAAGCATCCAATTTCCCTGGAGCGGGTTCGCCCACACGCCCCAACATGACTGCATTTCACAGGTCCGTTCTCAGCCATTGAACCGAATCAAATGGATGACTCCCGTGGTTCAAGGAACCGCGAACGAATACGCTCACTTCAGCGCGCCAGTGATCACCCGATCCAATACGGTGATCTTTCCAATGAATTTGACGAACGCGGGTTTTCGATTCGTGATTGAAGCTTTGGCGGGCGCAACCGGCCAAACCAACTGGGTGCAGGCGACGGATTACTCCGGACCGTTCTCGACAGATTTCATCTGTCCCCTGGCGTTAACCCCCAAGAACCGCCTTTATGTCGCGGGATTGGGTGGAACCGTTTTTTACTCTGACACCCCTGACGCGGCGGCCCCGCCTTCGTTTACGCGCACGGCGTTTTACGGCTTAAACAACTACATGACTAACACAAACGTCTTTGATTCCCATATCCACATTTCCACGCCAATTACCGTGGACCGTTATGGCGACATATTTTTCGGTTTCCAAGTTACAGGCCCTACGCCGCTCGGGACACAAGGCGGACTGGCCCGGATCGATTTCAACGGCACCGGTTCATGGATCAGCGCCGCGACCGCAGTCGGTACCACGAATAACTCCCAGCCGCTATCAGAGAGCGCCCCGGCGCTGAGTCACGACGAAAAAACTATTTATGTCGCGTTCACCAGTGGCATCGAAAATCCTTTGACTTACCTTGCGGCCATCGATAGTCGGACCATGACCCGGGTCGCAGCCGTGCATCTCATTGATCCTGAATACGACAGCAACCCCGGCGGAGCCAGCTCGACCGCCTCACCCACCGTTGGCCCCGATGGCGACGTTTATTTTGGCGTGCTGGGAACTTATGGTACGGAAAACGGCGGTGGCGGCTGGCTGCTGCACTTCGACAGCACCCTTTCTGTATCCAAAATTCCAGGCCCCTTCGGCTGGGACGTGACCGATTCAATTGTTAACGCGTCGCTTGTCCCATCGTACACGGGAAACTCCACCTACCTGCTGGCGACCAAGTACAACAATTACACTACCGGAAAATATTACATGGCGCTCTTCGATCCGCAGCAAGGCGTTAGCAATTCAACTCATGTCACCGCAATGGCGGCAGTCCTTAAAATCCCAAGTCCAAACGCCTTTGAATGGTGCATCAATTCCGCCGCGGTCGATCCTTTCACCAAATCCGTTCTGGCCAACAATGAGGATGGTAATCTCTATCGCTGGGACCTCACGCGCAATCAATTGACTGAAAGCGTTGCTTTGACAACAACCCAGTCCGGAGAAGCTTACACCCCAACCGTCATCGGCGTGGACGGAACGGTATATGCGATTAACCACGGCTACTTGTTCGCCGTGGGACAGTGATGATGAAAGCTGCCCTTTATATTCTGGCATCGATGCTGTTGATGGCTGCCTCGGCCCGGGCCCAGCTTTCGTTCGTCTTGACTCCGAGTGACGAAATTGGAACGGCCACCAATGAAATCGCTTTCGATGGGGCGCTGACGAACACCGGCTCAACCAACTTTTACCTCAACGACATTCAGTGCGTCTTGCTCCTGTCCGCGTCGAACACATTGCGCGTTGACACAAACGGCTTCTACGCGAATGTACCGGGAATTCTTTTGCCGGGCGAAACGTACACGGATGTCGTTTTCGGCGTCAATCTCGGCGCGGTGGCGGCGCCGGGCGTTTACAACGGCACGATAACGATTCTTGGCGGCTCAAACATATTCGCCGAATCGAATCTTGCCACAGGCTCCTTCCAGGTTTCGCTGCCCGACACCGTCGGCGACGGCATTCCCGACTGGTGGCGTCAACTTTATTTCGGCGGCGACGGTTCAACCAGCAACAACCAGTCCTGCGCCACCTGTGATGCCGACGCCACAGGCGATGACAACACATTCAAGTACGTGGTCGGCCTGAATCCGACAAACCCCGCCTCTGTTTTTTCGCTGTCAATTACAACCACCAACCCCGTTGCCCTCTCCTTCGGCCCAGTCTCCTCCGGCCGAATCGTTACTCCGCAATACACGGAAAACATTTCCAGCGGCCTGTGGCAATCCCTGGCCGATCCGATCACCACGCAATCAAACGGCAGCCAATTTTCCGTCACGGACCCCGCCCCGTTGATGGGTAATCGCTTCTACCGCATCCAAATTGGTTTTCCTTAAGAGCGTGTTTTGAAAATAGATCCGAGTCGGGATTGGGCGCGCGAGCTACGGGCCCAACCCATGCAGTCTGTGCGAATGAAACACGATAACCACAAGGAAAACGTTTTGTGGTGCAAATATCCGTGCCTTCCGGAAGTGCGATTGTGGTTTCGTGTTGACCACTCCTGTCCGCCGTGACTCAGGTTCCCGGAGGCTTGGGGGTTGGACCACTTGCGGGCGTTTCCGCGGGACTGCTGGCCCTGGCTGGGCGCGTGCTCTCCGGCAAGGACTTGACGTACTCGCTCCAAAGTTCCTGGACGGTCATACCGGTGAATTCCCTCCAGAGATCGGGACTATAGCGGCCCTGGCGCATCGCCGCGTTCATCCTCACCACGAATTCATGATCGTGGTTCTTGGCCACATATTCGAGAAACCCCGCCGTCGTTTGGTAGCTATCCGAATACCTCGCCCGCGCCGCGCGGCCCGCCGAAAGCTTCCGCCGATGCTCGACAGGCTCGTAATGATACCAACGAAAGTAGTCGGCGATACCCTCGACCATCCAGCCGGGGTTGCGATTGTCCCCATACTGTTGCACCACGTGTACCAACTCGTGCAGGACCGAGCCGATGGCCTCGTTCCACTGCGGCCTCCTGATTTGCCCCTTGATCCAATCCTCGCTGACCTCCACATCCGTATTCGCCGTGTCCGCCACGCCATCCATCGGTTTGATCGTGATTTTGAATTTCTTCGGCGCCGTAAAACCGTCGCTTGCGAGACTCTCCACCCAAACGGGATACCACTGGTCAACCGACGGCCTCAACTTCGTCTCCGCCCAATCCTTCAATTCCGGCGATTGCGAGACATCCAGCGTCCAGTCAAAATCCTTCGCGCGCGCCGGAACGTCCGGTCCCGCTGGCGTTTCCGTCTCGGTTGGCGTCACCGCCCTGACGTCTATTTCACTAAAGAAAGTGTGGCCGAAGGCGTCGTGGTCCTCTGTCTTGAAGACATCGAATAGAAAATACCGATACTTCCCAAGCGCGCCGGAGTCGTCCGAGATGCTCACTCCGTATTGGCCGCCGGCATCTCCGAACTTTACGCGGGAATCCACCCTGGCCAGCAACCGCCAGCCGCACGATGCGGGGTCCGCCCCCCTTTTCGGCGCGGCGTTGAAACCGGGGGCCGCGCCGTCGGCGGCAAAGAGATTATAAACCTGCGGGGCGCGCGCGCCGGCATGCCAGGAATAAGTATTGACCTGCTTGACGTCAATCGCGCTGCGCAAATCCACTTCGAGCCGCCCGTCATCGCTCCCCGCGCTGAAGAAAAAATTATTGCCCGGATCATCGTCTTGTCCGGGCAGCCGGCCATCGTTAAGCGCCCTGAGATTGCTGCCGTTGGGGTCGCGCGTGCCGTCCACGATGGTGAAAGCAGCGTTGGCCCCGTCGGCGGCATCATGTTTGACCGGTCCCGGGACATTTTGGAATCTAAACTCCGGATCGCCGTCGCTATTGCGGTCGATGAGCACTTTGATTTCGGCCCGCGCCGTCAGCGCGGCAAATAGACACACCGCAGTTCCGAGGATGACTTTGCCAGTTGTCGTCATGTTATGCGTGCGTCCGTTCGTTTGTCTTTTACTCCGGAGATTGTTGCCACGCGTTCAGGCGTTGGACGGGGCAGGGGAGGTGGTGGACTTGGGCTTAAGCTTCTTGATATCCTTATGCACACTCGCCAGCCATGCCTGGTCCAATTCTTGCACCGTCTTTCCGGTAATGTCTGCCCAGATGTCGTCGTAGTATTGTCCCTGGCGCAACGCGTTGTTTAATTTGGCGACGATGTGGCGGTCATATTTGGTGGTGACGAAATTGAGGAAATTGGCGCTGATGCGATACGAGTCGTTGTACTTCAGTTCAAAATCCCGCCCTCTTTTCGCGTCGCTCTCAATCCGTCCCTGAATGTAAGCCGCGCCCGCGCCGTGGCTCTTAGGCTCATAAAGGAACCAGCGGATGTAATCGGCGATGCCCTCAGTCAGCCAGCCGGTGCCGTCCCGGTAGCGGCCGCCGGACCCGCGGCGTGCCAACTCCCCAGGAAACGCGTCCTCCAGCAAGGCCCGGTTCAGACGCCCCAAATCCTCGCCTTCCGGCTTTTCCCCACGCAAGCTCGTGGTGCTCTCCCGCAACGTCACGTTCTGGAAAAGCGCCGCGTCATAAATGCCGGGACCGCGGACGATTCTGTTGAGAACAGCCACCAGGTTGGTGCGCAGTCTGTATGCTGTGGGGCCGGGTCCGTGGTAATCCGCCAGCGCCTCGCGCTCGAGCGGTGTCAGTTGCCGGTTCAAGAACGCAGAGACTGGATCCGCCCCGATGACGAGCTTATTTGCGAGGGAAGCGAGATTAGTGATGTCGCCATTGGAAAAGCTTCCCGGAAAGCCGTTGCGCCGCCCGCCGCCGTATTGCTGCACCACATGCACCTCCTCATGCACCAGGGCGCCAACCGCCTGTTTATCCAATTCACCGCGAATCCACGTTGCGTTGGCCGTGACCCGGGTGCCGCCGGTTGCCGCCACGCCATTGCCGGGCGCGATGACCACGCTCCACTTCCCGGGCGGCGTGAAGCCTGGACTTGGCAGTAGGGCGCTGATTTTGGGATACCACTCCGCCAATACCGGCGCCAGCTTGTGCTCCGCCCAATCGTTTAAGTCGGGCGCCTTTGACGTGTCAATGGTGATCTCAGCGGACCCGTCCGGCGCTTCGATCACAAAAGTTCCAGGAGGACCGGAAGGAACTGGCCGCGGGGTTTGGGTCTGGCATCCTGCCGCCACAAAGGCGCAAATGGCCCCCAGGAGTACAGTCGTTTTCATGAGTGCCAGCATGTTTCCCGCAATAGAATCAGGCAACCCAAAAAGTACCAGTCGCACCCGTCGGTGCTTCAGGCTTCAGTGTTAGAGCGTGCCTGCCACCCAACTACCGTTGATCATGGTCGCGGAGACCTCCCCCATGTCGTGAACCACCGCCTCCCACGCGTCCGCCGCCCTGCCTGAAAACGGAATGGCTGCCAAATCGGCCATGCCGCCCTGAAAGATCGCCCCGACGCGCTCCTGCAACCCCAGTGCCCGCGCCCCTCCTTGTGTCGCCATGCGCACGATGTCTTCCGGCGCAACACGCGGGTAGCACGCCGCAAATGCCCGCATCTCCGCAAACATATTCAGTTCCGCCTTTTCGCGGCGCGGCCGAAGGATACTGGCCAGGCTGTCGGTGCCGAGGCAGACGTTGACACCGGCGGCGGCCAATTTTCGGTACGGAAACGGCGGATGCTGAAAATACGCATGACTTCGCGGGCAATGCACGACGTGGGAGCGCGATTCGGACAGCGCCGCGATATCGTCACCTTCGAGACAATTGGCGTGAACGGCCAGAAAATTCTCCCCCAGCAATCCGCAACGGCGGACCTGTTGGACGGGCGTCACGTCCCCGCAGTCCGACATGTCGCGCTGGTTCTTGAGCCAATCAAAGAGCGGTCCGCGCCGGTGGACGTACATCTCCTGTTCCGCCGTCGATTCAGCCACGTGCATCGCCACGCGCCAGTTCCGTCGCCGGGCCAGGCGCGCCGTCTGCTTGAGCAGCGCCGGCATCGTCGAGTAGAGCGCATGAGGCGAAAGGCCGGCCGATGGCGCGACGGCGGCAAGCGCGCGGATTTTTGACGAGACTTCCCGCAGTATTTCCGAGGGCTTCCGGCGACTCTTGACGCCTGTCATTTCCAGGAAGGAAAATGCCCGCAACGGCGTTGAAGACCACACTTCCGGGAGCAATTCCGGCACCGCTTCGATGTCTCCGACGGTGGTCGTGCCGGTGCGGATGAGCATTTGGGCCCCGCCCAGCCACGCCGCCGCGTACTCGGTGTAACTGGCCGCCGCTTTGCGCGCCAGCAGGCCCTTGATCCAATCGGGAAACTGTTTCTGCGGCGGCATTCCCGTCATGTCGGTGTAATCGAGGTGACAATGCGCGTTGACCAATCCCGGCAGCAAAATCGCGTCCCCCAAGTCAACAACGGGCCGGTAAGCTTCCCGGTCCATTTCCGGCCATCGTCCTACGCGCGCCACGCGATTGGTGGAAATGGCGACGGCGCCGTTCTCCACAGGAGCAGAGCAAACCGGCAAAAGGATGCGCGCGCGCACCAGCATCGTGGCGGCCGTTAAGCCTCCACGCCGGGCAGCGCTTCCTTGCCGCGCGAACCCAGGGCGTGTTTCCGCGCTTTGTACTTATTATGGCGTTTGCGCAATTGCTGCTCGACCTTCTTGACCACAAGATCGATGGCGCTGTAGAGATCGGTCTCGCAATCCTCGGCGAAGAGGTCCGGTCCCGGCACAGCCAGGCGGATCGAGCAGGAAAACTGCTGTTCCGGGCCTTTGAGATGGCTGTGTTCCAGGGTAACCCGCGCGCTTGTCACAAATCGATCCAGATGCTCCAACTTTTCGATTCGCGTCAACATATGATCTTCGATGGATTTGGTTAGCGTGACGTTGTGGGTCGAAAGAATGAACTTCATACCCTAAGTTGCCCCATCTGCCTCCCAAAATCCAGCGGCTAAATTCAACCGCGCAAATTCCTTTCCCGCCGCGGCGATTTGCGATTTAATGCGACCGTGCCGACCAAAGTCATCTCCGTGGCAAATCAGAAGGGTGGCGTCGGAAAAACGACGACCGCGATCAACCTCTCAGCCTGCCTGGCCCTGGTGGGCCGCCGCGTATTGCTGCTGGATTTGGACCCCCAGGCCAACGCAACCAGCGGTCTGGGCCTCGAAAAGATCGAAGGCGCCAGCGCCTACCGTCCCCTTCTGGGTGAGGGCAATTTGCTGGACAAAATCCGGCCCACGGCTTTCGAGCGCCTGGAGATGATCCCAAGCGAAGTCGATATGTGCGCCGCGGAAATTGAGATCGCCAGGGCCGAAGACCATTTGCAACGCCTGGCCCGCTTGCTCCGTCCCATTGCCGAAAGTGGCCGGTTCGATTTTATTTTGATTGACTGTCCGCCCTCCCTCGGCCTGCTCACCCTCAATGCCTTTGCCGCCTCCGATTACCTGGTGATCCCGTTGCAGTGCGAGTATTTCGCGCTGGAGGGCATTTCGATGAGCCACAAGGTCCTGGGCCAGGTGCGCCAGGGCGGCATCAACCCGCGCCTGGAGCTTTTGGGCGTGGTGATGACCATGTTCGACGGCCGCACGCGCCTTTCTGCCCAGGTCGTCGAAGATGTCCGCCGCCATTTTGGCAACATTGTGTTTGACACTGTGATCCCACGCGCCACCCGCCTTGCCGAGGCGCCGAGCTTTGGCAAGCCGATCGTTCACTACGACAAATACAGCCCCGGCGCCGCCGCCTACGAAGTGCTGACCGGCGAACTGCTTCAACGCATCAAGGGGTGACACCACCGCCGCCGCCGCTTTTGCTCGTGACCCTCATTGCTCCGTATCGGCCCGTTCGAGCACCGAGAGGATCAGGCTGAACGCGTCGGCGGGATCGACATCATCTCCCAGGTCCACGTTAAAACAACCGGCCGTGTTGGGTCGGGCCGCAACGTGGCCGTCGGCAAAGAGAATGGTCGCGTACAACAACTGGTGATGCGTGCTAGGCAGCACGTTGTAGGAAGCCAGCGCCGACGAACACAAAAACTCCGTGTCAATGGCCAGGGCGCGGATAGGGAGCCCTTTGCGATTGGCCCCAAGATTGTCCAGCTTGATATTGGTTGGCACGAAGGGGCTGGTGGAACTATCGAAGAGCGACGTGTTACCGGCGTGGCGATAATAATAACTGGACTGCGCCTGGCCAATGCCAACTTGCGCGAGTTGAGCGTCGCTGTTCACGAATTGATCGCTGCTCGGACAGAACAGTACCTTTGGCTGCTTCGCCAGATAAGATTGCAACAACAATCCCATGGCCACCGGGGCGCCGGTGCCGAGGGAAATCAGACTGGTGGGCGCGCCGGTGGAAGGATACAGATCGAACGGGCTGGTAAACGCGGGCGCTTTGGGGCCAAAGGGGATATCGCCAAAGTTGTCGTCGGAATAAGCTTGGATGGCAATGCCGATTTGCCGGAGGTTGGACAAACACGCCGTTCCCTTGCTTCTTTCTTTGGCTGAGGCCAGCGCCGGCAGCAGAATCGCCGCCAGGATCGCCACGACGGCGATCACCACCAACAACTCAACGAGCGTAAAGCCTCGAGAGGGCGATGGCGTGGCGCGGTCTGTCATGACTGTTCCTTCGGTTACGGTACAGGCTTCGCTGTGTAGAACCGCTGTCCCACCGGCGCTGTCTGATCCAGATAAGGCAGGCTCCCGGTCGTGTTGGTGAGAGTCGCCAGGCTCGTCCAGTCGGCCGTCGGCAGACTGAGATTGGTCGTCGCCAGAATCTCGAGCACAACGCCCGGCTCACTTTGCACGGTAAGTTGCAATTGCCCGTTGGTCAGGGCCGGGGTGACCACGTTTAGCGCGGTCGTTTCGACCAAACGCACGTTGTCCGCATCCCAATATCCTCCCCACTGATCGGGATCGTCGAAGTCGGGGGTCGCGAGCAATTGGATGCCAATGTCCTGCCCGGCCCACGGATCGGTCGCGATGACCGCCGGAACCTGCACTTGAAAATCCACAAACTCCGTGTCAGTGGGAAAGTTGGCCGTCGTGTTCGTCACGGTGGTCATCGCAACGATGTCCATGTTGCTGGAAGCATCTAGGTAGTAGAGACCGAGTTGGAACGTGGAACCATCCACCATGCCCCCGCCGCCGCCTATCAGTCCGACAGTCAGAGTGTAGCCTTTGCCAACATTGAAAGTGGCGTCGATGTTCTGGAAGATCGCGACCTGCGGAATGCCGAACAGGAACGCCGCCTGGACCCCGTCGCAATTGTAAATGTAGCTGCTATTGGTGCCGGCGGAATTGGTGAAATCCGGCAGGTTGTAAAACGTCCCCGCCAAATCCGTCCATGGCGATCCATCGAAATCCGCCGGCTCATACCAGTCCGGCTGCGGCGATTCCTCCCACGATGCCAACACCGGCGCCGCGTAAGGGGAATTCGTGCCAATATCCGGCGATTCAAAGGAGTAATTGGGAACATAAATCCCCTCCGCCAAACGCACGTTATCCACGTCCCAATAGCCGCCCCACTGATCGGGGTCGTTGAAATCAGGAGTCGCCAGCAATTGGATGCCAATGTTCTTTCCGGCCCAGGCGTCGCTCGCATTAACCCCCGGCACTTGCACCTGAAAGTCCACAAATTCCGTGTCGGTTGGAAAGCTGGCCGTCGTGTTCGTCACGGTGGTCATCGCGACGATGTCCATATTGCTGGAGGCGTCGAGGTAATAAAGGCTCAGTTGAAACGTCGAACCAACCGCCATGCCCCCGCCTCCCCCAATAAGGCCGACGGTCAGCGTGTAGGTCTTGCCGACGTTGAAAGTGGCGTTAAGTTCCTGGTAAATTGCCAGTTGGGGAATCCCGAACAGGAACGCCGCCTGGACGCCGTCGCAATTGTAAATGTAGCTGCTATTGGTTCCCGCGGAATTGGTGAAATCCGGCAGATTATAAAACGTCCCCGCCAAATCCGCCCATGGCGAGCCGTCGAAATCCGCCGGCTCATACCACTCCGGCTGCGGCGATTCCTGCCACGATGCCAGCACCGGCTCCGCGTAAGGGGAGTTCGTCCCAATATCCGGCGATTCAAATGAGTAGTTGGGCACGTAAACGTTTCCGCCTCGAAGCGGACCGGCAAACGCCAGCATGGCGGCCAATCCCAGCGCGACTCGAATCAATTTGCAACGAACTCGATTGGCCTCGATTCCAAACATGTGCGCAAATGTGCAAATGTACGCCCTTGGTCGCAAGCCTAATTTCCGCGAATCACCCGTTCCGAAGCCTCCAGTAACGGCGCGGGCATTGGGAATCAGGCGTGCTCATTCGCCGTGACGTTCCACCGGAGAATTGAAAACCATTGATAGGCCCAATTTCAACTTGGAACAGATCGAGGTTCATTGTTAGCCTTCCACTGGTGCAGATTGCTTTTGCCAAAATGAACGGAGCGGGAAACGATTTCGTCCTCATCGACAATCGTTCCCGCGAAATTCGCCTTGCGCCGGAACAGATCACACGATTGTGCGACCGTCACCGCGGCGTCGGAGCCGACGGCGTCATTCTTTTGACGCCCTGTTTGTCGGGGAAGGCGGATTGGGCCTGGGACTTTTACAATAATGACGGCAGCTCGGCCGAAATGTGCGGAAACGGCGCGCGTTGTTTCGCCCGTTTCGTGCGCCGGGTGACGGGGATCGAGAAGGACTTTCGTTTTGAAACGCGGGCGGGCGTCATTTCCGCGCGCTTTAACGGCGCCGATGTCACCGTGAATCTCACCGCGCCGCGGGACTTGCGATTGCGCGAGAAGATTATGCTGGGCGCCGGCCAGATCGAACTCCATTCGTTTAACACTGGTGTTCCGCATACCGTCCTCTTTGTGCCCGATGCCGATAAAGCGATGGTCCAGCCGCTCGGATCGGAAATCCGGTTTCATCCGCACTTTGCGCCGCGCGGCACCAATGTAAACTTCGTTCAGGTGCGCGGGTCGGGCGCCATCCGCGTGCGAACCTACGAACGGGGTGTGGAAGGGGAAACGCTGGCTTGCGGCACCGGCGTGACCGCTTCGGCACTGATCGCGGCGGAACTTCATCATTTCAACTCACCCATTCAGGTGCAGGTCCAGGGCGGAGACATGCTCGAAGTGAGCTTTGAAAAGAAAGACGGCCAATTCCTTAACATCGCCTTGACCGGCCCGGCGGAGTTCGTGTTCGAGGGAAGGGTGGAATTGTAATGGAGAGTCCGCCGGGTCCGTACGCCATCCTCCGCAACCACGACTTCCTGTTTTACCTCACCGGACGCTTCATCGCCTCCTTCGGCCAGCAGATGCTCGCGGTGGCCGTGGGTTGGGAGCTTTATGAGCGGACCGGTTCCTCTCTCGCCCTCGGATTGGTCGGGCTGACTGCTTTTCTGCCGATGGTGGCGATGACGCTGCCCGCCGGCCACGTTGCGGACACCCGGGAACGCAAAAAGGTGATTGTCGTCATGCAAGCCGTGCTCGCCCTGACGTCGCTCGGCCTGGCTGTGGTTTCGTGGCAAAAGGCGCCCGTTTTGTGGGTCTATGTTTGTCTCTCCGTGGCGGGCGTCGCGCGAACGTTTTTGTGGTCGGCCAGCGCCTCCTTTTTGCCTCAGTTGGTGGCGCGAAAGGAATTCCCGCTGGCGGTGACGTGGTCGTCGAGCACTTTTCAATGTTCAGCGATGACCGGCCCGGCCGCCGGTGGCGCTTTGATTGCGCTGACTCACAGTGCCGTCTCCGTTTACGTGTTCAACGCCGTGGCGGCTGTCGTTTGCCTGGCTTTGATCGGCTTTGTGCGCATCCATCACAAGCCCCCGCCGAAGGAGCCGTTTTCCATGGAGACAGTTCTTGGCGGATTCCATTTCGTCTTCAGCCACCGGGTCATCCTGGGAGCCATTACTCTGGACTTGTTCGCCGTCCTGTTCGGCGGGGCCACGGCGTTGCTGCCGATCTATGCCAAGGACATCCTGCGCGCCGGCCCCCAGGGTTTGGGTCTCTTGCAAGCCGCCATGCCCGTCGGTTCCGTCCTCTGCGCCGTCCTGATGGCCCATCGCCCGCCAATGGAACGCGCCGGCCGTTCCCTGATCGTGGCCGTCATCGTTTTTGGGCTGGCGACCGTTGGGTTCGGTTATTCGAAGTCATTCTGGCTTTCGATGCTGATGCTCTTTCTCAGCGGATTTGCCGACAACGTCAGCGTTATTGTGCGTCATACCCTGGTGCAATTGCTCACCCCCGATTCGATGCGCGGCCGCGTTTCGTCCGTCAACAATCTTTTCATCGGGACCTCCAACGAATTGGGCGGTTTTGAATCGGGCCTGGTCAGCCAATATTTGGGCCCGGTCTTTTCAGTGGTCTCCGGCGGTGTGGCGACGATTGTGGTGGTCGGAGCGGTGGCATGGATTTGGCCGGAAATCCCGCGGTTTGGCCGTCTGGTTCAGCCGGAGCCTGACGAAACCGTCGCCGCCGTTACAGGTCCGCCGGGACCTCTATGATTCAATGGCCCGCAAGATAAGCGGGTTCAATCCCGGATTTCCACTTGATGTTGCACCCGATACTCGGCGTTTGATGGGGGGAAACGGGCTTGCCGGCAAGCACCGCGTCCAGCGCCGCGCGCAAATCGTTGCCCGTCACCGGCACTCCGTTGCCAGGACGGCTGTTGTCAAACTGCCCGCGGTAAACAAGCTTGTGATGCTTGTCAAATAGATATAGATCCGGCGTGCAGGCCGCGTGATACGCCCGTGCTACCCCCTGCGTCTGGTCGTACAGATACGGGAAAGTGTAACCGGCCAGTTTGACCTCCAGCGCCATGTTTTCCGGACTGTCGGCGGGATAGTTTTGCACATCGTTGGAATTGATGGCGACGAAGGCCGCGCCCCGTTTCTGGTATTCGCGCGCCAATTCCGCCAGCGTCGCGCGGATGTGTTTGACGTAGGGGCAGTGGTTGCAGATAAACAGCACGGCCAGCGCCGGCGCGGATTGGAAATCCGCCAGAGTGACAATTTTCCCGTTGGTATCGGGCAGCCGGAAGTCCGGCGCCGGACTTTCCAGCGGCAACATGGTCGATGGAGTCAGAGACATGCCGGGAATCTATGCCCCGCCACGCGCTTTTCCAATTCTTTTTCAACCGTCGCCGCAGGCGAAATTCCGATAAAAAGCCCGCTGGAGGTCAAAAAGGAACTATCAAGCCACGCCTTGCGATGGTAAATAAAAGCCCATGAGCAAAGAGCGATTTGCCGAACGAAAATCCGAACTGCAAAACGCGTCCAGGCGCCTCCGGGAAGCGGTGGCCCAACCCGAAGGCGATCTGGTGCGTGATGCGGTCATCCAAAGATTTGAGTTCACGTTCGAATTGGTCTGGAAAAGCCTCAAACTTTATCTCGAGAGGCAGGGCCTGGATTGCGGCGGCCCGCGTTCAACGCTCAAACAAGCCTTTACCGAAGGACTGATTCACTCGCCTGACGAAGCCGATGTCTGGCTTCGAGCGCTGGAAGACCGGAATCTTACCAGCCATGCCTACGACGAGGCCCTTGCCATCCGCATTTACCAGCATGTGGTTCACGATTACGTCGTGCTTTTGGGACAAATGGCCGACAAAATTCAGACCCTCTCCTGGGAGTAAACATGAAGCCCCTGGCGCTCCGGGACAAGGATTTGGCCGTCTTGCGCGGCGCTTTCCGGCGATTCCCGGTCGTGCGCGAAGTCCGTGTCTTTGGCTCCCGCGCTACAGGCTACGCCCGCCGCGCTTCCGACCTTGACCTTGCCATTTCGGCGCCGGAGGCCACTCCGGCCGAATGGGCCGACTTGTGCGAGGCGCTCGAAAACGCGCCGCTCATTTACGAACTTGATCTCGTCCGCCCGGAACGAGCGACCAGCCAACGGCTGAAAGAAAAAATCGAGCGCGAAGGGGTTTCCATCTATCCGGAGCAAAGCGCGGCGTGAGCCGGGCGCCCAACGGAGACGGACAGCCTCCCAACGGCGGTTCTTTTTAATGTTTGAACCTGGGGCGTTCGGGCGTATTTTTTCGCGACGCATGTTTGAGGCGGACGAATTATTCGATTTGAAACAGACGGAGCACGCCGCGATTTTCGACGGCTGCAAGTACGCCTGGGACGCCCTGGCCAGGATCGCCCCCTACATCGCGGCCCGCGTCCACGCGGACTTGCGCAATCGCTGCGACGGCACCGCTTACATCGGCGAGCAGGTTTCCATCGGCGAAGGCACGCTCCTGGAGGACGGCGTGATGATCACCGGGCCCGCTATCATTGGCCGCAATTGCCAGATCCGCCACAATGCCTACATTCGCCGCGACGTCATTATCGGCGATAATTGCGTCGTCGGAAATTCCACCGAACTCAAGAACGCCGTCCTTTTCAACAACGCCCACGCCCCGCATTTCAATTACGTCGGGGACTCGATTCTCGGCCACAAAGCCCATTTGGGCGCCGGCGCCAAAATCTCCAATTTCAAGATCTTCCCCGGCACCGTCACGGTGGAGATCGACGGAAAGGATTTTGACACCGGCCTGCGAAAGTTCGGCGCGCTCCTGGGAGACGGCTGCGAAATCGGCTGCAACGCCGTTCTTAGCCCCGGCAGCATCATTGGCCGCCAGGCCGTCATTTATCCAAATGTCACCTGGCGCGGAGTTCTCCCGGCAAAAATGATTGTCAAGCACAAGGCGCCCCAGGAAATCGTTCCCCGGCGAGCCCGCGGCGGATAGGGACGCGACCATGATCAGCCTGGTCGATGTCCAACCCGCCGGAGCGCCCCCCGGCCTGGTTTCGCAAGTCGAGGAAATGTTCTCGCCCACCGGACGTTTGTCCCAATCGCGCAATTTTGAATACCGCCCACAGCAGCAGGAAATGGCCGTCGCTGTCGCCCGCGCGTTGGAGCAGAAGGAGCATTTGATTGTCGAGGCCGGGACCGGCGTGGGCAAGAGCCTGGCTTATTTGATCCCTTCGATTTATCACGCCGTGGCGTGCAACAAGAAGGCGATCATCTCCACCCACACCATTAATTTGCAGGAGCAATTGATCCTGAAAGACCTGCCGATGCTCGGCAAGGCGCTGCCGGTGAAATTCCAGTTCACCATGCTCAAAGGACGCCACAATTACCTCTGCACGCGCCGCCTCCAAAAAGCCATGCAGCAATCGCACCAGCTTTTCGCCTCCCCGGGCGTCCAGGAACTGAAACGAATTCTCGAGTGGTCCAAAAAAACCGCCGACGGCAGCCTCTCGGATTTCGAAACCGAGCCGGACCCGCACGTCTGGCAGCAGGTTTGCTCGGAACGCGGCTTGTGCAGCCCGGCCTTCTGCGGGCGGCAATCGCCATTCGTCAAGGACGGGGGCGCTCCCTGCTTTTTCCAGGAGGCGCGAAGCCGGATACTGGCCGCGGACGTCCTCGTCGTCAATCACACCCTTTTTTTTACCCTTCTTGGCGGCGCCGAGGAGGACGCGGCCGGCGGCGTCCTTTTCAAGAATGATTTCATAGTCTTCGACGAGGCGCACACGGTCGAACGCGTCGCTTCCGGCCACATCGGCTTGAGCGTGACTACCGCGCAGGTGCGCTACGGCCTGCAGCGATTATGGAACCCGAACACCGGAAAGGGCCTTCTAACCGTGTTGCGGCGCGGCAGGCTCAACATGGTGGAAGAAGCCCTCAAGGAGTCGGACAAATTCTTCGCCGCGGCCGAACACGCCTGTGATCAGATCGCCGCCTCACGCGAACGCGCGCAATCGGCCAACGGCTGGAACGTCCTGCGGATTCGCCGCTGCGACCTGGTCCCGGACACCATCACGACCCCGCTCGAACGGGTGCGCGAAGAAGTCAGCGCGCTTATCAAGACGGTCGATGACAGGGATACCGCGCAGGAATTGACCGAGTGCAACCGGCGTCTGCTGGAGATTCGACAGGAGATCGCCATTTTCCTGAGTCAATCCGCGCAGGAACACGTCTATTGGGTCGAGAGATCCGGCAAAACCCAGCGCAACCTGGCTCTCAACGCCGCTCCGATCAACGTCGCCGATTACCTGCGTCAACGCCTCTTTGGCGCCGACACATCGGTGATCATGACCAGCGCGACTTTGGGCGTTCAATCCGACGAATCCGCCGCCGGCACTCCATCATTGCACTACTTCGCAAAACAGGTCGGCGGCGAAAAGGCCAACCTGGTGCAAGCCGGTTCGCCCTTTGACTACCAGAAGCAGATGAAGGTTTATCTCGTCGGGAAAATGCCCGACCCCCGCGACTCCGGCTATCGCTCCAGCCTGGTGCATTGGATCCAGCATTTCATCCGAATGACCGGGGGAAAGGCATTCGTTCTTTTCACAAATTTCAAGCTGATGCTCGAGATCGGCGAAGAGATGGAGCCTTTTTTCAACGAATTGGGGATCGACTGTTTCGTGCAAGGCACCGGCACGCCTCGTTCGCTCATGCTCGAAAAGTTTAAGAACGACGTGCACTCCGTCCTCTTCGGCGCCGACAGCTTCTGGCAAGGCGTCGATGTGCCGGGAGAATCACTTTCAAACGTCATCATCACGCGCCTGCCTTTCGCCGTGCCCGACCATCCATTGATCGAGGCTCGAATCGAAGCCATCGAGGCGCGGGGAGGCAATTCCTTCATGGAGTTTTCCCTGCCCGAGGCTATTTTAAAATTCCGCCAGGGCGTCGGCCGATTGATTCGGACCAGGAGCGACTCCGGAATCATCGTGGTCCTGGACAACCGTGTTTTGACCAAGAGCTACGGCAAGGCTTTCCTGGCCTCCATCCCCAAATGCCCGGTGGAAATCGCATGAAACGGACTTATGAACGCTGACGACCTTTTGCGGCAAACGCCAAGGATTGTGCCGCCGCTGGACCCGGACTTTCGGCCCGCCGCGCTGGGACACCGCGCGTTTGCCGCCGAAGCCGATGTTCCGGGCGGGCCGCGCATACGGATCGCTCTGGAACAGGCGGACGGTTCGCTATTTCGTTTTGACAGGCGGATTCTTCCCGCCGCTCATCCCGCGTCGGAGGCGAATTTCTTTTTTTTGGAGCGGTTGATCAAGTTTCTTCTCTGGTCGCGCGGCGGCTTTCGCGTTTATTTTGACGGGCCCGCGGAGCTGGGCGCCCGGCTCCGGTTGCGCTTCGAGGAAACGGCCACAGGCAGGTTCGACGCCGCAATCATGGGCGAAAAAATCTACGGGCGCCCCTTTGAAGTCGTCGTCACGTCCGACGTTCCGCCGCCGCGCGCCAGCAGCCAGGCCTTGGGGCGCCATCTTCAAGGCTGCCGGATCGGCTTCGATCTTGGCGCAAGCGACCGCAAGACCGCCGCCGTGATCGACGGACGGGTCGTCTTTTCAGACGAAACGGTTTGGAATCCCGTCCACCAATCCGACCCGCAATGGCATTTCGATCAAATCATGGATTCGCTCAAACAGGCCGCCGCGCACCTGCCGCGGGTCGACGCGATCGGCGGCAGTTCGGCCGGCGTCTATGTCAACAATCAGGTGCGCGTGGCGTCCCTTTTTCGCGGCGTGCCGGCCGATCTGTTTGATAAGCGCGTGCGCAACCTCTTCGCGGAATTAAAGGCGGCCTGGGGAAACATACCCTTTGAAGTGGTCAACGACGGCGAGGTGACGGCGCTGGCCGGTTCGATGGCCCTCGGGAAAAATGCGGTCCTGGGCATTGCGATGGGGTCCAGTCAAGCCGGTGGATTTGTCACCCCGGAAGGCGGCATTACATCCTGGCTCAACGAGCTGGCCTTCGCTCCCGTCGATTACAGCCTTGGCGCGCCGGCCGATGAGTGGTCGGGGGACGTGGGCTGCGGCGCGCTCTATTTTTCACAGCAATGCCTCGCCCGCCTGATGCCTGCGGCGGGCATCGAAAGTTCAAACGGCCAGCCGCTCCCCGAGAAGCTAAAACACGTGCAGGCCCTCATGGAACAACGCGATCCCCGCGCGGAGAGGATTTACCAAACCATCGGCGTTTACCTCGGTTACGCCGTCGCGCAGTATGCCGAATTCTACGATTGCAATCACGTCCTCGTCCTGGGGCGCGTCACCACCGGCCAGGGCGGGGAAGTAATCGTCCACCGCGCGCAAGACGTTTTGCGCGCCGAATTTCCCGCATTGTCCCGCAAAATCGCGTTCCATATTCCGGACGAAAAGGAAAAACGCCACGGGCAAGCCATTGCCGCGGCCAGCCTGCCTGAAGTCCAGTGACACAAAAAATCCAATGAATCCATATTCCAATCTGGTCGCTGACGTCGCCCGCGTTGTCACAGAAGGTCGCTCCCTTCCGCTGGGCGGATTAACCCCGGGGCCACGCCCGGAAATCCCTCCAGATGCTCCGAAGGCGCTTTTTTTCGCGCCGCATCCGGACGATGAAACGATCGCGGGCGGGCTGGCTTTGCGCTTGTTGCGCGAGGCAAAATGGAACGTCATCGACGTCGCCATCACCCTGGGCAGCCTGCCGGAACGCAAGGCCGCGCGTTTGGCGGAAGCCCGCGCCGCGTGCCATTATCTTGGTTTTGGCCTCGAAGCCACCGCGCCCGACGGATTGGCCAACGTGCGGCCCACCACCCGCGCCAAGGACGCGCAAGCCTGGTCGCACATGGTGGCAATCATCGCCAGTTTCCTGGAAAAACACCGCCCAAAGGCCATTTTCTTCCCGCATCAATTGGATTGGAATGACACGCACATCGGCGTTCACCTTCTGGTGATGGACGCGCTCAAGGCAGCCGCCGGCGCGCAATGCTATCTCATCGAAACCGAATTCTGGGGGCAAATGCAGACCCCCAACCTCCTGGTGGAATATTCAGCCGGCGACGTGGCGGACTTGGTCGCGGCGACCTCTTTTCACGCCGGAGAGGTCCAGCGCAATCCCTATCATGTTCTGATGCCCGCCTGGATGCAGGACAACGTCCGGCGCGGCGCGGAACTGGTGGGCGGGCAGGGCGGAGCGGCGCCCCATTTCATGTTTGCCCAGGTTTACCGCGCGCGAAAGTGGGACGGCAGCGAGGCGCAACAATATTTTGCCGGCGGCCGCTTCCTTCCCGCCTCCACCAATCCCGCCACGCTCTTTCCGTAAGAAGCAAGTGGAACGAAGAGCCGGTTAAATTTCATTGCGACCTTCCGAATTTTTTTTCCAGTTCGCGGAAGTTCATCTCGATGAGCGTGGGCCGCCCATGCGGACAGGTGTAGGGCATCGCGCAATGGCGCAGGTCCTCGATCAAGTTTTCCAACTCCGGCCCCGCCAGCAAGTCATTGGCCTTGACGGCGTGGCGGCAGACGGTTTTGGCAATGATATGCTCTCCCAGACGAAGCGCGTTGACCGATTGCCCCGCCGCCTTGAGTTCGTCCACCAGTCCGAGAATGAAACGGCGCGGATTGCTCACCTTCACGTACGGCGGCAGCGCATCCAGAAGAAATGTGCGCTCGCCAAATTCCGCCAATCCCACCCCCAGGCGCGTCAGCGTCGGCAACTGCTCGCGCAGAAATTGGGCGTCGCGGGCGGTCAGCTCGACGGTTTCGGGCAGCAGCATTCGTTGCGAGGGAGCGGGCCCGCCTTCTTCCATCCGCCGCAACATCTGCTCGAAAAGAATTCGTTCGTGCGCCGCATGTTGGTCCAGCAGCACCAGGCCTCGATCGGATTCCAGCACGACGTAGAGTCTGCCAACCACGCCCACCACTCTCAGCGGAATATGTAACAGAGCGGCGGGATGGGCCACTGCCGGTGTCGGCCCCGCCGGCGCCGGCGGCTGCACGACGGCCGGAGGCGGAAGGGGCCATGCCACACGCGGCCTGGAAAGCCGCGAAAAATCCGGCAAATCGGTGGGTTCAGGGCAGGGTGGGGGAGCCGGCGGCGCCGGGTCGGACCGTGGAGCGGTAATATTGACCGTTGGGGCCGCGTGAAATTGCAGCAGCGTCTCCCGCACCGCCTCGGCCACAAGTTGGCGGACGGTTTTTTCCCGATGAAATTTTATTTCCCGCTTCGCCGGGTGAATATTGACGTCCGCCTCCCCGGGGTTGATCTCGATAAACAGGCAGCAGACCGGGTAGCGGCCCTTCATCAACGCCGTGTGGTAGCCCTCCAGAAGCGCGAAGTTGATCCCGCGATTTTCCACCGGTCGCCGGTTGACGAAAATCTGCTGGTCCTGCCGCGTCGCGCGCGAAACGCCCGGCGCGCCGATAAATCCCCACACCGCGAACCGCGATGCCGCCGGCGCGAGACCTTCGGCTTCCTCCTCTCCGGCGATCTCGGGAAGTTCCGCCGAGAAATCGACCGCCAACAACTCTTCCTCCGAGCCGGAAATCGCGCGCAGGCGCTCGCGCAAGGCGGCGAGTTTATCCCGCGTCTTGACAGCCGGCAATTGCCAGACCGGGCGCCCGTCTTTGAGGAATTCGATTGCCACCGCGGGAAACGCCAGCGCCGCCAGCGTCACGTAGTGCTGGATGTGGGCCGATTCGGTCTCCTCGGCGCGAAGAAATTTCCTGCGCGCCGGCAAATTGAAAAAAAGCTGGCGGACTTCCACGCTCGCCCCTGGCGCGCTGCCGCAGGCCTTGACCGACGCTATCCGGCCGCCGTTGACAATGACTTGCGTGCCCTCGGGCGAATCGCTGGCCCGTTCGCGCGTGGTCAGGGTGAAGCGGGACACGCTCGCAATGCTGGGCAACGCTTCGCCCCGGAATCCCATCGTCGCGATGGAACTCAAATCTTCCGCGCGCGCAATCTTGCTGGTGGCATGGCGCTCCAGGCAAAGCAACGCATCGTCGCGGCTCATGCCAGCGCCGTCGTCGGTCACGCGAATCAGGCTCCGTCCACCCGCCTGGATTTCAACCGTCAGGCGCGTGGCCTGGGCGTCCAGCGAATTTTCCACCAACTCCTTGACAACGCTGGCGGGGCGTTCAACCACTTCGCCGGCGGCGATCTGATTGGCCACCTGCTCCGGCAAAAGTCGAATGCGGTTCATCTTCCGCGCACCTGGCGGCTACGCCGGTTTCGGTTCGGCGGCCGCGAGCGCCGGCAGCGTGAAACCAAACAACGCGCCGCCGCCCGGCACATTGCGCGCATAGATTTTGCCCTTATGGTCCTGCACGATTTTCTTGCAGATCGAGAGTCCCAGGCCCGTCCCATTGGGTTTTCCGAAGGTCGCGAATGCCTGGAAAAGCCGGTCCGAAATCTGCGGCGGTATCCCTTTGCCCGAGTCCTGAACTTCGGTCACCATTTCCTGCCCGTTCCAGTTGAATTGCAGTTTGATCGTGCCCCCGCCCGACATCGCGTCAGCCGCGTTGCCCATCAAGTTGTGAAATACGCGCGAGAGCCGCTGCGGGTCGATTCGCAATGTGACCGCCGGCGGGCGATTGATGTATTCGACCTTGACCGACTTGAGCGCGACCTCCTGCCGAATCTCCTCGATCAACTGGTCGACGAACACCTTGTACTCTACCGGCGCGAGAACAAAATTGGTTTGGGAGCCCTGGGTGAACTCCAGCAATTCATTGACCATGTTGCTGATGCGATCGACTTGCGTGCGGATGCGCACTTTGGCGATTTCCCGTGATTCCGGCGCGGCCGTCGGCATGCAAGCCATGTCCGCGCAAATGCCGATGATGTTGAGCGGGTTTTTCAAATCATGCACGATGGAACTGACAAAACGCCCGACCAACGCCAGCCGTTCCGCCTCGAAGACTTCGCGGATATACTGGTCGTTGAACACGCGCATGCGCCGGATAACCTCCCGCACCAGCGCCGACGCCAGCCCTGGCGAAGTCTCCAGGATTTGCAGCAACTCCGGCCGGGCGATGTAATAAACCGTCGTCGCCTCCTCGGCAACGGCGTTTGCCGAGCGCGCTCCCTTGTCAAGCACGGCCATTTCCCCAAACAATTCCCCAGGCGGAATTTTTGAGAGCAACCTCAAATCGCCTGTCCCAACCACCGCCGAAATTTGCACCAGCCCCTCCTTGACAAAATAGATGCCGTCGCCGGGATCGCCCTGGTTAAATATTGACTGGTTGGCGCCGAACTTCAGCTCGCGTGTCGCCTTTCGCAGTATCTCGGATTCCGCCGGTGAAAGGTCCTTAAAGATCTTGTTGGATTCGAGCGATACCATGCGGGCATATTATGGATAAATCCCGCTGCGTAAAGGAAAACGATTCGCGCTTTGGTCAACTATCCATTACGCTGGCGCCATGTCGTTACGTGGCAAGAAACTTGGACTCATGCTCTCAACTTCGCCCGATCAGCCCGGGTTTCAGCACGGATTGGGCCTGGCCGAAGCCGCGCTGGCGCAGGGCGTCGAAGTTTATCTTTATTGCATCGACGAAGCCGTGCGCGGCCTCGATGAACCGCGCCTGCAATCGCTCGCGGCCCGCGGACTCAGGCTTTACGGCTGCGCTTACGCGGCCCAACGCCGCCGCCTTCCGACGGACG
Source organism: Vulcanimicrobiaceae bacterium (assembly GCA_035511075.1). Taxonomy (GTDB): domain Bacteria; phylum Verrucomicrobiota; class Verrucomicrobiia; order Limisphaerales; family Palsa-1400; genus DATAUD01. The sequence goes on from DATKFW010000108.1 coordinate 195,064, forward strand.
AAAAGACCAACTGGGCGGGCCTGGCTCTGTTGAGCGATTTGATGGCTGCCACCGACAGGATGGTCACATTCAACTGACCGCCTGAAATGAATCGCGGCGCCCTTTTTGTAATTGACACCGACCCCCGAACCGGCGGGCGCGCCGCTGAGGCCGTCCGCATCGCCGCCGGCGTGGCGGTGTGGAAAAGAATTGACGTTGCGGTCTATTTGCGCGGCGCCGCCGTCCTGGTTCTTGGCGAAAACACCGACGATTTGGCGGACGCGGAAAATTACGCGCGCTATCTGCCGCTCCTGGGCGAATCGGGCCGTCCCATTTGTGTCCAGGAAGGCTCGCCCTTTCTGGCGCACCTGGGACAAAGCGCGTTGCCGTACCTGGAAATCTCCGACGCCGCCCTGGCCCAACTGGCGGCCGAACGCTCGCAGGTCATTCGTTTCTAGCGATGCCGCGCATCCTTCACATCCTCACCCGGCCCGATGATGCCCTGGCGCTGGAAATCATCGCGCGGCAGAAAGAGAACAACCGGGACCGAATCCAGATCGTTGATCTGAGAACGCCGCGCCCGGACTACGCGGACCTCCTGGAAAAAATTTTCGCGGCTGAGTCCGTCGAAAGCTGGTAGGGGCCGTCGTTGCCGCTTCTGGTTTGATGACGATGAATTGCGGCGGCTGACGACTCGGAGCCCGGTTGGCCGCATTTTTGCTTCATGGTTGGCTTGCAATCTGCTTGCCGAATATGCACGCAGGAAATTGAACCTATGCCTTCATTCATCTATGTAGCCAGAGACTCGGCCAGCGGCCGGGAAATCCGCAGCAATGTGGACGCTTCCACCGAGGCCAACGCCATTGCCGCACTGTTGAATCGCAACCTCATGGTCGTCTCCATCCAGGAGAAGTTGGCCAAGAAGGGCCGCACCAGCGGCGGCAAAGTTTCCCTAGCGGACCAGGTAATTTTTACCCGGCAATTGGCGACCATGCTCGACGCCGGCCTGGCCATGGTGCAATCCTTGCAGGCCCTCGCCGAACAAACCGACAACAAAATCATGCGCGATGTCATCAAGGACATCACCACCCGCGTCGAAGGGGGAGACAGTTTTTCCGAAGCCTTGCAGAAGCATCCCAAAGCGTTCAACCGCCTCTATTATTCCATGGTCAGCGCCGGTGAAAAAGGCGGCTTGCTTGCCGAAATCCTGGCGCGCCTGGCCACTTACCTCGAAAACACCTCCCGCCTCCGCAAAAAGGTCAAATCGGCCATGATGTACCCGACCGTCGTGACCGTTGTGGCTATCGGCATCACCATTTTCCTCCTTGTCAAAGTCGTCCCCGTTTTCAGCCAGATTTTCAGCGACTTCGGCGGCCAGTTGCCTGCTCCGACGAAATTTCTCATCGCCGTCAGTAATACCCTCCGGCATTATTTCCTGGGGTTCGTCCTCCTGGCCGGCGCCATAGTCGGCGGATGGATTTACTACATCAAGACGCCGATGGGGCTGAAGTTTTGGGACGCCAAGCGGATCCAGTTGCCCATTTTCGGACCCATTGCCCATAAAATCTGCCTCGCACGCTTCACCCGCACAATGGCCTCGCTCATCCGCAGCGGCGTGCCCATTTTGGAAGTCCTCTCGATCGTTCAAAACACCGTCGGCAACGTCATTATGGAGGCCGCCGTTAAAGCCGCCGGCGTCGACATCGAGCGTGGCGAGGGCATTTCCGCCGCATTGAGCAAGCATCCCATTTTTCCAACAATGATTATTCGCATGATCACCGCCGGAGAACAAACCGGCAAGATCGACTCCATGCTCGAGCGCGTGGCCGACTTTCTGGACGAAGAGATCGAGAACACCTTGTCCGGCCTGACCGCGTTGATCGAACCGTTGCTGATCGTCTTCCTGGGTGTGGTCGTAGGCGGAATCGTCATCTGCATGTTCCTGCCGATCTTTAAACTCAGCGAGCTTGTTTCGAAACGCCACTGAACGCGGCGCCACGCGGTGCTTGATGTTGGGACACACAGTGACTAGTATTGAGACATGGCGAAAGTTCTCTTGATTGACGACGAGGTGACCATGGTGCAAATGGTCACCGAACTCCTCCGCCGGGAAGGACACGAGGTGATGCCTTTCAGCAGCTACGACCTCGCCGTCGAATCCCTCGATTCCAACACTCCTGAATTAGTCATCACGGACCTTTATCTGGACAAAGCGCACGCCCACGGTTTGGAAATCCTTCAGAAAGCCCGCGCTCTCAATCCCCCGGCCACAGTGATTGTCATCACTGCCTACGGCACGATCGAGACCGCGGTCGATGCCATGAAAAAGGGCGCCTTCGATTATTTGGAAAAGCCCTTCAAAGTCGATGACCTCCGACTCTGCGTCCAGCGCGCTCTTTCCTACAATGTTGCGATTTCAGAAAACATTTACCTGCGCAAACAACTCAAGAAAAAATACCAGTTCAGCCAGCTCATCGGCAATTCCACCACCATCCAGGACGTTTTCAAGATGATCGAACGCGTTGCCGACACCGACAGCACGATTTTGATCCTCGGCGAAAGCGGCACGGGAAAGGAATTGGTCGCCCGCGCACTGCATTTTAACAGCCGTCGCCAGTTTGCCCCTTTTATTCCCATCAATTGCAGCGCCCTTCCGGAGAACCTCCTGGAGTCCGAATTGTTCGGCCACTGCAAGGGCGCTTTCACCGGCGCGATCAACGACAAGAAGGGCCTCTTCCAGGAAGCCGACGGCGGCACCATTTTCCTGGACGAAATCGGCTCCATGCCACCGGTGTTGCAAAGCCGCCTTTTGCGCGTCCTCCAGGAAAGGGAAGTCCGCCGCGTTGGCGACAACGTCGCCGTCAGCGTCAATGTCCGCGTCCTGGCCGCCACCAATGAACCGTTGGAAAAGCGAATCGAGGAAGGCACCTTCCGCGAAGACCTCTTTTACCGTCTCAACGTCATTCCGATTACTCTGCCCAGCTTGCGCGAGCGCCCCGAGGACATCCCGTTGCTGACGATGCACTTCTTGCGAAACAAGATCAATTCGCGCACCGGCAAACTTTACTGCATCACCCGCAAGGCCCTCAACCTCCTGAGTTCCCACGATTGGCCCGGCAACGTCCGCGAATTGGAGAACGCCATCGAGCGAGCCTGCGCCTTGTGCGACGACAGCACCATTCGCGTCGCCGATTTGCCTCCCGTCCTCCGCCGCGATGTCTCAGCCGAAGGCGGCGAGGATTTGGTGGAAACTCCCGAAGATGTTGCCGCGCCGCCCGTCGGCCTTGCAGTCGGAGGCGCCAGCGCGCCGGCTCAATCCGCCTTCTCGCAACCCGTTGGTTCTCTGAAGGACTATCTCCGCGACCAGGAATTGACCTACGTCAACCGCGCTCTCTCTCAAACGGCCGGCGACAAGGAAAAAGCCGCCGAGCTGCTCGGTGTCAGCGTCGCCACGCTCTACCGCAAACTGGCCGAGGAAGACGCGCCCCGCCTTACCGCATAGCACGGTCCCTCTGGGGGAAATTCATTTTCCTTGGAATGGTTCGCGAAATTCCGGCCATTTCGCGCCGCCGGTACTCAAGAAGATTTTCCTTCCATTTCCGCCTCCCCTTTTTAATATCGGTCCCGGGGCGCGCGAATTACCCCGCATGCCGCCTTCGTGCCAAACACTTATGCCATTGACTCATACTAAAGATTTATTCGCCAAAGCGCTCAAAGGAAAATATGCCCTCGGTGCCTTCAACGTCAACAACATGGAACTCCTCCAGGCAATTGTCGAAGCCTGCGAAGAGGAAAAAGCGCCCGTCATGCTCCAGATCTCGAAGGGCGCCCGCCAGTACGCCAGCTCCGTTTACCTTAAAAAACTCATCGAAGCCGCCGTCAGCACCTCCAATATTCCCATCGCCGTTCATCTTGATCATGGCGATTCCTTCGAACTTTGCAAGGAATGCATCGACGAAGGTTTTACAAGCGTGATGATCGACGGCAGCCACGAGCCTTTCGAGAAAAATGCCGAGGTTTGCAGGCGAGTCGTCGACTACGCCCACAAGCACAACTGCGTCGTCGAAGGCGAACTGGGCATGCTCGTTGGCGCACAACATGACGACGGCGAGGAAGGCGGCAGTTACTCCAAAGGCGGTGTCTACACCCATCCTGAGGAAGCCGTCCTGTTTGTCCGGCAAACCGGCGTCGATTCTCTGGCCGTGGCCATCGGCAATTCCCACGGGGCGTACAAGTTCAAAGGGGCCCAGCGACTCGATCTGGATCGCCTCAAAGCCATCAAGAAGGCTCTCATGGACGCCGGTTTGGGTGATTATCCACTCGTCCTCCACGGCGCTTCCAGCGTTCCCGAGGAATTGACCAAGGAAATCAACCAATACGGCGGAAAACTCGGCGAGGGCACCGCGGGTGTCCCCGAAGCAGACATCGAAATCGCGCGCCGCGTCGGCTGCACTAAGGTCAATATCGACACTGATCTGCGTCTGGCGATGACTGCCGCCATCCGAAAATGTTTCGCCGAAAATCCCAAGGAGTTCGACCCCAGGAAATATCTGGCTCCGGCGCGTGCCCGCGTCAAAGAGCTTGTCCGCCACAAAGTGCGCGATGTACTGTGCTGCGCCGGCCATGCGTTTGATTGACGCTAGATTGGCACCATTTCCTCATCGGGTAGGCACATCGTGCGCCATAGTGACTCTAGCTAGTCTCACAAAATGGCGCCATATTGTCTCATGTGCAATGTCACGTAAATGTGTAACTACTTTAACTATAGGATATTATAAATTTGGATGATTTTGGCATGAAATAGGCTCTTTCTTGGTTTGAAAGTTTAAAACTTAGAAAGAACTATTTTATGAGCAATACAAAATGGCAAAGACCTGATTTTTGGGCCTTTTCTCCGGTGCGTCGTATCACGAGTCTCCGGGATGAGGTGGATAACCTGTTTAATCTGGCATTTGGGCGCCTTACCGGCTTTTCCGCCGAGCCAGAACGAGCCTCGCAATTTCTCGAAGGCTGGTTCCCAGCGGTGGACGTTTACGAGGACAAAGATAATCTGCTGGTCCGCGCCGAACTTCCCGGCATGAAAAAGGAGGACATCGAAATCTCCCTGCACGAGGGTGCGTTGACCCTTTCGGGCGAACGCAAAGGCCAGGAGCTTCAGGAAGGCGCCGAAACCTATCGCTCTGAACGCCGGCTCGGACGCTTCCATCGCACGATTAGCCTCCCGTGCAGTGTCGTTGGGGACAAGATCAAGGCCACCTACACCGATGGCATCCTGACGGTTTCTCTGCCAAAAGCGGAGGAAGCAAAGCCCAAACAGATCCCCGTAACAGTCAATTAAACATATAAACAACGAAAAATTGACCGGGCAAGCCAGTGTTGCCCGGGTAAGAAAAAGGAACTTATGAACGCAGTTGCCCAAAATGTGGAAAGACCCGCGAACGCCCAACCGGTGAACGCCGAAGGTGAATTTGTCACGCCCGAGGTAAACATCGTCGAGACCGCACAAGGTTATGTTCTGGAGGCTGAAATGCCCGGCGTCACCAAGGATGGCGTGGAAATCAGTCTGGAGAATAACGTGTTGACTCTCGTGGGACGACGCGCGCCCGCGCCAGCCGGCACGTCGCTCTATCGCGAATCCCAACCCGCCGATTTCCGGCGCGCTTTTGAATTGGACCCGTCCATCGAGTCCGGAAAAATCAGCGCCCGGGTCGAGCAGGGCATTTTAATCCTGAATCTGCCCAAGGCGGAAAAGGTCAAGCCCCGCAAGATCACGGTGGGTTAAGAGTGCCAGGCCTGGCGCTATGAAAAAACCGGAAGCCCCAGCGACTTCCGGTTTTTCTCTTTAAAGGGAAGACCGCCGCACTCGATTCAGAGTTGATCACCTTGGCACAGGCCAGGTTCCCGCCAGCCTGTCCTGCAGGCCCCGCTGGGGCAAAGCGATGGAGAGAACTGCCAGGACGCAAAACAAGCAGCCAGCCAGCACTGCCCATACCGGACTCACTTTGTAGTCGTACCAGTTCAAGACCATTGCCGCCAGGCACAGGCTCCAGGCAACCAGGGCGCGCCAGAACAGGCGCAAGCGCGAGGCCGTCGCGCCGTCGCGCCGGACAAACGTCACGCCTGTCACAAGCAACACCAGTCCGCCGCGAAAGGCCAGCGCAGCGATCAGAGCGGGCAGGCAAACGTAAAGGACCAGCGAGATGCAGAGAAATTTCCAGGCAAACGAGGGGTGCATAACCGAATCGAAGATTCCAACTCCGGGATTAAATTGGACCTTCGAGAACTCCCGTGGATAAGCGTCTTCGAGAAGGAATCGGTTGAGAAGCTGGCGGTTTGCGTCGGCCAGAGTGCTGTTGGTGGGGCTTTGCTTCATGAGCCAGGCCGTTTCAGGGCGCAATGAGACGCCTTTGAATCGCTCCACCTCGTAGATGCACGGGAACCGGATTATATCGTTAAGAGTATTCACAACCTGGTTTGAGCTTGGCGCCGATGGCTGATAGTTCGTCAGCGCTGCTTGATCCTGGTTTGACAAACTATGCCAGAGAAAAGCGGAAACTGAATCGGATCGCTGCCTCAAGCGTTCTGCCAACGCGGAATAGTCTTTGACCTCGTCCACAGAAAACCACCAGCCCGACTGGGATTCTATCAGTGCGACGTTGGCCTCGATAATTTCGGCGCCCGTCGGCCCTGGATGTTGGATGAGACTCTCTTGGGCGAAACGGCGGTCATCGCCGTCGATGAGGGCCAGAGTTAAAGTGTTGGACCAGGACGCGTCGTTGGTAATGGCCATGCGGTAATGGCTGGCGATAAAGAGGGCGAATTGGCGATCTGCTGCTGGGGGATCTGCGGCCTTGTTGCTCTGCATTCCCGAGCGATACAGCAAGACTTGGCTGAGTTCAGGGATTCCCGGGTTATGGCGCTCCCATTGCTTCAAGAAAGCTGCGGCGAAGAGGATTGCGCCAGCGATCGCTAGCGGGAAGATGATGCAACCGGCCAGCATCGCAAAGCGCCGGCGCCGTGTGACCACGGCCGCCCGCTGCAACAATGGCCGGAGGGCTTGCAAGACAGCATCGGCGTCGATGAATTGCGGAAGGTCCTTGAAGAATTGGCGGACTTGCAAAGGAAGTGGAACAGAAACCTGGCCCGGCTGGTTGGATACTGCGTCGGCACGACCTTCCAGTGCAGCGACGGCGATTTGTCCCAGAAAGCGCGGCGGGTCCGCGTTGTCGAGTACCGGTGGAGATGCTGCTGGGGCAGGTGAGCCAGGGAAGCCTGGCGGGGGAAAATCGAAAAGTTTGGCTCCGCCCTCCCCAGTAATCCACACACGGTCCAGGGCCAAAGCCTGCGGCAGGGTGCCGTCCTTTTGTCCTTTGCTCAACTCGGTGGCCAAATCGCACAGCCAAAATCGGACTTGGGACCACGGCTGTGGGTTTGCGGGGGGCACTGCGTCCCCGTCCGTCGTCGTTTGTTTATTCTGCTGAAGCAATTGCAGCAATGGGTGGCCGCTGACCGCTTCGAAGGCGTCCCAATTTTCCTGCGGCGAGCGCCTGCCAGCCAGCCAGCGCAAACGACCGACGCGGCCGAGATTGCGCAACGCAACCGGAACCTGCGGCGTGCCGGGGGGCAGAGTGCGAATCCAGACTTTACGCAAGAGACGGAGGTCGTACCCGAGAAGCCAAGTCGTGCCACCCGATTCTTCGAGGGTCTCCAGCACATGGTAAGGGCCGATGAGGGGCTTGGCCTCGATGTCGGGAGGCGACGCTTCGCTACTAGTGTGCGCCGGGCGGCCTTGGAGGGCTGTTCTTGAAACAACGCGCGTCTTGGTGACTAGATCGTGGAAGGCGGCAAAACCGTTTCTGCGCCGCGCCGTGGAAAACATCAGCGCCAGCAGGACGTAGTCCGAACCGGCTGCCAGATTTTGGATCACCGTGGCATCAGTAGAGATACCCACGTAAGCGAATGGATTGAGCCCGAAAGCCAGAATCTCACCCACGGATGTCGCCGCCACGTAGAACAAGGGGCGCGGCAATGCGCGCCAGAAACCGGGGGGATTATTGTCCGGACCAACGACCCGCAGGCCGCAGGCGAGCTTGCCGGGCGTAACGCCCCAGACGCCTTCCGGCAGGGCATAATAAAGTATCCACAAAACCCAGATAAAAAGCGTTAAGACGAGGGGCTGCTTGGTAGTATCATGGAGCAGGTCAAGCGCGTTAAATAGCGTGAATGACGTATGCGTCTTGAGGCTGGCACCGACCATCGCGATGATCATCCCGAGCGCGGCGGATACGAGTATGTCCAGAACCCCGGCGATAAAGCGGAGGCCAAGCGTGGCAGGCACGGGGGCGGTGGAGCTGTAGGGCGCAAGAGCTTTGCGCAATTCCTCGTAGTTGCTGAAACGTTCCCCCGGCTGCTTCTCCAGACAATGGCGCACAACGTTGGCCAGGCCGCGCGGCAATTTTGGCTGGAATTGCCTGGGCGAAGGCGCCGGTTGTTCGAGGACTGTGGCGATAAGGGCAACGACGTTTTTGGACTGAAAGGGGGTGTGTCCGGTCAAGAGATAAAAGAGGGTCGCGCCTACGGAATACATGTCCGACTTTGCGTTAAGCTCCTCGCCGCGCAGTTGTTCGGGCGCGCAAAACGCCGGCGTGCCCAGAAAAGTTCCGGTTGCCGTCAAGGCCGTCTCGGTGCGGATGGCCGTGGAAATGGAAAGGCCAAAGTCGCCGATCTTGACCGTGCCATCGGCATCCACGAAACAGTTGGAAGGCTTGATGTCTCGGTGGAGGATGCCGATCCGCTGGGCCGCCTCCAGCCCGGCGATGATTTGGAGCACGGCATCGACGGCCTCGGTGGAAGGCATCGGGCCGCCTGTCCGCACGCGGTTTTCCAGGGTGCCTCCGGCGACCATCTCCATCGTAATCAGCGGCACTCCGCCCAGTTCCTCTGTGCCAAACACATAAACGCTGTTGGGATGATTGATCGAAGCCGCCAGACGGCCTTCCCGGATGAAGCGGTGCCGCGCTTCGGGAGAATCGAACGCCTGGCTCAGCACCTTGAGTGCGACCCGGCGACCGTTCTCCAGGTCCTCGGCTTCAAAGACCGTTCCCATGCCGCCGCTTCCCAGGGATCGGATGACGCGGTAGTGACCAAGCTGCTCGCCAGGGTGGGGGAGCCCTGGGAGAACGTGCTCGGCAGTGACAATGATTGTGCCTCGTGGGCCGGTTTGAGGTTGCGTGGCCAGGCCGGTCTTGAGGAGGCACTTGGGACAAAGTTCGGGCGACAGTTCCCCCGGCAACTCGGCGCCGCACTGCGGGCAGTGGCGTTCGCCAGAAGAACTATTTTGGGCCTCGTTCATACACGTAATGTGTCTGCCTCTTACTTAAGCAAGACCCGCCGAAAGTAACGGGCAAAATTCAAACTCCGCTTTTCACGGGCCAAATGCCAGGAATAGGTGCCGGATTTCCTCTTCGATTTCTTCGGGCCTGGAGACCGTGTGGGCAACTTCCTGCCGAAGGATTTCCCGGTAACGGACTCTGAGGCGGTGAATCGCCATTTTGACCGCTGCCTCCGTGAGGTTGACGCGGCCGGCGATTTCCGCGTAGCTCATCGCTGACTCCTCCTTGGCCACACAGCTACGAAGGCACTCGAACAACGGGCCGCGACCCACGGCGACATACTCCTCCCGGAGTTGGGACATGGTCCGCTCAAGCAGAGTCATGGCCCATTGGCGGTCGAAGAGTAGATCCGGCGAGAGGTTGTGAACCGGTTCGCAGGAAATACGGGACTCGGCCAAATCCTGGTCAATCGCGACAAACTGGGCAAAGCCGCCGCGTTTTTGGGCATGTTGACGGTCCCATTCGTTTGCAAGGTAGCGCTTGAGCGCCACCAGCAGAAATGTGCGGAAGCGGCCCTCGTCGCGCGCGGCTGCTTTGAGGTAATTCTTTTCCAGGAGGCGCGCGAAGAAGCCCTGTGTAAGGTCCTCGGCATCGGACGGAGATTGCCCGCCGCGGCGGGCGTAGGAATAGAGCGGATACCAGTACGTGCAGCAAAGGGATTCGAGGGCCTCGCGCCAACCAGCGGCTTGGGGGTCCTGCGCCGAGAGCACCACAGACCAATGCGTGGTGACAAACCAGGCATTCGACTCAGGCAGGGGTGTTGGACTGCCGGAATTCATTCCCATGGACCATCCTACTTGGACTGCAAAGCGGAGTCGAATGGATTAAAGCCCCCCGCGCTTCATCCTTATAATTGGCGCTTGTCCAGCCGCAGGTTCCGCACGACCTGGCTCGTCGATCGCGCCTTGTTCAAGGTGTAAAAGTGCAGTCCCGGCACCCCGGCCCGCAGCAATTCCTCGCATTGCCGCGTCGCGTACTCGATCCCAAATTGCACGCACGCCTCGTCGTCATCGGCGTATTGCTCCAGGCTTTCAACCAGGTGCCACGGCAATTGCGCCCCGCAGAGCGCGGTAAATCGCTTGATCTGCGACGCACTCAAAATCGGAATGATGCCCGGGCAAATCGGCACGCCCACGCCTTTCTTCGCCAGGTGCTCCCGGAATCGGAAGAAATCCTGGTTGTTGAAGAAAAGTTGCGTCAAGACGAAATCCGCGCCGCAATCGATCTTCGCCTTCAGCCGGTCCCAATCCACCTCGCGCCCCTCCTTGCACGCGATGTGCCCCTCCGGGAAACCCGCCGTGCCGATGCAGAATCCCCCCATTTCCTTGATAAAGCTCACCAACTGATGCGAATATTCAAAGCCCCCCTCCGTTTTTGTGAATTGGCCATCGCCGCCCGGCGGATCCCCGCGCAAGGCCAGAATATTATGGATGCCCAGGTTGCGCGCTTCCAGCAGCACGTCGCGCAACTGGTCCGCGGTGGCGTTGACACACGTCAGGTGCGACATCGCCGTCAGGCCGTGAACGCGTTGAATGCGATCCACGATCCCCAGCGTCTTTTCCCGCGTCCCGCCCCCGGCCCCGTATGTCACCGAACAATAATCGGGACGCAATTCCTTCAAAGCAGGAAGCGTTTTCTCCAGCAGCGTGCGGTCGCCCTCGTCGGTTTTTGGCGGGAAAAACTCGAACGAGATCACCGGCTGGCTCAACGCCGCCTTTCTGGCGTGAATGTCCCGAATCAACTGCATCCCGCCATTATCGGCGATTCGCGCCCGGATTCAAGAGCAACATGCTGTCAATATGACAGGACGATTTCGAGACAGGATGAACAGGATGAATTACGGCCCCAGGGAACTCTCCCCAAACGGTGCGGGTTTATTTCTGATCCACATCCTTTTTTCCATCCTGTAAATCCTGTTAATCCTGTCAAAACTCAATTCTTTAACTGCATCGTTCCGTTAAGCCGACCCTTTTTGCAATCGAAACAACTCCGATCGGACGCTCTGCAATCGACTGATTGTCACGGCCGCCACGCGTTTCATCAAATCATACCCGAACTCCGGGTCGTGCTCGCAGTGTTCGCGCAGGCGCGTGCCATAAAAGAAGATCGCTGACGTCGGATCGACAGCCCGCGCATCTAATCGCCAGTAATACGGCGGAAAAAGCCATGACCAGCCCAGAACGTCGCCCGGTCCGAGAAATTCAACCAACGGCGAAATTTCATCATTGCGCCTGGATTCCAACTCGATTTTGCCCGTGCTGATCAGGTAAAAGCGGTTTGCCGGGTCGCCCTCGCGGAAAACAACTTCGTCCCGCTCGAACTCCTTGAACATCGCCGCCTCCACCAATCTCTTCAGGTGTTCCGGTTTCATGCCCGCGACGAATCGATGCGCCGCAATGGCCTTGACCAGCGCTGGGTCCGCTTGGACGCACTCTTGGACGACGTGTTTCATGCTTGCAATATAGCCTATGGGCCGGATGAAATCGAGCTATTCGTTCCGTGCGAACTCCACCGGCAGGACCCTATTCCCGGAGGGGCTACTCCGGGTCATTGTCAATCGTCATCGTCGTCTTTCACCGCCCAGTCCGGATACGGTGCGCCCGAGCCTTTTGCCGCGCGCCACAAAATATGGTTGAACAAGTCCTCGGGACATTGGTCTTCCTTGTCCAAGGGCAGCTTCGCCGAGACGTAGGCATCCCTTCGAAGGACCGCGTCGCTGACCCGTTTTGGATTCGGATTCATTTCGTCCAACGGCACTTGATTGGTCACCGCGTCGAAAGCGGAGAAGTCCGGCGTGTTGGTAAAACAGTCGAACATGGGCGTCGCGGTGGCGTCCATTTGGTTCATCGGTGGCAGCCCAAGGATCAATTCGATCGTTCGCACCAAACTGGTCTGGTTGTATTGCGTGCTGACCACCGCATGGCGTTTCGTATAAGGGCTGATGACGTAGGCCGTCGTGCGATAACCGCTGACGTGGTCCCATCCATCCTGCGGATCATCCTCAACGGCGAAAATGCAAGTGTTCGTCCAGAACCGGCTGTGGCTGATCCCCTCGACGATTTGCCCGAACGCCAGGTCGTTGTCGGCCACTTGCGCCTCCGGTTTGGGTTCGCCGAATTTCGTTCCGCTGGTATGATCGTCCGGCAGCCACAGCACGACGAGATTCGCCAACGTCCCGGCTTGCTCGAATTGCCCAAGGTCCTTGATGAATTGCCGCGCGCGAAAAACATCCGGCACTGTAAGATCGAACCCAAGGTAGTTGGTCATGACGTAGGGCCGCAACGAGGCGAGGTCCGGCTCGCTGAAATAGACTATCGCGTTGGAGCCTCCCTCCAAATCGTGGTAGGAATCCAGCCACTTGTCCTCCACCCGATGCGTTTGCCTCCAATAATGGTGGCCGCTGGAGTATTCCCCAAAATCGCAAAACGTTTTGCCGTGCGCGAGGGCGTCGTCCCAAATGAAGCCCGCCGAGGAATAGGCCAGCGCGTCGCGTCCGTTCGGATCGGAGCCGCCCCCGGGATAACTTCGCGGCCAGCCCGCGTACGAACGCTGGACATACTCGTTGGCCAGCGCGCTGTCCGCCCACTGATGCCCTTCGGAGCTGATGATTCCTGAGCAATACGTGTTGTCGAGCAGCACAAAATTGTTGACAAATTTATGCTGGTTCGGAGTGACACGCTCGCCAAAAACGCACAAGTCCGCGTCGCCATTGCCCTCCTTGATATCGCCCAACACCTGGTCGTAAGTCCGGTTCTCCTTGATGATATAAATGACATGCTCAAATACGCTCGGCTCGCCCACGCGTTCCGGCACAGGCTGGGCGGGCCGATCCCCGCGCGGGGGCAAATTGGCCTGCGCCAGCAGCGGGTACCGCAAATTCGCCAGGGCCGCCGCGGTGAATTTCTTCAATTGCCGCGGATGGGGCAGAGGAATCAGTGAAAGCGAACCGTAATATTGCCTGGTATTGAATCCCTGGCCCTTGCCGTTATGCGTGTCCCTTGTCGCCGCCTCCATCTTTCTGCTCACGCTGATGAGGTTGGCCACATCTATTCCATCGCGGCGCGCGTCATACGCTATCGCGCCTGGAAACCACCCCACCGGAATGAGGCCAAGCATCTTGGATTCCCGCGCCTTGAAGTCAAACACCGCCACGGCGTTTTGTGATCCGTTGCAGACGAACAGCCGCCGTCCGCGCCGGTCAAAAGCCAAAGCGTCGGGCTGCGCTCCGAACGGGTCGCCCGGCTTGTGCCGAGCGAAAATCGTTTGGACAATTGTGTCCGTCCCCGTGTCGATCACGCTCAACGTGTCGCTTCCCGCATTGGCGCACACGAGAAATTTTCCGTCGGGCGACAACGCAAGCGCGCCGGCGTGCAGCCCGGTTAATATCTCCGCCGTGGCGCCGCCGGATTGAGAATCCAGATCGATGATTGACACCGAGCCTTCGTTGGCAATCGAGCGTGCGTCCACTCGCACGACGCCGTTTTCTCCGATCGGGCCGACAACGCTGTTGGTATCCGGCCGCCGTCCGCCCCAATTGCTGACGTAGATTTTCTTGCCGGCCAGCGCCACGCCGTATGGGGCGACGCCCACGTCCCACGTCCTCTGCACTTTGCCCGTCGCCGCCTCGATCTCCGCCAGACGGTTTGCCACGTTCAGGGCCACGTAGATTTTTGTCCCGTCGCGCGAAACGGCGATCCCCGTGGGAATATCGTCTTTGCGTCGGGGCATATTCGCGAAGGGCAGGGGAATCGAGTACAAGGGCGAAACCTCGTCGCCCTTTCCAACGGTAAAAACCTTGACGTCCCCGTTGACGTTGGAGAGATAAATCCGCGTCCCGTCCGGCGAGAACACCAGTCCCGTGAAGCTTAGTTTGTCCTTAAGATTGGCGCCTTGAATCTGCGCGGAAACAGAATCAACCCCCGGGTGTTGCTTGTCCGAAGGCATCGGCACGTGCTGGAGGATTTTTCCGGTGCCGGGGTCAAGCACGACCAACTCCGCCTTCAGCCCTGAAGTCACTAGCAACGCGCCGTCCGGGCTTAACGCCAGCGCGTTGGGTCTCATGCGCGGCAATTCGACCAGCGTTCCGGCCGGCGTTAGAAGCTGATTCACCGGCGTCTCATACCCGTTTGTTTCCCAGCCAACCGTTTCCAACGTGGACCCGTAATTTTCCGTGGTGTCGCCCGCTCGGGCCGCGTCGAACGCAAACGCAAATCCAAGTGCAATGACGAAACAAATACTCAAACTCAGACTTTTCATCGATGAATAATATGCGGTCGAGGCGCCCACCTCAGTTACAACCATGCCGCAAATTTGTGACAAAAGCAATACAGCCGCCAAGCCAATAATTGATTGCTTCCGCGGAGTAATCGCTTCAGAGTTCGCATTGTGCTGAATCCTCATCCCGATATCCGCTCAAGGTCAGCCGCGCCCGGCAAACCCTTTTGATTATGTTTATTACAGCCATTGCCCCTCTCTTGCTCATTGCATGTGTCATGTCCGGCACCTGTGCCCTGGTCGCAGCGGTGCTCGCGTTCGTACCATCGACGCGTAAAGCCTCCATGCGTTTCGCGTTTGCGTGCATGATTTTGACGGTTATCGCCTGCCTGCTGGAACTGCTGGGGATCACGTACAAAACGTTGACCATCTTCAGGAGCAACCTTGTCCCGCAAATCGCAATGATTCTGGCGCCGCTTCTAGTGGCCATGACAGTCTATCGCCGCGCTCGGTGCGCGATCGAAAGGGAGCGCCAAGGCACAGGCCCCGCTCCATCAAAAACAGAATAGCCAGCGTCCGGGCAAATCTCCACCCCACACACGGAAGTCCAGGGCTGCCAACGAGGTAGGGGTTTTGCTTGACTTGTTCGTGCCAGCGTGAAACGATACGCGCCAAGGCGGAAAAATGTTATTATATTAATTTAAACGACAACCTTAAGAATCGGAATTCGCGCAGAGCGGGTTATTCGATTGAAAGGAGTTGAGCGTGAATATTAAACAATTTTTGCGGATTGGCAAATTAAGTCTGGGTGCAAGTCTGCTGCTGGCGCCCTTTTATAGTTTCGCACAAACCAATCTCAATGCACCGGGCATCTTCGCGCCGACCAATGGACAAATATTCGTCGCGCCCGCGAACATCACCATCGGAGCTTCAATTTCCTATGGAGCCGCGATTCCCATCAATGGTACGAACGTCCCGCCCCCGACCAATGTCGTGGTTTTCGCCAACAGCAATAACTTGGGAAGAGTGGTGATCATGGTAAGCTCCGGCTTCGGTGGTTTCGGATCGGTAACGTGGCCAAATCCGCTGCCGGGGGCTTACACTTTGACGGCGCTTGGGACGAACGATACGGGGGCCGTCATCAGTTCCCCTCCGGTAAACATCATCGTGCATGGGCTAGTGCTGCAACTGTCGGTGAACGGCAACATTATTTTTCAGACGTATGGATCACCGGGAAAAAGCTTCGAATTTGAGGCCAGCACCAACTTGCAAACGTGGCAGGACCTTGGCCTAGCAACCGCGGACACGAACGGCTTCGTTCAATTCACGGACACAAATGCCTCCATCTACAAGTCGCGCTTTTATCAATCTATTCCGCACTGATCAGTTGCTGAGAATTTTTCGATTTCGATGCGCACGTCTTACAACCCGCCTAACAACATCGAGTCTTCACCGCGGTGGATCGTGCCTGAGCCAAGCGCCATTGTGCTAATTACGCTTTGCCCATTTACCCGGTTGGCAGGGTTGGTCATTTGGCCGTTGGAGGGTAGGGCAGGGGAATCCCCGGATTGACCAGAAGTTTATTTAGTAGCACTGAGTTGGAGCCAAAGTCTCATTAATTGGCGAGCGCCTTCCAAAACGGCGGCATCAAACTGGCCAGGAGCTTTCCGGCTTAACTCTGCAAATTTTACAGGCTGAAGACTCTGCGCATTGACGTAACTCTGCTCACGCAATCATAAGGAGTCCCATTAAATTGCGTCGTTATCGTGAGCACGGAGGCCAAGGCCAGCCTTCCATTTGGGGCGGCGCCAACCACATAAGCCCATCGTGGCTTGGCCGCCAGACCAAAATCCACAAACCAAGTTTCCCCGATTTTGGGCATCATAATTCATCCCACATAGCCACCCTGCGCTTAACCGGTCCTAAAACCTCGTCTTCTGGGCTGTCTGCATTCAACGGAAATGGAATGGCCCTTCTTTTGACCATTTGCGCAAACATAAGGCGCACCACCTCGCCAGGGGTTGTGCCAATATCTTTAGCGACTTCCCTGGCCTTCGCGACCAATTTCTTGTCAATGCGGCATTGAAATACTTCAGTCGTACTACACTTGTATGCCAGAGCGCTCAATAAATCAAACAAGTTAACTGCAAACCGTCCCAGCCACTTGCCCATGTGTGTTGAGACTAATCTGTTCGCTCTCACCAAGCCGGAATCCTTAACGTTTCGCACAATATATGTTGACAACTCGGTTTAGGGTAGCTTGTTAATAAGTTGACAAGTTACTGATAGGTGGTAGGATAGTAGGTAGAAAGTCGTAAGACCGCACGTTGTAAAGTCCAAGGCGTATGCGCTTGGTGTAAATCGTAACGGGCAGACTGTGCCACATGGAAAGTGTGGTTACAGTCTATGTCTTGCGTCAATTGGCACAACGTTTACAAGGCAACCATGCGTCAACTGGAATTCTTCCAGCGGCGTGTGAGACAGGGGGTTCAAGTAGAGGACTGTCAAGCCTTCGCTCGCTTTATTACAAATTCCGGCATCTGCACCTTAATGGAAGATCAACCATGTCAAGGTGAAAACGAAAGACACACTGCCAGGCTCAAGGAATTGTTCCCATACGACGGCAAGCAACTTCATTACGAGGCTCGGCAACTCGAAATGGCATGTTGCGAGTATTGGGTCGGTCGGACGCGTGATAGTGAAGGAACGGCGAAAGGCGCAAGCCTGGGTGATTTAGAATCCATCGAGCGAAAATTGGATTTGATGGCCGGTCGCCTTGCGAGTTTGGAGTCGGTTAAGCCGGTTGCTAAACGCCGGGTAAAACTGCGTATAATTGACAAAAAGGAGAATGCAGCATGAAACATGGTATTGACACGGAAATGTTCAATAATGATGAATGCCTTATTATTGACAACGAAGGACGCGCTTGGTTCAACAAAGTCACGTCAAACGGGACCGTTCGGAGTTCCTACATGGGTAAAGTGGACATTGGGAACTTGCGGCGTCTTGCGGAACGTTTTGGACTTCCGTTGCGTGAAACGACTCCGGGACGGCGGACTATCCGCCAGAATTCCTTCGCGTCATAAGCGGGACGCGGGGGCCGCGTGGTGGTGCCACAATCACAAAGCGTCCAGTCCATATCTGCGTCCGTGCAGGACGCTGATTAACGTGGTTGCAACACTGCTCACAGGAACGAAAACGCACCCCCACATATCACACCCTCGATGTGGTCTTGGTCTTCGCTCGGAAACCTCACCTGAGCAAAACTGTCAGACAGAATCACGAGAAACACAGGACAATTTCCCCACCATGCCAACACACTGCCATAACAGCCGGAACGCGTTGACGCGCCAAAAGCGTGTGAATGCGGGCACCCCGGTTAGCGAGCCTCCACGCGAGGCCGCAACCGGGGTGCCATGTTCTTGATTAAAGGTTAAACATCAGAAATGTTGCGATGATCGTCGAACGTCCGTCGTCGGATGATCGTCGTCGGCGGACGTTCGCACAATATTGACCGTTACAGAAGATTGACGGAATTCCGGTTGAAATCTGTT
>DATKFW010000109.1:0-75887 GCA_035511075.1 Vulcanimicrobiaceae bacterium
AATTCATAACGATGCCGCCGGCAACACCTGGATGACTCTGCCCGGGGCTTCTCAACGCGCCTTGCTCATCGGCGGACACATCGATTCCGTTCCCAATGGCGGCTGGCTGGACGGCTGTTTAAATCTGCTGGCCGGCGTTGAAGTCCTGCGCCGCATCCACGCGCAATTCCCCGGCAAACCGCCCGTGACCGTTCGCCTGGTGGATTGGGCGGACGAGGAGGGGGCGCGTTTCGGGAAAAGTCTGTTCGGGTCCTCGGCTTGTTCGGGTAATCTTAATGTCGAGGAGGCCCGAAGGCTCAAAGACAAGGATGGCATCGGGTTGACGGAAGCACTGGCGAAGTTCGGCCTAGACTTGGATCGCGCCCGGGAGAGCGCCCAGGAACTCAAGAACGCCGCGGCTTACCTGGAATTGCACATTGAGCAGGGGCCGGTGCTGCTGGACCTGGACCTGCCGCTTGGGGCGGTGCTGGGCACATTCGGGGTCGAGCGCCACGCCGTCACCTTCCACGGTCAGGCGGCCCATTCCGGCAGCACGCCTATGAATCGGCGCAAAGACGCCTTTCTGGCGGCGGCAAAAATGAGTCCGGAGATTTATCACATCGCCGCCCGTCACGGCGGTGTTTGCACGATTGGTTCCTGCGCGACAAAGCCCGGCATCGTCACCAGTGTCGTGGAGGAATGCCGAATCACGCTGGACCAGCGGCATCTGGGCGCCCCCGCGCTTGCGGCGATGCTGGCCGAGGCCCGTTTAGCGTCCGAGCGATTCGCGCGCGAGGGCAATGTCGGCGTCGCCTGGGAGCGCCTGTGGCAGATCGAGCCTGTCCTTTTTGACCGCCAACTCATCGAGTTATGCGATCAGGCGATCCTTGAAACGTGCGGCGCGAGTCATCGGCTTCCTTCGGGTCCGTTGCACGACGCCGCTGAAATCGCGCGCGCCGGCGTGCCAACGGTGATGATGTTTGTGCAGAGCCTGGGGGGCATCAGCCATAATAAGATCGAAGACACGCGCCCGGACCACATTGAATTGGCAGTGAGAGCCTTCGATAATCTGGCGGACAAGGCAATGGCTTGGATACAGCGATAAACAGTGGCGTTTGAACGTGGCGGAGGCGCCTTCTGTCAAAGGCACATTGGGTGAATACCCGATGACAAATGTGGCGTAATTTGCTTGCCGAAGCGGCGCGAAACTCTAAAACTTGCCGTAACGATAGGATTGCCATGGCCACTAAGAAGCATCGCGCGAAAACCGTGCGGACCCGACGCAAAAAGACGGCTCCGGCGGCTGGAACCCGGCGCGCAAAGGACCGCCGCACAGTCCTGGCGCCAGCGGCGCCTGCGTTCGAAGTGGCTGCCGATATTCCGCGCGACCTGGAAACATACACCGCTGTGCCCGAGAGGGACCGCGCTCCCTACGACGGCGAAACCGCCATCAAGCTTTATTTGCGCGAAATCGGACAGGTCAAATTGCTCACCCCGTTGGAGGAAATCGAGCTGGCGGCCCGCATCCGAAAGGGCGACAAAAAAGCGCGCGAACAAATGATCAAGGCCAACCTGCGCCTGGTCGTCAAAATCGCTCACGATTACGAGAATTTCGGCCTGCCGCTGCTGGATTTAATCAACGAGGGCAACATCGGTCTGATGAAAGCGGTCGAACGATTCGATCCCGCCAAGGGCGGCAAGCTTTCCACTTACGGCTCGTGGTGGATCAAGCAATCGATTAAGCGCGCCCTGGCCAATCAGTCCAAGACCATTCGCCTGCCGGTTCATCTTGTGGATAAGATCGCCAAGATGCGGCGCACGGCGATGAAATTGCAGGAGGTCTTCGGCCGCGAACCGACCGATGAGGAGTTGGCGGAGGAAATGGGGATGTCCCCGTCGCGGGTGGCTCAGATGCGCACCGCCGCCATTCGTCCCGCGTCACTGGACGCCCCGATCGGTGACGATGAAACCAACAATTTCGCCGAGGTTGTCCAGGATGAAAACGCCGACACCCCCTACGAGCAGCTCGAGGAAAAGACCGTCACCAAAATGCTCCGCGAGATGGTCAAGACTCTCGACCCGCGGGAAGCCACGATTCTGCAATACCGCTTTGGGCTGGATGGCGGAAGCGAGAAAACGCTGGAGGAAGTGGGCGAAAAATTCGGCGTGACGCGTGAACGGGTCCGGCAGATTCAGAACATCGCGCTGAATAAATTGCGCAAAATGATCGAGAAACTTGAGGCTGTCAAAATTTAGCCGCGCGCTGTATTGTCACGTCCATGACAAATGACAGCGCAACCGTCCAGGAAATAGCCGGGGCGATCCGCAACATTCCAGATTTTCCGCAGGCGGGAATCCAATTCAAGGACATCACGCCGGTCCTCTCCGATGCGCGCCTGTTCAGGGCGTCCATCGATCAACTGACCGGCAACTTTGCGCCAGGCTCGGTGGATGCTGTCGTTGGCATTGACGCGCGCGGGTTCATTTTTGCGGCCGCCGCCGCTTACAAGTTGCACTGCGGATTTGTTCCCGTCCGAAAAAAGGGCAAGCTGCCCCACAAGACCTACGAGGAAAGTTACAGTCTGGAGTACGGTACCAATACCATGGCCATCCACATCGATGCCATCAAACCCGGTGCCCGCGTGGTGCTGGTGGACGATTTGCTGGCCACCGGCGGCACCGCGGGAGCGGCGGCCAATCTGCTCAAGCGAATGGGCGTGGAAATTCTGGGGATCACCTTCCTGATTGAATTAAGCTTTCTCAATGGGCGCCAGCGACTCAAAGGCTTTCCCATTCGTTCGTTGATCGTCTATTGATGCCATGCCGGCCGCTGTGGTGAAATATCCCTCACCCGTCCCGTTTTCATGATCGGCTGGTTGCAATCCCTCGATGTCTCGCTGTTCCGATTCATCAACTCGTCCCTAAGCAACAGCTTCTTTGACCAGTTGATGCCGTTTATGAGCGATTCGCCGTGGCTGGCCTGCATCTTCATTTTGATTTGCATGTGGCTCCTTTTCCAGGGAGGCGCGCGCGGCCGGATTTGCGTCCTGATGCTTGTCCTGGCTCTCTGCTTCGGAAACTGGATGGTGGTGGACACCCTCAAGAATGTCGTCGGCCGGTTGCGGCCATTCCGCGTCTTGTCCGGGGTCCATTTGCGAACTGGCATGGGCGACAGCTTCAGCATGCCGTCGTCCCATGCGGCCAACTGGTTCAGCGCGACGCTCATTCTGTTCATTTATTACCGGCGTTCGATTTGGGCGATGCTGCCGCTGGCTTTGTTGGTGTGCTTCTCGCGAGTTTACACTGGCGTTCATTACCCCAGCGATGCGCTGGCCGGAGCGATACTTGGCGCCGGCTACAGCGTCGCCGTGATTTTCGGATTCGACGCGCTCTGGCAAACGATTGGCGCCCGGTGGTTCCCCGCGTGGCATGCGCGGCTGCCTTCCTTGCTCCATCCGTCTTTTACCGGCGTAAAATCACCGGACCAAACCGAATGGCTTCGCCTGGGATATGTCTTCATCGCGATCTGTTTGGTGCTTCGTCTGGCGTATATCCACTCGGGCAAAATCGAGCTGAGCGAGGACGAAGCTTATCAATGGCTTTGGTCAAAACATCCAGCCCTGTCGTATTACAGCAAACCGCCGCTGATCGCCTACACGCAATTCGTGGGAACACACCTTTGGGGCGACACCGAGTTCGGAGTCCGTTTTTTCTCGCCGGTCATCGCGGCGGTGTTGTCCCTGCTGATGCTGCGTTTCCTGAACCGCCAGGCGGGCGCGCGGCTGGCCGTCGTAGTCGTGCTGGCCATGACGGTGACGCCGCTGACGGCGCTGGGTGCAACGGTGATGACTGTGGACCCGTTGTCAGTTCTGTTTTGGACCGCCGCGATGATTGCGGGGTGGCGAGCGGCGCAACCGGAAGGAACGACCCGCCAATGGCTCTGGGTGGGACTATGGATGGGCCTTGGATTTTTGAGCAAGTACACGAATCTTGCCCAATGCGTTTGCTGGGCGGTTTTCTTCCTCTTGTGGCCGCCCGCACGGCGGCACCTGCGCCGGCCCGGCCCGTATCTCGCGCTTCTCATCGCGGCCCTCTTTACTTTGCCGGTGGTCATTTGGAACGCGCAACACCATTGGATCACCGTCGTCCACGTCGCCAGCGACGGGCAATTGGGCGAGGCGTGGCACCGCACGTATGTGGTGGAGTTCCTTCTTACGGAGGCCGCCCTGCTGAACCCCCTGTTTTTTATCGCGGCGCTGTGGGCGGCGGCGGCGTTTTGGCGCCGGGGGCGGCGCGATCCGTTGTCGCTTTATTTCTTTTCCATGGGCGCGCCACTTTTCCTGGGCTACTTCATCCTGAGCTGGCACAGCCGCATCTTGGCCAATTGGATCGCTCCCGCGATCATCCCGCTTTTTTGCCTGGCGGCCATCTACTGGTGGAAGCGATGGGAGGAGGGCGGGCGGGCGCTTAAACCGCTTTTGAACATCGGCCTCGTTTTCGGCGCGCTCGTCGTCGTCATCCTTCACGAGCCGAATCTTGTCAACAAGGTTTTGCATCGAAAGCTGCCCGCCAAGCTGGACCTGTTGCGGCGGGTCCGCGGCTGGAAGGAACTGGCCCGGGTCGCCGGCGATGCGCGTTCCCGCCTCGAACAACAAGACGGCGCGCCGGCCTTCATCCTGTGCGAACATTACGGTTTCACTTCTCAAATTTCCTTCTACCTGCCCGAGGCCAAAAGCCGCGTTTGCTCGAACCCGCTTGTGTTTTTCGAGGCGGCCGGTTTTCCGCAAAATCAATTCTATTTCTGGCCGTCGTACCTGGACCGCAAAGGGCAGGACGCCCTTTTTGTCCGCCAGGTGGACCCACCCGCTTTGCGCCCGGATTGGCTTTCGCGCTGGTGGCGGCACGATGACAATATTCTCGTGCTTGACAAACCCCCGGCGAGTCCGCTCCCCGCCGAAATCGAGCGGCAGTTCGAATCCTTCACCGATCTCGGTATCAGGGACATCGTTGCCGATGGCAACATTGTCCGCCGCGTTCAACTCATCGAATGTCATCACCTCCGATAGTGTCAGTTGAGTTCGCCGTCAAACATTACGATTTGGGGGCGACCCTTTCCTCGGGCCAGGCGTTTCGATGGCGGCAAAACGGCGGCGCATGGGAGGGGATCATCGGCTCGCGGTGGGTGCGTTTGCGCCAGGACACAGACTGCATTTCCGCCGAGACCGTTGCGGCGGGCGACTGGCAATGGCTCCGCCACTACCTCCAGGTGGAGGTTCGATTGGAAGAAATTCTGGCGACCTTTCCCCAAGACGAGGCGATGCGGGCCGCCGTCGCCCACTGTTGCGGCCTGCGCTTATTGCGGCAGGAGCCTTGGGAAAGCCTGGCGTCTTTCATTTGCTCATCGACCAAGCGAATCGCGCAGATTCGCCAGATCGTTGAACTGTTGAGCAGCCGGTTTGGCGAACCTTTGGCTGTGGGGCAGGGGATTGCGCCCGCGTTCTCGTTTCCGACCGCCGCCAGGATCGCCGCCGCTTCCGAAGCGGAATTGCGGGGATGCAAACTCGGTTTTCGCGCTCCTTACCTTGCGGCCACGGCCCGCGTGGTGGCCTCCGGGAAAATCGATTTGTCGCGCCTTTCCGAACTGCCGATGGACGAGGCGCGCGCGGCCTTGGTGGATCTTCCGGGTGTCGGCGTCAAAATCGCCGATTGCGTTCTGCTATTCGCGTATGGCTTCCAACGGGCCTTTCCGGTGGATGTCTGGATCAACCGGGCGCTGCACCAACTCTATTTTTCCAAGCGCCGCCCAAAGCCGCCGCGCCTGCGCCATTTCAGTCAAACCTATTTCGGCCCTCACTCCGGCTATGCCCAGCAGTATCTGTTTCACTACATGAGAACCAGGAACTTAGGTCCTGAACGTCCTGGCCGCCCAGCGTGATCCATTCCAGGCGCATCTGACGCCGGAACCAGGTCAACTGGCGTTTGGCGAATTGGCGCGTGCGGATTTTCACCAGTTCAATGGTCTCCGCAAGACCGCGTTGGCCTCGCAGATGTTCAACCACCTGCCGGTATCCCAAAGCCTGAAGGGCAGTCGGATTCCGCTCCAACCCGCGCTGGAGCAAAAACTCCGTTTCCGCCACCAGCCCCTTGCAAAACATCTCCTCCACACGCCGATGAATGCGGTCAACCAATTCCCCCGCCGGCCGCGTTACGCCAACCAGCCGCCATTCCGGATTCCGCGGCGCTTCTCCCCAACGGGCGCGTTGCTCTGAGAATGGCCGCGCCGTCAACCGAATGACTTCCAACGCGCGAATGACCCGGCGCGGATTCCGCCTGTCAATGGACTCAAAGGTCGCCGGATCGCGACGCGCCAATTCCTCCAGCAATTCCTCCAGAGGCGCGGTTGCAAGTTGGGCTCGAATTTTCGGGTCTGATGGCGGCGCTTCGCCCAATCCCTCCAAATACGCTTTGAAATAAAATCCGGTGCCGCCGCAAAAGATTGGGGTTCGACCGCGCGAATGGATGTCTTTGACCGCCTCCGCGGCCAGGCGGACGAATTGCGCGGCATCGAAGCTCTGGTCCAGATCCACCACGTCGATCAAGTGATGCGGGACGCGTTCTCGCTCTTCGGCCGAGGGTTTGGCTGTGCCGATGTCCAGTCCCCGATAAACCTGCATGGAATCGACCGAAATAATTTCTCCGCCCAGTCGCAGAGCAAGATCCAATGCGATCGCCGACTTGCCGGCGGCGCTCGGTCCGGCCAAGAAGATTGGACGCAAGGCGGTCGTTTCCATCACGTCGCATGAACCGGCGGACCTTTTCTGGGCAATTTCCACAGAAGGAGCATGCCGACTAGAATGGTGGCAATGCTGACGATTTGCCCCGGTGTCAGTCCACCCCAGTAATGCGCCGGCGAATAATCTCCGCGGAAAAGTTCGACAAAGGAGCGCAGCACCGCGTAGCAGATCAAATAAACGGCGAACACCTGCCCATCGAAAGTCTTCCGTCGGAAAAGCCACGCCAGGGACATATACAGGCAGAGATTCAACAGAGAGTCGTAAATCTCCGTCGGGTGGACGTAATTCGGGTAGGTCTCGTGGCCTTTGGGAAATTGGATGCCCCAGGGCATCGTGGTGGGCCGTCCGTAACAGCAGCCATTGAGCAGGCAGCCCCAACGTCCGAAGAAGGATCCCAGCGCAATGCTCGGCGCCACAATATCCGCCAGCGTCCACAACGGCAGTTTTTTCAGCGCCGCAAACAGGACGCCCGCGAGCGAGGCTCCGATGAGCCCGCCGTAATAGACCAGCCCTCCGTGCCACACCATGAAAATCTCGGTCAACGGCCTGCCGGCAAAGGATTCATTCCAGTAAGAAACAACGTACATCGTCCGCGCGCCGAGGATCGCGCCCACCAGCAGCCACGGGCCCAGGTCAATGATCGTATCGGGGTGGATGCCGACCCGCTTGGCGCGGCGGCTGGCCGTCCACAGACCGGCCATGAAGCCTGACGCCACAAGAATTCCGTACCAGGTTATGGTCAGACGCCCGACTTCAAAAGCGATTCTATGCACTACGGCCCAGCATACGGGAAACGCGGGCAAATATCAATCGGCGCCATCAATCCGGCCGGTCAACCGCTATTACACAACAACATTTAGACCACCCTGCGCAGCCGTCTCAAGACTTGAATCTTGACAGAAACAGCCAGGATTTATCAGAGTAGGTCGTGCTTGAGCAAGAGCGGGCCATTTCAGTGAAAAGCCAGACGATTGTGTCGGCTGATGCGAAGGCCAAAGCTTTAAGGGGTTCGGCGGCCCTGGATCAATGGCGGGGCCTGGCGCTATTATTGGTTCTGATCTCGCATGGTTTTTTCCACACTGGGCGAGTGAATGGGGCGGGGCGGATTGGCGTCAACCTGTTTTTCTTCATTTCAGGCATTTTAGTCTTTCGTTCCCTGTCGAAGGAAAGAGAAGAAGGCTGGGAGAAGATAAAATCGTTCTGGTGGCGCCGAATGCGGCGGCTGTATCCGGCCCTGATTGCCTACGTGGCCTTGATGTTGGGAGCAGGTTTTTTTCTGCAGGACCTGCCGAATCAGCCGACGACGCATGACTGGGCCAGCTACGCGCGTTCGACTCCCTTCGCGTTGGCCTATCTGATAAACTATGAGACGGGCGAGCCGATGGCGCTGGGGCACCTTTGGAGTCTGGCCTGCGAGATGCAATTTTATTTCCTGGCGCCACTCATCTATCTGGCGGGAGGCAGGACGAGGCGACAACGTGTCGCGGTGTTTGGGATCGTGACCGCAGGCTTGGTCGGGCTTGGGCTGATTTACCCGTTGAAATCGGCGAATTATGAAGCCGCGAAATACCACTTTGAGATAGCGGTGTGGCCAATGATGCTCGGTTTTTTCTGCGAGCATTCCCGGAATTGGTTTCTGAAATTGCCGCTGGCTTTGGTTAAAGTCATATTCGCGTTGGGCATTTTTTCGCTGGTGGCCGCGTTGTCTCTGATGTTGGTGGGAATGGAGATGAAGAAAGTGGCGATTGGCGTGGGCGGGGTCCTGCTTTTGCCTTGTTTATTGGGCTACCTTTTCGGGTTGCCGATGCCAGGCAAGGCGGGCCAATTTCTGAGATGGATAGGGGAACGGACGTATTCCATCTATCTGTGGCAGCAGCCGTTGACCCTATGCGATTTTCTTCCCGCTATGCTGCATCCGGCTGGGGCGGCCCTGGCGATCCCGGTTGGCGCCGTCTGGTTTCGATGGTTTGAAAAACCATTCTTGAGCGCCAATCGGTCCCATCGCATCAGCGAGGCTGGTGGCCCAAGGTCATGAGGCGCTGGTGGAACTGGCGGCTGTTTGATCCTTCCGGCTTTCCCACTGGGGGAGACGACCGAAGACGAGCCAGGCTGGCAATTAGCACTTGACTTGGTGGGAAATCCCACCACATTACCGTTATGTCAACATTGCTGAAATCAACCAAGCAGACAACTGGCATCGCCGTCGTGGAAGAATACGATGTTGCTGCCGATGCGAAAAGGCGGATCAGTCTCCGCCGCGCCAAAGCGAAATATTTTCGCGTCAAGGCGCTGTCGAATGGATCTTTCTTGCTGGAGCCGCGCGTGCTGGTTCCGCCCCAAGCCGTCTCCCCTCGCGTCTTGAAAATGCTGGATCAATCCGCGGAAAACTTCAAAAATGGAGTGGCCTCGCCGCCGATCGATTTGACGCCATTCCGCAAGGAATAATCCGATGCCATGCCCTTCAACCTTCGAATGGGCGTGCCCGATATGGCCGCCGTATGGTCTGACCTCTCGACTCGCAAACTCCAAGCGAGGCTGGACCTGAACGAGGAGAAATTCTTCAAGAAGCTGGTCAAAGCGCTGGGTTTCCTGGGCGATAATCCCAGGCATCCCAGTCTTGCAGACACATGAAATCGACACCCTGACCGCCAAATACGGATTCAAAGTATTTGAAGCGTACCTGGAAAACAGAACCCCTGCAGCCGGTCGGGTCTTTTGGGCCTATGGGCCGGATCGCGGGGAGATCACGATTCTTGGAGTTGAACCGCATCCAGACGACAAACATGCCTCTTACTCCCGAATTCGGCTTTCCAGTTTCCCACCGGTAAAACCTGAGGCTCCCAAAGGGAAAAAATAATCTTGACCGATCTGTCTGGCAGGCCACAAAAACCGCATTGCCCTCGCGCCGTCCTTCGCCCAACATCCAGCCATGCTGGCCCGTGTCATGTCCGCCGCCGTCAACGGCATCGAAGCCTTTCCCGTGGAGGTGGAGGTTAATTCTGGGTGGGGAGACACGGTGGTTGTCATCGTCGGCCTGCCGGATGTGGCGGTGAAGGAATCGCGCGACCGGGTCAGCACGGCGCTGACCAATTCCGGCTTCAAATTCCCCATGGGCCGCACGACGATCAATCTGGCCCCGGCGGATGTCAAAAAAGAGGGGCCAAGTTTCGATTTGCCCATCGCCATCGGAATGCTCGCGGCCAATGACCAGCTTCAATCGGATCGATTGGACCATTTCATCATGATCGGGGAACTGGCTTTGACCGGACAAGTGCGGCCCGTCAAAGGGGTGCTTCCCATCGCGTGGAGGGCGCGCGCGGAAAAGATGACCGGCGTGCTTGTCCCGGTCGAAAACGCGGCCGAAGCGGCGGTGGTGGAGGGATTGCAGGTGATCCCTGTGGATAACTTGCGGGAAGCCGTCGGTTTCCTGGAGGGCGAAATCAAGATTGAGCCGACACAGGTCGATCTGATCAGAATATTCGATCAATCGCAGGACGACGAGATGGACCTGGCGGAGGTCAAGGGCCAGGAATCGGTCAAGCGGGCATTGGAGATCGCGGCGGCAGGTGGGCACAATGTCCTATTGATCGGACCGCCAGGAACGGGAAAATCGATGCTTGCCAAACGCCTGACCACGATATTGCCGCCGCTGACGCTGGAAGAATCGCTGGAAACGACCAAGATTCACAGCATCGTCGGGCTGCTCAAACCAGGACAGGCACTGGTCACGCGGCGACCCTTTCGCACGCCGCATCACACGGCCAGCGACGCCGGTTTGCTGGGCGGCAACACCAATCCGACGCCGGGCGAAATTTCCCTGGCGCATCACGGCGTGTTATTTCTGGATGAATTGCCCGAGTTCAAACGCACCGTGCTGGAGACGATGCGGCAGCCGATTGAGGAGGGGCGCGTGACGATCTCTCGCGCCGCGGGCACGATGACATTCCCCGCGCAATTCATGCTGGTGGCGGCCATGAACCCGACGCCCGACGGCAAAATGCCGAATGAATCGCGGAGTTCGCCGCGTGAAATACAGAATTACCTGGGGCGCATTTCGGGGCCGTTGCTGGACCGCATTGATCTGCACATCGAGGTGCCGCAGGTGAAATTTCAGGACATCAGCAGCGA
The DNA here is from genome assembly GCA_035511075.1 of Vulcanimicrobiaceae bacterium. Classification (GTDB taxonomy): domain Bacteria; phylum Verrucomicrobiota; class Verrucomicrobiia; order Limisphaerales; family Palsa-1400; genus DATAUD01. Next base: position 10,902 of record DATKFW010000109.1, read on the forward strand.
ACGCACGGGCGAAACGTCGGCAGTCATCCGCCAGCGGGTGGTCGAAGCGCGCCGGCGGCAACAGGAACGGTTCGCCAAGAAGCCCGCCATCACCTGCAACGCGCGAATGGGGCCGCGCGAACTCAAGTCCCATTGCGCGCTGGAGGAGTCAACAAAAGAACTCTTGAAGTTTGCAATGGCGGACTTGAACTTGAGCGCGCGGGCCTATGACCGCATCCTAAAGGTCGCCCGCACCATCGCGGACCTGGCCGGCGCGGACGACATCGGCGGCGACCACATCTCCGAAGCCATACAATACCGGTCGCTTGACCGCCAATTGTGGACGTGAATGCACTGACTCCTTGCCGTCCATATCCCTTTCCCGTACAAAGGCGTGGCTTGCTGGAAGATTCGGCCATTTGGAATTCGTTGCGGCGGTCAAAACAATTAACTTTGATCGCCGGTCCGTGCGTTATTGAAAACGAGGCGATTTGCTTCCGGGTCGCTTCCTCGCTGCGGAAGACGTGCCACAGGCTGGGGGTTAACTTCATTTTCAAGGCGAGCTACGACAAGGCCAATCGCTCCAGCGGCAAATCCTTCCGGGGGCCGGGCTTGAAAGCCGGCCTCGATGTGCTGGGCCGAATCCGCGCCAATCTCCAGGTGCCTGTCCTGACCGATGTCCACACAGAAGAGCAGGTGCAGGCGTCCGCCGAGGTCGTCGATGTCCTTCAAATCCCCGCGTTTCTCTGCCGCCAGACCGATTTGATTCTCGCGGCGGTGCGAACCGGCAAGATTGTCAATTTGAAGAAGGGCCAATTTCTCTCTCCGCTCGAAATGGGGCAGGTCGTCAAAAAAGCCGCCGGTGGTGGCGGTCGCAAACTGCTGGTGACCGAGCGCGGGACGACCTTCGGCTACAACAACCTCGTTGCCGATATGCGGTCCATTCCGATCATGCGCGGGTTTGGCTTTCCTGTGATATTTGACGCGACGCATTCGGTGCAATTGCCGGGAGCCGGCGGAGACTGCTCCGGCGGACAGCGCGATTTGGCGCCGGTGCTTGCGCGTTGCGCGATCGCGGCGGGTGCGGACGGAGTGTTCATCGAAACGCACCCGGACCCCGAGCACGCTCTGAGCGACGGTCCCAATATGATTCCGCTCGCGCAAATGTCCCGGGTGGTGGCAGGTTTGGCTAAATTGCACGCGACCGTCCGCGCGTTGGCGGGAGCTCAATGAAAGTGGCGGCGTGCATTTGCTTGATGCTCTGGACATGCCTGCCGGTTTTCGCGCAAGTGCCCTCCGAGGCCCATCTGGCCAACAATTTCAAGGTCAGCCGTTACAGAGACACTCCGCGAGGAAAGGTTCTGGAAATGATCCTTTCGGGCAACCGCTCGACGCAGGTGGCCCGAGATGAGAGCGTGGTGACGCCATTTGAAATGATATCCTTTCGGAATGGCCAGACCAATTTAACGTCGCGAGGACCGGAATGTCATCTATTGTCCAATATCGCCTGGGACGCCGGGCATATCGAATTATTCACGCCAACCACCAATGTGTTCGTGCAGGGTGACGGATTCCTGCTCAGGGAAACCAACCAGACGCTGGTTGTCTCGAACAACGTGGAGACTCGGGTGCTGCGCTCATTGCTCAAGAGTCCCCTGTTGGGCGGCCAACGGACCAACGCGACGGACGGTCCGTGGCAGATCGTGAAAATTTATTCGCGCCGGTGCCAATTCGATTACGCTTCGAATCGGGCCGAATATTTCGGCGACGTTCACGTGGTAGACTCTCAGATGGACGTCACGTCGGATTTCCTTTTCATTCAACTCAGCACCAATGGCGGCATTGAAAACATTCTGGCGCGGCAAAATGTCATCATTACCACCACGAACAAGGGCCGCGCCACCGGCGAGACGGCGCGTTATTACGTCACCAACGGCAGCGAAATCATGGTGTTGACGGGCAATGCCGCCTGGCACAATGGCGATCAGGAAGCCAGGGCCGAGCAGTTCACTTACGACAGCACGCGTCACATTCTCTGGGCCACAAACCACGTTCGGGTCCGCTGGCCCAACGCGTTGCAAACCGCGGCCCAGCGCCAGGCTGGCGAACCGCCGCGGGTCGATGCCAGTGGACTGCGCATTTTGTTTGCCGACGATGCCACGATGCAAATGCCTCCAACCAACGGCCCGGTGGAAAGCATGACCGCCAACGGCAACGTGATCATCGTGAATCAGGCCGATCAAAGCAGGTCCACCGGCGATTACGCCGTATATTCAAGGGCCGAGGACCGGTTCGAATTGTCGGGCACTCCGGTCTGGTGGAATGATCGGGTAAAGGTTTATGGACAGTCGCTGACCGCGGATGTGACCAACAAGTTGTACCACGCCCGCGGCCGTGCAAAATTCGAAACCGCCACGGCCACAAACCAGTGGCTTGTCATCTCCTCGACGAACATCGATTATCAAACCAACCTGGCAGTGTTTCGCGGGGGTGTCCGGGTCAGGCTGCTGGAAAATGGGGTGCTTCGCGACACCCTCGATTGCGATCTCCTCAACGTCGAACTGGTCAGCAACGAGGTGGCGGCAGCCATCGCCCGCGGCAATGTTCGCGGCGAAACTGCGCCGGACCGCGCTGGTAACGTCAAGACTATTGTTTGCGAAGTGCTGGTAGGACACCGTTCCCCCACCACTCTCCGGATGGAAGATTTGGAGGCCAGCAACCACGTGGTCATCACGCAGTTCGGGAACGGCACCAACGCGCCGCGCGACACATTGAGGGCGGAGAGCGTCACCGCCGACTTCTTTGCCACCACCAACCAGATTGAAAAGGCGGTTGCCCAACACGACGTTGTTCTCGAGCAGACCAAACTTTCCGGGAGCATTCATGCCACGGCGGCCCGGGCCGATTACACGGCGACCAACGACCAGGTCAAACTCACTGGGGCGCCCCTGGCCATCACGGACAAGTTCGTGATCAGTGACGCCGACTACTTGATCTGGCACCCGAAGACCAACCGTTTTCGCGCCTTTGGTTGGTACAAGATTGTTCCCGCCACAACGACAACGAAAACCGGACGTCCTTCCTCTTGACCGATGAGCGAGCCTGATCCAGGAAGGGAGTCCGGCGGGCGCCAGGGAAAAATGTCGCCGTCGGTGTCTGTCGCCACTGCGGTTCCTCTTCTTTCCACTGAGAATCTGGCCAAGGAATACAATGAACGCCAGGTTGTCAATAATGTTTCCATTTTTGTCAATGCCGGCCAGATCGTCGGTCTTCTTGGACCCAACGGCGCGGGCAAGACCACGACGTTCAACATCGTGGTGGGCATCGTGAAACCGGACGCGGGCGAGGTCATTTTCGAGGGCCAAAAAATCACGCGGCTGCCGATGCACAAGCGCGCCCGGCTAGGCATCGGATATCTGACGCAGGAACCCTCGGTGTTCCGCAAGCTCACCGTCGAGCAAAACATCCTGGCTATTCTTGAGACGTGCGCCATCGGCGCCAGGGAGCGGGAATTGCGGCTAAAAGCTCTTCTTGACGAGCTGGACCTGGCCCGCATCGCCAAGAGCAAGGCCTACACCCTAAGCGGCGGGGAAAAACGCAGGCTGGAAATTACCCGCGCCCTGGTCACCAGCCCGAAGCTGTTGCTGCTCGACGAGCCTTTCAGCGGCATCGATCCGATTGCCGTTTACGAAGTGCAAAAGATCATTCGATTGCTCAAGGAGCGCGGACTGGGCATTTTGATAACCGATCACAACGCGCGCGAGACGCTCAAACTGGTGGACCGCGCCTATTTGATCCATCACGGCCAGGTCGTTTACGAAGGGCTCGGGCCGCAGATGCCTCACGATCCGAAGGCGCGCGAGATTTATCTGGGGCCGGAATTTAATTTGTGAGGCGCATTTCTTCCACGAGGGCGCCAGTCGTCAGATTTGCGAGGCCGGGGTGCGCTTGAGAAAGATACTGATGACTCGCGAGACGTTGTCTTTGTACTGCGGGTCGCCGCTTAACTTTTTCCAGACGGGCGCCTCCGAGAACCCCTTCCAATGTTTCTTGTGTTCGTCCATGTTTTCACCGGAAACCATGTAAACGAGATTGGGCATTTGCGAACCGACCAGGGTCTGGGAGAAAAAGACCGGACTCAACCCAACTTCCTGCATCAAGGGAACCTCACCGCTGTTAAACATCCGGACCTTGTTGATGCCCTTGCTTTCGCTGGGGCTTTGGTAGGTGCGCAACTCGAATATCCACGGGCTCTTGTCCGCTGACGACGGCGGCGCGGCGAGTTTTTTCATGCTCTCAAAGGCCACGTTCAGGGAGCTTTCAATGCGCTCGTAAGCCGGGTTGGATTTCGGCAGGGCCATGTAGTCGGCGGCGGCCGCCTGGTAGGTGGCGTCGGATGCCAGCCGGGAAGGGATGGCGGCAAAGACATCCAGCGAGTCGCACGGGATGAGGACATAAATCTTGTTCGTGGCGGAATCTTGCAACTCGGTGAAGACGCCGACAGGCTGGATGCCCATACGGTTGTAGGCCGGGACGGCCGCGTTTTGCCAATAATCGCTGACCAGCTTTTGTTGCTGTTCTGACTTTGTAGTGTAGACCCGCAACTCGTAATATTGCGGTTGATCGGAGTCTGCCGCGAAGGCGCGGGCCGGAATCCCAGCGATGCCGACTGCGCCGACCAGCGATGCCAACGTAATGGCGGATTGGAAAAAAGTTCGCAGGTTTACCATGCTCGGTCGCCTTGCGGTTAAATTGGTATGTTTTGTCATCGGTGATTGGTAATGCCGTCTGGAGACTGAGGTCAACCACAAAGAAGGCCATTGCCCGGAAAGCCGCTTTTGCAAAGACGCTGGCCCGGCGTCCGGGGCGGCCCTTCAAAGGAGTTTGCCAAGCTGCATTTGCAAATCTGCCACAGGCTCAATTGGCGACGCGCCGAGATACAGCGCGTAGCGTGCTTTGAGGCGCTGCAATGTCGCAGTGTCAGCCGACGAAACTTCCAAGTCGCCGACAAAGCACTCGAAGTGGTCTTCGTAAAACCGCAGCGCGGTGCGAGAATAAAAATCATGGGGGTTCCTGGGGGCTGTCCCAGAGGCAATCGCAAGCGCTGGCACGACAACGATTCCAGAACGAGCGCAAACGAAAACATAGGATTCAGCCGTAATGGCTAACATCTGTTTGCATTGATCTGCCAAGCGGTCCCATTCGTGGGGCGCCATGGGCAGCCCGCGTTCAATACGCCTGACCTGTGCGAGGAACCCCTTCTTGACGCGGTATTCCGGCAGTTCAAATTCCACGACGCCCAGAAAATCGGCGGTGACGGTGTTGTCCCGAGCGTTTGGACTGTGACTGGTGAGTGTCTTGGCTGTCCAGCGGACGCCTCTGTTGCTGTGGCCGTCCATTGCCGTTTTAATTCGCCCGAGCATTATGCCAGTGAACTCCGCCTGGTTTTCCGCATCGGCCATGATGTAATCGTCAACCGCTCGGTTGGCCGCGTCGGCAATCCTGCGGGCGCTATCCTGGATGATGCGCCGGTACTTGAGCATGATGATGCAGCGATGCGGATTGATTGGGCATTGTAACCATCAAATTTTTGGATCATGCTGAGACCCCGCGTCGCTGTCAAACCAAAACGCCCGCGCTGGCAGTGGTTGGCCGCCGTCCAGGTTTGTCGCGTGGAATTGCCCGCGACTCAGGCGGTTTCCCGGACGTTGCATTCGGCGAGCATCAATCGTGCAAGAGCGCGGCTGTCGTCGTCGGCGGCGCGGGAAAGCGCGTCGAACACTCCTTGAGTATCCGCGGCTGACCGGTTCTGGCCGAGTTTGAATTTGCCTTCGACGCGGGTCACGGGAATCTCGAAGGCGACGATGCCCTGGATCATCTTGTCGCGGTAGTCCTCGGGAAGGTTGCCGGGCCAGGGCTTCTCGAACGCCGACTCGAAAGCCGCCACTGTTTCCCGCAGGAGCGCGACGACACGCTCGTGGTCGCTGAAAGCCTTGGGAACTCCATACGCGTGGACGACTGCGTAGTTCCAAGTCGGAACAGCAGGCTCGGTCTGATACCACGAAGGAGAAATGTAGCTGTGCGGCCCGTGAAAAACGACGAGGGCTTCGCGCCCGGAAACGAAATGCTGCCACTGCGGATTGGCGCGTGCCATGTGCAAAATGAGAGTGCCGTGACTGCCGCTCTCCGGGTGGTGGAGCATTGGCAGATGGCTGGCAAACGGAGCGCCGCCGCCATCGGTGATGAGAGTGGCAAAGCTGTGAAGCCGCATAAACGCCGCGATTTTGGCAGCGTCCTCGACCCGAAACGACGATGGAATGTACATGATCGAATTAGAGAGCGCGCGGTTTAAAACAGACAACGACCCGAACTGAGCCATGCAGGGCAGGCGATGTCAACCTCGAAAGCGGACCTGAGACGGGCAGCGGCGCCTGGCGGCAAAAAATCCTCTTTTCATCCTTTAATTTGGGGATTCTTCCGTTATCATCGCGACGATTGCTGTGAAAAAGAGCCGAGAATTTTTCAGGTTAATTCCGCCCGCCGGTCCTTCCAACGAACCGGATAGCATCGAAATCCACTCGCATCGGATGCCTATTCATTATCGCCGGCACGGGCGCGCCCGCAATTACGTCTTGCGGTTGCACACCAACAAGACGGTGTTGGTAACCATCCCGCGGCACGGCACGAAGCGGTTTGCGCGCGAATTTGTGGCCAGCCGGAAAACCTGGCTGGAAAAACAGTGGCGGATTATGGAAACGCGGAATGTGCCTCCGCAAGTATTGCGTCCAGGCATGGAAATTCTCCTGCATGGCCGACCGGTGCCCCTGGAAGTCGCGATGCAGGGACAGAGATGGGAATTGCAATTCGGCTCGGAACGGGCGCCGCTGACCAATCCGCTCGGCAACCTCCGCCCGACGCTGGAAAATCATTTGCAGAACCTGGCGAGGTCCTGCCTGATCCAGCGCGCGCACGAACTGGCGCAATACTATTCCGAGAAAATTCGCCGCGTTGTCGTTCGCAATCAAAGAAGCCGCTGGGGCTCCTGCTCTTATAACGGCACCATTTCGCTCAACTGGCGCTTGATCCAATTGCCGGCGCCCGTTCGCGACTACATCATCGTGCATGAATTGATGCATCTGCGCGAGTTGAACCATTCACCCCGTTTTTGGGCGGAAGTAGCCAAGGCGTGTCCGGACTACCGGATTGCGGAAGAATGGCTGAAACAGAACTCGGGCCGAGTCGGTTTTTGAATGGAACGTTGATTGGTCTAGTTGGATAGTGGCCTCATGGCGTCGTTTTTACAGTTGCGGGATGTTGGCAAGACCTATCTGTCAGTCCAGGACGCTCCGCCGGTGGTTGTGCTGGACGGAATCAGCCTGGAGATTGAGCGAGGCGAATCGGCCGCCATAGTCGGCCCTTCAGGTTCGGGCAAAAGCACGCTGCTCAATATCATTGGCACGTTGGACAGGCCGACACGCGGCCAGGTGCTATTGGGAGGAGAGGACATCGGGCAGTTGAACGAGGCCCGCCTCGCCGAAACGCGCAACCGTCAAATCGGATTTGTCTTCCAGGCGCATCACCTCCTGCCCCAATGCACCGTCCTGGAGAACGTGCTGGTACCGACGCTGGTTTGCGCTGACGCGCAGCTTCGCGAATCCGCGCCCGCGCGCGCGCAACGGTTGCTGGACCGAGTGGGCCTGGGCGGGCGCCTCAACCATCGTCCCGGCCAGCTTTCCGGCGGGGAACGAGGCCGGGTTGCGGTCGTCCGTGCTTTGATCAATCAACCGCGTTTGTTGCTGGCCGACGAGCCGACCGGTTCGCTTGATCGCGTCGCTGGCGAGGAGTTGGCGCGACTGCTGGTTGAACTGAATCGCGAGGAACGAGTGACGATGATCGTCGTGACACACGCGCCGGACCTGGCCCAGCGCATGGGCCGCTGCTTTCAACTGATGGATGGACGCCTGACCTGAACCGTAGCCATTCGGTTGGGAGCGAAATGCTTGCTTGATATTTTTGCGCAAGGACTTCGTCTCTCGGCGCTTACCGATCCACTTTGGGATATGCTCGCGCCTCATTCCTCGCCTTGCGCAAAAATCTGCCGCGCAATCATTTCATTCCCAAGCGAATGGATACGGCTGAAATCTCAACGGGCAAACTCCTTTCGCACTCCCGCTGCCCGCAGGTCAAGCGGGTGGAAACCAAAACGCAGGGCAGGGGACCGGCGTCGAAGCCGGAAATCACCCTTCTCCGGAGCGACAAACAGCGGATCGATGAACAGTGAGTGAACGTCGTACCCCAACGCGTGCCAATCCTCGAACTTCAGCGAACCGTCAAGCGGCGGATGCGAAGGCCCCGCGCGCGTGTCGAAGTAAATGTTGTGGTCGATTACAAAGCCGTTTGAGGCCCAATTTCCCGAAAAGACCCGGCCCGAATTGAAGTAGACAATATTGTTCGTCATCACGAAACCGAGATGGGTTTCTGGTCGCGTGCGCGCCAATTGGGCGTCGTGGTTGAGCGCGAAAATGTTGTTGTAGAGCAGGTTGTTTTCCCCGTAATGCTGGTGAAAACCAGCGCTTTGGCAGCGATAGACGATGTTGCTCTCCAGCACGATGTCCGAACTGCCTTCATCCGTGTAAAGTCCCCAGCCGCCGTATGCAAAGACGCTCACGTCGTGAATCAGGTTCTCCCGCACGACCGTCCCGGGTTGCACTCCCAGAGTGTACACGCCGCCCATATCGCTCAGCATCCCCTGGCCGATGTCATGCAGGTGATTGAATTCGATAAGGTTGCCCCGGCACTGATTGGCGCCATATCCCCAGGTCCAGCCGACGGAAATGGCGATGCTAAACGTGTGGTCGATTTCGTTGTGCGCAATCCAGTCGGAAGCGCTCGACAGGACGAACACGCCAACCGCCGGCGCGTTGACCAGGCCGATGTGGTGAATGTGATTGTCGTCCACGGTATTGCCCCAATTGTCTGACGTGCCATCGGTGTCGCCCAATCGGACGCCGCCGGCGCCCAGATCGTACATCTCACACCCGGTGACCATGTTGTGACGGCAGCCGCGGCCAAAGTTGATCGCGTACCCACCGAGGCGTGTGAAGATGCAATGCTGTACCATGCAAGCCTCCGCCCATTGCGCTTCGAACGCCGCGCCAACCTCCACTGCCGCCTGTGTATCCACATCGCTCCCGTCATTAAACGGCCAATCGGTACCGGCGAAGGTGAGTCCTCGAAATACCACATCGCGCACGGGAGTCTTCTCTTGTCCTTCCAGGCGTGCCAATTCGTAAAGATGCGGCGCGGTGATTATCGCCGAGGGTACATCTTCGCCCGCCTCCGGCCAATACGTAACGGTGCCGCTCTGGCTGTCCAGGTGCCATTCTCCTGGCGCCAACGAGTCTGGCGCATTTTCGATATAATACCGCGCGTTCGCCTCGTTCGCGGTTTCAAAGGCACGACCGGCGAGAGTAACGATGTTTGACGCTTCTGAGTAGGAACGAATCTGGTTGCGCGTTTGCGACCAGAACGGAATTAAAACCAGTTCGACGTCCCCTTGCGACGCCCACTCGGGCTTGATATCGCCGGGATTGACCCGCAATTGGGTGGGATGGCCCGTGATGGGTCCGCCCGCGGCGCGGAAGAAGCCCGAAACAGGCAGGCGCGCCCGCTGCTTGCGCCGGCCATTGACGAACAACTCATGAAATTGCCAGGCCCCATGGCACGCCGCCGGAATTTCGACCTGCCATATATTAGAGTTGACGCGCGAACGTTGCCATCCGGTGACTTGGGTCTCGCCGCTGATGACGGGCTTTTCGCCGCGCCGTGCGGCGATGTTGAGCCCGGAATCCTGGGGCAGGAAAAGCAGCGGGCGATCCAAAACATAAACACCCTCGCGCAACACGATCTGTGGAGCGACGCCGGCCGCGCCGCGTCGCGCTTCGCGGGATCGTTCAAGGGCGGCGGGCAGCGTCGCCAAAGGGCCGTCGGTTCCATCGCGATTGGCCGATGGCTGGCTGCCGGACCAGCGGTCGTTGCCGCCAGGTGCAACATAAATTTTCACTGGACCGCCCAGGGAACGACAGGTCCAAAAACAGGCGAACAAGAACCAAAGAAATCGGCTCACTCGCGGAAATTCTCAAAGCCCAGTGCCGCCGGGAAATCGTGGCCCCGAACGGCAACAATCACCGCCTGCAAATCGTCCCTGCTCTTGCCGGTTACGCGGATAGCTTCACCCTGGATTTGCGTGGTGACCTTGAGCTTGGTATCGCGAATAAACGCGGTGATTTGCTTGGCCACGGACTGTTCGATGCCCTGTTTGATTTTGACCACCTGCCTGCTGTGGCCCAATGGCGACACCTCGGGCGGGGCCGACTCCACGCTTTTCAAGCTCACCTGGCGCTTGGCCAATTTATTGATGACGATTTCGTGCAGCGCCTGGATTTTAAACTGGTCGCCAGCCGAGAGCTTAATCTCATTTTTTTCCAAGACGATTTCCGCGTTGCTGCCCTTAAAGTCAAACCGGTTGGCCAACTCCTTCCTGGCCTGGTTTACCGCGTTTTCGATCTCCATCGAACTCACCTCCGAAACTATGTCAAATGACGGCATGAGGGGATATTAACAAATCGCCTGGCGAACTCAAACCGCATTTGCACATGAAATTGCCGCGCGATGAGACGGCAAATAATAAAGAATTATACTTGAGCGGGGGATAAAAAAAACTACTGTTACCCCATGTCTAAGGTAAAACACATTGTTTTGTTGAAGTTTAAAGAGGGAACGGCAGAGGAACAGATTGGGAAGTTCTTCGATGATGTCCTTGAGTTGTCCGAAACAGTGCCGGGGATTGACGATTATGTTTCCGGCACCAATTGCAGCCCGGAAGGGGCCGCCCAGGGGCTGACTCACGGGTTCATCATGACTTTTTCCGATGCGGCCGCTCGCGACGCTTATATTGTTCATCCGGAGCACGAACGGTTCAAGACGATGGCTTTGACCGTCGTTGAATCCGCGCTTATTTTTGATTTCGAGGTTTAGAGGGGCGCACGCCAGGGGGGATCGTAAGGGCTAATCGGCGGTTTTTTCCGATACAATGAAACGCACCCATCATTGCAACGAGTTGCGTCCGGTCCACATCGGGCAGTCGGTCACGCTGGCCGGATGGGTCCATTCGCGGCGCGATTTGGGGGGGCTCATTTTTATCGATGTTCGGGACCGCGAAGGACGCACCCAGACGGTCTTTGATCCTTCGGGTTTGGACCGGGAAATTTTTGATCGCGCGGCTTCGCTTCGCAGCGAATGCGTGATTAGCGTGACCGGGAAGGTCCGCGCGCGGCCCCCGGGCACCAACAATTCCAAGATCGCCACGGGCGAAATCGAAATTGGCGTGACGGCGCTGGAAGTGCTGAACATGGCGGAAGTCCTTCCGTTTCCGCTGGACGATCCGGAGGTCGCCAAGACGGTCAACGAGGAGTTGCGCCTGCAATATCGTTACCTTGATTTGCGGCGTCCTGAAATGGCGCGCAACCTGCGGATGCGCAGCAAAGTCGGCACGGCGACACGGGTTTATTTCGACGAGCAGGGGTTTTTGGAAATCGAGACGCCGACGCTGTTTAAATCGACGCCGGAAGGGGCGCGGGAATTCCTTTCTCCCAGCAGGTTGAATCCGGGGAAGTTTTACGCGTTGCCGCAGTCGCCGCAGCAGTTCAAACAAATTCTGATGGTCGGGGGGATCGAGAAGTATTTTCAACTGGCCCGCTGCTATCGCGATGAGGCGTTGCGGGCCGATCGGCAGCCGGAGTTCACGCAGATCGACGTGGAAATGTCTTTTATCGAACGGGAGGATGTTTATAATCTGGTCGAGGGCCTGCTCAAACGGGTCTGGAAACTGGCGCTGGACATCGACGTGGCAACGCCGTTTAAACGGATCTCGTTTCAGGAGGCGCTCAATCGCTTCGGCATCGATAAACCGGACACGCGATTTGGAATCGAGCTGGCCGATTTTACGGAGGAATTCCGGGGCAGCACGTTTAAGGTCTTCAGCGGGGCGATTGCCGGGGGCGGCGTGGTCAAGGCGATCAACGCCACGGGCCTTGCAGACGCCACGCAGGGGCAGATCGAAATCATGACCGAATACGCCAAGGGTTTCGGCGCAAAGGGTCTGGCCTACATCAAGGTGGAAAAGGGGGAATGGAAATCGCCGATCGTCAAGTTTTTCACGGAGGCTGAAAAGGCGGCGTTGACGGCGAAACTGAAAATCGAGGAGGGCGACCTGATTCTTTTTGCGGCGGACCAATGGCTTGCCGCGTGCGAAATTCTGGGGAGAATTCGTCTTTACTGCGCCGAGTTGTTGAAGTCGCGGGGAAAACTGGCCTTTCCGGCGAATCGATTCGATTTCCTGTGGGTGGTGGATTTCCCGTTGCTCTCGTTCGACAAGGAGCAGAACCGGTGGTATTCGAGCCATCATCCGTTTACGGCGCCGGTGGCGGAGGACGTCTCTCTTTTGACGAGCGACCCGCGGAAGGTTCGCGGGCAGCATTATGATATCGTGGTCAACGGGATCGAGTTGGGCGGGGGATCGATTCGGATTCACCAACCGGAGCTGCAACGGCTGGTTTTCGAGAAGGTGCTGCAAATAGCGCCTGAAGTGGTGCAGGCCCGATTCGGTTACATGCTGGAGGCGTTTCGTTACGGGGCGCCGCCGCACGGGGGGATTGCGCTGGGATTCGACCGGCTGATCGCGATATTGTGCGGGGCCAGCAGCATTCGCGACGTGATCGCCTTTCCCAAAACCGCCAAGGGGACGGACCTGATGACGGATTCTCCCGCCGCCGTGGATCCGAAGCAACTGCGGGAATTGTATTTGGAACTGAGGCTGCCGACGAAGGAGAATTGACGGTTTATTTGACAGCGGGATATTCCTTCAAATTTCCGCAAGATTTTCGAAGCAAGCCCGCTCACGGGAAAAGACGGGAAAAACAGGGACATGGAGGAACAGAAGGACGCGAAGGAAACAGAGACTCTGTTGTGTGTGCCCTCTGATCGCCATCAGCCAGCCACGCTCGCGATTCCTGAAGCAGACATCGCCGATCATGTCTGGAATGGCCGAGATTGTGGCTCTCTCTCCTTGATTTCCGGTTGGCAAAGTTTCAGCTTTGGATTGTTATATGTCGGCAAACAACGACAATCCATCTGTTGCGGATTTGGCCGGCCCCTGGGCGGATTCTGATTCGGAAAGTGGCTTGATTCTGAGATGTAAAGCTGCATGGAACAAGCCGCTGCGGGAGTTGACAAATAAAGAGCTTGCTACGTTCTTACAGCAGCGAATCGCCGTGATTCATATTTTACCCGTTGCCAAGAATAGGATCGAAAACAAAGTAGCCGATGGCACTGAGTTTTATGAGGGAGAACTGAAGGAGGCGATTGAAGCCGTCACGCAAGCCGATGACCGTCAGCATCCAAATTGATACACGAGTTGCTTTGACCCTGAACAGAGGTTTACATTCTCAGGGGGACGCTATCAGGGTCTGTAAGCTTGACTGATTTTTGAGAAGATATTTTACCACGGATTACAGGGATCACACGGATGGAGCGGGTGCAATCGCCGCCTTGGAATTGCCTGGGCGCTTCTGATTTTTCAGGGGAATCTGCCGTGTGGGTCAAAACCATTGCTTGAGCAGCGATGAAACAGCCGCTACAGTATCGGCATGAAATACGCGGAGCGCATCACGTTTGACCCGGAGCAATGCGGCGGAAGGCCGTGCATTCGCCATTATCGCATTCGGGTAAAGGATGTGCTCGATTTGCTGGCTGCGGGAGTCCCCGAAGCTGGAATTCTGGAAGATTACGAATTTCTTGAACTGGAAGACATTCGTGCTTGTCTCGAGTTCGCCGCAGAGCAAGTCAATTACCCGGTGCTCGTCAACACCTAATCGGTGCGCTTTCTCGTTGACACGCAATTGCCCGCTGCGTTGGCTCGGTGGCTTCGAGACACGGGACATCAGGCCGAACACGTCCTGGAAGTCGGTCTGGGTCAGGGCAAGGACAATCCTGTCTGGCAGTATGCGGGACAGCATGGCGCGACGATTTTAACGAAGGACGAGGATTTCGCGGAATGGGTCCGCAGAGGGCGTTCTGGGCCATCTGTCGTCTGGCTGCGGCTTGGCAATTCATCCAAGCGGGTATTATTGACGTGGTTTGACCCGCTGTTGCCGCTCGTCGTTCAGAAACTTCAACAGGGCGAACGATTGATTGAACTGCGCTAACGTCCTTCGCCAAACGGGGAACACGGCAAGACCGCCGACAAGAGCTTCGGCGGCGGGGGGCTTCTCAATTTGATTGACGGCAATGGTCCAGATCGCTGACGGACTGGGGCGTAAGAATTACTTTTTAGCCCATGCATCCACGAGCAGGCATTGTCACGTTTAGCCATGTTATTCTGTGATCCGTGGTCAATTCGTCTGTGGTTCAGAGACGGTTGATTGCGTTGCTGACGCGGGATCGCCAGGGACTCCGGCTTTCCTTTGACTTGTGGCAACACTTCGGATGCGGCACTGCGCGGGATTTTGACCGGGAAGTTACGGGAGGCGCTGCGTCTGTTTGAATCCGGTGAAATCGTTGTTGAAATCGGTTCGGCATAATTCCGCACAGGTCATTTTCTTCCGGGAATGGCACCCGGCAGAAAAGACGGGAAAACACAGGCTTGGCAAGGTCGCGAAGGAAACAGAGATTGTATTTGCCAAAGTCCTTGCGCGGGGCGACGATGGCGGCACAGCGATATGAACCAAAAGCTCCGAAGCGAACGGGAGTTCCAGCGCAAGGTTCAGCGCGGTTTTACACTCATCGAATTACTGGTGGTGATCGCCATCATCGCCATTCTGGCGTCGATGCTGCTGCCGGCCCTGGCCAAAGCCAAGCAACAGTCCGAGGGGACCAAATGCCTCAGCAACCTCAAGCAAATGTCTCTGGCCTATTACATGTATGTCGAGGACAACGACGGGCAAATGGTCAACTACTCTTCCACCGAAGCGCTTTGGATGCAGACCTTGATTGCCTACCAGGCGCAAGTGGCGGCGATTCGGCTTTGTCCCGTGGCCGATCAAACCAACAAGTTGGACGTGGCCAACCAGAGCGAAGCGGGGTCGGCCGTGCTTCCCTGGTACTGGGGGACGAACCCGAAGCCAAGCTTGAATACGGGCAGTTATGCCATTAACGGCTGGCTCTACCTCTGGCAGGCAACCAGCGATATTGCGCAGTGGCTTTCGGCGGGCAACCTTCCCTTGTTTTTTCAAAAGGAGTCCACCATCACACAGCCGTCACGGACTCCAAGCTTCTACGACGGCGTCTGGCCAGATGGCTGGCCGTTGATCACGGACCAGCTCGCCACCGACTTAATCAAGGGCCCCCCGGACGCCGCCAATGCGAGTGGGCTGGCACGTTTGAGCGTCGCCCGCCACCCGCTGCTTCCCGGGGCCACGGCCACGCCCAATCACAAGGTGCCGGGAGCGATCAACATGGGGTTTGCCGACGGCCACGCCAGCGGGTGGAGATTGGAGGACTGCAAGAATGTCATCTGGCATGTCGGCTACACACCGAACGCCGATCCCTGGGCAACCGGGCCGTAGCAGGCGCATCAGCCGACGATGGCCAATGGCACGGCCAGTAGCGGCGCCGGCGCGGCAACGGGGCTGGCTTCTTGTGTTCGTTTGGCAATCACATGAGTTTTCCTATGGCGACGAGTGACTTTTACGACACGCTGGCTCCATACTACCACTTGATCTACGCGGACTGGGAAGTGAGCATCGGCAGGCAGAGCCGCGCCCTCGATGCCATCATCCGTTCAACCGGTGGCGCGCAGCCGCGCTCGGTACTCGATACGTCTTGTGGCATCGGCACGCAGAGCATCGGCCTGGCCCAACTCGGCTACGAGGTTACTGCCTCCGACCTCTCGCCGTCAGCAGCGGAGCGCGCGCAACGCGAGGCCAGCCGGCGGGGCCTGTCAATCCAGTGCAGCGTCGCCGACATGCGAGGCGTCCACGCACAGCACCGGCGTTTGTTTGACGTTGTAATTGCTTGCGATAATTCGATTCCTCATCTTCTCTCTGACGCGGACATCCTTGCGGCCTTCGAGGACTTTCATCGTTGTCTTGCGCCCGGCGGTCTGTGCCTGATCTCGGTGCGCGACTACGCCACTTTGGACATGAACGCCCAGGTGCAGCTTCACCATTACGGCGTGCGCCATGTAGGCGGGACGCGATACGTACTGCTTCAGGTGTGGGAGCTTCATGCGCCGCTTTATGACACTACGTTCTATGTGATCGAGCATCGCGAGGGAGCAGAGCCAGTCACGCACGCAAGCCAAGCGACATACTACGCCGTGCCGATTACCACACTCATGCGCCTCATGGAGGAGGCTGGGTTTTCGGAAGTGCGTCGCATCGACGGCAAATTTTTTGAACCGGTTCTCGTCGGTTGCAAGCGCCACGAACCCGCCCAAGACGCTGCGACGAACGAGCGCCCGCACTTGTGAATTGATTGAAAAGCGCCTTGGTTGCACCCAGAAACCCGATATGAATTAAACACCCCGGCACGGCCGGATTTGATTCGACACAATGGCGCGCGGCCAGGAAAGCGCGTTCGTGCGGCACTCGATAGAGAAGACGGGAAAAGAGTGGCTTGGAGGAACAGAAGGACGCGAAGGAAACAAAGATTCTATTGTCTGTGCCCTCTGATCGCCGTTGACCCTTACGGTTCTGTATGATTTTCAATAGACATCGGCCTTGAAAGTGGGCTTAACTTTCCAGCATGGAATTGGCTGCCAAACTGACCACCTTTGAGGAAATTGGATCCTGGCGTGAGTTGTATCAACAGGAAATGAATTGTCAAATAATTCACGATTCGATCCATTGCAGGCCAGGCTGGAGTCTGGAGTATTTGCTCAGTGCTGGGGAAACCCCTGTCGGTTACGGTTCGATTGCTGTCGCTGGGCCATGGAAGGACAAACCGACCTTATATGAGTTTTTCGTTCTTCCGTACTACCGGTCCCGCCTATTCGATCTCTTTTCCGTGCTGCTTGCCGCCAGTGGCGCGAAAAGGATTGAGACTCAGTGTAATGACTCATTGCTTACGGCCATGTTGCATACGTTCGCTTGCGACGTCGTGAGCGAGAGTATCCTTTATCACGACAAACTGACGACAGCAATCGCGCCAGCAGAGGCCTCTTTCCGGCGCGCTATCGCTTCTGACGACCCGAATTTACGCGCAGATCAACTGGTCACCCACGGGGTTGTGGAAGTCGGTGGGGTGGTTGCGGCGAAAGGCGGGATACTTTTCCATTACAACCGACCTTATGGCGATATATATATGGAGGTCGCCGAGGCGTTTCGGAGACGTGGTCTTGGCTCGTATCTGGTTCAAGAGCTAAAGCGAGTCGGTTACGAACGCGGGAACATTCCGTCGGCTCGATGCAATCCGAAGAATATTGCTTCCCGCAAAACTCTTCAGAAGGCGGGCTTTGTTCCGTGTGGGCACATATTAAGCGGTTCAGTCCCGCGATGATACGGAGCGAACCCGGGTTGCGGGCGAGTTGGTTTTCCGCTTGCAATATTGGCGGCGAGAAGCGTAGTGGTCTCGCATGTCCACGGCGCAACCAATCGAACCGTCCTACCAGAAACCGCTCAGGCTGTGGCCCGGCGTGGTCATCGTGGCGATCCAATGGCTGCTCCGGTTCGTCCTGCCGGTCTTTGTGCCGGAGGCCCTCGGCATCGGGGTGATCGGCGGACTCGTGTGCGGATTTCTGGTGGTCGTGTGGTGGCTGTGCTTCAGCCGGGCGGCCTGGTCGGAACGGCTGGGTGCTTTGGCCCTGATAGTCGTCGGGATGGTCGCCACGTCGCGCCTCGTTGACGTGTCCATTGCGACGGGAATGATGGGGTTGGCGTTTCCCATCTATGCCATCCCGGTCTTGTGCCTGGCGTTTGTCGTCTGGGCCGTGGCCACCCGGCGCCTCGCCGCCGGAGTTCGGCGCATCACGATGGTCGCGACCATCCTGCTCGCTTGCGGTGTGTGGACGCTCCTGCGGACCGGCGGTGTTACCGGCAGCTTCGCTTCGGACCTCTCCTGGCGTTGGTCGAAGACTCCCGAGGAACGGCTGCTGTCCCAGGCGGCGGAGGCGCCTGCGGCGCTCCAGGCGGCTTCGGCAGCGCCTGAGTCCGGCGCCGATTGGCCGGGCTTTCGCGGGCCGCATCGCGACGGCATTGTCCCTGGGGTGCGGATCGAGACCAACTGGGCTGCGTCGCCACCCGTCGAGTTATGGCGCCGGCCGATTGGACCGGGCTGGTCGTCCTTAGCGGTCCACGGCAATCTTCTTTACACGCAGGAGCAGCGCGGTGAGGACGAGGTCGTTGCCTGTTATGACGCGACCACCGGCAAGCCCGTGTGGGCGCACCGGGACGCGGCTCGGTTTTGGGAGTCCAATGGCGGCGCCGGTCCGCGCTCGACACCGGCACTTGGCAATGGTCGTGTCTATGCATTTGGCGCGACCGGAATCCTGAACGCGCTCGACGCCCGCAACGGCGCCCTCCTGTGGTCGAGCCATCCTCCGTCCGACACCGACACGAGAGTCCCGGGGTGGGGCTTCGCCGGCTCGCCACTGGTGGTCGGCGACGTCGTCATCGTCGCCGCCGTCGGACGGCTCGCTGCCTACGATATTGCCACCGGCGCCCGCCGCTGGGTTGGCCCGGTCGGCGGCGATGGATACAGTTCGCCGCAACTATTTATGATTGACGGTGTGGCGCAAGTCGTGCTGCTGAGCGGGCAGGGCGCTGTGAGCGTGGCGCCGACCGACGGCACGTTGCTTTGGGAGTACCCGTGGCATTCGGGCGCACGCATCGTGCAGCCGGCCTTGGTTCCCAATGGCGACATCCTCATCAGCGCCTCGGGCGCCGGCGGCGGAGTCAACATGCGCTGCCTCGCCGTTAGGCACCGAACCGGCGGATGGGCGGTGGAAGAGCGGTGGACATCGGTCGGGCTGAAGCCGTACTTCAATGACTTCGTCGTTTACGATGGCTGTGCTTTCGGCTTCGACGGCTCGATCCTCGCGTGCATCGACCTTCAGGATGGAAAGCGGAAGTGGAAGGGCGGACGGTACGGAAGCGGGCAGCTCCTGTTGTTGCCAGACCAGGGCTTGCTTCTGGTGCTTTCCGAGCAGGGTGAGCTGGCGCTAGTCAGGGCGTCGCCCGACGAGTTCACAGAACTGGGGCGTTTCCCGGCGATTAAGGGCAAGACTTGGAACCACCCGGTGCTGGCCGGCGACCTGCTGCTGGTTCGCAACGGGCAGGAAATGGCCGCGTTCCGGCTGGCGCTCCAGAAGCTGTGATTGACCATGTTTGGGAGGGCGCGGTCAGTGTCTGTAAGCTTGACTCGCTTTTTAGAAGGCGTTTCACCACGGATAACACGGATGGGGCGGGGGAGGATCTGTTTTTCAAACCGTGTTTTTGAAACACAAACGCACGCGGCCGGGAAAGCGCATATTCCTCCGAAAGAGTCAACTGTGGTCGCGAAGTTTGACTCTTGGCTGGGGCGCATGCTAGAATCTGAAAATGGTTAACCCAGCGGGCAAGAAATTGTGTTGGTTTTCGATTGCCGTTTACGTTTTGCTCTCATCGAACTGGGTTGGGGTGGCGTTTGCGCAAGAATTTAGAGCGACGGGGACGGTGAGGATGGAGTCGCTCACGCTGGGGAAAGTATTTACACAGCATTTTGAGATCGCTGTAAGCGGCTGCCGAGCGCTGATTCTCTCGTCAAATATTGATGCTTCCAGCGGTTATGTATCCATAAATCCGCGCGGAGGATTTGTTCCACACACGAATGAAACAGACCGGTTAAGTGTGGAAGTCGGCATCGAAAACGGAAGCATTTATAACTTGGCTCGCTTCTACAGCGAGGACGGCTGCAGGATTGCAGCGTCGATTGATGCTTTCAGAGCGCCGATGGACGACGTGGCCAGTCAGGTTAACTATCTGTGGTTTGCGTTTGTTTCATCAAGTTATTTCCGGCAACAGACAAATAACCTCCTGGAGCCGATTTGGACGTTGGACGACTATCAGTTAAGGGAGCAGCATTTCAAGGTTCTGGCAGGCTGGTCGCTGAATGAGGTTGCGCCGTTTTTGCCCAAGAGGGTTACGTATTATTCCGACGGTAATTTGCGAGGTCGCGTAAACGGAACATCCTATGTTGGACTGGCCCCTTCGCCGTACGATCATGGATTCACTAATTTCATATACGAGGAATTGTCCGCGACAAATTCGGGCGGTCTGGAAATCCCGAAGGAATTCCGGTTTACCCGATACGGCTTTGTCCGGGACAGCCTCACGCCGATCGTGATCGTCAGCGGGAGGGTCGATCAATTCACGCCTAATGCGTCCGCCACAGTTTTCACTCCACCTTACACCGGCGGTATTGAAATTGCCGACAAGAGATTCGCGCTGTCAAATCCACCGGTGGATATGGTATTGTTTCCGGCAAGCAACGGCAATTGGAAGGGCACAAATGTCGAGCGACTCTATCAAAGGGAATTGAAATTCAATCTGCTTGGGAAGCCGCAGGCGGTCTCTGGATCGGTTCGTGCCCATTGATGATCCAGTTGAAGCGGGAAGGCGCCATGTTACCACGGATCAGACCGAGAACTCGGATAGAGCGGGGTGAATCTGTTGATGGCCGAAATGTGATTAAGGATGTCCCAAAAGGGATAGATTGATCCGGGTGACACTGGTAAGAATCAGAAATCACGGATTTTGAATCAAAACTTATAGACACATGAAGACCAAGACCTCTGGTTCGGTAATTTCGACTTTGCTTTTCGCCGGGGCATTGGGATTCAGCGGAAGCGTCCAAGCCTCGCTGACGACCTATGCCAGCGATGCGGCATGGTCAGGCGCTGTCGGAACGCAGACGACAACCACGATCCCCGATGTTGCCCCCGGTTCGTATGTCTACATCGGCCAGGGCACCGCAAGCGTCACGTATGGCGGGGTGACTTTTTCGCAAAGCGGCACTCTTGGTAATGGCTACTTTTACAACATCGGTTCAGGTTACTTCGGCAACACAGAGGCTGTGCTGTCGAGCCAGGAACAAAGTATTGGGGTCGCGAACATCCTCATCACGTTACCTTCACCTGTGACGGCCTTTGCGTTGAATTTGGGTTACGGTACATTTTTTGGTGGTTCGGTTACTTTCACGCTTGGCAACGGGGACACCTTCACCCAGGGCAGCGAGGACAACGTTAACTACACCACACCGGGCTTTGCAGGAGCCACCGACACCGCCCCTTTTACTACGATTCTCGTGACCACTGGGGACGAGGGTCTTAATATTAACAACCTTGTCACCGCCGACGGTCTTACCAGCCCCGTTCCGGAACCGACGACGCTGATCTCCGGCGCGGTGATGCTCCTGCCGTTTGGTTCGAGTGCGGTTCGGCAGATTCGCAAGAAAATGCAGGCGGCTTAAGGGATTCGATTTTTAATGCGGAAGAGGCGTTGACTTTGGTCAGCGCCTTTTCGTTTCAGGGGCGCTCTCAGTGTCTGTACGCTTGACTCGTTTTCGAAGATATTTTACCACGGATTACAGGTAATACACGGATGGAGCCGGCGATAAACTGTTCTTAAGGAATATTCATACTTGTAGTCCTTCCTATGCGCATGTAGGAGTGAATGAGCCGGATCAAATCAGACATGCCACCGCCGCGACAACACGAAGAAGCCCTGTTTGCGCTCGCGCTGGAAAAACCTTTGGACAAACGCGCGGCGTTTCTGGATGCGGTATGCGAGGGCGACCCCGAGCTGCGCCAACGCCTGGATGCCTGGCTGGCCGCCCACGACGAAACGGGCGAATCGCCGCCCAAAGGCGCGCCCGCAGTGGCGGCGACGATAAAGCTCGATTTCCCCGACGCCCCGGACGAAGCAGTCGGGCAGACCCTCGGGCGTTATAAATTGTTGGAGCAGATTGGGGAGGGCGGGTGCGGAGTGGTGTATGTCGCCGAGCAAAGCCAGCCGGTGCGCCGTCGGGTGGCGCTCAAGGTGATCAAGCTGGGAATGGATACCAAACAGGTGGTGGCGCGGTTCGAGGCGGAGCGGCAGGCGTTGGCAATGATGGATCATCCGAATATCGCCAAGGTGCTGGATGCCGGGGCGACCGAAACGGGGCGTCCGTATTTCGTGATGGAACTGGTGCGCGGGATAAAGATCACCGATTACTGCGACCAAAATAATCTCACGACGCGGGAGCGACTTGAACTGTTCATCAAGGTGTGCCAGGCGATTCAACACGCGCACCAGAAGGGGATTATCCATCGAGACATCAAGCCGTCGAATATCCTGGTGACATTGCATGACGGTGTGCCGGTGCCGAAGGTGATTGATTTTGGGATTGCGAAAGCGACCGAGGGGCGGTTGACGGACGCGACGATTTACACGCAGTTGCAACAGTTTATTGGGACGCCGGCGTATATGAGCCCGGAACAGGCGGAGATGAGCGGGCTGGATATTGACACGCGCAGCGACATCTACAGCCTCGGTGTGCTGCTCTATGAGTTGCTGGTGGGCAGCACGCCGTTCGACGCGTTCCTGCTGATGGTCTCGGGCGTGGACGCGATGCGCAGGACCATTCGCGAGAATGAACCGGTGCCGCCGAGCACCCGGTTTGCGACGTTGAGGGGCGCGGAATTGACGACGACGGCCAAGCGCCGTTCCACCGAGACTTCAAAGCTGATTCACCAGCTCAAGGGTGACCTGGACTGGATTGTGTTGAAGTGCCTGGAAAAGGACAGGACGCGGCGCTACGAAACGGCCAATGGCTTGGGCGCCGACCTCAAACGGCACCTGGACAACGAGCCGGTGTTGGCCCGCCCGCCGGGCACCGGGTACAGAATACAAAAATTCGTGAGGCGACATCGGGCGGGAGTGGTGGCGGGGAGTTTGGTGGCGCTGGCCCTTGTGGCGGGGATGATCGGCACGACCTTGGGGTTGCTCGACGCGCTGAAACAGAAGCGGGAGGCGCAGCGCGAGCGGACGGAAGCGGATCGGCAGGGGCGGATCGCGAAGCATACGACGGAGTTTTTGACGGGAATGTTTGAAAGCATCGATCCGGGCGAGGCCAGGCTGCGGGACATCACGGTGCGGGAGGTGCTGGATCAAGCCAGCGGGAAGCTTGGGACGGCTTTTCCGGGCGACCCGCTGACCGAACTGCCGATTCGCAGAACGATGGTGGATGTTTATTCAAGACTGGGCAAGCCGTACTCGGCACTGACCAATGCAGAGGCTGAACTGGCGCTGGCCCAGGCGGCTTATGGCGACCAGGATTCGGAGGCCAAAGCGGCCAGCCTGAATGACCTTGCGGAGTCTCTTGATTCGGCGGCCCGCTCCTCCGAGGCGCTGCCGGTGCATGAGCAGGCTTTGGCGATGCGGCGACGAATCCACCCTGGAGACAGCCCTGAGGTAGCCAAGAGCTTATCCGGACTTGCGACGTGCCAGGTTGATCTGGGGCTGCCCGCGGAGGCCCTGACTAATTACGAGGCGGCATCGGCAATGTTTGAACGAATCCACCAAGGGGACAACACTGACGTGGCCGAGAGCCTGTACGGTGTTGCCAACTGCAAGAAGTACCTGGGCCGAACCGACGAGGCGTTGACCAATTTCGAGGCGACCCTGGCGACGTTTCGAAGAATCTATCACGGGGACTATCCTGACGTGGCCGTGTGCCTGAACACTATCGGCCAGTGCCAGGAAAGTTTGGGTCGCTACGCCGAGGCCCTGACCAACTACCAGGCGAGTTTGGCTATGGACCAACGATACTTCAGAGGAGACCATCCGAATGTGGCCGACGCATTTGGCAATCTGGCCCACTGCCAGGTCAATTTGGGCCTTTACGCCGAGGCGCTTACCAATCGTGAGGGGAGTTTGGCCATGTACCGACGGATCCACCAAGGGGACAGCCCTGACGTGGCGTTATCCCTGGACCTGCTTGGCGACTGCCAGGATCACCTGGGTCGACACGCCGAGGCCATGGGCAATTTCGAGGCGGGTCTGGCGATGGCGCAAAGGGTGCATTGCTTCGATGATTTCCTCATGGGCCGCGAGCGCAATCGTTTTGGGGATTGTCTTAATTTTCTAGGGCGCCTGGACGAAGCGCGCCGGCAATACGAGGAAGCCGCGGCCAGTTATCAGCGGTCCACCACCGTGCCGTTGACTGAAAAATCCGGGAAAATCGGCCTGGTGAAATCACGGGAGAAACTGGGCGATGTTCTGGTCGAAATGGGCAGGACGCCGGAGGCCATCACGAATTATCAGGCGGGACTTGAGCTGGCCGAAGGCATTCTGGCCAACGGCGCCGCCGACGCCGAGGTCAAGGCGCTACGGCTGACGTGTCGCATCAAGCTTGGTCTGGAAAAGGCGGAGGTGGTGGTCGATGAAGTTCTGCCGGAAAGCCAGGCGCTGGACATCGGCCTCAAGGCAGGCGACGTGCTGGTCAGTTACGACGGCAAGCCGGTGGTCTGCGCGGCCGACTTGCCGCTGCTGACCGCGCGCGCCACCGGAACGGGACGCGAACTGGAGATCCGCCGCGGGGGAGCGCCGCTTAAGCTGGCCGTAAACCCCGGGCCGTTGGGTTCGATATGCGAAGACCGAAGTGTTGTGAAGGAGAACTGATTGCGGGAGGCAGGAGATCCCGGTGAAGCGGTGACTTGAGCATCCGACGCGGCCCGGAGGGCGCGCTTGTCAAACATCAATATCGGGTACAAGGCAAGATCGCCCGGCCATAGGTGAATTCCACGACGGCGAAGCGAGAGTTTTTAGTTGTTTCAAAACCGCGGGCAATCGTGTATTGTTGAACAGGACAGGAGAAGCGGGGGTCAAACTGGCGACAGCACCCATTATGCAGAATTCGGCAGATCGAAATCGATGGTTGTGGTTTGGATTGTGTGCGGCCTTCGCAGGGCTGATGTTGCTCTGCGGCTGGCTCATACCGATCCATCTGCGCGCGGTGGACCCGGCAATCCTGGAACGGGCCGGGGCGGAAACGCCTTCTTTGATCGATCGGGGCGTGGCGCTGGCGCGCGACAAACACCCTGATTCAGCGCGGCTGCTCCTGGAGGCGGCACAAAGCGAAAATATCACCGGCGCCGGGGAAGTCGCCCTGGCGCTGAGCAGTCCCGCGCTGACCGGGGCGGCCCCTGTTCCGGCGACGGAATATGTGATTCGGCTCGAAAATCGCGAGCGAATTCTCGATTCGTTGAGCGCGTCGGCGTCGCCCGGGATTCGAGAATTGATGCGTTGCCGCGAGTTGACCAATACGGTTCTGTTTCCGCCGTCGAGTTCGGCCGCGGGCCAGGCGTTCGACGCGGCGCTGTGCGTTTGGGGCCAGCTTTTGACGGACAATTCGATTACGCCCGGATTGCGCGACGCGCTGCTGGAGAGGGCGGGAACGGCCAATAGCGGCGGGGATACCGAGCCGCTCGAGAACATGGCGATGGACATGATGTCGTTGGGGCAGCGGTTCGATTGGGACCAACTAAAGGAATTTGTCAGAGGGATCGGCGACGCGCGCACCCTGGGACTGCTGGCGGAACAGGCGCGCAACGCGGGGGCGAAATTGCCGGTGCTCTTTTCGGGGGTGGAACTTTCCGGGGAACCGGCGCAGGTGGCGGCATACGTGAACAATTTCAGCCAAACCGGCCTTGGGGACGTCGGGACGGCGCTGCAATTTGGGGCCGGCGGCGTGACCGAACTGACGCAGCGCAACCAGCGTTTATACGATACACCGGCGATGAGGTGGTTGAGGGCGTCGGGGCCGTTCGGGATGTTCTTTCGGGCTGGGGCGGATTACGCCTTGCGAGTTCCGTGGTTTGCGCTATCAATAAAGTGGTTCTTTTACATATCCTCCGGATTTCTGATCGCGCTGGGGTTGCATTTTGCCCGGCCGCCGGTGGCGGCGATAGAGGAACCATTGCTTGTCAGTGGGATACACCTGGCGCGGGAAGTGCTATTTGCGTTTGGGTTTTTGCTCGTAGTCTTACTCCTGAGCGAGCCGTTTCTCGCCCAGGAAAGCCAGAAGCTGGATATCCCGTTTCGGCTTCGGTTGCCCGGTGTGGCGGCCGTGACAGCGGGCGCCGTGACCAACGTGAAACCGAAATTATTTATGACAACAAGTTTATTGACATTGTTTATATTCTTTGTCCTGCAGGCGCTCTTGTATTGCGGCTGCCTGGTCAAGCTGGCCGAAATCCGCCGTCAAAGCGTCGTGCCGCGGGTGAAACTCAGGTTGTTGGAAAACGAGGAACATCTCTTTGACGCGGGGCTGTACCTGGGATTCGGGGGGACGATAGTGTGTCTTATTCTGGCGTCGCTGAGTTTGACGCAGTTCAGCCTGATGGCGGCCTATTCATGCACGGCGTTTGGCATTCTGTTCGTTTCAGTCTTCAAGATATTTCAACTGCGGCCCGTCCGGCGGCAGTTGTTGTTGCAGGCGGAGGCGGAGCTTGAAGCGGTGTCCAGTGCGGCGGCGGCAAGGACCACACTCGTTCCGACGGCATGAACCGAAGCATACTCATAGTCATTTGCGACTTTCTGCTGGTGAGTCTGCTGGCATTTTCCACGATCGACATCACCAAGATTACAAAGCCGGGCGGCGCGCCGATGCTGACACTAAATAAGAGCAATCCGGCGACCAATCAGGTGTCGGGGCGCCAGGACCTTGGGGCGGTGATGAGCATGGCGCTCCAGGAGGAGCGCAAGAGCCAGGACGCGTTGCGGGCGGAGCTATCGCGGACGCGCCAGACGGTCAGCCAGCGGGAACAGGAGATGCAAAATGTCCAGAGCCAATTGCGGGCCAAGGAGGAACAGACTGCCCGGCTGGAGAACGAGGAAACCAATTTGCGCGTGCAGTTTGTGGCCGCCCAGACCAACATCGAGAATTTGAACCAGCAATTGCACGCGACCACGGTTGAATCTGTCATTTCGAAGGAACAGCGTGCGGCGATGGAGGCCGAGGCGCGCAAGGAGATGGAAAAAGAGCGCGAACTGCAGCGGCAATTGGCTGAATTGCAGCACAACAACGAAGCGATTCTGGCTGAGCGCGGCGCCCTGGCCAACCAGTTGCAGATGAGCGAGGCCTCGAATCGGATGGCCGTTGGCCAACTGTCGCAATTGCAGGATGAAGTGAGCGCCCAGCGCCAGGAAAACGCGAAGCTGGCCGAAGGCGTCACGGCGCTGGCCGACAAATCGTCCGTTTTGGCGAAGGAAATCCGGGAAAACCGGGCGCTGGCACCCAACGAGATATTTGACGACGTGGTCACAAACCGGCTGCTGGCCAGCTTTTACGGTTTGAAGTCCGGGGCATTTGGAAGTGAATCCTCGAAGTACAAACAGGCGCAAACCATCCTTGTGAGCGACGGCACAAACACGTTTGCCGTGTGCCACATTCAGGACACGCCGCTGACGTTGTGGAGGCCGGGCGCGCAATGGGACGAATTGAGCGGGACTTTGGCGCACGGCACGGGTGTGATTCAGATTCCTTCGATGTCCTTCGACGCGACGGACCCGCGCATTATGATGATACCGGTGTCGGCGGAGGCGTTGCGCGCGTGCGGAGGCAAGGTTTACCCCATCGCGACGGATCCGTATAAATTTCAGGACGCCGTAGTGGTCGGCACGCAGGCCGATTACTATGGGCAGTGCAACTTTCAAATCGACTTGACGGAGCCGCAGTATTTGAAGATGGACCACAATTCGTTGAAGGGGTTGTTTGGGAAATTCAATCCATCGAGCGGTGACCTCGTGTTTAGCAAGACGGGATCGTTGCTTGGAGTGATGGCCAACAATAATTATTGCGTGCTGGTCCGCGGATTCACGCCGACGGCAACATTTCGTTTTGGGCCGGATGGCCGCAATCAACCCACCGCCGAAACCCTCTCCGCACTCTACGCGGTGGTTGCCGAAATGCCGTATAAGTTGCAGTAATCGCCGTCCTGGCCGGGTCCGTGAAGGGCGGAAATTCCAGTTGGCCGGAGGGCGGTCCTATGATATGGTGTCCGTCACATGAAGGCCCTGCTGCGCGCACCGAATGCTGAAGGCACTCCCGTGCATCGGAATCGGCGGCGGTTCCAGGGATTCAGCCTGACGGAACTGCTGGTGGTCATCGTCGTAATCGCGATTATGGCGGCGCTGCTGATGCCGGCGCTCTCCAAAGCCCGGCGCCAGATCAAGGCCGCGGCCTGCCTGGGCAATCAAAAACAACTGGGCGCGGCCTTACACATGTACACGCAGGACAACTCCGACCGCATTGTGCAAATGGCGGATTATGTGACAGGCGAAATGATTTATCCGGCCGGGGGTTTTTGGAGGGGGCCGACGCCGCCGCCGAACTGGCCAAACGGGAGTGTCGCCCTGGGCGCCGCGCTGGACGGATTGCGGTCCAGCAATGCGCTCTATTACTATTGCAATAATACCGGGGTGTATCATTGCCCCGGAGACGTTCGGATTTATTTTAGTACGCCGACCATTAATGATCCCAACGGGTGGGGTTACGACAGCTATTCCCGGAGCCAGAACCTGGGAGGCGAACCGTACAACAACTACTGGGGCGCCGGCGCGACTTACACGAAGATGTCGGCCATTTTGCGGCCCAGCACGACATTTTTGATGATGGAGGCGGGGGATTGGCGCGGTTATAATGTTGGTACGTGGGTTGTCAATTGGCTGGGGGACGACGGTTTTGACTGGCAGGACCCGCCCGCGATATGGCATGGCAATGTGTCCTCCGTCGCCTTCGCGGATGGCCACGGCGAACTTCACAAATGGGTCGACCCGGCCATTGTCACCGCGGGGATGAGCGCCGCAGAAGGCAACGCCGAAGCCAGTTGGACCGGACCCACCGAAGGACCTGACTACCGGTTCGTTTATGACGGTTACCGTTTTCCCGGCCATCCCTGACGGATTTTCAGGAGACTTGCAATCCATCGGCGCCGAACGGAATCTGGGAGAGCGTATCTGATGGGAAACCGTGCCGAGTATGCGCATATTGGTCATTGAGGATGAACACAAGGTCGCCGATATCATAGTCCGCGGCTTGCGCGCCGACCGATTTGCGGTGGATGTGGCCTACGACGGCGCCAAGGGATGGGAAATGGCTTCCGTCTATGATTACAACCTGATCGTCCTGGATCTGATGCTGCCCGGTCTCGCCGGGGCGGAAATACTTCGCCGCCTCCGGCGGGCCAAGAAGGAAGTCCCCGTGCTGGTACTTACGGCGCGAGACAGCACCGCCGAAAAAGTGGAAACATTCGAGGCCGGCGCGGATGATTATCTTACCAAGCCGTTTGCCTTTGCCGAAATGCTCGTGCGGGTCAAGGCGCTGCTGCGGCGGGGACTGGCCAGCCAATCCAGCGTGATCCGGGTGGGCGACCTGGAAGTGGACCGTCTTTCCCAACAAGTCAAACGCGCTGGGAAAAAGATCGATCTCACGTCCAAGGAATACGCGTTGCTGGAATACCTGGCCGCCAACGCCGGACGCGTCCTGTCCCGCACGATGATCATCGAGCATGTGTGGGACCAGAGCTTCGAGGGACTAACCAATATCGTCGACGTTTATGTGCGACACCTGCGCGAAAAAATCGACGAGGACCACGCGCAAAAGCTGCTTCGCACGGTGCGCGGTGTTGGTTACAGCGTCAGCGACGAGGCCCGGTCATGAACCCACGGTCGCTGCGTTTTCGGTTGATCATTTGGTACGCGGGGCTTGTGACAAGCGTCTTCGTGCTGCTGGGTGGCGTCATGTATCAAGAGCTGCGGCACTATCTGGTGCGGAGCCTGGCGGCATTGCTGACGCGGCGGACGGACCAGATTGCCGTTTCGCTTCTGGCCGACGTAGAACGGACCGGGGAACGATATGTTGTGGATGAAATCAAGGCACGTTACGCGCCGGAGAATTCCGACCGGTACATTCGTCTGACGCGGGGCGACGGGAGTGTTCTCTATGCTTCCGGGCGGGCCGCGAGTTTTGACCCGTCCGGATTGCCGGTGGCGACGGGCGAAGAGCCGGAGCGGATCGTGCTGCTGCCCGATGGGAATCGGCTCCTGGTCACCACGAGGGATTATCGGTCCTCCCTCGGACGCAATTACGTGATCGAAAGCGGGGGGCCAATGCAACCGATCGAGAGGGTGCTGGCCCGAATGCTAGCGATGCTGCTGGCTGGGGTGCCGCTGGTGGTTTTGGCGGCGGCGGGGGGCGGCTATTTGCTGGTGGGCCGGGCGCTGGCGCCGGTGCTGAGAATCGCCCAGAGCGCCGAACGGATCACGTTGCACAACCTCAACGAACAGCTCCCGCTGACGCGCACGGGGGACGAGTTGGAGCAGTTATCGCTGGCGATGAATCGAATGATCGTCCGGCTGCGAGAAGCCTTCGATTCCAACCGGCGATTTTTGGGAGACGCCTCGCACGAATTGCGGACGCCGCTGACCGCGTTGCGCGCGGAACTGGAAAGTATCGTCGAGGAGGCGCGCCTGCCGGAAATGCGCGACCGCGTCGGCAGCGCGCTGGAGGAGGTCAATCGGCTGGCGAAGATTGTCGAAACGCTTTTCGCGATTTCGCGGCTGGAAGCGGGCGAAGCGCAGCAGGAACGGGCGCAATTCGATTTGTCGCGGCTGGCCGGCGGGGCCGCCGATCAAATGGAACTGCTGGCGGAGGACAAGGGCATTTCGGTCCAGTGCGACCTTCAGCCAAACGTGACGGTGGAAGGGGATCAATCGCGCATCAAGCAAGTCGTTGTCAACCTGCTTGACAACGCAATCAAATACACGCCGGGAGGAGGATCGGTGACGCTGCGGGTCCAGGGGCGGGAAGGCGAGGCGACCCTGGAAGTTTCCGACACGGGAATCGGCATTCCGCCCGGGGCATTGCCGCACGTTTTCGAGCGGTTTTTCCGCGTGGACGCCGCGCGTTCGCGGGAGGTGGACGGGGCGGGGCTTGGGCTGGCGATTGTCAAGTCGATTTGCAGCGCGCACGGGGGCCGGGTGGAAGTGGAGAGCATTGAGAACCGTGGCAGCACCTTCAAAGTGAAACTGCCGCTGGCCAAACCGCAACCCTGAAACACCCGGCGGCGGCGCTTTGTCACACTATTGTCACCCAATTTTCATCGCGTTGTCATACGGAGACGATATCAATGCCGGTGCATTTCGCAAAAATTTGAAAACATGAGGCGGCGTCATACGTTGACAATCCTGTTGACGGCGGTCCTGGCGATGGCGGGGACGGGCCGGTTGCCCGCCCAACTGCTTATCAACGGGGCGGGGGCCACATTTCCGTATCCAATCTACTCGAAGTGGTTTGATGAATACAGCCGGGTGGATCCTTCCGTTCGTTTCAATTACCAGTCGATCGGGTCCGGCGGCGGGCAGCGGCAAATCCTGGAGGGAACGGTTGATTTCGGCGCCACCGACGGGCCGATGAGCGATCAAAATCTTGCCAAGGCGCCGCGGAAATTGTTGCATGTCCCCACGGTGGCCGGGGCGGACATTGTCACTTATAATCTTCCGGGCAAACCGCAACTCAAGCTCGATGGCGCGACGATTGCCGATATATTCCTGGGCAATATCACGAAATGGAACGATCCGCGCGTGGCCGCGGCGAACCCGGGGGTTTCGTTGCCCGACGCGGATATCGTGGTGGTGCATCGTGCCGACACCAGCGGCACCACTTACATCTTTGTTGACTACCTGAGCAGTGTCAGTCCCGAGTGGCTGACGAAAGTGGGGCGGGGCACGGCCGTCAAATGGCCGGTGGGCCTGGGGGCCAAGGGCAACGAGGGCGTCACCGGGCAGATCGAGCAGATGCCGGGAGCCATCGGCTACGTGGAATTGGCGTACGCCGTTCAAAACAATATGCCCTGTGCCAGCGTCCGGAATTCCTCGGGGAATTACATCGCGCCCACGATTTCGTCGGTAACGGCGGCGCTGGCGACGGCGCGGATTCCCGATGACTTTCGCTTTTCGGTCGTCAATCCGCCGGGAGAGGAAGCTTATCCGATTGCGGGGGTGACCTGGCTGCTGGTCTATGAACAGCAGACCGATCCGGAGAAGGGGAAGAAAATGGTTGAGTTTTTGAAATGGGCGATGAACAAAGGCGAGCAGATGGCGCCGGCGCTCGATTACGCTCCGTTGCCGCCGAGCCTGATCAAACGCGTCGAGGCGGAAATCGACGGGATCACCTACTAGTGTGGTGTCACAGAAGTTCATTTCAAAACTCCGTCGGCGGGAAGTCAGAACAGACGAGAGCGGCACCGCTCGCGGTGCCGCCGACGGAAGCGGTCGGGACGACCGCGCTCCCCGCGCATAGGAATTACGCAATGAATTTCGATGACACCACACTAGCTGGGGAAGGTTGCGCGGGCCGGAGCGCGCGAAATAATATGCGTCCATGAATGCGGCCAGTGCGTTGAGAAAGCCGAATGCCGAGGAAAGAATTGTCCTGTCGCGTCCGTCCAAAACTGGAGACGCGGCGTTCAAGTTTCTGACGTGGTGCATGGCGATGATGGTGTTTGTGCTGGTTGTGATTATTGGCTGGGAACTGTTCCGTGGGTCCGGGCCGTCGCTCAAGAAGTTTGGCATCGGGTTTTTGTTTCACTCCGATTGGGACCCGGTGAACAACGAATTCGGCGCCCTGCCGTTTATATTCGGCACGTTTGTGTCGTCATTGGTGGGGCTTGCCATTGCGCTGCCGTTGAGCCTGGCCACGGCGGTATATTTGACAGAGCTGGCGCCGTGGTGGGTGCGCCATGCGGCGATATCCCTGATTGAAATGCTTGCGGCCATTCCGAGCGTCATCCTTGGATTGTGGGGAATTTTTGTGATGGTTCCGTGGCTTCGGGGACCGGGGCAGGGGATGCCCGGGGAGCTTTACCATCCGTTTCCCCTGCTTAAAAAGGTGTTTGGATTTCTGCCGCTCTTTAAAGGGCCGATCTACGGGGTGAGCATACTTTCGGCCGCGATCATCATCGCGATCATGATCGTTCCGATTATCACCTCCATTTCACGCGAGGTCTTTCGCGCGGTCCCCGATACGCAGCGGGAGGCGGCTTTTGCGCTCGGGGCCACGCGCTGGGAGGTGACGCGGCTGGCGGTGCTTTCGTCCTCCAGGCGGGGAATCTTCGGCGCGGCGATGCTGGGATTGGGGCGGGCCCTGGGGGAAACGATGGCGGTGACGATGGTGATTGGTAACCGGCCCGATATATCCGCGTCGCTCCTGGCTCCCGGTTATACGCTGGCCAGCGCCATTGCCAACGAATTTGCCGAGGCCACGGGAGCCATGCACTTGAGCGCGTTGTTTGAATTGGGCCTGGTTCTGTTGCTTGTGACATTTGTCACCAATATCGCGGCCCGTCTCCTGATTGGGGCCGGCGGAGGGCCCAAACACGGATGAACGCCAAACCATTCAAATGGCGCAATTTCAAGAGTTCGGCGGTGTCCGTCCTCTGCTTCCTGTGCGCGGTGCTGGTCATCCTGCCGTTGGCGCTGGTGCTCATTCACATCATCCGTTTGGGAGCCAGCTCGGTCAATTGGAGTTTTCTAACGCATTTGCCAAAGCCTGTCGGCGAGACCGGCGGCGGAATGGCCAATGCCATCGTGGGAAGCTTCATCCTGGTGGGGCTTGCCGTCCTGATTGGCGTGCCAGTTGGCGTGCTGGGGGGTGTGTATCTGTCCGAATACGGGTCTGACCGGATGAATTGGAGCGTGCGGTTTGCGGCGGACATCCTGAATGGGACGCCGTCGATAGTCTGGGGGATCGTGGTTTACGCGCTGGTGGTGGTGCCGATGAAGACCTTTTCCGCATGGGCCGGTGGATTGGCCCTTGGGTTTATGATGATCCCGATGGTCATCCGAACGACCGAAGAAATGCTTGCGCTGGTCCCCGGCGGGCTGCGCGAAGGGGCACTGGCCCTGGGAATCCCGAAATGGAAGAGCGTCGTGTATATCGTTCTCAAGACCGGCGGCAAGGGAATCATCACCGGCATCCTGCTGGCGTGCGCGCGAGTGGCCGGGGAAACGGCTCCGCTGCTCTTCACCGCCTTCGGCAACCGGTTTTGGAGCTTCAACCTTTCGGCGCCGATCGCGGCGTTGCCGCGGCAGATTTATGACTACGCGATCGCGCCTTACGACGATTGGCACCGGCAGGCCTGGGCGGGGGCTTTGGTGTTGATTCTTATCGCCCTTGCCATTAACATCGGTGTGCGGATACTGACCCGAGGCAGTAGTCCCACAGCGACTCGATGAGCGATGCCATGACCAACGAAATTCGCACCTCCGCCGCGCAGCCCAAGCCCGCGGCAGTGGCACCCGACACCGGCGCCAAAAGGGGGACCGAGCCACTGCGGACCACGTTCGACGTTCAGCATCTCTCCGTCTGGTTTGGAGCTCAGAGGGCGCTGGAAGACGTTTCGATGCAAGTGCGGCCACGCGCCGTTACCGCCATTATCGGGCCGAGCGGCTGCGGGAAGTCGACTTTTCTGCGGAGCTTGAACCGGATGCACGATCTTGTGCCCGGCGCGCGGGTCGAAGGGCGCATCGCGCTGTTTGGCGAGGACCTTTACGCGCGAAACATTGACCCGACCCAGGTTCGACGGCGCGTCGGAATGGTTTTTCAAAAATCCAATCCTTTTCCCACCATGTCCATCGCGGAAAACGTGACCGTCGGGCTGAAGCTCAACGGAATGAAGCACAGGGGCTTGCTGCGGGAGCGCCTGGAAGAGACATTGCGCATGGCTGCGCTATGGGATGAGGTCAAGGACCGCCTGCACGCCAACGCGCTGAGCCTTTCCGGAGGCCAGCAACAGCGGTTGTGCATCGCGCGGGCGCTGGCCATTGAGCCGGAGGTGCTGCTGATGGACGAGCCGGCGTCGGCGCTGGATCCGCTGGCGACGGCGAAAATCGAGGAGCTGATACTGGAATTGAAAAAGCAATTTACCATCGTCATTGTCACTCATAACATGCAGCAGGCGGCGCGCATATCGGATTGCACGGCGTTTTTTTACCTTGGCAAATTGATCGAATACGATCAAACCCACAAGATTTTCACCAATCCATCCATCAAACAAACCGAGGACTACGTCACTGGCCGGTTCGGCTGATCTGGCGTAATATGACCCATGCAAAAGTATTTTGACGACGAGTTAACCAGTTTCAAGGAGAAGCTCCTGACGATGGGGAGTTACGCCGAAAGCGCCGTCAGCCAGGCCGTCCAAGCCCTCACCGAACGCAACGATAAACTGGCTCAGCAGGTCCAGGAAAATGACGACATCATGGACCAGTTTGAAATCGACATCGACGACATGGCCATCAATCTGCTGGCCAAAGCGCCGCTGGCCTCGGACTTGCGGCTTATTACCGTGGCCATGAAGATTTCGCAAAATCTCGAACGCGTTGGGGACGAGGCCACGACGATTTCCCGGCGCGCGATGGAATTGAACCAGGAGCCGGCGCTCAAGACCTATATCGATATTCCCCGCATGGCCGGCCTGGCCATCGCCCTGCTCAAGGAGGCCCTCGACGCCTTTGTCAACAAACAACCTGACAAAGCGCGCGCGGTGATTCCACGCGACAAGGAAGTGGACGCGATCAACCGGCAGCTTTATCGCGAGTTGGCCGGTTACATGGCCGAAAATCCGGCCGCCGTCAACAGGTGCCTGAACCTGATGACCATCTCCAAGAGCCTCGAACGGGTTGCCGACCACGCGGCCAACATCGCCGAGGAAGTCGTTTATTTGTGCGAAGCGCGGGACATTCGGCACGAAGCGCACAAACTATGAACCTGTTTTTCCTGCGCCACGGCAAAGCCGAGCCGCGCGGGCCCCGGTGGCGCCCCGACGGCAAACGGCCGCTAACGCGAGAGGGCGAAGAAAGAATGGCGGAAGTGGCGCGCGGCATACAGGCGCTCGGGGTCTCATTTGATTTGATTCTGACCAGCCCCTACGCCCGCGCCTTGCGCACCGCGGAAATCCTGGCGAAGGCTTACCGGTCCAACAAGCTGTTTGAGACAGGCAACCTGGTTTCGGAGGCGGAGCCGAAAAACATTGTTGACGAGATCAACGGAAACTTCGCTTCGGTGGAACAGATTGCGCTGGTTGGGCATGAGCCGATGTTGACAAGCCTGATTTCCACGCTCATTTGCGGACCTGGGGCCGCGGCCACCATCGATCTGAAGAAGTCAGGCGTTTGCAAGCTCACGATCCAGAAGCTGGCGTTCGCCAAGTGCGCCTGCATGAATTGGCTGCTGACGCCGCGCCAGTTGGCGCGCCTGGGGCAGCGCGCCGGGGGGCATTAGCCCCTTCTTTGGATGGCATCGCCGGGCGCGTCAAAATTCTCCGCGTCGGATCAAGGCGTATCAAGGCGGGCCGAGGCTGTAGAAGCGCGCGACGGCGTTGGTCTGCAACGGTTCGCTGAAATAGAACAGGCCGTTGCTCAGCGTGACGGTCTGGAGCGGAGCCCAATCTGGAGCGGCCAGATTGGTGGACGCTTCCACGACGACGACGAGATTGGATGGGCCGGTGATGTCGAACCCGAACAGATTGCTCCGCACGCCGAAGTTCGAGTCGGCGGCCTGGATTTGCGGGTCCCAGACGACTGTCGGACGGCCGGCAAAAAGGGTGCTCCACCCGGTGGCGCCGGGGAGATAATAGACCGTCACGTTTCCGGAGTTGGCGAACAGCGTCGAATCAGCGGCGGGCGCGTTGGCGTCGAAATAAACGGCGGTGAGGCTGGAGCAGTAGGAAAAGGCGTAATCGCCGAGGTTGGTCACGCTGGCGGGTATGGTGAAGTTGGTCAGGCCGGCGCAGTCAAAAAACGCAAAGCTTCCAATGCTGGCGATCGCCGCGGGCAAGTTGACGCTGGTGAGGCTGGGGCAGTCTTCAAACGCGCCGGTTGCAATATTTGTGACGCTCTCGGACAATGTCACGGCGGTCAGGCCGGCACAGGAGGCAAACGCAAATTCTCCAATGCTGGTGACGCCGGCCGGTGTCGCGTAACTTCCGCCCAGGCCGCCAGGATATTCAATGAGCGTGGTCTGGTTGGTGTCAAATAAGACTCCATTTAAACTGCTGTAAGCCGGATTTTGCGAATCCACCGTTATCGCCGTCATGGCTGTGCAACCCTCGAAGGCGCTGACTCCGATGTTGGTCACGCTTGGGGGAATCGAGACGCCGGCCAGGCTGGCGCAGCGCCAAAAGGCATCGTCTCCGATGTTCGCGACGCCATTGGAAATCGTTACATTGGTCAGGCCTAAGCAGTAAAAAAACGCGTTGGCTGCGATGTTGGTGACGGTGCCCGGAATCGTTACGTTGGTCAGGCTAATGCAGGAATCGAACGCGTCGTCTCCGATGCTGGCGAGGCTGGCGGGAAGAGTCAGGCCGGCGAGGCGCGAGCAGTATTGGAAGGCAAAATCGCCGGCGCTGGTCAGGCCGTTGGTCAATATGACGTTGGTGAGGTTGACGCAGCTTTGGAAGGCGTAGTCTCCGATGTTGGTGACGCTCGAAGGAATCGTGACGCTGGCCACTGGCGTGGAATAGAACGCGCTCTCCCCGATGCTGGTGACAGGCAGGCCGTTGGTGGCGGCTGGAATGACCACGGCGCCGTTGGTCCCGGAGTAACCGGTTATGGTGATTGCGCCGACATTGGTCGTGCAAATCAATTGCGCATGCGCCATTGGCGGCGCGGCCAAGAGCAGCAATCCCAAGAGAACGGGCGACCTTCTATTCATAACTTCGTGAGAGGAATTTGCAGTTTGGCTCTCCTCCAGTCATTTTGGGGCTTCCCCAGGAGGAAGAGACGATGGCACAGCGCGCTCCTCTTTTACCGGTCTTTTCCGAGGCTAACTGAGCCGGAACCCACCGTCAAACGTAATACGCCTGCATGAACGCGCTGTTTAAGTTGGCAGTTCCCCGCCCGCGCTCCTATGCTTGGGCTTGAGAATATGACCGACGCCGCCATCGCTTCCCGCCACGCCGTCGCGCCGGCCGCGCCGCGCCTTTCGCAATTGCGCGGGCTGGATTATTCGGTTCTTCAGCAGTGCATGCACTGCGGACTTTGCCTGCCCACATGCCCCACTTACGACGCCACGCGGCTGGAACGGAACAGTCCGCGCGGACGCATCGCGCTGATGCGCGCCATCGCCGACGGCCGTC
Organism: Vulcanimicrobiaceae bacterium; assembly: GCA_035511075.1. Taxonomy (GTDB): domain Bacteria; phylum Verrucomicrobiota; class Verrucomicrobiia; order Limisphaerales; family Palsa-1400; genus DATAUD01. Next base: position 49,096 of record DATKFW010000109.1, read on the forward strand.
TCGAAGCGACCAGGACGTTTGCCGACGAGATGTATTTCTGCCTTGGCTGCCTGGCGTGCATGACGGCGTGTCCGGCGGGGGTCAATTACGCGGAGTTATTCGAGCATGCGCGCGCTGAAGCGGAGGAAAGCGGCGTCCTGCAAACCAGCAAACGAAGTTTTGTCCGCTGGCTGACGTTGCGCTGGCTGTTCATGGATTTGCGCCGGCTCCGGTTTGCGGGGCGGCTGATCCGACTTTATCAGCGATGCGGCTTGCAACGCGTCATTCGCGGCAGCGGCGTCCTGAACCTATTGCCGCGGCGCTGGCGGGAATTGGAGGCGATGACGCCCGTCATTGCCGCGAGGTTTTCGTCACAGTTGATTGCCCCGGCCACGCCGGCCGCCGGACAGCGGAAATATCGCGTCGCCCTCCTGACCGGGTGCGCGCAGGATTTGATGTTCAGCGATATCAACCGGGACACTTGCGAGGTCCTTGCCCGCAATGGCTGCGAAGTCGTCACGCCGCGGGACCAAAGCTGCTGCGGGTCGCTTCACGCGCACAACGGCGAGCTGGAAATGGCGCGCGCATTGGCGCGTAAGAATATTGATCAATTTTCGCCGGGGGATTTTGACGCCATCATCAGCAACGCGGCGGGCTGCGGGTCGCATTTGAAGCATTATCGAAATCTGCTGGCGGAAGACCCGCAATATCGCGGGCGGGCGGAATTGTGGGATGCGAGGCTCAAAGACATTCATGAATGGCTGGCGGAAATCGGCCTGATTGCACCCAAGCCCGGCGCGCCCGCGCAAAGCGTCACGTATCACGAGGCCTGCCATCTGTGCCACGGACAAAAAATCACCGCGCAACCCCGGCAACTGCTGCGGGCCATCCCGAATCTGACCCTGACGGAATTGCCGGAATCCAACTGGTGCTGCGGGAGCGCGGGGATTTACAATTTGCTGCAGCCGGAAATGGCCAATCAACTGCTGGACCGCAAACTCAAGCACATTGTGTCAACAAAAGCGGACGTCGTGGCGACTGGCAATCCCGGTTGCCTGGCCCACATGGCCAACGGCATCCGGCGCGAAAAGCTGGCGGTGCGGCTGGTTCATCCGATCACGTTGCTGGCCGAAGCGTATCGCGCGGGAGACCCGGGTCACATCGCGGGCGCGGGCGTCACGTCGTGAACGCGGGCGAACTGGACCAGGAGATCGATGACCTTTTCGCTTAGTAGCTGGTTGTAAATTTCGGACATGCGGCCACTCTTTTCGAGGTCTTTGACCAACTTCTCGACCGGGATCTTGTATTGGGCGGCCATTTCCTGCAAACGGCGGGCCACGTCCATTTGGTCCACGCGGGCGCCCTCCTTTTCGGCGATGCGCTGAAAGACAAAAGTGGCCTTGACGCGTTGTTTGGCGGCGGTGTTGGCGGTGGCGTAAATCTGGTCCTTTTGGGCGTCGATGGCGTCCTTGAGAACGCCGCGCTGCTGCTGTTCATTGACGATCGAATAGACAATGCTCCGGGTTTCGTCTTCAACCAGCGATTCGGGCAAATCGCACTGGACTTGATTGAGGAGATGTTGCACGACCTGATTGCGGATGGAACGGCTTTGCTTGAGATTCAATTCATTCTGCAAATCAGCGCGCACCCCTTCGCGCAATGCTTCCAGACTCTCCGCGCCGTACGATTTGGCAAAGGCCTCATCGAGCGCCGGGACGCCTTTTTCCCTGATTTCAACCAATTCCACGTCGTAGACGCCTTTTTTTCCCGCCAATTGGGGCACGACGAAATCGGGCGGGAAATCGACGGTGACGGAACGTTTTTCACCGGCCTTCATCCCGATGAGCTGATCGCCAAAACCGGGGATGAACGAAGTCTTGTCGACGTTGATCCAGAAGGCCTTTTTCTCGGTCAAGCCGCGGGCCGTGGGGGCGGTTTCGGTGATCGGCTTGCCGTCGCAGGTGCCGGTATAATTGACAACGGCGACGTCGCCCTCCTTGACATCGCGGACGACGGGTTGAAAGGTCGCATGGCGTTCCGCCAGGACGTGGAGGGCGCGTTGGATGTCCTGCGGCGAGACCACGGCGGTTTCGCGGGTGGCGGGGAGGCCCTTGTATTCGGGCACTTCAAACTCGGGGGCTGTCTCCAGATTGGCGGCGAATTGCAACGGTTGACCGCGGGAAAACTGGATTTCTTCGATTTCCGGCTGTCCGACAATGGAGAGCTTCTGCTCGGCGATGGCGGACCTGAAGGTCTCGGAGATGAGCTTGCGTTTGACCTCGTTCTGAATGTCGGTTTCGAAACGTTTTGCGACCATCTCGCGCGGGGCCTTGCCGGGGCGAAAGCCGGGGAGCCGGACTTCGCGCTGAAATTCAGCGGCGACCTGGTTAAAGGTTTCCTCAACCTTTTCCGGCTCGACCTCCACACGCATCAATTTTTTGCAGGGTCCCAAATTCTCTACCGTAACATTCACAAAGAGCCTTTCACTTCAGCCGCGTCGGCGGTGTTGGATTTCGTGGAAACGCCCGCCCGCGAGTGGGACACGCTAAGTATCGGCGGCGCCCGCGTCAAGCCATCAAGTTTGGATATTTCACGGGGGGCCAATCCCGCGTGCCCCACAGGAGCGGCTTCATCCCCGGCCTGCGCGGCGTGCGCATAATGTTTGGGAAGGTGGAAGGTCATAAATAATGCGGCCGCGCAAATTTTTGACTTGGTCGGATCGTTGGCCTTTGCCAAGATGGGGACATGCAATTGCCGGCGAAGTTCTATCCGGTGCTTTTGCTGGTCTTTTGGACCGGGCTGATGCTCACGGCCGATTTGGTCGTGATTGATACATCTGTGCGGCAGGCCCGTTCGGTGAATTTCGCCTCGACCACCGGCAAAATGATCCAGAGCGAACTCCGCAAAGGGGCGATGAGCCATCGCGGCGTAGAGGTCGGCTACAATTACGTCGTCAACGGGGTCCGTTACACGGGGCACCGTTATCGCTACGACGACCGCAATTCCGCCTGGGAATACAGCACCGCCGTGGGAGCCTTCCCACGATGGTCACAGAGAAGGGTTTACTATGATCCAAAGGACCCCGCGGATTGCGTATTGGAGCCCGGCCTGGCTGGTTGCGATCTGTTGTTGCCGCTGTTTGCCACTCCGCTCAATGTCGTGACGCTTGTCATCTGGATGGCCGCCGCGCAGTCGTGGCGCGAAAGAAAACTCTCCGCGCAGGCGGGAGGCGTCCGCATACTCAAGCGAGGCGGCGAAATCCGGGCGCGATTGGCGGCCTTTACTCCCATTGCGGCCGCTCTCGGCGCGCTTGGCGGGGCGTCGTTCTTCCTGGCGTTTCCGGTCGTCGCGATAGGCGGTTTTGCGCCGTCGATGACGGTCATGCTTATGGTTTGGGCCGTGGTCCTGGCGGCCATTCCGACGGCGTTTTTTTGGACGCTGAAGAATAACCGTTCCGGCAACTACGATCTGCGCATCAATGAAGTTTCAAGAGTCGTTACTGTTCCCGTGATCGAGGGACGGAGAAGGCCATTGACCCTCGAGAGGAGTGAAATCCTTGGTGTCTCCCTACAACGCAGGATCACAAAAACCCCCAGCGGCGATTATGTCAGCTATCTGCCGGCTATTGACCGCGCCGGCGGCGAGTCGGGTTCGCCGACGATCAAGCTGACAACGCGAGGGTGGACGCACGACAAGGCATGGGCGTTTGGCGAATGGCTTGGGGAGGAATTGGGGGTTGAATTCAAAGGGGTGGAGGGGGACAGCACGAAATGAAAAGTTCCAATGCCAGAAACACCTCCGAAAAAGCTCTCGTGGCTGAACCGAACCGTTTTGGGCATCGGTCTGGCCTCGCTGTTCAGCGATTGGTCCCATGAGATGGCCACAGCGGTGTTGCCGACATTCCTGGCGACGCTGGGGGCCGGCGCGGCGTGGCTCGGCTTGATAGAGGGAGTTTCCGATGGACTGTCCAGCGTGGTCAAAATGGGGTCGGGCTTCTACACCGACAAACTGCAACGACGAAAGCCCGTTGCCATTTTCGGATATGTTGTCACCGCCCTTGGGACCGCGTCATTGGGCCTGGCCACCAGCGCGTGGCAAGTTCTGGCGGCGCGGGCGGGCGCGTGGCTGGGGCGCGGCCTGCGGACACCCGTGCGAAAGGCGCTGCTGGCAGCGGCGGTGACGAAAGAAACCTACGGACGGGCCTTCGGTCTTGAGCGGATGATGGACACCATCGGGGCGATTGTGGGACCGGCCACGGCGCTAGGCGTTTTTGCGGCGGTGCATCACCATTATCCGAGTTTATTTGCGCTGACGCTGATTCCCAGTTTGACGGCGGCCGGGCTTATCGGATTCCTGGTGAAAGAAAAGGAGCGCAAACCGGTTCCGCACATTTCATTGGGGCAAAGACTCCGCATGCTGCCGGCCGGTTATCGAAAATTGGCATGGGCGGTCGGGCTGTTCGGCGCCGGGGCGTTCGCTCACACGCTGCTGATACTGCTGGCGATGCGGAAATTGACGCCGTCCCTCGGCGCGCCCCGAGCCGCGACGGTTGCCGTCGCCCTCTATGTGTTGCACAACGTGTTTTACGCGTCGTTCGCCTTCATCGGCGGGTGGCTCGGGGACCATTTTCAGAAGAAAATACTATTGGCGACGGGCTATTTGCTCTCGGCGGCGATGTGTCTGTGCATTGTATTTCTGCCGGCCAACATCGGGACCCTGGCGCTGATTTTTATTCTCGGAGGAACCAACGTGGCCCTTGAAGAGACTTTGGAGGACTCACTTTGCGCGGAACTGGTCGGGGAAGAATATCACGGGGTGGCATTCGGCGCCCTGGCGACGATCAACGGGATTGGCGATTTTCTTTCCAGCATCATCGTGGGCGGATTGTGGACGGCGGTTGGAGCCGGGGCGGCGTTTGGCTACAGTGCGGCCCTTTCGGTGACCGGCGCGGCGCTCGTTCTGATGGTCCCCGCCGGCGATGGCAAAGGATGATTGCCCAAAACTAAATCGAATATCCGCCGGGCCAACCGTGTCATTCCTTAATAATGCAAAAGCGGGAAATCATTTGGATTGCAGTGCTGTTGGTGCTCATTGTGGCTTACTTCCACTTTTTTGGAGGGAGATTTGGCCAAAAGGCCATCGCCATTCATGCCTCCCTGCGCCCCAGCCAGCGGGCCGAGACGGCGGTGTACCCGGTTTATTTTACACTCAACGACGATTTTAAACTGACGAGCCTCAAGGTGGTTCCCCTGGAGGATGGAAAGGTCAATCCGGCCACGATGCCGGTTTGGAATCTGGTGTCCGATAGCAATTCAGCGCCGACACGCGCGTTTTTCTACGGGCAGCACATACGTGGAATGAAGCCCGCCCTGGCCAACGTGCAGGCCGACCCTTTGACACCGGGGGTCATTTACCGAATCCTGCTTTCTTCAGGCAAACTTACCGCCGCGCTGGATTTCAAGACCAGGTCCACAACGGAATAGCGGAATAGGTCAGGGATTGGCGGCGCTGGAATTGGTCCGATAGAAAGCCGTTGTGCACCATTGCACGACAGGGTCGAACGCCTGATTGACCTTAAGGAATTGTGTGCTGCCGTCAAAGTAACCGTTGATCGAACCGCCGACGTTGGTGGACATCATGCTGTGGGCGTGCTTGTTCTGGTCGAGCTTCAAACCGTCATCGAGTTCAAAATAATCCATGAAGAAATCGCCGACGTAAGTGAGCTTCTCGCCAAACATGATTGTCTGCGAGGGCAAAGGAACATCGTTTTCAACCAGGAACGGCGTTGCGACGTCGGTCATCCAATTGGGATCATCGTATTTGGCCTCGTAGCCGTCGTTGAAGCCGTTGATCAAATAGCTGCGCCAAACGCAATCGGCGGGGTACTGCGCGGGGTTGTCGCCGAGGCTGATTGGGGTGTTGTTGGTTTCGCTGGGACAAACCAGGATGTTGCTGGATTTGTAATAGGAAAGAAGCAAGGCGGGCCAGCGTTCGACTCCATCGCGCGGCGTGTAAGCGCCGTTGTTGTCGCTGGCGTACATGATATTGGCCAGGCCCAGTTCGTGGACGTTGCTGGTACACTTCATCCGGCGCGCAGCTTCCTTGGCCTGCGCCAACGCAGGCAGCAACATGCTGGCCAGTATCCCGATAATGGCGATTACCACCAGCAGTTCAATGAGTGTGAACGCCGCATTTGCCGAATTTTGCTCTGTTGTTTGTTTGTTCTTCATGGTCAAATTCAAAGACGCACCGTGGAGGCAATGGGTTGCTTGCCGTTCCATCCGCGCCATTGGACGCGATCAAAATGTCAAATAATCAAAGTTTTTTCAGGTTCCTGTAAAGCGCAGCGTACTCGCGGGCCGTATTCTCCCAGGAAAAGTCGCACGCCAGGCCGTTGCGGCGATAATGTTGCAGCAGGGGCTTATCGGCATAAAGCACGAGAGCCTTGCGGACCGCTTTGGACAGGGCGCGCACGGAATAATCGGCGAACTTGATCCCGTTGGCGCGGCGCTCGTCCTCGCTGATATCGATAACTGAATCGTCCAGGCCGCCTGTCACGCGCACGATGGGCACCGTGCCGTAGCGTAGGCTGTACATCTGGTTCAGCCCGCACGGTTCGAAGTGCGACGGCATCAAGTAGAAATCGCATCCGGCCTCGATGCGGTGCGAGAATCCGGTGTCAAAACCAATAATGACGGCGCATTTGGCCGGATACCGTTCGGCCAATTTTCGATAGCCGCGCTCGTAATCGCGATTGCCGCTGCCCAGCAGCACGAACTGCATGTCAGCCGCAAGCATCTCCTGCAAGGCGGCCAGTTGCAAATTGACTCCCTTTTGTTCCGCGAGACGGGAAATGGTTCCGAAGAGCGGGATGTCCGGCGCCTGGGGCAATCCCAATTCCTGCTGGAGGGCGGCCTTGTTCATCTGCTTGCCGCTCATATTGGAAGCCGAAAAGGGATGGGGCAGGAACGGATTGCCTTCTGTTTTCCATTCATCGTAATCGACGCCGTTGAGAATGCCGTGCAGGACGTTTTGGCGCTTGCGCAGCACTCCGTCCAGGCCGCATCCGTATAATTCGGTCGTTATTTCGCGCGCGTAACGCGGACTGACCGTCGTAATCATATCGGCATGAATGATGCCGCCCTTAAGGCAATTCATGCCGCTGTAAAATTCGAGGTTCTCCGGCTGGAAGTAGCTTTGCGGCAGGTTGGTCAACGCGAATTTGGCCGCCGGGAAATTGCCCTGGTACGCCAGGTTGTGAATCGTCAGGCATGTGGGCGGCGCTGGCGCCCAGCCGTCGCGCAATTTTTGGTCCGCGATGAACACGGCGACCAGAGCCGACGGCCAATCGTGCATGTGAACCAATTCCGGGCGCCACGGGAGATATCGCGCGAGGTGGGTGACGCATTTGGAGAAGAAGATGAAACGTTCCGCATTGTCGGCATAATCGATGCCGCGTTCCTGATAGATGCCGCTTCGGTCAAAGAACTGCGGCTGGTCGATAAGATAAACCGTCGGGCCGGCCGGCAGCTCGCTGATCCAGACGCCCGCGTCGACACGGTCCGGGCCGAAAGGCAAATCGAACTTCCAATCGAACGGGCGCATGTCCGGGAAGCGTTCCCTGGTGCCGCGATAGAGCGGGGTGACCAATCCGACCTGGTGGCCGGCGCGCGCGAGAAACTTGGCAAGCGCGCCCACCATGTCTGCCAGCCCCCCGGTCTTGGAATACGGAAGAGCCTCGCTGCTCGCGAGCAAGATTTTCATCACCCCGTGTGCGAAATCCTCTCGGTTTTCAAAAATGGACGCAGGGCAAGCGGGATTGTCACGCTGCCATCGGCCTGTTGATAGGTCTCCACCAAAGCCACAAATAGCCGGGCCAACGCCGTGCCGCTGCCGTTGAGAATGTGCGGATACTTGTTTTCGCCCGCCTCCGTTTTGAAGCGGAGGTTCATCCGGCGCGCCTGAAAATCCTCGCAATTGGAGCAACTGGACACCTCCAAATACTGCCCCTGGCCCGGCGCCCATACTTCGATATCGTAAGTCATCGCGCTTTGAAAACCCAGGTCGCCGGTGCAGAGTTGGACGACGCGGTAATGGAGGCCCAGCAATTGGAGGACGCGTTCCGCGTTGGCGACCAGCTTCTCCAGTTCGATGTAGCCGTTCTCCGGGCGGGTGATCTTGATCAACTCGACCTTGTCAAATTGATGGACGCGAATCATGCCGCGGGTGCCGACGCCCGCCGCGCCCGCTTCACCCCGAAAACAGGGCGAGTAGGCGCAGTAACAAACGGGTAAGCGGGACTCTTTCAAAATCTCGTCACGATGAATGTTGGCCACCGGCGTTTCGGCCGTGGGGATGAGGAACAATTTTCCGAGTGTCGCGGGGTCAGTCCCCTCCTGCACGCCGTAATATTGGTCGGCAAATTTTGGGAACTGGCCCACGCCCACCATGCATTCGCGGTTGACCAGAAACGGCGGGGAGACCTCGGTGTAGCCGTGCTCGCCAACATGCAAATCCAGGAGGAACTGTATCAACGCCCGCTCGAGGCGGGCGCCCCATCCCGTGTAAAGCAGAAATCCGCTGCCGGAGATTTTGGCGGCCCGCGCAAAATCGACCAACCCGAGGCTTTCGCAGATTTCGACGTGCGTCCTGGGTTTGAAATCGAATGCGGGCTTGCCGCCCCAGGCGCGCATCTCGGGATTATCGGCGGCGGATTGTCCAATCTTGACGGTCTCATGGGGCAAATTGGGCAATTGCAACATCAAGGCGTCGCGCTGCTGCTCGCTTTGGGCAGTTAGTTTGTCAAGCGCGTCAATTTTTTCCCCCATTTCGCGCGTCTGAAATTTATTTGCCTCGGCTTCGGCTATCTTTTTCTGCGCCATCAACGCACCGATCTCCTTGGAAACGCGATTTCGCGCGGCTTTAAGTTGTTCGACCTCCGTGAGCGCCTTGCGACGGCGCTCGTCCAACTCGAGCACGGCGTCGATCCTTTTATCGTCGCCGGCGCCGCGGGTGGCCAGGCGTTGGCGGACAAAATCCGGTTTCTCGCGAATCAATCTGATATCCAGCATCGCCGCATTATAAAAACGAGGGTCTTGACCGCAAGCGGCGAATCAGGCGGCGCGAAATGGCGCGCGCCTGGGCGTTACGCGGCGGCGGGCTTGGCGGCGTGGAGGCGGAGGCTCAGGCGGGACTTGGTGCGGTTGGCGCGGGCGCGGTGGATGATCTTGCGCTTGGCGGCTTTGTCCAACGCGGAGGTCAGCACCCGCAGCGCCTTGGCGGCGTCGTCTTTCTTGCCGGCTCCCAGGAGTTCGGCGTAATTTCTCTGCAAGGTGTGAAGGCGGGACTTGACGCCCTGGTTTTGCAAGTGTTTGCGGGCGCTGTTCCGCATTCGGCGTTCGGCTGATTTGGTGTTGGGCATAGTTACGTCAAAGGCTCCGTTTCACTTTCGGAGGGCTAACGTTAGCGGAACGCGCGGGTTTGTCAACGGCGGGATTTTTAACTTTCTTGCGCGGGAAAACCACCTTTGCCACGAGAGGCTCGACCGCGCTCCAGATTTGGCGGGCGACCTCATCGCGGCCGGCGGCGCCGTCGATGCTCCTGACGCGGCCGGGTTCATCGGCGGCGAGCTTCCTGTAACCCTCCCCGACCCGCTCAAAAAAACCGCGGTCCGCCTCTTCCATCCGGTCGCGGATGGTTTCAAGGCTGGAAAGCAAGCGATCGCGCCGGCGGGCTTCGCTGACGGCGACGGGCACGATCAATAACAGCGTCAGGTCCGGCCGGGTTTCGCCGACCGCGCAGGCGACGATTTGCCGGATCGTCGCAAAATCCAGTCCGCGGCCGTGCCCTTGATAGGCGAAGGTGGAATCGTAAAAGCGATCGCACAAAACGATCTCTCCGTTTTCAAGGGCCGGGCGGATGATCTGCCGCACCAATTGGGCGCGGCTGGCGTTCATCAACAACAACTCCGTTTCGGGCATCATGGCGTGGTTGGCGTCGCTGTGCTTGAGGGTGTGGCGAATTTCCTCGCCGATTGGCGTGCCGCCAGGTTCGCGCAATTCGCGCACGGGGCGGCCCGATTCGCGCAGGCGGCCGGCCAGGATCGCGAGTTGGGTTGATTTTCCGCTGCCCTCGGTTCCCTCAAACGTGATGAACAAGCCTTTCATAGGCGCTTCAATCGCGCACCCTTGGGAGTGTCTTCAATGACCCAGCCTTTGGTTTTGATTTCGTCGCGAATGGCATCCGAGCGCTTGAAATCCCTGGCTTTGCGGGCGGCCTGGCGCTGATCGAGCAACGACTGCAATTCCGCCGGCGGGGCCGAGTCATCCAGGCGCGCAATGCCGAGGATCGAATCCATCGCATCCCATGCCGCCAGGCCCGCCGCCGCCTGGGCCGGGAGCATCCGGCCGGCGTCCAGCAGGCGATTGCTCTCGCGCACCCACTCGAAGATGGCGCCCCATGCGCCGGAGACATTCAAATCCTCGTCCAACGCGCTGGAGAATTGCGCCATCAACGCCGGATCGGCTGGCGCCGTGGAGCTTGCGGCCACTTCGCGGAGCTTGCCGAGGCATACGTCCAGGCGGGCCAGCGCCGTTCGCGCCGCCCGCAGTCCGTCCATGGTGAAGTTAAAGGACTCGCGGTAATGGGAAGTCAGCAATAAATAGCGGATTTCCCGGCCGCCAAAGCCCTGCGCCAAAAGATCGCGCACGGTGAGAAAATTCCCGAGGCTCTTGCTCATCTTGCGCCCCTCAACCATCAGGTGCGCGCCGTGCAGCCAATACTTGACGAAGCGCTGCCCCGGGGCTTGCGCGGCGGCCCCTTCGCTTTGGGCGATCTCATCCTCGTGATGCGGAAAGATGAGGTCCTCGCCGCCCAAGTGGAGGTCGAAGCTCGGGCCGAGGGATTTCATGCTCATTGCGCTGCATTCGATGTGCCATCCGGGACGGCCCTGGCCCCAGGGACTGGGCCAGAAAACTTCGCCGTCGGAGGGCACACGGGCCTTCCATAAGGCGAAGTCGGCGACGGCGTCCTTGGCATATTCGTCGCTGGCGACGCGCTCTCCAGGGCGCATGCCGTCGAAGTTCAAGTTGAGCAACTGCCCGTAATGGGCGCCGGCGGCCTGGTATTTCTCAATGCTGAAATAAACCGAGCCGTCGGCCGTGCGGTACGCGATGCCGCGGGAGGTGAGTTTTTCGATCAGGGCGATGATGTCGGCGATGTGTTCGGTGGCGCGGGGAGTTTCGTGGGGCCGCAAACAGTTGAGGGCGTCAAAATCCTCAAAAAACGCGGCCTCATACCGGGCGGTGTAATCGCGGAGGACGGCTTTGGTCTCGTTGACGCGCTGGATGATCTTGTCCTCGACGTCGGTAATGTTCACGACGTGACGGACATCGTAACCTTTGAATTGGAGGCATCGGCGCAACAGGTCGGCGAAGACGAAGGTGCGGAAATTGCCGATGTGCGAGAAATCATGAACGGTCGGCCCGCAGCAATAAAGCCCGACGTGCTTTCCGGCGCCGGGGTCCATTGGAACAAAATCCTCGACCGAGCGGGACAGCGTATTAAAAAACTTCAAAGCCATCGGCGAATTGAGTATCCTACGATTGGCCGATTTGCTAACTTTTTCATCCATGTGCCGCCGAACTTATGAAACAAACGGATGATAGTGTTAATCCATCGGCCCCGGAGCGCCGGGCCGGAACCTGACGCTCGATTGGGGATGGCGCGGATTTTTGCGGCAATCTGTATGGCGGTGTTTCTGGCCGGATGCGTGGCGCCGGGGCCGAGGAGCCGCTATATCCAGCAGATCGAACCGTCCACGCTGACCAATCTCCTGGCTTTCCGGTACGGAACAAATTTGGAATTGCGCCTGCCGTTGCGCGCCCGGGATGCCTTCGCGCACGCGACCTGGGCGGCAACGGACATCGAATCGACCAATTACCAGCACCGAATCGCCCTGCTGACCTTTGACAAGGAGAAGCGCTCGTTGCGCCGATCCGTGAGCGTGAAGGCCAACCAGCTTGTGATCCGCGACGCGCAGGAGTGGCAGAAGTTGTTGCAAAGCATTTTTTCGGGATTGTTGCCGCGCCAGCCCGACCATGGAGTCCTTCTCCTGATGCAGAACCGTGAGCTTGTCATCTTTCGCGACAAGGCCGGGCGATTTCGCCTGGCCAGCCTTGAAGACAAACCGCCGGAGGTGGCGGTGGACCACACCTACAATGACGCTGATTTTGCGCGTGAAGCGATCCAACTGCTGGAGGCGCGGCTTACGTCCATCGACGAGCGCCAGACGCAATTCCTCTTCGTCACGGGGGAAGACCCGGCGTTCGTGCTGGTCGATATCCAAGGGAGGCTGATCGTGTTCATCAATTCACCCGCCGACTCGGAGGAGCAGGAGGTGCCGGTGTGGTTCGCGATGCGGGCGTTGAATACGCTGATCGTCCGGAGCCTTCTGGTGACCGCTGTCAAGAACCCTTTCACGCTGGTCTTTCGCGGCTTCTGGCACCTGGGCAACTCCGGGGCGGCGGTGTTCGCCTCCGGTTCGCAGACATTCGAGAAGCCGCCCCCGCCGCTGACGAAGGGGCCGGGGATGGATTTGGGCCAATGGGAAACGGAGCTCGATCACATCGTGCAGTCGCGCCGATTCAAGGGCCAGGTTGATCTGTTGATCGACGGGGAGAAATTCTTTCCGGCGTTCATGGAAGCGGTGGAGGGCGCGACGCGGAGCGTGGACGTCCAGATTTTTATATTTGACACTGACGATTACGCCGTGAAAATCGCCGACCTGCTTAAAAAGCGGTCCCGGTCCGTCAAAGTCAAAGTGCTCATCGACGACATGGGATCGCTCTTTGCGGCGCAGGCCGAGCGCGATTTCCCGCTTCCGCCGGGTTTTGACCGTCCTGACGACATCAAGACATATCTCAAGACCGGCTCGCGCGTCCGGGTGCGCGCATCGGCCAATCCGTGGCTGACGTTGGACCATCGCAAATGCATGATCATCGATAATCGCGAGGCTTTCATTGGCGGAATGAATATTGGCCGCCAATATCGTTATGAGTGGCACGACATGATGGTGGGGCTGACCGGTCCAATTGTCGGGCGATTGGACAAGGATTATCGGCTGGCGTGGGCGCACGCGGGACCGTTGGGCGATTTCGCCTACGCCTGGGAATGGCTCTTCGGGGCCGTGGCGCGGCGAAAGCACGCGATCACCAATGCCATCGAATTGCGCCCTCTCCACACCTCGACGGGCCGACTGCAAATTTACCGCGCGCAACTGACGGCCATCGAACGTTGCCGCAGCTACATCTACATTGAGAATCCGTATTTTGACGACGACATGATGTTGCGCGCGCTGATTCGGGCCCGGCAACGGGGCGTGGATGTTCGGGTGATCATTCCAGCCCGGAACGACAGCGGCATCATGCAGATCAACAATGTTATCATGGCCAACGACATGATCGGAAATGGCATCCGGGTGTATGCGTATCCCGGAATGACACACGTCAAGGCGGCGATATACGACGGGTGGGCATGTCTCGGTTCAGCGAATCTCAACAAAATGGGACTGCGAATCGGACAGGAGCTCGACGTCGCCTATTCGGACTCCGCCGCGGTGGGGCAATTGAAGCAGGAGCTTTTCGAGACGGATTTTCGGCGTTCGCGCGAAATCAAGACTTTGGAATCGGTGACGTGGCTGGACTCGCTGGTCAAAGTTTTTTCGGATCAGTTGTGAAATGGCGGTGGACCAGGAAGTAATAAAGCGAGCCGAGGACAAGCACGGCGCCCGTCAGCCACAGGGCGACGTGGTGGAGATCGCCCTGGAGAAGCTTAGGATCGTTTCCGGCCGCCACTCCAACCCACGCCAGCACGGCGCACCACAACACCGAACCGGCCAGCGTAAAGAGAGAGTAGAGCAGGAAGTCCATTTTCACGATGCCCATGGGAATGCCGATCAAGTGGCGGACAACCGGGAGCAATCGCGCGGCGAAAACGCCAAATGGACCGAACCGCGCCGCCCAGCGTTCGGCGGCGTGCAATTTGGCTTCGGGTACCAGGAAATAGGCTCCGTAACGAAGCACCAGCGGGCGGCCGGCAAGGCGCGAGGCCCAGTACATGACAGTCGCCCCGACCCACGAGCCGAGCGCGCCTGCAAGCACGACGCCCCAGAGGGTGAGTTTGCCGGAAACGCGGGCCTGGTGTGCGGCAAAAGGAATGACCATCTCGCTGGGAATGGGAATAATGGTGCTTTCCATGAGCATCAATGCCGCGATCAGCGGATAGCCCTGCGCATCCAAAGTCTGCTGATACCAGGCAACGAGGTGGCCGATGGCTTCCTTCACAATTTGCCGCCATAGACCGCGTTTGGTCCCAGGATTTGCTCGATGCGCAATAACTGATTGTATTTGGCGACGCGGTCGGTGCGGCTTAGCGAGCCGGTCTTGATCTGGCCGGCGTTGGTGGCCACCGCGATGTCGGCGATGGTGGCGTCCTCCGTTTCGCCCGAACGATGGCTGATGACGGCGGTGTAGGCGTTCTCCCGTGCGAGGGCGACGGTGTCCAACGTTTCCGTCAGGGACCCGATTTGGTTGACCTTGACCAGGATCGAATTGGCCACGCCCAGGTCGATGCCTTTGCGAAGGAATTTGACGTTGGTGACAAAAAGATCGTCGCCGACCAGTTGAATTTTATCGCCGAGTTTGTCGGTCATGAGCTTCCATGTTTTCCAATCATTCTCGGCGCAGCCGTCCTCGATGCTGATAATGGGAAATTTGGCGACCAGTTCCGAATAAAGGGCCACCAATTCCTCGCCTTTGATTTTCCGTCCCGTGCTCTTCTTAAAGACATAAGTGTTCGAGGCGCTGTCGTAGAATTCCGAGGCGGCGGGGTCCAGCGCGAGGGAAACGTCTTTGCCGGCTTTGTAACCGGCGTCCTTGATGGCTTGCAGAATGGCTTCGACGGCGGCATCGGCGCTTTCCAATTTCGGGGCGAAACCGCCTTCGTCGCCGACGGTCGTGGACAGTCCTTTTTTCTTCAGCACGGATTTGAGGGCGTGAAAAACTTCGGTGATCGCCTGAAGCGCGCGCGAAAAAGTCGGCAGGCCGATGGGAACGATCATGAACTCCTGAAAGTCAATGGGTGCGTCGGAGTGGGCGCCGCCATTGATCACGTTGGCCATCGGCACCGGGAGCACCTTGGCGTTCGGACCGCCAAGATATTTGAAGAGGGGCATCCCGACGTCGGCGGCCGCCGCTTTGGCCGTGGCCAGGGAGACAGCCAGGATGGCGTTGGCGCCGAGTTTCGACTTGGTTTCGGTGCCATCGAGGTCGAGCATGATGCGGTCGACGGTCAATTGATCGAGCGCATCGACTTCGCGCAACGCGGGGAGAATTTTGTCGGTAACGTTGGCGACGGCCTTGGTGACGCCCTTGCCGAGATAACGATTTTTGTCGCCGTCGCGCAGTTCGAGGGCTTCATGTTCGCCGGTGCTGGCGCCCGAGGGCACGGCTGCGCGACCGGCGGCG
The DNA here is from genome assembly GCA_035511075.1 of Vulcanimicrobiaceae bacterium. GTDB lineage: Bacteria > Verrucomicrobiota > Verrucomicrobiia > Limisphaerales > Palsa-1400 > DATAUD01. The sequence goes on from DATKFW010000109.1 coordinate 64,599, forward strand.
CCGCTTTCCAGCAGGACGTCGACTTCAATGGTGGGATTGCCGCGGGAATCCAGGATTTCCCGGGCGAGAATATCAGATATTGTGCTCATATTGGCCGCGCATCATAAGAACCACGCCGCGCCAGTCAAGGAACAAGCCGGACCCAGCAAGACGCGAACGCGGCGAATATGAGAGCGTGTTCGCGTCAGATTGGTTTCTATAATTCCGGGACGCTCGTGATTTTCTTCAGCAGCGCGGCGGCCGGCTCATAGCCTTGCGCCACGGATTTTTCAAAACATTGCCGCGCCGCCGCGATATTTCCAAACACCTGGTAAAAAACGCCGAGATTGTAATTGGCCAGAAACGTGCCCGAGCCGTGGACGCTTCTGCGTCTTTGCTCCTCCCCCAACGCAAGACATCGCAGAAAACTCTCTTCAATCTTGGGCAGTTCGGAAATGTATTTGGCGGGATTGCTCCGGATCAGGTCCATGTAAAACAATCCGCGCACGAGAAGAAAATCCGGGAAGTCGCCGAGATATTTTTCCGCCCGGGCGACAACTTCGATTCCCGCCTCGAACTTTTTCAATTCAATGATCGTGTAAAGAAGATCGACGGTGACATACGGCGCCGACGGATGGCCGGGGTTCATGAGCGCAAACGCCTTTTGCAGACAGCCCAGCGCCTTTTTGGGCTGGCCGGAGGAATTATGGGCGGCGGCCAATTGAAAAAGAAAATACACGTTGTCCGGTTCCCGCTCCAATTCCGCCGCGAGCAATTTCATGTTGCGATCCGCCTTTTTTTGAATTCCAAGATAGCCGTCGTGCCACAATTCACCGCGGAGATTGCCGCGCGGCAGCGTCGAGATCAGTTGCTCGTGGATGCGTCCCTCGTAATGCGCGCCGCGGGGAAAGAGGCGCGGAACAATGGATCGCGAACGAAACGTCTGGTTGCCGCGGCGAAAATCGCTCACCTGCCTCACCCAGCCGACCGCCGGTTGGCCGCGAGTGAATGCGGGAATTTCCTCGGCAAGAGTTTCGCTCAGCCACTCATCAGGGTCCACAATGAGAATCCAATCGCCGGAGGTTTGATCGATGGAGAAATTTCTGGCGGCCGAGAAATCGTCCACCCAATCGAAATGGGAGATTTTTGCGCCGAACTGGCGCGCAATTTTTGTCGTGTCATCGGTCGAGCCGGTGTCGGCGATGACGATTTCGTGGACGATTTCTTTGACGCTTTGGAGACAGCGCGCGAGGCAACGCGCTTCATTCTTGACAATCATTGCCAGGGACAATTTTGGATCTGGAACAGCCACGCGGGAATAATCCACGACGCCCTGTAAAATGCAACCCGGCAGGACACGCCGCCCTGCGGTTTTTGCTTGACGGGTTATGTCCTGCACGCCATTGTTCGTGAAGCCGGATAGGAGCAGTGTCGGAGGTCGCGCATGAAAATCTGTCCATTAGGCGGTCCGCCTGATCGCGGGGAGGAAACATTTTTGCATGGTGGCCGCCTCGGTCGCCGCGGCTCGGTTTTGGTTTGCGCAGTTCTCGTCATCACTTTGGTTTTCGCGAGTCAGGTCAAGGCTCAATCGTTTCTCACCAACGGGTTGGTTGCCTTTTACCCCTTCAACGGCAATGCGAACGATGAGAGCGGGAACGGCAATGACCTTACAAAGTATGGGGCAACGCTGTGCCCGGATCGGTTCAACAACTTAAATAACGCGTACTATTTCAATGGGAGCAGTTATCTTGGTTCTTCAATTTCGCCGCTAAGCCAAACCGACAACTGGACTGTGACTGCCTGGATACAGCCAGCATCCCTCGTCCAGACCGCTGGGTACGCTGTGTGTGTAGGGTACGACAACGGATATTCTGGTGACGGGTACGCGATCGGCATTTCCGGCGGTAACGAGTTGTGGGCTTTTTTTCCCGGCGTAGGCTTTATTCCCGAAGGATACACGTTTTTGTTCACCAACCAGTGGCATCAGGTCGTGATGGAGCGCAGGTCCGGTACACTAATGTTCTACATTGATGGAAATTCGGTAACGAACGGCAGATCAACACTTGGCGTGCCGCTTGCGGCGACTTCCTTTGAGGTTGGTTCAGGCGGCAGTTTTCGGTATTTTACAGGAGCGGTTAACGACGTCCGCGTGTACAACCGTTCTCTTGCGGCAACTGAAGTCCAGCAGCTTTACAATTACGAGGCGGCAAACACTCTTTTGCCCTCCATCCAGTCGCAGCCGACAAACGAGCTTGTCGGCCTTGGCGATAGTGTCAGCCTTGCTGTTGACGCTGTCGGCCCCGCGCCGTTGCTTTATCAATGGATCTTCAACGGAACTAACATCGTAAACGCAACGAGCTCAATACTTTCCCTGACTAACTTGCAAGTGGCAGATGCTGGAACGTACAATGCCGTCGTTAGCAACACGTATGGCTCGAGTACCACCTCGAATGCGGTATTAACTGTTGCGGCATCTCCGGTCATTGAACTCCAGCCGGAGAGCCAAGCAATTGTGGTCGGCGGGAGCGCGACATTCTCAGTGACGGCTTTCGGACGGACACCGATTCTTTATCAATGGACGTTTGACAGCACCAATATTGACCAAGCGACGAACTCAACATTGTCTTTGACGAACGCGCAGACGGCGCAAACAGGAACGTACAGCGTCGTCATCACTAACCTCGATGGATCGATTGCCAGTTCGAATGCGGGGTTGCTCGTAGAAATACCGCCCAGCATCGCCGTACAGCCACTAAGCCAGGCACCCGTTCCCGGTATGAACGTAACGTTCTCTGTCACGGCTGTCGGCACGGCACTGACCTACCAATGGTGGATGAACAATTCGCCCGTTACAGGCCAGACTAATTCCACGCTAATCCTAACTAACGTCACTGCGAACGCGTACGATCAGTTTACTGTGGTTGTAAGTAATGCCGTCGGCGTTGTGACCAGTAGTCCAGCTATCCTCAGTGTCGAGACCGGCGCGGCTTTTCTTGACCCGTCGGCATTTACATCTCTGGGTGCGTTTAATCCTTCGACTAACGTTATCGTTGACGCCAGCTTGGGCAACATGTCGGGTGGCGCCTCCTTCACCGGCGTTTATATGACACAGGCGGGCGTTGAGGTGTTGGTATTTACCTTTTCCGGTTTCTCACTGAACCCCGGTGTGAGCATTACATTTACAAACTACGTGGACAATCTCGGCGTGGCGTTTCTTTCGCAGGGCGATATGACCATCAGTGGCGTCATCAGTGCAAGCGGCGAGAGCGGGGGTGGTGCCGGGGAAGGCGGTTGGGGCACCGGTGGGCAGAGTGGGGGCGGTGGGGGGTACGGCGGTTCAGGTGGCTTTGGTTTACCGAGCCCCGATAACCCACCCGGCGGCGGCACTTACTCCCCGGACGTCACTAGCGGCCTTGCCTGTGGCAGTTCGGGCGGCACGGGTGGTTCGTGCCCAATCGTAGATGCGCCCGGCGGACCGGGTGGCTCCGGTGGCGGCGCCGTCCAACTTGCGGCGCTCGGCTCGCTGAGCGTGACTGGATCTATTTTGGTCAATGGCTCGGATGGTGAGGACACCGCTCCCGGCGGCTCCGCACCTAGTGTGTACACGACGGCAGAATGGGGCTCCGGGGGTGGGGGAAGCGGTGGCTGCATCCTACTGCAAGCAGGCAATGTGACTATCAATAGTGGTGCAACTTTGTCAGCGAATGGCGCCTCTGGAGGCCAGTCCGGGGCCTACCGTATCGGAACTCCTACATATCCTATTGAAGGGTTCGAAAATGAGGGTGGGGGAGGCGGCGGAGGGCGCGTTGTTGTTGCTTATCTCGAGTCCGGGATCAACAACGGCACGATCACCGTATCCGCCGGTTCAGAAGGGCCCATTAGCATTCCTGGAGAAGGGCCCTTCGGCAGTCCTGGAACGGTCATCCTTGTGCAAAATCGCCTGGTTCCGACGTTCCCCAGCCTCGCCTCGTCTCTTGACTCCTCGGGAAATTTCGTGATGTCGTGGCCCTCGTCCGCGACCAACTACGTCCTGCAGACCAGTCCCACTCTTGGCGCTGGAGCGGTGTGGAAGACGGCCACCGGGGCTGTCGTGGTCGGCAATAATTTTGTGTTGACGAACAAGACTTTGGGCGTCGCGGGATTTTTCCGGCTGACACTTCAGTGACGCTTGATTCCAATTTCGGCTTAGGGAGCGCGAGGCTGGGATTGCGATTGCGATTACGATCAGGACCGATTGCCGTTAATCCGATTGTTTCCTGGAGGGGGGTTGCTGTATTTGTAACCGCGACATGCGGCATCCGGCATTCTCGTCCTTGAACTGGCGGAGGGATTTTCGCGTTCTGTTGGTTTTCGCCGCGGTCGCGATGCTGGCGTGGCTTTGCTGGAAGGGGGCGCGGGACCCGGCAATCCCTTTGCTGCCGCCGGGCGCGGCCGACTGGATTATCTATCCGACGCCGCCACACGCCGAGATTAGCTCGGGCCGCGAGGTGTCGGCGGATTTCGTTCGTGAACTGGTCCTGGCCGCGGCGCCCGCGCAGGCGGTGGTTTCGTGGCGCGGCTTCCGGCGATCCCAGGTATCCATCAACGGCGTGGCGCTGCCCGTGAGTGTGGAGCCGCGCGTCCGTTGGAAGAACGTTTCGCGGATCGACGCGACCCCGTATCTCCGGCCCGGAACCAACACGATTAGCGCCACCGTCTGGAATGACAACGGGCCGCCGGCGTTGAGCCTGCGCCTCACGATTGATGGCGCGGCAGTGGAAACGGACCCGGACTGGAGCGTTTCGGTGGCCGGCTCCCTGTGGCAACCGGCCACGCTCGCCTCGGAGGGCGTCCAGTTTGGCAAGGGCAATGAGCTTTACGGCCTGGAAGAGACCGGCCCGGCTCTTCGCGAATGCTGGCCCTTGCTCTGTCTGTTCCTTCTTCTGGCCGTGCTGCTGGCTGTCGGGTTGGACTCTGCGTACAGGCGGGTGGAGGGCGCTGGCGGGCTTCATGGCTGGGGCTGGCTTGCCCTGGGCTTGGCGGCGGCCTGGGTGCTGTTGTTCGCGCACAACGCGCCTTTGCTTCGTCACCAGATCGGCTTCGACGCGGCAGCCCATCTGAAATACATCAGCTACATTCAAGAGCACTGGTCGCTGCCCTCGCCGAAACAGGGATGGGAGATGTTTCAAGGTCCGCTCTATTATGTTGTGTCGGCGTGTTTGCTGGAGGCGGAGCACTTGAAGGCTTCGCAGCCGGGGGGAATTCTGTTCCTGCACTGGCTGAGCATCGTCATCGGCGCGGCGAATATCGCGCTGATTTTTGCCAGCTTGCGGTTGATCTTTCCGGGCCAATGGAAGAAACCGACGGCCGGCGCTGTGCTGGCCGCATTTTTGCCGGCGCAGATTTGCCTCCTGCATTACACCACCAATGAGACGCTTTCGGCCATGTTGATGAGCGCGGCATTTTATCTTTGTTTTCGAATTTTGCGGGCGCCGCCGCCCTCGACGGGGCTGCATGCCGGATTGGGTTGCATCCTGGGGCTGGCGCTGCTGGCGAAGGTGTCGGCGATTGTTTTCATGCCTGTGATTTTCGCGGTCCTGGCGGGAAAGCTGATGCTGGAACGCAAGTTCGCCCCGGGCTTGTGGATTCGGACGGCGGGTGTGGCCGTTTTTTTTCTCTTGTTGGTGGCGGGCTGGCGCTATGCGGGCATGTGGCGAGATTTTGGCAGTCCGCTCATCGGCAATTGGGACCCGCGCGTCGCCCCCGCCTGGTGGCAGGACCCGGGTTATCGCACGGCGGGCTATTTTTTCTCTTTTGGCCATTCGCTGACGGCGCCGCTGCTGAGTGGATTTGACAGTTTCTGGGATTGCTTCTACACGACCCTATGGGGAGACGGGCTGGTTGGGGGCGCGGCGTCCACGACCAGTCTGCCGCCGTGGAATTATCCGTTGATGGACGCCGGATTTCTGCTGGCGTTGGCGCCCACGGCGCTCGTATTGACAGGATTGATTGCGGCGGTGGCGCGCTGCCTCCGCACGCCGGACCTCACGTTCCTCCTGCTGGCCGGGACGGCCGGGTCCGCTGGATTCGCCATTATCTACATGAGCCTGAAATTGGCGTGCTATTCCCAAAGCAAATGTTTTTATGGATTGCCGGCGCTGCTTCCGTTTTGTGTTTTCGGCGTTTTGGGATTGGATTTCTGGGCGCGACGCGGGCGCGGGGTGCGCGCTGTGCTGGCGGTGGCGCTCTTGTTGTGGCTTTGCAACGTTTATGCCTCGTTTTGGATACGTCCAGAATCCGTGCAAACGCTGGCGTACGAGGCCATGGCGGAAGTCTCCTACGGGGACGACAATCAGGCGGCCCGGCGTGCGGTGGACCGGGTGTTGGGGGTGGACCCGTCGAATGTAGTTGGGTTGACTCTGCAGGCCGAGGAAGTCAAGCCGGCGGCGGCTGTGGAGCTATTGCAGGGCGCTTTGCGATCGGACCGCGGCAGCGGCGAGTTAGCCAAATTTCTGGCGTCGTACCTGAACGATTTGGGCCGGACCAACGAGGCACTGGCCATGGCCCAACGCGCGTTTGCGCTCGAGCCGGAAAACCTCCAGGCCGCTAGCCAGACCTGCGCCCTTGCCACGGAACTGGGAAAAAATCAGGAGGCGCTGGAGGCTGGCCGTGCGGCGCTTGGACTGGACCCTGGCGATCCCACATTGCAGTTGAATGTGGGGTGTGCGTGGGCCAATTTGCGTGATCGGGACGAAGCGATCCGCCAATTCCAGATGTTGCTGGCGCTCGATCCGCCGACGGCGACGGAGGCGCAGGCGCATTTCTATCTCGGCCGCCTGCTGTCGGGCGAACGGGGCCGGAAGGCTGAGGCAATTGCGCATTTCCAAGCCGCGCTCCGGCTGGAGCCGGACAACGCCGTCTGGCGGCAGGCCCTGGACAGATTGCGTCCCGGGATTTAGCGGTTCACAGATTATTTCCCGGAAGACAGCAACGAATCGAGATCGTCCGGTAGATGGCCGGTGGCCGGGCGGGAGAAGAGCGTGCCGTATTTGGTGAAGCCGGGGATGAAGCCGCCGTTGGATAGGAAAAACTGTCCGTCTTCGATGCCCATGAAACGATCCAGCCGATCAACTTTGCCGGTCGAGTCGTGGCTGAAAGTGGCGGTGGTCTGTTCGTGCCACTGTCCGTCGGCGGTGTGAAACCATTGATTGCCGTAAAGGGCCATGCGGCGGAGGTGGCCGTTGCTCCCGCCGAAATTTTCGCTGAAGCTGTAGAGGCCGTGCAGATACCCGCCATCTTGCGGCGCCTTCCAACTGGAAATCAGCATCCATTGTTTTCGTTCGGGATTAAACCAGTAGCCGGAGTAAACGGTGTGGGTGGCATCCGTGGGTTTGGCTGTGACCAGGAAGCGCTGCATCCGGTCGGTTTTCCAGTCGAACACCAGATGGCTATGGCCGCCGGTGCCCTCGTTGCCGAAATCGCCTGCGAAAACACTGTCGCCCTTGGCCATAAGCGTGACGCGATCCTGCTGGCCAACCTTGCTTCGGTCCACCATTTCGTTGCCACTGTCCCAGACGCTGAAAATAATCCGCCGTTCGGTGGGGCTGTTGACTTGCATGCCCAAATAACCGCGATGCCAGCCGCAAGCCTCGAAGTAAGTCCAAATCGGCGCTTCCAGACCCGTCACCTCGCAATAAAACGCATCGATATTGGTGGCGGCGCCCACCGGGTAGAATAGATGCACCGAGGCGGCGTTGCGGCGGGGCTGGAGATTGAAATGCGCGCCCACGGCGGCCGGACCGTCCAGCAGGAGCGCCTGGAGATTGCCCGCATCCTGGCCGGGCGGGTTCAAGGATTGGAGGGTGAAGCGTTGATAACCGGCGGCCGGGATGTCGAAGGATCCAAAGTCAACCTTAACGGCGTCGTCGCCCATTCCCTTGGCGGCGGCCTCGCGGGAGTTCCCGGCGATTCTGAGACGGAGTCTGGTTTCGGCGCCGACGGGCAGGCGCAGTAGAAGCGAGCAGTCCAATTGACCGGGAGTTTTGATCTCACCGAACCACAGCACTTTGAGCGACGGATCGGTCCAATCGGAAACGCCCGAAGGCGACGAAACGCTCGCGCCGTCAAAATCCGGCTCAAGATAGGCGGTGAAAGCGGGCACCCGCAGTTGCGCTTGCGCGGCAGCCACTGTGAGCAAAACCAGAGCCGGAATGAGTTGGCGGTTCATAATTATGTTGACTGTCGCACTGCGAAGGGTCAAGACTCACAGCCTTTTCGGCGGGGCGACTTCAGCTATGATTGTCACAGTTTTTCGAGGCCGGCAAGCGCGCGGTTTGTTTCCCGACAAGCCGGGATTGACATCGCAGGCACGGTGTGGCTCCGTGGGCCTTATTAAGCGTCGCCAGTTTTGGTATCAACGCATGACTATTTCACAACCTATCAGAGACTATGCTGTCGGATGGTTCACGTTTTCGCTGATCAACGCTGGATTGGTCCAGAGCAAGGGGCGGAGCGGATTGCTATGATGGTTTGCCTCATTATTCTTCGGTCCGTTGTGCACGTTGCTCATCGTTGCGTCCGATCCGGTGAAGCCGAAGCCATAGGGTGCTCCGACCCGCATCGGCGTCGGAACACGTGGAGTCCGCGCGTCAACAAGAACAAAACGAACTATGAATGTCTCGAACCCAACGTCTTCGGTCAACCGCCGCATTAACCGCCGTGGTTTCCTTGCCGCCTCGGCGGCGGCCAGCGCGTTCATGGTCCTGCCCCGGCACGTGCTGGGCGGGCCGGGCCAGGTTTCCCCCAATGAAAAACTCAACATCGCCGGCATCGGGATCGGCAGCCAGGGCGGCTCGGATTTGGAGGATGTCAGCACCGAAAATATTGTCGCGCTGTGTGATGTGGATTGGGACTACGCCGCCCACACATTCGCCAAGTACCCAAAGGCAAAACGCTACAAGGATTTCCGGCAGATGCTGGACAAGGAAAAAAACATCGACGCGGTGGTTATTGGAACTCCGGACCACTTGCACGCGATCGTCTCCGTAACGGCAATGAAAGCGGGCAAACATGTTTATTGCGAAAAACCGCTGACTCGCACGGTCCATGAAGCGCGCACGGTCGCGAAGGTTGCGCGCGAGGCCAAAGTGGCAACGCAGATGGGCAACCAAGGCATGGCCTTCGAGGGAAACCGTCTGATCAACGAATGGATCTGGGACGGCGCGATAGGCCAGGTGCGCGAAGTGCATGTATGGTCGGATAGGCCGACGCATGGGGGGAAATTGCCGTTATGGTGGCCACAAGGCGTCGAGAGGCCCAAAGATGCCCCTCGTGGGCCTGAGACGCTGGACTGGGATTTGTGGCTTGGGCCGGCGGCGTGGCGGCCTTATAGCCCGGCGTATCTGCCGTTTGTGTGGCGTGGCTGGTGGGATTTTGGCTCTGGCGGGCTGGGGGACATGGGCATCCATAATATTGCGCCGGTATTTTCGGCGCTGAAACTTGGGGCGCCGGAGAGCATTGCGGGGAGTTCGACGCCGGTTTATCCCGAGAGCGTTCCGGTGGCGTGCATGGTGCATTACCAATTTCCGGCCCGGGGGGAAATGGCGCCGGTTCAATTGCATTGGTACGACGGCGGCTTGATGCCGGAAAGGCCGGCTGAATTGGGGCAGAATCGGGAGCTTAATCGAGAGGACGGCATCCTGTTCGTCGGCGATAAAGGCAAGATGCTGGTGACTGGCTGGGGCGGGGAGCATCCGCGGCTTCTGCCGGAGAGCCGGGACCAGGACTACAAGCGTCCGCCCAAAACCCTGCCGCGCTCGATCGGCCACCACGAGGAGTGGATCCAAGCCTGCAAGACCGGGTCGCCCACGCGCTCCAATTTCGACTTCGCCGGTCCGCTGACTGAATCGGTGCTGCTGGGGAGCGTTTGCATTCGCAACGGCGGGAGCAAACTTGACTGGGACAGCGAGAATTTGAAGTTCACCAACGATCCGGACGCCAATCAGTATCTGGATTACGAGCACCGGGACGGGTGGAAGTTGTGAAGAATATTGAAGCGCGCTCGCCATGGAACGGCTGCCAAAACGGACCAGTTTAGTCACTGACACGGCTCTGACCCTGAAGGAATGGATCGGCTCCAGAGTCGTGAGGGGGGCGCTGCCTGGGGAGTTGCGCCTGAAGAATCGATTGAGAGTGGGCCGGGATACGTTACGCCTTGCGTTGAAGGTGCTTGAGCGGGAAGGGTGGGTGACGGCGGCCGCGCGGGGACGGCAACGCCAGGTGGTCAGACGTCCAGGACCAGGTCGGGAACAGTTGTCGGGGCATTTGCCGGTGACGTTTCTCTCGCCATTCCCGGTTGTGGACCGGATTTTGTTGGTGGAGATGGAGGATTTGCAGAAACATCTGGCGGAGCAGGGGAGGGAATTGCGGTTTCTTTCGCCGCGCATTTTTCATCTGCGCGATCCGGGCCGGCACCTTGCGCGACTGGTGGAGGAGAATGCGTCGGCGGCGTGGATTCTGCATTTTGCGGGCCATGCAATGCAGAGGTGGTTTGAGGAGCAGGGGATTCCCGCATTCGTTTACGGGACGCCGTTTCCCCGGGTGAATCTGCCGTCGGTGGTCAACGACTGGGAAGCAGCGGCGTTTCACGCCGGGCTGCAATTGATCCGGCAGGGGCACCGGATCATCGGGGTGTTAAGCTTTACCGACGAGCTTCCCGGGGCGCTGGCGGTGGTGCGGGGGGTGCGGCGGGCGCTGGCGACGGTCACGCCGGAGGCGCGGTTGCTGGTATTTAAAGACAACCACACCCCGGAATCGGTTGTTCGCTCGCTGGAGGTGGCATTTGAGACGCGGCCACGGCCGACGGCGCTGGTCATGAGCGGTTCGAGTCAATTGCTGACCAGTTTGTCCTGGATGGTGTCGCGGCGCATCGGCGTGCCGGCGGATGTATCGGTGATCTGCATTCCGAGCGACACATGGTTTCAAGATTTGAATCCGCCGATTTGCCATTATGAGAACAATTCCGCGATGTTCGCGCATTACATCCGGCGCCGGGTGATGGAGCTTGTGGAAACGGGGCGGATCACGCGGAAATCCATTCGGGTGCCATTGGAGTACAAACCGGGGGCGAGCATCGGGCCGGCTCCGGGGCCAGCGGCCTAGCCTGAGACGACTCAACTAAGAACAGGCAACGGAGCGTCCGAAAAATGTGAGCGCCTTCTTCATAGCGCAGCAATCGAGGACGCCTAAATGTTTATTTAGATCGTTCTTGACATTCTGTCTCGACTTGCGCAAAATGCGCGCAGGTAAGCCCACAGAGTACAGAGAGTAGTA
>DATKFW010000110.1:0-12434 GCA_035511075.1 Vulcanimicrobiaceae bacterium
GGGTCGGAATCGAACCCTTGCTCATATACCTGATACATAAAAGGATCCGCCCCCCTCCAGCGGATTCAATCCTGCATGGTCAAGTCCGTGCTGCCCGACACGCCTGCCTTTCCCGGCCTGCCCGCAGATTGTCCCGCCAACTCGGTTGCCGGGTGGATTCTGCCAGGATGTTGGCGCCCATCAACGCGGCCAAGGCCAGTGCCAGCTTCCTCTTTTCCAATTGAATGCCGGAGTCGCTCAGGCCGAGCAAGCGGGCAACATCCCTCAGCGTGGAGCCTTCCGCCACCACGGCCAGCAATCTTTGACTCCGGCGGGTTTGTTTTCCGTAAAACGTTTGCCAATCCATGTTCCGGGCGCCTATCGTCCCGGGGTCTTCCTGCCCGTTGTCAAAAACGTCGGCCAATGTGATGGGATCGCCGGCGTCGACAAACCCCAGCGGCTCATCAAGTGAAACCACCCGTGCCCGGCCAGACAATTGTGTGCCTGGATGCATGACATCGGTAGCGCTGGAGCCGGTGCTCCGCCTTCCCGCTCTGGTCAATTTAACGGCAAAATAGGCCACATTGCCCGGCGTCACTGTTTTTCCGGCTGCCTCTGCCCGGTGCAACAAGGCTGCGGCATGCGCGATGGTGTCCTGAATTAATTCGGCCGCATCTTCGGCGCCGATCATTCTGGAGGAGGCCGGGATGGCGGCATGGATTTTGGGGACGACTTGTGTACATAACATCTCTCCTGCATGTGCGGTCATGATTATTCCTTGTGGTGGGAAAAGCAAAAACGCACGTCCAGATGAGGGCGGGCGTTTCAGCTTCCGGTTTGAATTTTATGGTCAGGTCCCGGGTCTCGGAGGAGGCGGAACCAACAGCGGCTCTGGGCCTCTGTCAAGAATATATAGCACAGGAGGAGGGGCTATTGCGGGGGGCCAGGAGCCGAGACTGCTATTGCAAGGGCGCCCCAAAATCGCAGACCGAACGTTCGAGCGCGGCACGGACAAAATGAATGGAAATTGGGCAATTAAAAGAGTCGGCTCACGCGGTCATCGTGAAAAACTGAGAGCCGGTTACCAATTGGACCAAGTCAACTAATTCACTCTTGTACTCGCCGCGTCGGATGCTGTGGGGGATCTATCGGCGCGGGCGGGTCCACGCAAGGAAGCTGTCGGAATTCCACGGCTTTTGGCCAGCGAATCAATGTACCACCGGTAACAGCCCAACTCTGAATAAAAGAGATAAGGTGAATTCTCGCTCCACCACCCTTCCCACGCCGCCGCATCAGCCGTAGCGCCGGGACCTTCCGGCGCGTAGCGAGCAAGAAGGATCGAGGCGAACCCTTTGGTTTTCTCATCGTGCATGGCAGCGATGGTTTTCGGCAAAAAATCCGGCTCATCGAATGGCACGCCCAGCGATCGGGCTTCCGTGTCGATTTCCAAGAAATTATCCGGCCCAGGGTGCAGCCACATTCCATTGGTCCCAATCCAGGCTTTTCCCGCGACGGGGTCGCGCCACTCAAACGTTGCCAGTGTCGCGGCGGAAATGTATTCGGTCGCCCAATCCACGTGTCCATTAAAGAAGACATTCCGCGCTCTGCGCCGCGATATACCAATCTTCTCGCGCCCGAAAACCGATGGCGTCACGTCGATCGGATGGTCTTCGGTGAAATGGCTGATATAGGCGATTCCGTTCAACAGCATGGCGCGGCCAATGGCGTTTAACTCTGTGGGCGATTGCTCGAAACCGAAATGCAGCAAATTCCCCTGCCGCCAAAAGGCCGAGGACGCAGGATATTGTTCATTGACGCCACCGCAAAAGATTTCGACCTCCGGCACACTGGCGAACTCATAATAATGTGTGGACCACCCTCGCGCGTGATCCTCAATCACCCGGTCATAGTTCCCGATATTATCGATCAACGGGATTACTTGGACGTTGTTGGTTTTCAATTCGCCTAAGAATGCTTTCGGCGTTGGAATGGTGATAGTGGCCGTGATGTCGATTGGGATCGGGGAATGGAAAATCTCATGCTCCCTTAAATCGTAGGCCGCCGGCGCCAGACATGTGCAGCCCGATCCGCCTTTAAGTTTCCAGACAACCGCCAGATTCAAACCCGCGCTACCCAACAGCACCGTTGGTTTGTGCCAGGATTCTCGTTTGCCCAGCGGCGATTCGCGCTGGTGTCGCACGGGTCCTCCTGTCTGCGGCCAATCCAGCAGCACCACGTCGAAGTCATTGGCGAGCACTGGTTGAAAGTCGTCAAGCGCGACTGATTGCACCTTCGGAAAATGCTTCTTGAGGAAAGGCTCGAATTGATCCGCCCGGTGGCCGATGTAAATCACCCGTTGAGGCAGCATGGCAGTTGCCTCTGTAGCGGGTTCCCCGCAAAAGGCTGGCGAAACCCATTCTCCCGTCAGTATGAAGACGGCCAATGCGAGCAAGCGCCAAACGGTGTCTTTCATTTCGGTTTGGGTTCTTGATTGGGAAGATTCCACATTATCCGGGTTGAGTCAATTCAAACATGGCTCATGGACCGCGCCGGCGTTCCAGCCAGCCGTCCAAGTCCATTTTCCGGTATCGAACGATCTTCACTGTGATCCGAATGTATGGCAGGCCCCGGGAAGCCCGCCAGTCGCGGAGCGTGCGCGGTTCTGACCCAAGGTATTCGGCCGCGACAACGTTGTGTCAATTGACTCCTTGGTGGTTTCAACGTTCAAAATGCGCTGGCCGCGATGAGGGCAGCCATATTTTATAGGCACGGAGAGCGGCGTCATTTGTTCCTCCTGACTGTGTAAATGGCCACGTTACTTCTGGAACCCCCGGTTTGATGGCCATCGAAGGCGTTCACGCGACCGAGGGCTGTATAACGGTGACAGCATTTGCGCTGGTGTGCGGCGCGATTGCGAACCACTTGGCCGCCTCCGATTCGGTGACAAGCTGGCGGTAATGCCCGAAGATCATTTGCGGAGAATTGCCCGCTTCCAGGGCCACCTGCGCCGCATTCTTGATTGAACCCAAGCGGTACGAGCAAAAGCTGTGGCGCAAACCGTTGTGCTTCCATACGAACTTGGCTGCGTTGCCGTGCTCTTTGCGCTCCCGGTTTATTTCCTCGACGAGTCTTGAAATCTGCTTCCACGAGGATTCAAACTCGGTCACTTTGCCCGCCGGCTTGACATAGGGGTCAAGCCATGCGGCAAGGTTATCCGTAATGGGGGCGAGTCTCCGGGCGGCGGTCTTGGCTTTGCTGGCCTTAATCTCGATGTGCCGTTCTGCCACATTAATTTCGCTCCAATCGAGCCGTTGAATTTCCGCCGTGCGAAGACCGGAAAATCCGGCGATTGCCAGGCAAGGAATCATCTCAGGCCGGGCGGTGATCAGAATTTCATTCATTTCGGCGCAAGTGAAAATCTCAATCTCCCCATTGTCCTTTTTGGCCCGCTGAACAGCATCAACTTCTTCAATGGCATCCTTGGGCAGGTATTTGCGCCTGATGGCAAATCGAAACAGCGCAGTGACAACGCGCAGATAGTTTTGCTTGGTGCGACCACTGCCTTCCATTTCATCGAGCCAGCCTTGAAGCATCATTCCGGATACGTCGGTGATGTTCATTTGAAAGGCGATGCACATCCGGTTTAACCGGACTTCCAAATCCGATAAATAAGCGTTTGACAGATAAGCTGCACGCTTGGCAGCAAGCATCTCATCTGCAACTTGGCGCATCGTCCGTTTTCCGAGCGAAGCCGGATTGCGCTGCCGGATTAGATCCACCGCTTGTTTGAGCGTCGTGCCTTCGGGAAGGCATTTGACGGCGGAAACGTATTCGAGTACAGCCACATTCAACGGAGTGCCCAGAGGGCCCAGATGGGCCACAGCTTGCATGTAAAGCGCCCTATCGGCGGAAGTCAGCCGAAGCACCTCGTGTTCGCCGCTGGCAAGCTTTACGGCAACCAGCTCGGCTTCGCGCTTGGCGGCGGCAAGCTCTGCGAAGCGCACTTTCTTTCGCTGGCTGCCATCGTAATAGACCAGGGTGAATTGTGGATAGACCTTGCCTGCAACGCGGTTCTTGCCGGTGTAAATCTTCACCGTCACGTTACCGCGTTTGACTTGAACGTGTTTGCTGCGAGAAGTGGCACGGTTCGCTTCCATGTGCGAATTGTCCCTAAACTGTACCCTAAAGTCAACCGTGTTCAAGCTCCCCTAGGGAAAAATGGTCGGGGCGGTGGGATTTGAACCCACGACCTCTTGGTCCCGAACCAAGCGCGCTACCAAGCTACGCTACGCCCCGACACGACTAACGATCAATCACTTAGAGATATTCCGCCAGAAATTTGAGGTGGACTTGCAACCCACACAGATCACCGGACTCGAATCATCGGCGTCATACTACGCCCTGATTAAGAATGGTGGCAAGCAGTTTCGGCGGTCTTTAAAAACCAGGGGTCCCGAACTGGCCGGGAGCACGGCTGGATGGTTTGGGCACCCACAACCACCTGGGATCTTGCCTTCATTGATTTCGCGAGGCGGTTTTTTCACAGCTTCATTTTCCGCAGGCGCGAGGCATTGCTGATGATCACGTCTCGCGTCAATGGCTGATGATATCCAGGACGCCGGTCCGCAGGGCGAACCACAAGAACTCCTGAAATTCGTCAGCCGGTTTTCTTATGTAGCTTACCGCTCCCTCTTTCGACAGGCCCAATGCGTTAGGGGCGTTGGCACTCCGGATTTTCAACGCGTTGGCCACGAACGAGTCGATGCGATCGTCAAACCCGTTTTCAGCGCCGGTTTTTTGGTCAAGAAGAGCAATCTCCAGATTTTGATAGCTCGCCCGCACGTGGCCGCGAGCCTGGCCCGCTGTCACATTGATATCAAACGCCGCCTCCTTGACGGTGCCGGACCTTATCCGGGTGCGGGGGTCGACGGCAAGGAACGCATCGAGGTTGGTCAGGTTCATCGCGCCGAGCGAACCGGAATAGCGGAGAGAGAGGTCCGCCGGCGTGATGGGGATCGCCATGAGAAAGTTGAACGGTCCGGCGTCCATGAAATTGCCGGTCGCCCGAAGAACGATTGCCGATTCGCCGCGATTGGCGATGCCGTCGATGGTCATGTCAATGGCTCCAAACGTCAGCATGCCCGGGGCGACTCCAGGGACCAACCGCTCGCCGTATCTCACGGAGCCGTCGGTGGTGCTGAGGCTATCGACTTGCAGCGGTTGCCGGATTGCGGCCAGCGCCTCATTGACCATCAGTGGAGATTTCTGGAAGGGGTCCGCCGGCTTGTCAAGATCAACCAACGCGTCGAAGGAGGGCCGCAAGAGCTGGATGGAGCCAGCCCGGTAAGATTTTGCCGCGAAGAGTTCGCCATACTCCAGGCCCAATACTCTGCATTCCGGTATGATCAGATGAAACCGGGTCGTTCGATAATCGTGCGCGGCGAAGAATTCTTCGTCTCCTCCCAAGGTGCGAAGTTCGGTCCCTTCGGCGATCAATTCCGATCGTGGCACCGATGATTGCAACCGAGCGCAGCGGATCCCGTAGTGCGTCTGGGGAAATTCCAGATCGAGATTCGTCGCGTCGAGATTGGCCTTGGCAAGGACATCAGCCAGCGCAGGCGTTCCCCAAAGAAGCCCGGCCCATCGAAGTCCCAGCACCGAAATCCGGCCGACCTTGAGCGTCGAATTGGTTGCACTCAGGGTGACAGATTGAGCGATCAGGCGATGGGCGCTTAGCGAGTAATCCAGTCGGCCGATTCGCAACACGGACCCTGGATACGCTTTGTCAAACGCTTGCTCCGTCTTCCTCTTGACATAGTGATCCAAGATCCCGCCACCGAACAAGACGATGAGCACCGTCGGGGCAAGGAGGAACACAGCAAGTAAAGTCCACGCGCGGCCCGATAGCCTCCACGGCGACAGCCAACCGCCAATCTTAACGAATTGTTGGTGCACCCTGTCCTTTAGCAAAATTCACGGGTTGCCTTTTTGTCGTTAAGTGGATTGTTGCGGATGATTTTCCTTTGAAAGCAACAGCGCGAACACTTCCTGATAGAGGTTTTTCATGTCTTCGCTGAGACCTGCCAGCGCCCGGGCACGATCGGCTTGAGAATCGTTTTCACTGGCAACTTGTGCCAGATGCCAGGCGTAACTCAATGCCTCAGTCTGGGTCAAAAGCAAGGTCAGCTCAAGTTCGTCGCCGGTTTGGCTCAATAATTCGTTCTTCTTGGCGGAGGCGATTGCATCGCGCGTAGCTACCTCCCCCGATGGAAGCAGGATGGCATCCAGATTAAGCGACGGGTCCTTCCTGGCAAATTCTTCCAGCAGCTTCGATCCAGTTCCGGAAGTAGTGGCGATTTTTTTGACCAGCTCTTTTACATCGGAATGTTCCCGCTTGATGAATCGCAGGATGCTAACGTCTTTTTGTTCGTCCAAGAGTTGATGAAGCAAACTAAGGCAATTGTTTTCTGTAGGTTGCGCGGCGCGCATTGGTGCCTTAAACGCAGGCTGTGGTGATTGGCAGCCGGTCACAAGGCAACCGACTGAAAGCGTCGCAGCAACCAGAGCAAGAATGTTTTTCACTTGGACGGCAGTCATACCGACTGGCGATGGAGTTATTGACTGAACGAATTTATCGCCGTGAGGCAACGCCGATTTTCGCTTTGTGTCGACCGTTTCCCTTGTGTGCGGGATTGATTGCGACAGGCACGTTGATGGCCAGCGCGGAACTCAAATCAATTTCATGCTCCTGTTCCTGCACAATAATCGCGCGCAAAGTTTCACTCAATGCGAACTCGCCCATCGCCTCAGCCTGACGGATGCGCTCGCGGTAACGTCCCACGGTTTCCCGCTCGTTTTCCAGATCCGCGCGCAACATGGCAACCGGGTCATTCGACGTTTTGACCGACTTGGGTGTCACGCACGGCATCCCGCCAAGGTAATCAATCTGTTTGGCGATTTTTATGGCATGCGCCAGTTCTTGCCCTGCATGTGCTTCCAGTTCCCGCGCGATGTCTGTGTACGCGGCGCCCTTGAGCACCTGGCTGTACACGGTGTAGGCAATGATTGCCTGGTATTCGCCGGCCAAATCCTCGTTCAATAAGTCGATCATCTGTCCGCGACTGGTTGGCATTCCGGTGCCGATGCTTCCTTTAGTCATAAATATTTGGCGAGCTTTACGGGCTTATCGACAACCACCTCGACGGAATGGTCGAGGCGGCTGGGCAGCTCGATGAGCTTTAATTGCAGCCGCAACTGGTGGAGGAATCGTTGATCGCTTTTTCGACCGCTTCACGGGTTTCGCCGGTGCGTTTCTGAATCCGACCCACCAATTCGTCACATTTGCCGTCGGCGTATTGGAGATCGTCATCCGTGAGCTTGGCCCACTTTTGCTTCAGCTTGCCTTTGGTGATGTTCCAGTCGCCTTTGATTTCGAGTGTAGTCATAGTAATTAGTACTTTGTTCTTATCGTTTTGATTCGCCGACAGAGTGACGGCAAAAGTGTTCCTCGTCATTTCTCGGAAACGGCGCTCGCTACACCGTCATCCGGCACGACTGTCCATTCGCCGTCGGGATTATAATCCTTCATTGCGCCGGCGATGCGGGAAGTCTTCTCGTCAAAATTACGTTGATAGACTTTGCCATCCTGATTGACAACGAACGTCATGATGCCTGACTTGTCCCAATGTTCGGGGTAAGCCACCAGCGCGAATCCGCCGGTCAATGTGCCGTGGCTCACGAAATTCATTTTCCCACCTGGCGCGTCATTGCCTTGCCGGGTCAGAATTCTGAAATAATAACCGTGAAACGGGTGCGGACCAGAGCCATTATGATTGACATAGCCCTCCACATGAGCTTCCGCCACCAAAGGCCCGAATGGACTGGCTGGTTCATTCTCTGAGGCCTCCCAGTAGAGACCGTCCTTCTTTCCCGGAGTGCTTTTGAATTTCCGCGCGTAATGCCCGTCAGGATTCATGCCAGCGTACTGTCGTTGCGCCGCCACATAAGCCCGGCAAACGCCGATGGCGTAGAGTTCGTCCTTGCCGATGTGCCGGTTAATGATCTCTTCCGTGCCCGCCGCCGTGTCGAAATGCCATTGCCCGCCCGCTTTTATCAGCGGAATGGGCATCGGCCAGTTGTTTGTGCCAATCTCAAGAGTGATTTTGTCATCCCCCTCTTTCACGGGGTTGCAACTTTCCGCCATTGCGGCGGCTAACCGCTTCGCGTTGTTCGCGTCCTGCACTTCGTCGCCGGTCAAAAGGTCGTGAAGCGTGGGACCGAAAATTTCAGCCAGGGCGGTTTTATTCTGGGCTTCGACCGCCGTCTGCAGGGCCTTCACAGCTTCCTCCGGCGATGCGAACAACTGTTCCGTGACCGCTGGTGTCTGTTGCGCATCCGCCTCCGCGGCATGAAGGCTTGCCGGCAAAATAACTCCGGCGCCCGTCAAGAGCGCGATTGTCAGGAGTCTGGCGAAATGTGTTAATTGCTTTGAAAATCTCATAGGTTTGTCAGGTTGGTTCAAGCGGATATAATTGTGGTTCATCGCCTTCTCCCTCCGCCGCCGCCGTGCGCCACTCCGCGACTTACAGCGCCCCGACTGCTGTAAGCATGCACGTCACGCCCCCTATCGTAGGGGCCGCCGAAAAAACCCACATCGGGGCCGCCTACCACCACGGTCCCGCCGCCACCTCCATCCACATAACCGAAACATCCGGTCAAAGAGGCCAAAAGGAGGACTCCCAGCCCAACCCTGGTTAGATCAATTTTCATAGATTGCAAAATACTGTGGAATTCTCGCCGCTGATATAGGGTGTTCTCCGGTCAAGTCAGATTGGGCACTCATTTCCATGAATCTCATTCTTTCTGCGCAAATATGAAACGCACCGTTGAAATCGACTCGTTCTTCAGAGTTGTTTGCGGATGGAATTCAATTCCCGGCGACGTTCTGCGGTTGTCTTGGGGTAGGCCAATTTAAGATCATCGAGCGTATCCAGGACAATTTGAGAAACAATCAACCGGGCATTCTCCTTATCATCCGCGGGCACGACATACCAGGGCGCGTGACGAGTGCTGGTCGCGTCCAGGCAAGCCTCATAAGCCTTCATGTAATGGCGCCAGTATTTCCTCTCATGAATGTCAGCGAGACTGAATTTCCAATTTTTGTCCGGCTCATCAATGCGTTCAAGAAATCGTTTTCGTTGTTCGTCCTTCGACAGGTGAAGGAAGAACTTGACGATTCGGGTGCCGTTACGATGGAGATGCTTCTCCAAGTCCACGATGGACTGATACCGGTCCTCCCAAATGGTCTTCTTGTCGAGCAAGTCTTCCGGCAGCCCCTGGCTTCGGAGAAGCTCCGGATGCACCTTGACGACAAGCACGTCCTCATAATAGGAACGATTGAAAATGCCGATTCGCCCGCGTTCCGGCAAATGGCGGCTTGTGCGCCAGAGAAAATCATGTTCGAGTTCGTCGGCGGTCGGCTGTTTGAAACTGAAAACCTCGCAGCCTTGCGGATTTACCCCGGACATGACGTGGCGGATGGCGCCGTCCTTCCCGGCAGCATCCATCCCCTGAAAAATCAGCAACAAGGCATAGTGGTTGGAGGCGTAGTGGAGTTGTTGCAGGGCGCTCAAGTCCTCAATGTGTTCTTTCAAAAGCTTAAGGTACCCTTTCTTCGTCGTGCAAATGGGCTTCACCGTCGTCGCCCACTTTCCGAGTTTAACCTTTTCCCCCGGCCGCACCCGGAAGTCCTTTGAATTGATTTTCATCTTTATTTCTTTTGCGATTTTAGCCGTTTTGTTCACGCGGGTTTATTTTTTGGTTTCCGCTTCTTCCGATTCCTGAACGGCGCGAACATCCTCGCGCCCTAGTTGCTCGTATAATTTATGGACACGGTTGACGAGCTGTGGTGACACCTCGACTGCTGGCTTTGCGTTCCGGTCCCGTTTGATTTCCGCTTTGTCATCAGGCTTCAGCGCAGCTTTGGCGCTTGGTTTGATGCCGGTTTTGGTGTCAGGCTTCGTTTCCGCTTTTGCGCCGGATGGCGGCACGGCTTTGGCTTCCGGTGTGGCTGAAGCTTTGATTTCAGGTGCCGACCCGGTCTTGGCCTCTGGTTTAGAGTCGGGAGCTGTATTGGGTTTAGCCTCAGCTTTGGTGTCAGGTTTCGGCGTGACCTTCGTTGCCTGTGTCGGCTCAGCCCTGGCTTCCGGTTTTGCATTGGCGTCAGGATCAGTTTGAGCTTTTGTTTCCGACTCTGACTCGGCTTTGGCCTCCGGTTTGATTTCGGCTATAGGTTCAGCCTTGGCTTGAGTTGCGCGAATCTCCTGCTCGGCCTTATCCCAGTTCTGAACCGATTGACCGTCCCTATGGCCCTGCTGTTCGTATAACTCATAGGCCCGTGTCGCGATCTGCGGCGTCAAATCGGCCCGTATCTTGGCTTTGGTCTCAGGTGAGGATTTCGGTTCGGGTTTGTTTTCGGTCTTGGGATCAGATTTTGTTTCGACTTTGACGTCTGGCTTCGGCACAGATTTCGTTTCCGTTTGAGCTACGACTTTGACCGGATCAAAAATTCGATAGGCGAGCAGTTTGATGCGGTCATTCACGAGGAACCACAGTAATGCATAGCCCCACACGAACCCGGCCCAACCCCAGCCAAGCGGCGTCATAAACAATCCATAAACCGCGATCAGTGTTGCCACGATTTGCGTGCCGAGCACCGCCACCCATAAAATCTTCGCGGGACGGATGGACCAGAACGGGCCGCGTGTGCGCGTCAGGAAAATCGTCAGATGTCCCGCCACAGACAGCTTCAGATACATCAGTGTTTGAATGTGCGCGCGGTCGAGATGAAAGACGCGCTCGCCAAGATAAAACAAGCCGAAGGCTGAGACGACTCCAATGACGCCCAGCGCCGTGGAAACGCCCAGCACCATACGCATGTTCCAGGCCTCGGGCTTATCCTTATAATGAACGTTGTCATAGGCGATGGAGAGGATGGCGCCGTCGTTGAGCAACGCCAGCATCACGATCATCACTGCCGTCAACGGATAAAAATTAAAAATCAGAATCGCCAGCGTCATGAAGAACAGCACGCGCAGAGTCTCGGCGATGCGGTAGATCGCGTAGCTGTTCATACGTTGGAAAATTCTGCGGCTCTCCTTGATAGCGTCGATGATCACCGACAGGCCGGGGGTCATCAGTACGATGGCCGCTGCCGCGCGCGCCGCGTCGGTGGCGCCCGAAACGGCGATGCCGCAATCGGCTTTCTTGAGAGCGGGAGCATCATTCACCCCATCACCTGTCATGCCGACGATGTGGCCGCGCTTTTGCAGAACATCCACGATGTGAAATTTATGTTCTGGAAAAACCTGGGCGAATCCATCGGCTTTCTCAATGGACTCAGCCACCTCGGAGGACTCTTGTTTCTTCGTGTCACCCAAACTGGCGGCATCAAGAATGTTTGTGCCCATGTCTAGTTTTTTTGCGGTTTCCTTTGCTATCGCCAGTGCATCACCCGTCACCATCTTGACCTTCACGCCCATTGCCAACGCGGTCGCAATCGTCGCCTTGGCATCTTCGCGCGGCGGATCGAACAACGGCAAAACGCCCAGAAACTGCCATTGCCCGTCGTCGTCGGCCCGCGCCACGCCCAACGAACGAAAGCCGCGCGCCGCGAATTCGTTCACCGCTTTCTCTACGGCGGGCTTCACCTGCCCGGCATTGGCAGCTAATTTCAAAATCACCTGGGGCGCGCCCTTCGTTACTTTGAAGGTCTTTCCGTCCTTGCTTTTGACCGCGGCCTCGGTGCGTTTATGAACGGGATCGAATGGCTGGAAATGAACCACTTCATAAGCCTTCAATGCCTCCTTGTCCTTCAATCCGCCCAGCACCGCCAGGTCAATGGTGTCGTTGTTCTCCGCACGCGACGCCAGGGCGCCGCTGAGAACCACTTGCTCTGTTGGGACATTGTTCACGCTGAACGGATCGCCCAGAGTCAGTTTGTTCTGCGTCAAAGTGCCGGTCTTATCGGCGCACAGCATATCCACACCCGCCAATTCCTCGATGGCCACAAGCTTGCTCACTATCGCCTGTTTTTTGGAGAGCAGGCGCGCGCCAACCGCCATCGTCACCGACAACACCGTGGGCATCGCTACGGGAATCGCGGCCACGGTCAACACCAAGGCAAACTGCAACGTCGTGAGAATCGGGTCGCCGCGACATATCGCGAAGGTAATGATTACTCCCACCAGCGCCACTGCGAGGATGATCAGGTAGTTTCCGATTTTCAAAACCGCTTTTTGAAAATGGCTGGTGGTATGCGCCTCCTGCACCAATTGCGCTGTCTTGCCGAAATAGGTTTTCTCACCCGTGGCATAGACCATCGCGCCAGCTTCACCCTGACGGATGATCGACCCGGAAAACACGGCATCCCCTAATTTACGCTCGGCGGGTAAAGA
>DATKFW010000111.1:0-2680 GCA_035511075.1 Vulcanimicrobiaceae bacterium
CATAGCTGGCAGCGCACACCACCCCGCGCTGGGTCGGGGGCGAGCCAACGATCACCGGCCGGCCACGCAGCCCCGGATCGTCGCGTTGTTCCACGGAAGCGTAAAAAGCATCCATATCTAAATGGAGAATCACTCGAAACACCCGGGAAGATTACTACGCAGGAAGGGTTAAGTGAAATGTCGAACGGCGCAGCCTGGTCAGAGCGTTCTGGTTTGCCCACCGTCAACATCGAGGATTGTTCCCTGGCAATAGTTGGCCTGGTTGGACGCCAGGAACGCCACCACGGCGGCAATTTCCGCTGGCTCGCCAAAGCGCCTTACTCCGAGTTGTTCGGCCATCTGCGACGACGCGGCTTCAAACGAAATGGCGCCTTCTTCAGCCAACTTCTTGATACGAATTTCCAATCTGTCCGTGGAAATTGCGCCCGGGTTGATGGCGTTTACTCTCACGCCATCCTTGATCCCTCGATCAGCAAGAACTTTGGTCAGATTCAACAGGGCGGCATTGACGGCGCCGCCAATGGCGAACTCGGCGCTGCCGATGCGCCCTCCCACTCCAACGATATTAACGATGGATCCCTGGGCGTTCACCAAGTGGGGCCACGCCGCCCGTGAACAACGAACGGCGCAGTAAAATTTCAAGGCGAATCCGTCCCACCAATCTTCTTCGGTCAGTTGCAGAAAGTCGCCACGTTTGGTGGCCCCGGCATTGTTGACGAGAAGATCAATCCTTCCAAATTTCTCCATCGCCAGCGTGATCAGCTTGTGCGGGGCATTTTCATCGCGCAAATCAGCCGCAAAAATCGTGGCCTCCGCGTTGCAGGATTGTGCCACTTCCTGGAGCAGGTCGCCCGACCTCGCGGCAAGGACAACACGCATGCTCTCCTGCGACAACGCCTCGGCAATGGACCGGCCAATTCCCCGGCTTGCGCCGGTGACGATCGCAACTTTGTTTGCCAAATTCAGATTCACAACGGTTCAACAGAAACTTCAAGACAGGCCGGCCAGTATTTCATCGGTTTTTCTCACCAAGCCAATGCGTGGAAATATCTTCGTGACTGTGGCCGTATGCTCCTCGGCCGACAAGGCCGACATGGCGTCTTCCACAAAAATCTGGTTGTACCCGTATTCGTAAGCGAATCGGGCGGTGCTTTCCACGCCGATATTTGTCGAGATGCCGCACAGAACCATTGTGGATACGCCGCGCCTCCTGAATTGCAAGTCAAGCTCCGTCCCGTAGAAAGCGCCCCATTGATGTTTGGTGATGACGCAGTCGCCCGGCTTCGGTCCCAGTTCAGGAACGATGTCCGCCCAGTCAGGCGCTGGGGAGTGAGCCTGCATGAGCATGTCCGCGATGGGACGCAGCGCGTCCTTTCCGTCAGGAGATGGAGTAACCCTCACTAAAAACACCGGCATGCTATTTTTCCTGAAGGCTTCGGCCAAAGCCGCCGCGTTTCTTACCACCACGTCCGGGGCATGGGGAGCCGTTTGCCGTCCGACGATGCCTTTCTGGAGATCTATGACCACCAGCGCCGTTTTTGATCTGTCGATTGTTGTATTGCTCACAAGGGTCCTTTCAGTTCCGGCCCGCGCGCGGGCTTCAAAGTTATGGAAATCTTACGCATGGCTCACTTGGGCCGGATCATTTCGAAACGGTCGCGGGTGCGGCAATACCAGTGCGGCGAGGCCATACGACCGATAAGAAAGAGCTTGTCGGTCCGAACCCGTTTCTTCTCCACATCGAATAATTCCTCGCGCAGGTGAACACGTTTG
The DNA here is from genome assembly GCA_035511075.1 of Vulcanimicrobiaceae bacterium. GTDB lineage: Bacteria > Verrucomicrobiota > Verrucomicrobiia > Limisphaerales > Palsa-1400 > DATAUD01. The sequence continues at coordinate 1,774 of DATKFW010000111.1, forward strand.
ATCAGGCCGATCACGACACGATTGTCTCCAATCTGCAACGTCCCCCACTCCTGGCATTCCAGACTGACTGGCGATTCGAGAATCCGCGGTGGTTTGACCGCCGTCGAGGGCGTGGAGTGCAAGCCGGCGGGAATGAGTTCGTTTTCCCCGTAGGGCAACGAGGCGGCGCATTTGTTCATTGCTTCCGCGATGGCTTCATCCACCAGGTTCACCACAAATTCGTGGGTCAGGCGGATGTTCCGGGCCGTGTCTTTGGGTGTGCCATCCTCGCGGTCGCCGGGCGCGAAAGCCAGAATGGGCGGGTTCGCCCCGAGCAGGTTGAAGAAGCTGAAAGGAGCGGCGTTGACCTTTCCGTCCGGGCTGACGGTGGTCACAAACGCAATCGGTCGTGGCGTCACCAAACTCGCCAAAATCGGATATGCCCGCTCGGCCAATTCACCTTCCAAATCAAGTTCCATACCGGGCAGAATGCCACTGCCTCGGCAGGAGAGTCAACGGGGGCGAATAATCGACGCGCACTTTTCATTGTGAGAACGGAGTTTGGACAGTATTTTTCCAGAATGAAAATTGCGATCATAACCGGCGGAAGTCGCGGCCTTGGCAAGAGCATGTCCCTGCGGCTGGCTGAAAAAGGGCGTGACATTATCCTGACCTACAACAGCAAGAAAGCGGTGGCTCAGATTGAGAAAATGAGCCGCAAAGCGGTGGCCTTGCAACTCGATGCGTCCGACCACAAATCATTTCGTTCGCGGAAAATGTGAAAAACGCGCTCAGAAATACCTGGCAACGGAATGATTTCGATTTTCTGGTCAATAATGCGGGGATCGGCATCCATGCGACATTCATGGAAACGACCGAAGAGCAGTTCGATCAATTGATGAACATCCATCTGAAAGGGACATTTTTC
>DATKFW010000112.1:0-10322 GCA_035511075.1 Vulcanimicrobiaceae bacterium
TGGAGGCCTGGTCGACGACGTGTTCCATGTAGGCCTTGGCCTCGTCGAACTTCTTGTTCGAGATGAGCTTTTTCACCCAGCGCGGATCGAGGTCGATGAAATAGCAGCAACTGCCGCGGAAATTGGCCAGGTGCTCGATGGCTAGGCGCAGGCGGCGTGGGCCGGTCGGTCCGACCATCAACCAGGCGCCGCCAGGGGGAAAATGGTCATCGGAGAGCTTGGCGGAGAACTCCTCGTAATCGACTTTGTAATCGTCCCAGCCAATACGTTGCTTGGGCATGCCGGTGGTGCCGCCGGTCTCGAAGATGTTGAACGGGCGGCCTTTGAACTTTTTGGGCACCCATACTTCAGGCTGGAGGTCCCGCAGCCATTCATCCTGGAAGTGCGGGAACTTTTCCAGGCCGCCGAAGCTTTTGACTTCGGCGGCGGGATTCCATCCCGCTTTGTTGGCCCAATCCAGCCAGAACGGGGAGCCGGTTTCCGGGGAAAAATGCCATTGCACGATTTCGCGCACGTGGGCGTCGAGCTTTTGTTGGGCCGCGGCCGCGGTACTGGAATCAATTTCAGACATTAGTGTCAGCAGTTGGGGTTGTTGTTAAGCCTGGGCCAAAGTATTTCGCGATCGTGGCCTGGTTCGGCGGCGGCGTGGCGAGTGAAAAGAGAATGACGCAGAGGGCCGAACCAAGAACCATCGGCACCACAGTCATAAAACCGTTCCAGAAAGAGACATCGCCGCGCGGGTTCAGGAAGAAGACCTTGATCGCCTCCTTGCCTTCGCCCAGTTGCCAGAGAACGTCGCCGGCTTTGTGGCTTGTTTGCATGAAGGCGGTCCAAAGGAGAAACGCGGCCACAAACAACGTCGCCGCCAAGGCGCCCCACTTGGTGCTGCGGCGCCAAAACAGCGCCGCCACCATCACCGGCGACATGGCCGCAAAACCGGAAAAGGCGTAGCGCACTGCGATCTCGAATATGCCCTGCTTATTCTTCAGCTCCAACGCCACCAGATAAGCGATGACCGTGACCACCACGATAAAACCGCGCGCAAAATGTACGGAGCGCCGTTCGCCGAACTTCTCGTGCCCACCATAATGGGCAAAGACGTCCTTGGTGAACATCGTGCTCAAGGCCAGCACCTGGTGCGCGTCCGAACCCATGACCGCGGAGATGATGCCAGCGCCCAAGACCCCGGCCAGCCAGGCCGGCGCGTAGGTTTGCAACATGCGGAGCAGGACGCCGTCGGGATCGGGAATTTTACCCAGCGTGGCAAAGCCGAGCACACCCAGAAACACGCACGGCAGCCAGATGGCCAAAATGGCGATGGGATAGGCCACGACGGTCTGTTTGAACGCGGTCACGCGCCGGGCGGAAAAACACATGATCGCCATGTGTGGAAACATGATCGAGGAAAGCGGGATCAAGGTGTAACTCCAGAAAGCCTGCGGCGGCATTTTTTCGCGCGTGACCAAAAACCGCGTCTTGGGGTCCGCAGCCAATTTGCCCATGTAATCGCTGAAAGACAGAGGCAGCGCGTGGCTGATGACCGCCACCGCCACGGCGCCGAAACAGAGGAACAGGATCGTTTGCAGGATATTCACCCACACCGTCCCGCGCATGCCGCCGAGGAATACGTTCAACGTCACCACCACGGCGACCACGGCGCAGCCCCACGCATAAGGAATCAGCGGTTGGTGGGTCTCGGCCGAGGTGGAAATATCCGCCAGGACGGTGCCGCCGCCCATGATGCTGATGATCATGTAAGGCACCAGCATGGCCGCGCTCAGGGCGAAGATGGCGGTGCCGATATGATTGCACTCCCAGCGGTCGCGGAAATACGAAACCTGCGTTTGGTGCCCGAATTTTTTCCCCAGCGCCCAGAGCCGGGTGCCGATGAAGAAAATCGTCAGAGGAATGACAAAGCACGACGAGGAGGCCATCAACCCGTAAATGCCGATGCCCTGCCGGTAAGCCTGCCCGGAACTGCCCAGGATGGCAAAGGCCGTCATATTGGTGGCAAAAATCGACAAGAAGAAAACCAGCGAGCCGATCGAGCGGTTGGCCAGGAAGAAGTCCTCGGTATTTTCCTTGCTTTTCCTAAAGGCCACGCTGCCGATGATCGCGATCACCGCCAGGTAAATCAGAATGACAACGACGGGAATCATTTGCCCGGCGGATCCTGCTCTTCGAGTTGCTTGGGCCACGCGCACGCCACCAACACCGCCATCATCGCCGACGCCAAAATGGAATAGGCCGCCTGATAAGCCAGGCCGATGGGCAAAAACCCGAATACCAGCGGATCGGCCTTGCGCCAATTCCAAAAGTCCTGATGCAGGACGTACACGGCCGCAATCATCAGGAACAGCAGGACACGAGCGGCGAGGGATAAAGGCGTGGCGCCTCTCGTTGCCGGTGGCGTGTGCTCTGGTTCCGAACTCTGGCTCTGGCTTTGGGTCATTTGTTCTCCGCCGGTTTGGCAGCGTTGAGGTCAATCTTGGGCTTCTCGTCGCTGGCCATGCGCTTGTGTTCGGAATCGAAGAAGGCGAACAGGTGCGTGTTGGAATGCACATACAGGACGCCATTGGCCACGACCGGCGTGGAATAAATCGGGCCGCCCAAATTGGTCACGCTGAGCAGCTTCTTTTCCTTGCTCGCGGCGAAGACGAACAAGTCCCCGTCTTCATCGCCGCAATAGACTTTGCCGTCCGCCACCATGGTCGAACCCCATATGTGCGCTTTGAGGTCCTGCACCCAATACTCCTCGCCAGTGTTGGCGTCCAGGCAATGCAGGAAGCCGGAAAAATCGCCCACGAACAGCAGCCCGTCCGGCGTAATGGAAACGGTCGAAAGGCTGCGATGAATCTTGTCGAAGCTCCAAATCTTGCCCGACTTGGAAATGTCGCCGGTTTTGGTGGCGTCAATACAATTGATGATGCCCACTCCTTCCCCGTGCTCCGGGTCCTGGCCGACGGCCACATAAACGCGGTCGTGCCAAAAAACGGGCGTGGCGTTGACTTCGCTGGGGCCATCCGGGGCAGGGTATTTGTGCATGGCGTCGTTGACACGGCGCTCCGGCGGGTTGCAATCGTACCACCAGACTTTCTTGAGATACATCGTGTCGGGGTCTTCTACGCGGTTGATCGGCGGGCCCGGCACAACCGGCACGATGGGCGAACCGTCGCCTTTCTTCGGTTCCGCGTCAAAGGCGTAACAGATGCCGTCGCCGCCGCCGAAGAAAATAAGGGTGCGCCCGTTGACCACGCCCATGGAAGGCGAACCCCATTGGCCGTGGAAGATGCGCGGGCCGATGCCGGCATTGTCCTCCCCCGCAAGTTTGCCGGTGATTTTATTGATGGCGATCAGGCTGGGCGAATTGGGCGAGGGAATGTTGACATGCGTCCAGTCCACGCCGTTGGAGGTGCAGGCGAAGATCAAATCGCCGACAATCAGCAGCGAGCAATTGGAGGCGTTGTGCGGGAAAACGCCCAGTTCGTCCATCATGTCGTACTTCCAGATGATGTCGGCGTCGTGCGGGCCGATCTTGGCCGGCGGGTTGCCCGGGCCGGCGACGTATTGCGCCTCATCCATAAAGGGGCCTTGATTGCCATTGGCCATGCCTTCGGTGTCCAGGCACATCACCTCGCAACGGCTGGTGACAAGATAGACGCGGTTGGCCTCGACGCAGGGGGAGGAGAGAAGGCCGAGGTTCTCCCAATCGTTGACTTTGCCGGAGGCCAATTTGGGGACCACCAACTGCCAGAGGAACGCGCCCGTTTTCTCGTCGAAACACATCAGGATGCTGCGGTCACCCTGATGTTGCGGATCGCGCGGGTTCTCATTGTTGGTACCGATGAAGACTTTGCCCCCGGCCACCACGACATTGCCGTAGCTTTGCGAGCCGACTTTAACCACCCATTTGACGTTGGGCACGCCATGCACATCGATCTCGTCGCTGCCGGGCTTGAGATCGAAATGGCCGTTGGTGCTGGTGGTGAAGCGATCGGGCAAACCAGTTTCCGGGGAGATCATGTCGCGTCCCGGGTCCGTTCCGCCCCAGCGCGGCCAATCGGCGGCATCGACCGTCAGGCCGCCTGCGACCAGCGTCGCAACAAGTGCGCTGGAGATATATACATGGTTCGATTTCATAAATTCTGTTTGTCGTTCAACGTTATTGGCGAAAGGTCAGGCTGTGCGAAGGCGGCGGCTAATTCTTCGCGCGTGCAAACGCGGCCTATGTCGCAATAGTAACGAAGAACATCAGGATCTATGTCGTAGCCATTCGGCCACGCCGCCGCGTCGAGATCAACAAATACCTTGGCAAAAAAGGCGGGGTCTTGAAACACTTCCGTCAAAGGCCCTCGCGGTTTTTCAAAGAGAGGCCAGAGGTCAACCTCCCCAATATATTGATCCTTAAATACAACGTGCAGCCGATAACCGCCGGTGGCGCGAACCTCTTTAATTGCATTGCCGTATCTCATAAAATCATGGTGTCACAGAGGGTCAATGGATAACAGCGGCAATTCGGCCTCCGCCCGATTCCAGTTTTCCTGAAGTTCGCCTTGATGAAGGGTGAACCACTCGTTGACTAATCGCAAAGCTCGCGGAGGCAAGCTGCCCCTGTGAATCGCGCCATTGCGGATATCCACCAAAGCTTCTTGCTCTGCATAATAAGCATGAAAGTGCGGTGGTGGATGGTCGTTGGTATTCATCCGAATCACAATCCCGTAGAATCTGGAAATTTCAGGCATTCCATTGGTTCAATTCGCCGTGACGGCGATGTTGTCAATATAAACGCGCATGTTTTGCGGGGAAAATCCGAACAAGCCGGGGCAACCATTGGCGTTGGCATGCTGGATGGGCACTTCGCTCGTCCAGGCTTCCGGCTCCGGGTCGCCCTTTTTCCAGGCCTTGCCCCGGACGACCCCCGAACCGTCCGCCGCCACGTCCACGCGCGCCTTCAAACGATACCATGCGTTGGGCAGCCAGTGAAAGGGCACCGCGATATGGAGTAATTCCTCGTTGGACGTGGTCTCCAATACTTGCTCGTTGCCTTTGAGCGAAATGCGGTAGCGCTGGTTGATGACGCCCACGGTGGACATCTTGCGCTTGTTGCCGTCGCTCATCACGTCGGCTTCGATGGTGTAATTCTTCAAATCCGGGGTGCCCATGAAGACGGTGGCGCGCTGGAAGAACGGATTGTCGATCGTTTTGACCAGGCACTTGTTCCCGTCCTTGTCCCGCACGTCGAACTTGAAGCGCGCCCCGATCCATGGCAGCGGCGGATAGGCGAAGCGCGTGGGAGGCTCGACGGTGTTGGTGGTCGTTTCCGTCAACACGATGGACTCGAAATCCTGGCTGATCGGCAGCCCCGGCAGCACGCGTCCGCGCATGTAGCCTTTAAGGCCGTCCGCCCTGGCTTCAAAAGCGCCGGCCGAAGGAGCTTTCTCGGGTGCAGCCACCAGTTGTCCGTCGGCGTTGAAGGAGGCGTTCATTTTGGCTTTGACCTTTGCCGTCGGCGGGATAAAGGACGCCCATTGAACAGATTTCGGGTCGTCGATATCTTTGACAGTCAAACCATTGGCGTCCAATTCACGGAGGTGGAAGGAAACGGTGTCGCCCGGCTGCTGGAGCAACTCCGATGGCTCAATCTGCAAAGCCTTCGCCGGTCCAGGCTCCGGCCATTTGTCGTCCGTCGCGGCGTCGGCCGTTTCAAACGAAGCGGAGGCCGGCGTGGGGCTGCCGAAGCAATACAACTTCTCGGTCGTCTGCATGTAGATGCGCCCGTTGTAAGCGGTGGGCGTCCCGTAGCAACGGCCGTCCATGACCGTGTGCGAGAGGACTTGCGCGTCCGTGTCGCCCGGGGCGATCACATAGAGGGCGCCGTGCATACCCTCGGCGCTCTCCGCGCCCACGGCGGCAGAGACGCCGGGATCATTGAGTATCGGAGCGTAGATTTTTCCATCGGCGAAAAGCGGGCAGGAATTGCGCTGTTCGGTTCCCAACTGCAGCTTCCACAACAATTTACCCGTCAGCGCGTCCACCGCGTCGAGATAGCCGACTTCACTTGTCACATACACGCGATCTCCCACCAGGATGGGCGAACTGGCAGAGGTGCGGATTTCATTGTCCCACAATTCCACTTCCGAGCGGGGCACGATGACCGGATCAGTCGCGTTGGTGGGCGTGACGTGCGGAATCTTCAGGCCGACCATCTGGCCCGGCTCATAAGGCGTGCCGTAAATGGCGATGATCTCGTCGTCCTTGTGCAGCAAGACCGACGAGTTAATGCCCGCCTTGAAAATCTGAATCTGAAAGATCGGCTGCCCGGTGCGCGCATTGGCGCAGACCACGGAGCCATCGCCGGTCGCCGCGTAAAAGACCCGCTTGCCATCCAGCCACGCCAGAACAGGATGGGAGTAGGAATTGTCTTTGGGCCGTCCGCCGGGAGTCGAGGCCCAGACGGCCTGGCCGGTCACTTTGTCGAAGGCGTAAAAGCGGTCGGCCGCCGGTCCTTGCGCGCCCCAATTGGCCGTGATGCCGCGCGTGATGACCAAATTTTTGTCCACCACCGGCGAGGCGGTGCGGCCGTTGGGGAACGTCAGCCGCCCATATTCCTCCATCAGGGAATGCTCCCAAAGTACATTGCCGTCGGAAGTGAAGCCGGCGAAAATGCCCTGGGTGTCCTGGATGTAAACGTTGCCCGTTTCAGGATCAATGGTCGGGCTGGAGGTCGAATACCGCGTGTAAATGGTGTCGCTTAAAAAATCCAGGTACAACTTCTGCCACAGTTTTTGCCCAGTGTTGGCATCGAAGCAAGCCACCCCTTCGGACAAATCCGGCCCGGTGCCCAGATAGCCCATAATATAAATGCGCCCGTTGTAGGCGACCGCTGTCGATTGCCCGGGGAAATCCGCCGTCCAGAGCGGATGGGCGGCGTCCAGCGTCGAGGGCAGGTTAGTTTCCGAGGAAGTGCCGTTCTGGTTTGGCCCGCGCCAACTGAACCAGCCGGTGGGCGCGGCGTTCAAACGAGAATGGCAAAGGAAAAAACCGAACAGGCTCAACAAAACCGGAATTTTGTGTCTCATAGTATATCGCGACAAACAAGCAAACACGACGACAACGATTCTGGCATCATACACAGCAAACAAGCAAAAACGGCGGCTACATCCTGGCCGCCCAACCGCGCCCGCCAAGGGCCGGGGCATTATTGGCTTCCAATAATAACCCCACTATGATATATTTCGTCCCGTCGTGCAACAGGAATAATACTTACACGTACTATTTTCAACGAACTCATGGCCCGCCGCCGCCAACCTTCCCGGTCCGTTGCGCCCCGTGCGCCGGTCGATGCGCCGTCCCGGCGGCGTCTGCCCATCTTGTTGCGCCACGCCTGGTTCAGCCTCAACCAGACGTTTCGGCGGCGCCTGGCTCATACCGGCGTGACGCCCGACCAATTTACCGCCTTGCGCACTTTAATTGAGCACGAGCCCCAAGGTTTGACCCAAAGCGGCCTGAATCGTTTGATCGCCAGCGATCCAAACACCATTGCCGCGCTGGTCGAGCGGATGGAGGGCGCGGGCTGGATCACGCGGATCCGGCACGAGCAAGACCGCCGCGCCAACCGGCTGCGGCTCTTGCCGGCGGGCCGGCAAACCTACGAGCGCGTCCGTCAAATCGCCATCGCTCTGCAGACCGAGGTGCTGGCAGGCTGGACGAAGAGGAAGCGGGAGCAGTTTTTGGAAGACCTGGCCGGCGTGGCCGAACGCTGCCGCAAGGCGGCCGGCAGCGAGGGGGAAGGGGGGACAAAATGAATTTTAATTGGTATGCAAGTTCGGCAACGAGGCTTTGTTTGTTACCGCCTTCGGGGCGAGCTGAAGCGGGATGGGGGGCGACCATTTTTCCCATCCGGCTTCGGGTTTCTCATTCAGTATAAAAACCGCGCCATTGCTCACAGCGCTTTGAGCATCGGTCGGTGTGGCAAAGTCGATGCCGCCGCTGACGAGTGTTTGGGCGGATTCGGCGCTGAGTTTCGCGCCGCTGAACAAACCGAGATGGAAACTAATACCGCCGGCGTTCCAAAACTTTGAATTCATCCGCACCAGCGGCGCGTACTCTTCCTCAATGCGGGCCTGGACGACGACTTCGCGGGCGTCCTCGCTCAGACGGCAATCCAGCACTTCACCGACCTGAATGCCCCGATAGAAAATCGGCGATTCGGGCTGCAATGAATCGAGTTTGGCCGAGTGCAATTCGATGTCCAGCGCCCTGATGGGCGCAATCGGCGCGTTTTCCGCGCCGCGGAATTCGTTGGTGCGCGCGCCGGCGCCGGGTTGGACGGTGACGTAATTGCCCAAAACGATGGTCCGCAATCCGGTCACCGCGCCAAGTTTGACCTCGGGTCGGACGATCCAGAAAATCGAGCCTTCCCGCGCGAGGTTGGCGGCGGAAGCGTCTAATTGCGCTTTGAGGGCGACGCTTTGGCGGTCTTTGGTCAGAGTCAGGGTTTCGACTGTGCCGACCTTTACCCCGCGATATTGCAGGAGTGAAGTTTGTTCCTGCAATCCTTCGGCATTTTGAAAATAAATGGTAATGGCTGGCCCGGCGAAAATGAGGTCGCGGCAGACGTACCAGGCGCACAAAAGGGCGGCGGCGATGGGAATGAGCCAAAGGAGCCAAGTCATACGGCTCTTTTCTATTTTCGCTTTGGGCAGCACTTGCATTTTTTCATTCATAATGCCTTTGCTCCGCCGGCGAATCCCAGAGCAGCCGCGAATCAAAACTGAGCGTCGCCAACAGGGTCAGCACGACGGTGGCCGCGAATGAAAAAACGCCGCGGCCCGGATGAACCGCGGCGACTTCGCCCAGCTCGATCATGGAGACGCAAATCGCCAGCAAAAAAACCTCGAGCATGTTCCAGGGATCGATGATGCGGATGATTTTGAAAATCCACGTGCGCGATTTTTTCCAGTATGGACAGTTGAGCGTGAGCGAGATGAAAATCAGGCCGATGATTTTCAAGGCGGGCGTCAGTATGCTGGTGCAAAAAACCAGCGACCCGATAAAGTATTGTTGATGCTGGAAGAGCGAGCGGATTCCCTGGAACACCGTCGTCTGGACATGTTGTCCTTGATAGTCGGCGGTGACGATGGGGAAAAAATTCGACGGAAAATAGAGAATCAAGGCGGCGAGCGAAAAGGCCAGCGTGCGGGCGCGGCTGTTGAGGCGGCGGTGAATAATTTGAAAATGGCAGCGGGCGCATTTGATCACGGAGTCTTTCGGGACTTCGTCCACCTCCTGCACCAACCCGCACGTTTGACATGCCACCAATTTATCCATTCACCGGTTCAGTGCCGAATGGCGGCAAGCATCGAAATGCTGGCCGTAGAGTTTCTGGAATGCTTGCGCGGCGGCGCCGGAGCGTTCCTGATCAGTTTAATGGAAGGAGCGCCGGAGGCGACTGGCCGCTTGCGCTCCTGCGGGATAAAATCCAATTGGGCTCTGCTCGCCGCGGCTTGCAGATACTCGACCGTGCGAACATATTGGGAATCTGACGGTTGCGTGACGCCAATCAAAGCGGTGAGGGCGCCTGTCCGCGGGAGCCGGCGTGGCAACCACGCCTCAAACCAGAGGCAAAGGCCAAGCGGCAACTCATCCGCAGCATAGACTGAGACCACAATCACATCGGCCATGACGGCGGCACGGACGGCCTGCAGAAGGATTGCGGGATCGCTTAGGGAATGGACGTCGTGCCACGTGTTTTGAACGTGCTCCGCTCCAGCCAGTTGCGTCGCCCGGCGACACTTTTGCAAGGCCCAGCCTCGAGTCACGCGATCTTGATAGACCCCCGCGATGCTCAAAGTGTAACCCTCTTCATCCGGGGCCATGGCCATCAGGTCCGAGAGAACCAGTCGTTCCGGAGCTTCAGGCGCTTTCAAACGTTTCATACGGAGCGTGATTATGATCCCTAAACAATGCGGGCGCTATAGGGTGTTCACCCCATACGCGGATGGGGTTCATTTCTTGCGTAGATTGAAGTAATTGTCCGGCAGTGGGGTGGGATTGCGGAGCGCCGTCGAGAGAACACGAAGGCCGGGGGTTCTCGATCCATGACGCTTTTGATGAAGCATTTGATCCCAAAGGGGTCATTCATAGGAATGAGAACTGTCATTTCTGGAAAACTCGGAAAAATTAACTCTGACTTAACAATTTTCCCGTGTTTTGCGAATCATGGCTTAACAGCGGGGTGGTCTATTGGTGTGAATGAGAGACAAAGGCAATAATAGGTTGGGCCGTGTGGCCCGCTGGCTTTTGTTTCCGCAACAATAGAA
>DATKFW010000113.1:0-14370 GCA_035511075.1 Vulcanimicrobiaceae bacterium
TCCGTGCAGAAAACATATTGTCCTTGATTTGCTGGTTCAACCGTTATTTCTGGGCCGGTGGCGAAAATTGCGACACCGCCACTGTTGGTAACAACCAGCGTTGGAGCGTAAACGCCTGCCGTCGTGTAGATGTGAGGCGGAGGATTTTGCAAGCTACTCGTACCGCCGTCGTCGAAAGTCCAGCTCCAACTGACAATTTTGCTGCCCGAACTGTCCACGCCCGGACAACTAAATTGGACGGCCAAGGGTGCCACCCCATTTGTCAGATTCGCGGTAAACTGGATGGTCGGAAGAGGTGCGAGTCCCAAGGAGATTCGGAATGCGACGCCATTGCCACCCAATCCTCCGAAAGAAGTCGTGCCATAGAAATCGCCGTCGGTACCTTGAACGAGCGAGGCTCCCGGGGCAGCGCCATCGACGCCGGTGAAGGAATAGAGGCTGGTTAGCGCCCCATTAGTAGTGATTTCGAACACGGTTCCATCGCCGTTCGTTCCACCGTCGCTGGTCGTGCCATAAAAGTTGCCGTCGCTGCCCTGAATTAGCGCAGCATCGGGATTTAAGCCATTTTCGACACTCGTGAACGAGTAGAGACTTGTAAAGTTTCCATTCGTGGTGATCTTGAACACGCTTCCGTTTCCAGAGCCGCCGTACATACTGGCGCCGTAGGTCGTGCCATAGAAATTGCCGTCGCTGCCTAGAACAAGAGCGGCGTTCGGAACAGAGCCATCGCTGTGATCAGTAAAGGAGTAGAGGCTGGTCAAAGCGCCGCTGGGACTAATTCTGAACACCGTCCCCCAACCGTTCGTGCCGCCGAAGGAGGTCGTTCCATAGAAGTTGCCGTCGCGGCCTAGAACCAGCGCCGCAGGCGGACTCGATCCATCGTTGCCATCTTTGAAGGAGTAGAGGTTGGTCAACACGTCGTTGGCGTTGATTTTGAAGACGTCGCCCGCACCGATGGGGCCGCCGCTGGATGTCGTCCCATAGAAGTTGCCATCGCTGGCCTGAATGAGTGCGGCATGAGGATTTGCGCCATAGCCCTGATCGAATAAGCCGAGGGTAGTCAACGCGCCATTCGCGCTTATTCTAAACACGGTTCCGCCACCAACGTCGTTCGTGCCGCCGGCGGTTGTTCCGTAGAAGTTGCCATCGCCGCCCTGAATCAGGCCGGCGGCCGGATTGGCGCCATCGTTCACATTGAAAGAACAGAGGGTGGTTAAACTTCCGTTGGTTGTCATTCTGAAGACGGTGCCATACGCGCCATTCGTATCGCCGGGGTAAGGCCCTTGAATGTAATATAAGACGTAACCGTATGTCGTGCCATAGAAGTTGCCGTCGCTGCTCTGAACCAGCGCAGCCCGCGGATTGCCGCCGTCATTGCCACCCGTAAAGGGGGAGAGGGTGGCGAAGACGCCGTTCGTAGTGATCCTAAATACGGTTCCCACGCCGTTCGGGCCACCACTGGACGCCGTACCATAGAAATTGTCGCCGCTGCCCTGAACCAGCGCAGCCAACGGAATGCCGCCATCAGTGCCACCTGTGAAGGGGTAGAGACTGGTCAAGGCGCCGTTCGTTGTGATCCTGAACACAGTTCCCGCGCCGTTCGGGCCGCCACTGGAGGTCGTGCCGTAGAAATTGCCGTCGCTGCCCTGAATCAGCGCAGCTTTGGGACTTCCGCCATCCCCACGGTTGGTGAAGGCGTAAAGGTCGGTGACATTGCCGTTGGGACTGATCTTGAACACGGTTCCAAAGCCGTTCGCGCCACCGGCGGAAGTGGTTCCATAGAAATTGCCGTCGCCGCCCTCGACTAGCGCAGCATACGAATTATAGCCATCATTACCTCCATTGAAGGAATAAAGGTTCGTCAACGCGCCGCTCGCCGTCACTTTGAAGATGGTTCCACAGCCGCCGGTGCCACCGGTTGAGGTCGTTCCATAGAAATCGCCGTCGCTACCTTGAATCAGCGAAGCATATGGGCTGGCGCCGCTGGAGCCAGCGCTGAAGGAATAAAGAGTGGTGAATGTACCGTTCGGGGTCACTTTAAAGACGCTTCCTGAGGCGAACGTGCCACCGAGCACGGCGGTTCCATAGAAATTGCCGTCGCTGCCCTGAACCAGCGCAGCCACTGGCCAACTGCCATCTTTGTTACCGGTGAAGGAATAAAGCGTGCTCAAAGTGCCGTTGGTTGTGACTTTGAACACAGTGCCGTTGCCGATTGTACCGCCATAGGTCGTTCCATACAAATTGCCGTCGCTGCCTTGGATCAGGCCCGATTCTGGATATTCGCCATTGGCGCCGCCGGCAAAAGAGTAGATGCTGGTCAAAGACCCATTGGCGCTTATCTTGAAGATGGCGCCATAGCCGCCGTTCGTGCCACCGCCGTATGCCGTTCCATAAAAGCTGCCGTCACTGCCCAGAACGAGTGCGGCTTGAGGATTCGCGCCATTAGTAAAAACGCCAAAGCTATGCAATTCAGTGAAAGCAACACTCGCCTGTAGATTGATGATTGGAAAAGCAGTGGCATACACAGTCAACATCAGCCATAGTGGGCGCAATCTTCTGACCGAATTCGAGGATTTCATATAATTGAGAGGCTTGTTTATCACAAGGTTTTCATTCATTGTTGTTCCAGCAGAAATAACCCGCTCTGATTAGAATTCAGAAAGTAGCCTTGGGCATTCGTTTGGCCTTGCAGGATGACGCCGCCCACTTTAATCGTCTGCTTGAGATTCGACGGATTTGCGAAACTGCCGCTGATCAATCCCGTGCTCTTGGTAATCAGCGTTTTGTTGGTTTCATCCATCTTGTTAGTCTGCGTGACTTTATCACTGGCAGAGGTCGTGATGCCATTGCTGATGATGAACGGCAAGCCGCCTGCTCGGTTTATGGGTCTTGTTGCTTCTCGTGGCGGCGAAGTGCCGGATATGGATATGGGGCACATTGGCTTTCCGGGTGGATGACTGAACGGCGGTGACGACCGACCAAATCGCAAGACCGGTTGCCTAAATAAATAGGAAAGCTTGGGGTTCATATATCTTCCACGTTTTTGCTGGCTGTTTAGTCATGGTTATCGTCGGTCAGTTGCCCTTCAGATGTAAGCCTTCAATCTCCTTGATTCCTCTTGAGTCAGAAACCTGTTCCGGTTTCCAACGGACGAAGACGTACGCCTCGCTTCCGTCAGTCACACTCACATCGCCATACGTTGTTTTTGCGGGTACCACGTCGGTGATTTTGTGCGTGCCAGGAGCGACGTTTACGCAAAAGAAGCCGCCATTGACCGATGTTCCCACATAAGCGCCGTCCAGCTTAATCGTGAAGAGGACTGCGGCTCCTACCATGCTGGACGGACGATAGAACCAGATCCGTGCTTGGTTTGTTGTCAAAGGTGGAAGGCTGGCGCGATAGTCTGAATATTTCGGGTGGCTGTTGCCGTTTGGGACCGGAGGCTTCCAACCTTTGCCAAGGGCAATCGTATTGGCTACCAGTGCGACGGTTGCAGCCTCCATGTCTTCAATGCCTCGCACAGCTCCCATCGCCCCTCCCCAAGCCCACAGCTTGCTGAATTCGCCCTCATAGATAATATGCTGATCGGAACCGTCTTTAAGAATCAAACTGCCGTCGAGTGAGGCGGCTCCCAAACCGAAAATCCCAGCTAAGTTACGAACATCGCGGCTACCCGGGTTGTATTTGGTAAACTTGCCCGTGACGATGAGTTCGTCAGTCCGATTGCGTAGAGAGCCCTGATCAACCTCTGAAAAAATAGGTCCGTAACTGTTTTTGAGTCGCCAGGCTATATCCTTTGCAAAAGTTTCGCCAATTGATGGGTCTTTTACCTCCTCGTTGTGGCTCTCAAAAGGAACAATCGTGGCAACATGATACTTGCTCAAATCCAAGGCGCTTTCGTTAGCTGTCAAGGGTTTAACATTTGCGGATGGCGGTGGGGTGGCACAGCCCGAAAGCCACATGCACACAGGAATGAAGAGGGCCATGCCGATTGTCTGATTGATACAGTTGATGCTTGTTTTCATCATTCTTCAATAAGTTCCTCGACTTGCGAGCTTCGCTCTTCTGACCGGGCTCTCTCTGAATTAAAGGGGCGTGACCTACTCACGCCCCACTACAGGCACTGGTATGCCCTTACAGGAACGCTTTGGGGCACGCCCGAACGGGCGTACCTCGTCGCATGTCCTGTACATGAAATTACCAGTTTCGTAGTGGACAGCAGCCGAAGCCGCAATTCTGTTGTTAAATCATTTCGGTTACATACATTTTTTCTGGACATTCGGATGAAAGCATGATCGCCCCTTCAATGCAAGCGACTATTTTTGACACATTTGCGCCATAGGCTCTCCCCGCCGCGACACCAAAACGCTTTTCCCTTTCGCCCTCGAAAATCGTTCTCGTGTCGCGGCCCCAACGCCGGACTGTTTTCAATTCTCCACGCGCGCGCCCTCTTCCCCCGCGCTCCGTTCCGAATTGCAAACAGACCGGCATCGGCAAAGGTGGCGCAGAACGCGCCATCCAAATGTTTTGAGTAGGAATGTCGAAATCGCTCACTTTTTTAGGGAAAGGGCCAACGCGGCTGAACGCAGACGCGCCATATTTCAAACGAGAGCGAAGCGCGGCGGCTGGTATTGGCGCGAACCGCCTCGTCATGGTACAGCTCGTCTGCGCCTGTCAAGATCGTGTCGCCCTTTCTTCCCTCGACCTCCATCTTGACAGTGCTCGACGGCCCGAGGGACTTGGCCTCTATGATTTCGCGCCGGGAATGCTGGCCAAAATTAAAAGGTCAAGTCTTGGATGAAACGTGAATCTTATTGACAATCTGCAACATCCAAGGACCTGTACCTGAGTTGCACTGAACTGCATAGCGCCTTGTTGCATTGGCGGCGCAGATAGACTCGATGAGCCTGGCCTGATTGATAGTTGACTGGAGCCGTGCCAGCTAGGCATTGCAACGCTTGTGCGTCGGGGAACAATGCGCGATCTTCGCCGATCTGGGCCAGCAGACGCGGCGCAATTTTCGCGCGCGCCCATCAGTTCGCCAGTTCAGATGCGTCCGTTCGCGCCAAGTCCAGAATGCCTGTGGCGCGAGCCAAGCAACTACAATTGCTTGAAACTCAGCCTCGCCGAATACCGTCAGGAAATCCGCCGCCTCTTTGCCCAACATCCCGATGCAAAACTGTTTGGCTCATTGTCCGTCGCGGGCGACAAAAATCTCCAGCCGCCGCTGATGCGTTGTGGGTCAGCCGAGTTTGTGAACGTGCAGGAACTTCTCCCATTTGCGTTTGCCCGCTTTGGCCAAAATCTTGCAGCGTCTAAAAGGGGACCACGAAACTCCACGCCGCCGACGTCAGGCGCAGCTTTCGTTTGCTACGGTTGCGCGGATACCAAAACGGACACCAAACGGATTAAAAATGATACGTTCGGATAGAACCGTTTTTGCTTGAATAGCCAATGAAATCAGGCATATTTGAGGCGCAACGGCGGGAAAATTAGGCCGATTCCGACCCTCGCCTCCATATGCAAATGGCTGGAAGAGGCCAAGTTGGAAAGTCTGGCCGGCCAGGTGTGTATGAAATTGTGCATGGAATGAAATTACCCAGCACAAGGCGGCGAAAAGGCCGCCAAAAGGCATCCACCAGGCCGGCACAAGGCGCTAACAAGTCGGCACGGTTCTGTGGGAGGCTCGTAAAGGAAACGAGCCATGAAACAACGCTATCATATTTTCCGGCGGGAAAACGGGATTTACTATTCCCTCGATACCCTTACCAAAAAGCGAGAAAGCCTCAAGACCAGTGACGCTGAAACCGCTCGTCGTCTCATCAATGTGCAGAATGAAGCCTGCAAGCAGCCGACGGTAAACCTGCAAATTGCCCAAGTCTATTTGCAACACAGCGACCCTGATTTTGCCAAACGCAATTGGCAACACGTCATGGACGAGATGGGCCGCGCCAAATCCGGAAGCACCAAAAAGCGGTGGGACGTTGCGATAAAGGACAAGGCGTTTGACCAGATTCGTTACCTTGTTCTGATCAAAACCCAGGCCGAACATCTTTTGGACGCGATACACAAAGGCACCGTTTCAACGAACGTTTTTTTGCGGCGCATTCACAATTTTGCCCTCGACATGAACTGGCTGCCCCGCTCCATCGTTCCCAAACGGCAGTGGCCCACTGTTCAGTTCAAAGAAAAACGCGCCATCACGTTTGAGGAACACCAATCCATTGTCAGCCGCGAGAAAAACCCGGAGCGCAAAAAGTTCTATGAGTTGTGCTGGCATCTTGGCGGCAGCCAGGGCGACATCGCCTGTTTGATGGGCCAGGACGTGGATTGGGAAAACCACACCGTCAGCTTCACCCGCAAAAAGACGAGGGTACCGGTGATTCTTCATTTGGGTGAGGAAGCATTGAGCGTGCTGAAGGACTTGGCCAGCGAAGGCTTTTTGTTTCCTTACCTGTCGCGCGTTCGCGCTGGCGACCGGGCGACCGAATTCAAACAGCGCTGCCGTGGGCTTGGCATTGAGGGCGTTTCGCTCCACAGCTACCGCTATGCCTGGGCGGAACGGGCCAAAGCATGCGGGTATCCCGAACGCTTTGCTCAGGAGGCGTTGGGGCATAATTCCGCCGCCGTGCATCGTGCCTACGCGAAGCGGGCCAAAATGAAACTGCCAAGTCTTGAAGAATACGAAAAAAGGGCTATATCAGTTGTCCACGGCGAAAAGTGATTAACCGGCCCACTCAAGGCATACTTCCAGGCTTCAGGCGTTGCCTAATGAAGCGCTGGAAAGCACGCCAATCGCTACCAGGCAAGACCTGCACGCAGATGAATTAGTGTCGATGCCTGCACTAGTACGGCGCCCAATCAAGCGGCATCGCCTCACAGCAGGCGGAGTTCCGCCACGCCGCGACCCCTTCGGCCCAACGGCTGGTTCTGCTCCAGGCCAACCATCCAAACTTTGGCGACCGCAGCAGAATGCCGGCGGAGTTTGGGACTCTTGCTCTGACCCTGAGATGCCCGATACGATTTAGCCGCCCGTTCGACAATAAGATTAGTCGGCGCGGTCTGCGTCTCGGTTGAAATTCGCTTGTGTCGCGGCTCGGTCCGATAAGCCGGCTGATAGAATCCAGAATTGTCAACCGCCGTCGAATTCGACATCCTGCGTTGAACGAATCGCCGCAGGTGGCCGACGCACAACCTGCTTGCGCGTCGCGTAGCTAATAGGGACAAATCGAAATGGCAGGTTTTGCTGCTCATCTTTTCCGCGAGGTTCGGCCGGACTTTTTTCGAGTGCTGGCCGGGCAGTCTGCGCCATTGTACGTGGACGTGCTGGATGTTTTGGAGCGCGAGGCAAGCCAGCGTAGCGTAGGGATTGACCGGCTGGAAGCCCTGGCCTTGGTAGAGCAGGTCGTCGAGCAGCACCGCGACGTTCCCGCATCCGACAATGAAACGATGGAGGGTGCGCCGCTACGGGACAGGGCTCGCCTGGTGCTTGAAACGCTCCGAACCGCTGGCTGGCTGCAGGAAGAGGAGCGCTCGGACTGGCAAAAGCTGGTCTTCTTTGATCCAAACGGGGCCATTCTGCTGCAAGCCATGCGCCGCATTGCCTTTCCGGAGGCGGCTGTCTTCTCCGACAAACTGGTCAACGTCTGCGCAACACTATCGCGCGGCGGCGAAATCAATCTGGACGCGATGCAGGAAAATCCTTGGGCGCAAGTGGAAGCCTGCGCGGCCAATCTTCAGGCCGGCCTGGCGGAATTGCGCGGCATGCAGAAATCCATCGAGCGCCACACCAGGCAACAACTCGCCACCACCACGCTGAAGGAAAATCTCGCACTGCTCTTTGATCAATTTGCGGAACGAATTGGCCGCGCCTGTTACGCCCAGCTTGTTCACGCCCGTTTGCCGACAAGAATTTCCGAGGCTGGGCGGGCGCTGGAAAGTCTCTCCAGTCACGCGGACTTGCTGGACAAGATGCAATCGGAATTGATGCGCCGCGAACCCGCCCTGAGCGCGGAGGCGGCCATGGCCCGTGTGCGGCTTCGAGTCAATGAACTGGAAGAGATGCTCCACCAGATCGAGCCGGTGGCGGATGCGATAGACCGGCGCACGGCGGAGTTCACCAGACGATCTCAAGCACGCTTCCGCTACTTGCAGGAAACAACCAGCGAGAACCGAGCCCGGGTGCAGACATTCTTCGAGCTCTTGAACAAACATTTTCAGGGATGGCGGGTGTCACAAGTGGATGCTTTGAATCTGGAATTGCCCCTCTTGATGGTTCACGACGCTCGCATTCTTGGGGGGTTGGAATCGCTTTACACCCCGCGTTTGCGGCGGGCTGCCGGAGAGATTGAACCGTTGGAGGACGATGATCCGAGCGACGCGGACCGCGCGTTGGCTCAATTGGAAGGAAACCTGCGGGATTCTTTGACAGTGAGCCGGGCCAATCATTTTGTGTCGGCCCTGCCGGGCGAAAGCGGAACGAAATGGGGCTCGGACGAACTCTTGCGCGACTACGTTCGCAATGACGAGGACGTGGCCAATCTCATCGCCTGCCTGTTGCACGCCCGTTCGGCTGACGCGCGTTTCGAGGTGCGGGTGCCGCGCCGCGAGTCGGAGTCGGACGCGGTAGAGTTTGACGCCAAGCTGCAATATCGGGTGGAGCGGTTCACCCTAATAAAGAAATGAGCGACCTTGAATCATCCAACGGCGCGAACAGCCTGCTCTCCCGGCTGTCAGCGAACGACCGTGAACGCTTGGGAGAGGCATTGAGGCGGTTGATGGCCCACGGCTCCATCCTTGGTCTCGAACCTTCCCAAACAGACCTTTATCATTGGTGCTACCAAAACCGTTCCTGGATGGATGAAATGGCCAGGTTGCTCGACCTCAAACTGCATTGGGAACACGCCGAGCGGACGGTCCAGGCCGTGCCCCAGAGCGCGGCATTCCTGCTTCGGCTCAAGCTGGACGCCACGCTGGTGTTGCTCACGCTGTGGTATGAATTCGACACGGCCATCCGGGACCGGGGCGAGACACCGCCAGTGCGGCTGACAGCGCAGCAATTGAACGATTCACTGGCCGCCAAATTCGAGCCTCTTAAAAAATTCCAGCCCAGTCCGACTCGCCTGCGAGAAATTCTTTCGCTGGCCCAGCGCAAGAATCTCTTGCGTTTCACTGTCGATGAGTCGCTGGAGCGCTCAATTATCGAGATTTTTCCAACGCTCAAACGTGTGATCCCATTTCAAAGCATTGAGGATTGGAACAAGAATGCGGACAGGTATCTTGCCGCGGCCCGGGAAGCCGGCGCAGATGCCGTTCCTCCTGATGAAGGAGAAGGAGACAAGGACGAATGACCCGCACCATCCGCCTCACTCGCATCCACGCGCTGAATTGGTATGGCTACAAGGACTCCATTCCGGTCGAAGGTAATCTCTTGCTAGCTGGTGTGACTGGCTCAGGGAAATCCATCCTCATGGATCTGGTGCAACTGGTGCTGATCGGCGACCAGCGCCTGGTCCGGTTCAACCAATCCGCCACCGGCGACCGCTCCGACCGTTCGTTGAAAGGATACTGTCTCGGTGACACCAAGCAGGAAGAGAATGGTGTGACGCAATACATGCGGCAGAGCGCCATCTCCTACGTGGCGCTGGAATTTACCTGGCCAAATGGAAAGCGCGCGGAAACCTGGGGTTTGCGGATTGAATTTGCCAGCGCGGCGGAAGTCCATGGCAAGGTCACTCCGTTTTTTCTCCCATTAGCCTTAGTGCGCGGAGATTTCCTGCATCCCGATAAACGCCCGCTCGATTACCCGGCCTTCAAAGCGTTCGTCGAGTCAAAGGAAGGCAGACTTTATTCGGAAGGACTGGAGCCCTACTTGCGCGACATGGCGCAACCCGCGCATTTGAATTTTGACCGGGCCGTGTTGCGCGCCCTGCTGCCGACGGCCATGTCGTTCACGTTTTTGAAAAGCTTCAACGAGTTCGCGAGAAATTTCATCCTCCCGACAGACAAGCTGGACGTCAGCGATGTGACAGCCAGTTATCGCACTTTTGTCCGCTATGAGGAGGACCTCAAGCTTTTGGATGATCAGTATCAGAAGCTCAAAGCGATTCGCGACACGTTCACACGTTGGACCGAGCTGCGCCGGGACCGGGCGCTGGCGCGTTACCTCGAAGCGCAACTTCGCCACGAGCACTCCGCTGAACAATTAGTCGCGGACGAGGCGAAGTTGGAAAAACTGAAAGCCGAGTATGGCACGGAAGAAGCGCGCCTGCGGGAACTGGATGACAAGATTCCCGAACTTCAGCGCCAAATCTCCGGGCTCGCGGCCACCATCAACGAGACACCTGAAGGGCGGCTCTACTCGGAGTTGAAGTCTCGCAACGAAAAACTGGCGCGGCAGATCTCCCAATTGTCTGAGATTGGGAATTCTCTTAAACAGGCCCTCGGTGTTCGCTTGCGCAATGCGCGGGCCTGGCTGAAAGAACTTCGGCCGCTCCCACTCGAAATGGACGCGGTGCCTATCAACAATTTGGAACGTGCCATACATAGTGTTGAGGACGGAGGTGTCGCCAAAGCCGGAGAAACACTTCAGAGTTTGGGTGCCGCAGCCCAGGCAGCCAATGTCGCCGCCAGTCGCGCCGCCGGGCCAACCCTTAAGCGGCTTGGCGAAATCCGCCAGAGTATCGGCCAGCTTCGCGATGAAATCGCGGCGCTGACCATTGGCAAATTGCCCTTTTCGACCCGGTTGCTGGACGCATTGAATAACAGCCTCCTTTCACGCGGTCTGGATTTGCCGGCGCGTCATTTGCGCGAACTGTGCGAAGTGGCCGATGAACGCTGGAGGCCGGCAATTGAGGTCGCCTTTGCGCGGAAGTTCGCCGTGGTAGTGGCGGTGGAACATTATGACCAGGCGGAGAAGATTTATCATTCACTGAAGGCGTCCGACCTCGGCGGCGATGCGGGTCGGGAGTCGCTGGTCAACCCGACCAAGGCCCTCCAGCGGCGCAAACCAGTGAGGCCCGGCTCCCTGGCGGAGAAGTTAAAGGCGTCGCATCCAGTGGCTGAGTCTGTGATCAGCGAAGCTTTTGGAAGTCTAATGTGCGTCGAACGGCGGGAGGATTTGCGCGAACACGATTTCGCCATCATGCCGGATGGATTCTCATTGCGTGGCGCGTTTGTCGAACGGTCCCGGTTTTACGACGGCAATCCGTTTGTGGGGAAAAAGGGACTCGAACAGCAACTCGCTTGGAAGGAAAAGCAACGCGCCGACCTGGAGGTCGAACAAAGGAAGCTGATCCCGGTGGAGCGCGCAGTGAACGAACTCGACGCCAAATTCCGCGAATATTTCCAAATTGCTCCCAATCTTTATAGTGACCTCGCTGAAACGAAGAAGCTTCCAGAACTGAAAGATGAATTGGATGAAAACATTAAAAAGTTAAACCGCATTGACCGCGCAAAATTCGACGAGCTTGCCAGAGATCAGGCCAAACTTGAGAAAATCTTGAAGACCCTTGAAACCGAACAGCGCGGTTTGCTGCAGAGTGAAAAGCGCGCTGATTTGCGGCGATTGGAAGGTCAAATTGCGACCGCGCGGGACGAAGTAAAAAAGCTGGACGAAAAATTTGGACAAATTCGCGATGAGACCGACGTTTCGGCATGGTTGAAGCGTTTGGAGGAATGGCGTTCTGAGATGCTTTCCCGATTTCCAGCCAAAGACGTCGCCGCAAATCGATTCAACGAACAGTTTCACAACTGTGACCGCGATGCGGCAGCCTCCTGGGAAGACCTGAAAGCCAAGCGCCGCGAATTGGGCGCGGCGCATTCCAAGTTCAACGACCTGCCGGTGGAATCGGATAACAACGAAGCGCACGGCAAACAGCTTGCCAAACTGGAGGAAAGCGAAATTCCAGAGTATCGCGGCAAGGCGGAGCGCGAACGGAAAAATTGGGAATCATTGTTTCGCACGCAGGTTCTGGAAAAGCTCCACACCGCGCTGCACGAGGTTGTCAATCTGATTACGTTGCTCAACACGTCGCTCCGGAAACGTCCAATCGGCACGAACACTTATGAGTTGCGTTACCGGCGCAATCCCGATTATCAGCTTTACCATGAATTGCTTGAGGCGAGTGCCGTGGCACGCGAGGACGACTTGTTCTTCGCTTCTGCCGACCAGCGCTTTCGGGATGCTATCAACCATTTCCTGAAAACCCTCACTGAAACCCCGGACGGAGCCGAGGCGGCGCGGTTGCTTGATTACCGGCATTACTATGAATACGACATGGAGGTCGTCGAGGCCGACGGGCGCAAAACGAGCGTGGATCGGCATTCAGGCAAGTTCAGCGGCGGCGAGAATCAATCGCCCTACTTCATCGCGATTTTAGCCAGCTATCTTCGCGCTTACCGCCGCTATACCTCGCGCAAGGCCGAGCCTTCACTGGGCCTCGTCCCGATTGACGAGGCGTTCTCGAAATTGAGCGGCGAGCGCATTAAGGATTGCATCACGGCGCTCCAAGCGTTCGACCTTCAAGGTGTTTTCTCCATGAGCACCGGGAACATTCCCTACGCCTTTGAGCACTGCGATTGGCTGGTAGTGGTTTCCAAGGACGAGCGTTGCGCGGGCAAGCGGATCGAGATTCGCAATATTCCCGTCAGCCTGGCTCGTGATTCAGACGACGCTCAGCGGTTGATGTCCACCTAACCATGCGGTCCCCATCACTAGTGCTTGAGTCTCTCGCCCGGCGTTTTGAACGCAGTGTGGCGGGGCGCACTGGCACGGCCCGCCGCGATGTCTTGGTGGATGTGGAAGAGCTGCTCCGGGAAGCTAACGCGGTAGAGGGCGACGCGCGGGCGGTTGCCGAAGAGGAGCTTCGCGAAGCGGAACAGGCCGGCATTCTCACGCTGGTGCCATTGCACAAACGTGACCGTGGATCGCTTTACCAAGTTCGTTTCAACCCGGCCGACGAGGGCAAACTTTTTGCAGCCCTCGGACGAAATACCCCGACAGTGATTCGTCAACTCATGGCTGACCAGTTCGCGGTCGCCTCCGCGTTCCTCACGCCCGAACCTTGGCGGACTCAATGGTTGGCCTGGTGCGAGCGGATGCGCGCGGCGGCGCTGGCCGGAAATTCTGTTGAGCCGTTCGACCGTCAACCAACACAGAACAATGCCAGCATTCTGGCTTTGCTTCCGCGATTGCTGGCCTGGGAGGGCGAGTCTCTGGTTCGCTTCGCCAGTTGTGTTTTATGCGGTGACTCCAAAACACTCGAATTGCTCGCGACCAAGGACCGAGACGGAGAATTCCGCGACGAATTGCGCGGGAAACTTGGGCGATTATTGGAGGACATAACCGGAGGACAAGTGCGGTCTTTGGATGATTTGGGCATTCTGCCGAATCCTCGTTTTGCTTTGGTGCATGGACCGCTGAAGCTTCAACTCGACGGCGAATGGTTGGATTTGGAGCGGTTGCGCGGGTCATTTCGCTTGGCAGAAATTGACATCGCTCGCGCCCAGAGCATTCAGACCTCTGCGCGACGTTGTCTGACAATCGAAAACGAAACCTCATTTCATGAACTGGCAAAGCTTCAATCCGGGGTATTGCTTATCCAGACCAGTTATCCAGGTTCCGGCACGCTGAAATTGTTGAGCCGTTTGCCTGACGAAATGAAATTCTGGCATTTTGGCGACAGTGACGAGGCGGGCTTCGACATCCTTCGGAGCCTCCGCGAAAAATCTGACCGTGATTTTCGCCCATTACACATGCAACCAGGACGCGTTCCGTTTGAGCAGGAATCGTTAGGCCGACCGATGCTCAAGGAATGGCCTTTTTATCCCTGAAAGTGTCCGTTCACCAATCCAGCAACTTCCCTCCGGGTTACGCTCCAGACCCAACGGAAGGCTGATGAATCAAAGCTCCGCCGTTTCCTCGCTTCAACGGGGCCGCGCCCGCGCGGGCGCGGAATGCCCTTGCCCTGGCCCGATGTAAATAGGGGAAAGATAGCTTCAACGGGGCCGCGCCCGCGCGGGCGCGGAATGGCCACCATAGCCAGCATTCACGCCATCGCCCACACCCGGCTTCAACGGGGCCGCGCCCGCGCGGGCGCGGAATGTGACGTTATTCTCTCCAAGAGACTACAAGGTGATTTGATTGCTTCAACGGGGCCGCGCCCGCGCGGGCGCGGAATGATCATCAAAACCACAGTAGCCACAAGCATACTATACATTGCTTCAACGGGGCCGCGCCCGCGCGGGCGCGGAATGCAGGTAAACGTTGACGGCGGCCAAGGCGACCATGCTGCTTCAACGGGGCCGCGCCCGCGCGGGCGCGGAATGTTGAATGGGGCCTTGAGAGAGATTTGCGTGTTTATGCTTCAA
>DATKFW010000114.1:0-2361 GCA_035511075.1 Vulcanimicrobiaceae bacterium
ACGGGAATTGAAAATGGCCGCCGGTGACAAGCTGTTGCTGCAATCAAATTGGCAAAAGAAATTCGTCAACGGTGAGTTGGTCGAGGTCAAAGCCGTTCAAGGCGATTCTGTTTTGCTGGCCGATGGCCGGGTGATTCCTGCCGAATACCGCACGTTCACGCACGGCTACGCCGTCACGTCACACGCCGCCCAAGGCAAAACAGTGGATGAGGTTTTGCTGGTCGCCTCGTCGCGTTCGCTGCCCGCCATCAATCAGGAACAATTTTACGTCAGTATTTCGCGTGGCCGCGAACGCTGTCAGATCTTTACGGACGATGCCGAGATGTTACGTTCGCACGTCACCCATTCCAGTGCGCGTTTAGCGGCGGTTGAAGCCATGCCGCGACGTGACTTCCTCCAAACCATTTTGCAGCGCGGCAATCGTTTCCTGAAACGGTTCCGTCAACGTTTTGCCCAATCAATTTCAACTGAAAGGAGTAACAATGAAATCAAGCCAACTGAACACCAGCGAGAATCCTACCACAGCAGCGTCTAGCCCGCGCGACAATCCCTGCCTCGGCAGTGATGCCACCATCGCCGCGCTGGATGTGTTTGCCGACGACGGCACCAGCTATCTGCTGCCTTACGCGCAGTTTTTATATGCGGAAAAAATCTCCAACCCGGCATTGGAAAAAGAGCCTGACGCCCCGCCGGAAAAGGTGCTGATTCGTTTTGCGCGGGCCGATGTGGTCGTCCTGGGCAGCGGCCTCAAGCGGCTGGAACAAGGGATTCAGAAGTATGAATTGAAGTTTGTGAAGTCGGCGGATCGCCGGTTGGCGGCCACGCTGAACACCCACATTGCCGCCGTCACCGTCACTTTAACCAAGGAAAACGTATGAATCCCGAACGCAGAGATTTTCTCAATTTGCTTTCGCCGCCCGGACGAAGTAACGCAGCAGAGACCGCATGGAAATTAGGCTTTGATACCGACCACATCACCATTTTGGTGAGTGCTGGTCTGCTCAAGCCGCTGGGTAATCCACCGCCAGGTTCCATGAAGTTCTTTTTTACGGCCGATATTGAGCAAAAGAAAAATGACCTTAAATGGATGACCAAGGCAACCGAACTCATCCGGTTAAAGATCAAGGACAAGAACGAACGGGCGGCAATAAACCGGACGCTTAAAGGGTCCGTATCCTCAACCAATGGAAACAATTCCCATGATCGTCATTCCTAAAATCAGCGGCGTGCCTCGCGCTTCCATGATACGGCGCACGGTCGCCGTCAAGGTCGTGCGCTCCGCGCCTCCACCTGTGACCACGCCCGTTTGCGCCGTGGGAATCGCTGTTAAGAATCACGCCGCGCAATCTGCATCGCCAGTGGTCATTCCCAATAATCATCATCGTGATCGCAATGCGCCGAATGGTGCTGCGGCGGAAATGGGTCGAACGGGCTCGGGGGCGGGGGCGGTGGTCCCGGCAGATGAATAAAAAGGACCGGCTGGACATGAGTGGTGGGTTTTCCTCCCTTTGATCGTAATGCACTGCTCCATACCCACGCCAACAAAGCCAGCAAAAGATAAATGGCTCCAATGAGAAAATAGAGCGCGTGTTCGTGGACGAATCCGTCAAGGTGTTTCAACACCGACACTTCCAGTTTAAGTGCTTTTATTTGCCAAGGTTCCATGATGGCCTCCTATGCGGCAACGCCGGGCGCCGCTGGTTCGGTGTTCCGGTTTCCGATGATGGCCTTCTGTTGCCGCTCGTATTGACTGAGGGACGGCATTTCCACCGGCGCTTTGCGGGAATACGCCCGCGTCATGGCTCGGCTGTTGTGTCCAAGATTCACCTGGGCAAACCGTTCGGGATAGCCCGCCGTCTTGGCCCGTTCCGCCCAAGCGTAGCGGTAGCTGTGCAACGAGACGCCTTTAATGCCAAGTCCGGTGCAGCGTTGTTTGAAATCGGTGGCTCGGTCGCCCGAACGGACGGTTCGCAGATACGGAAACAGTGGCCCATTGCCCGGCAGGTCGCGCAGGATTTCCTCCATGTCTTCATCCATGCGCATGATGGCAATTGAGCCGGTCTTCCGGCGCGCATAGCTAATGACGTGGTGTTCCCAATCAACGTCCTCGGCATTCAAGCCAGCCAGATCGGATTGCGACGCGCCCAAGTGCCAAGCCAGTTTATAGAACGCCTTGCGTTCGGGATTGTTTTCGCGGGCGACGATGGCCAGATGTTCGGTCAGCGTAATACCGCGCTTCTCTTTGAACTCGACGGCGGGCCACTGGCGTTTCGGCACGAGCGGCCACGGCAGCCAATTCATGTCCACGCAGAAATTGTGCAGGCGGCGCAGATAGACGTTGGTGGAAACCGTTCCCATTTG
>DATKFW010000115.1:0-7152 GCA_035511075.1 Vulcanimicrobiaceae bacterium
GGAAAAACGGGCAGGAATTGAAAATCTCCAAAAACTCGACATTGTTGCCGTCGGTCCGCGGAGCCGGCTTATACATGATCTCGGAAAAGACAATGCCGGTCTTGCGGCTGGAAGGCCCCAGCGGTTCGTTGGGATTGACGGTCGTGGCAACCACCGCGTTGGTCGGAGTGGTTTGATAATCGACAAATTGGGCCGTGGTCGGCTGGTTGGTGTTGCCACTGGCCACGGCCAAGCCGAGGTAAATCTGGCTCGGCATGCCGATGGTCGCCGACCCCAGTAGAGTCCAGTTGGTCCCGTCATAACTGCCAAAGCCGGTGAACAGACTACCGACGCGATCGAGCCGCAGCCAGGTATTTGGATAATTGACAGGAAAGTTCCCCGAAGTGGCGGCCGCGCCGGCTGTGGACACGCGATCGGCAAAGGAAACCCCGTTGATGCCCGGCGTGGCCAGGCTGGCCGCGAACGCGCTGCCGGCGTCCAAACTCACGCGGGCCATCAATCCGGCCTGGGCCCAAAGGTCGGACAAACCCAAAGCCGCCAGGCAGACCGTGACGTCAAAATTGCCGGTTTGAAGTTGATAATCAAAACTGCACTGATCATCAGTGCCGCCGATATTGGTGCCGGAACTGCTGATGTTCAGTCCGTTCGAGGAAGTGACGGTGGAGGAGATGGGCGAATTGCCAATGTCCTGCGTCGCAAAAACAGAGGCTGTGAAACCAACCGTGGTATTGGAGGCGATGATGTTGGGCGTGCTCGCCAAATCGTGAATATTATTTATGACAATGGCATAATTGCTCCCATAGACCAGCGGCGCGTCGGCGAGCGTCACTGTGGAATTATCCGCGCCCAGCGCCGCGCCGGTAATGGCCAACCCGTCGGTGAACGTATAATTGGCCACGTTGGTGGCATTGGTGACCGCGATCGCCTTTGAGAAATCCACTTCGACATTCGTCGGGCCGAGGTTGAAGGCGCGCAGAACCACAGGCGGATTGGTGTCGCGCAGCACCGTGAGGCCGATTGGGGCGCTGGTAACGGAACCGACGCTGTTGCTGATCACACAGGTGAAGACCTGACCGTTGTTGACAGCCAGACTGGCATTGGCAATCGTGTACACGGGAAGGACGGCCCCGGGCAATTCGCCGTTGGTGTCGAACCATTGGTAGGTCACGGGGGCCTGGTTTGTCATCAGCACAGAAAAAGCCACGCTGAGTTCCTCGACGACCGTCGTATTGCTGGATTGGGCAAAAATGCCCGGTTGCGAGTTGACGCCGGTGTATGGAATCAGGAGCGTGCCGGCCGCACTGACGGCGGCCATGGGCTGCTCAAAAGTACCATTAGGCAATTGCCAGCGCACGGAGAGGTTATCGGCGCCGCCGCCCTGCTGCATCTGCGCTTCCAGATAGTAACGGCACCCGCCTTGCAGGCTGATGAGCGCCGATTGCTGGTTAGGAAACTCAGTCCAGTCCTCCGACGGCGTGTACAAAGTTTGATTGGCAATCGGAAGCATGCCGGCCGGGTTCTCGCTGGTGCTCAGGAAAAGCTGTGAAGTATCATCACTGGCGATCCAAAACGTGTACTGGCCGCTGATTGGCGGCACAACAAATGCCCGCAGACGCTGGCCGTAATAATTCATGCCCGTATCAATCTCGGTTTCAAAATTGGTGAAAATGTGCGTGTAGTACGCGGCCGGATTGTTGGGCCAATTGGAATTATAGGACGTATTCGTCAGAGCGGCCAGAGTGTTGCCCACGTTGGAGTTCAGGTTGGTCCAAAGCTGCCGGTAGATGCCGAATGCCGATGAGGTCAAGCTCACGTTGGTAAGAGTGGACTTGTTGAGCGCGGCGTCGTTGTGCGCGCTCACGGCCAACCCGGCCAGGGCATCGCCGGCCATCTCAATAGTGACCGTGCTTCCGACTTGTATCCAATTGGTCCCATCGACACTGTAGTAACCACTGAACTGGTCGCTCGAACGAACCACTTCGACCCATACGGGCGTGGAAACCCCGGTGGTTTGCGTGGACTCGGACTCGCCGTTCGTCGTGGCGCGATATTGAAATTCGACACCCTCGTTCGCGGTGGCGGTCATGAGTGCGTTTGCGGCTCCTGGCGTGGTGTCGTTGCGGAGCATCACGCCTGCTTTGGACCAGCCCGTGGATGGATCGGTGTTCTGCACGCTTGTGACCAGGGCGATGACGGCGCCGTCGCAGTTGAAGCTGTGGCTGACAAAATTAAACTGGTCGGCTGTCCCCCAAATATCATCGCCTCCGCCCGAGACGGTCCACCCGCCATTGTCGTCAGACGCGGAACCGGCATCGGTGGGCGACCCGATGTCCATGTCACTCCAACCTGCCGGCAGACCGGCGCAGGCAGGACGAAGGATGGCAAGGAGAAAAAACAGGGTCAACGTCGCCACAACCTCCCGACGCCGGCGATCCATCCAAAACGCTTCTTTGTGTTCGGCTCCTTGGCCTGGACCCCTACAAGGGAATCGAAAAGTTCTCACGGTAATCGTTTATGGTAGGAAAAAGGGGGACGTTACGCAATCTCTTAGTTGCTTCCTCACGATTGACATAGGCGCAATCTGGCCCGACTTCGTCGTATTTGCTCAAATCTCCGCCTCGTCCTCATGCATATAAACGGAGACATTGGCAAAGCCGTCGGCGCCGGTGAGTTCGGATTGCAATTCACTGGAGCGGGAAGTGTCGCGCAAGAGTAGCCGGTAAGTTATGTCAGTGCCTTCATTGGTTGCCCGGCGTTCGCTGGCCAGGTCCAGCCGCGTCGCATGGCGCTTGAGTATCCGAGTCAATGCCGATAGGCGGGCGCTCACATCCCCTGTCACGCGCAGGCTCAGCACGGCGTCATAGCGTCGGCGCGTGCCAAAAGACATAAACCGCAGGCAAAGAAAAGCGCCGGCAATACCAAGAGCGCCCATGGCGCCCGTGGAAAAGCGCGTGGTGCCGATGGCGACACCTTCCATGATCGCCCAAAGGATAAAAATGGTATCGCGCGTGTCTTTGAGCACGTTGCGGAAGCGCACGACGCCGAAGACCCCCAGCAGCCCAAAGGCCACGAAGATGTTGCCGGCCATCGCGAGCATGAGCAGGGCGACAATCAAGGGCATTACCGCAAGCGCGCTGACGAAAGTGCGCGAGTACGAAAGCGCATCGTGGGTCCACATATATACAAAGCCCATGAACATGCCCACGGCAAACGCCAGGACCATGATGAACAGGAGGATCAGGGGGTCAGGATTGCCGGGCCAGACCGAGTGAGTCAGGTCGGAGTGCTCAATCAAGTTAATAAAGTCGTTCATAGTACCAAATCATGCTCTTGGTCCGGGAGCACGCGACGGCGCCACTGGAGATCCTGAGCATACATGCAGGCAACGTATTTGCAGACGGGAATCCGCTGCAGGTTGAAAATTTTGACCAGATCAAACATCCAGCGCGGCGCCTGATTGTCGAATTTCAACTCGAGGACAACGCCGTCCCACGGTATCGGCGCCAGGTAAGGAGGCAGATAGGGAAGCCAGCCGCGCTTGGGCACCCGCAACCGGCCGCTGCCGTCGTACCGGCTGCCGCGGATGCAGCGGTCGAATGTGACTCGCAATTCTTCGTCATCCGGGGCCTCGTAAATTTCCCGGTAGTACGAGACATAAATGGACCCATGGGCGCGCATTGCATTGGCGAACATCCAGAAATCCTCGTTGACATCCTGCCGCCGTTTGCCGTGGATGAGGTGGCTGTTGTCGGCATAAAAGGGTTGGTTGGGCCAGCCATTGGAAAGAATCTGGCGGACCCCTTCCCGTGAAATCATGGCCCGATCTTTACAGATCACGTCGCTGACGCGGCGCTTGACTTCCAGAAAGGCGGGCCGTTTCCATTCGTCGTCATAGAAACGGATGCGCAACTTCATTCGGTTTTTGTGGCCATGGTAGGCTTGCTTAAAGAAGAAGAAGTCTGGCGAATCGAGGTAAAGGCTGATCACCGGGTGCCCGCGGATCGGCCCGGACCCGTTGTGCTCGGAGGGACGAAGATAGCTGGAGACGAAATCTGCCACCGCCACTGCGCGAGGTTCCTCCACGATGTATTTGAACTCATACCGCGCACTATGTGCCATAAGCCTTTTCGAAACGACGGGTCTCGTACGTCAGGACCTGGCATGCAAGGCGGACGCACTCCAGGGGCCGGGGGCTGAAGACAGTCTCCTTTCCCAGCATGATGGCATCTGCGCGTTGGCGGGCGATCAGCGATAAATCTGAGAGTTCCGCCCGTTGCGGGATGCCGGTTGTCGCGAAGCCTTCCAGGATTTGAGTGGCCACGACCACCGGTTTGCCAGCCCGCCGCGCGGCGGCGACAAGCTGCTCCTGAACTTCAGGCAGCCGGGCATAGCCGACGGCTTGGCCGAGGTCTCCGCGGGCGACCATGACGCCATCGGACACATCGATGATCGCCTCAGCGCAATTGACTGCCGCTAGCGTCTCGAATTTGGCCATTACGCGGACATCTTGACCCAGGAGTTTTTGCGCCTCCGCGCGGCCTTCGCACACGTCCTGGGGTGATGCAATCAATGACAAGGCAACCCAGTCGGGCATCACGCTGGCCGCGGCGAACTCCTTCAACAGTTCGCGGTCCGGCGGCGTAAGGACCTTAAAACCGCTCGAACTATCGGGCAAGAACAGTGAGTTGGACGACTTGAGTGGTATGGTGCCGTCGACCAAATGGGCTTTTACAAACCGGTTATGAAGTTCATCCACAACAAAAGTCAGCCGGCCGTCGCAAAATAAAATGCGGTGGCTCGGCGTCAGTTTATCAACCAATTCCTCCAGACCGGGCAGGGGCACCGGATGCGCGCCGTTCTTGACGGGCGTCTGGGACGAGGCCTCGGGGTCCCAGAACACCACTGAGTCGCCAATCGCCAGTTGAAGGTCCTGCATCACACCGGTTCGAGGCCGGGAAGAGGGAAGGTCCAGCAGCACCTGGATGGGCAGTGAGGCGTGCGTCGCGGCGGTGCGCGCCGTTCGGGCGTTTTCCACGTGGGGTCGCTGGCGATACCCGCAAGGCAACCGGATCCACCGGACGCCGTCCTCGATGGCCTGGCGCAGGTCTTCCTGTTTTTCCAGCGTCGGCCCAATTGTGGCCATAATCTCCGGCACTTTCCAAGGCACAGGGTTGCGCGGCTCCGAACGGCCGACAACTGTTTTTGGTTGCTGCGCAAGGGAAGGGCTCGTCATATGGCTTGTAGCTTAGGGTGTTTCCTTAGTGTAACGCAATAGTAACAATCGTGTGACAAAACGTCAAGCATATCAAAACGCGTTTGCTATCCAAGTTTTAAATTCCGGTTCCGTCGCCGGTGTGTCTCCGGCAATATGTCCTGGGCGAGTGCCCATGCAAGGGGCATCAAAAATGTTAAAAACAGCAATTATGGGGCGTATCAAGCAATTATCATTCCACGCATCCTTCGTCCGACGATAATCAGGTCTCGGCCAGCAACACCAGGACGCGACGGTTCGGTTTGCCCAACGTCTTGGCGGCGGAGAAGCCGGCGCGACGAGCCATCGACCGGATTTGATCGCCAGTGTACCAGGTTTTGCTTTCGGGTGCGTGACGCTGGCTGGTTCGTGCGGCCGCATTCAAGTAATCCAGGACCAGAACGCCGCCGGGTACGAGCACCGCCCGGGCAGCGTGGAGGATCGCTTGGCCTTGATCGGGACCGTAATGCGAAAGCAACACGCCCCGCGAAAGGACCGCACCGGCTTTGGGACACAGGGCTAGCAGATTGAAGCAGTCACCGACGAGGAATCTCGTGTTGGCAAGATGCTTTGCGCGCGCGAGGCGAATCATCTTCGGGCTGATGTCCACGCCAATTCCCCAGGCGAAGCCGGAAATCACTTCGCCCAAAACCAGGCCAGTGCCACAACCGGCGTCGATGACGCCGCGGGTTGAGCAAAACCGCCGACGTCGCGCTATGAGGCTTTTGACCAAGAGGATAAACCGATGGTAGGCGTCGTCGTCGTTGAGGTGACAGGCTGGGTCCTCCAAAGCCTGATCCCAGGATTCGGCTCGCGCATCCCAGCGCGCCGCGATGGCCTTAAGCTGACGGCGCGCATAGATTTCTCGCGCGGCGCCAATTAGTGAAACAAACTGGCCCAACTGTGCGTTTCTATCGTTGAGCCGGCCGCTCGTCATATTTCGGCGCGTCCTTGACTGCCAGTATAATGTCCTGATAGCTCAGGAATTTGTCTCGTCCTGGCCACTTTCCATAGTGAATGGGTTCGATGACATGCAGGTTATATTTTGCAAAGCATTGGCGTATAAAGGACTCCTCGTAGGCGACGGCATCCTCGGGCACGTTTGGGTTCCGAACTGTACAACTCGCCAGCGGATGTTCAAAATTAATCGAGCTCTTGCCTGTCCCCATCAGTTCGTTGGCGTCGGCATTTAGCAGAAAAAAGCTGATCATGCACCGGCCGCCCACCTTCAGAGTTCGAGCAATTTCGGCCAAATAATGTTCCATATCGTCGGCAAGCATGTGAGTAAAAACTGACGTCAGCAGCGCAAAATCGAAATAATTGTCCTGGTACGGGAATACATACTCACTGGACGTAAGTTTGCCGCGGGGGTTGTATTGTTTGCTATAACGTCGGCCAACTCGAAGTGAAATCGTGCGTGCCGCTTGGTGATATGGTTTCGAGACCATTTGATTGCGTCCGGGACGATATCGAAACCATGATAGTCGGCATTCCCAGAGAGAAACGGAATCATCGGGACAGCCATGCGGCCGCATCCGCAGCCGACATCCAGAACCCGATGATGCGGCTGTAATTGGCCGATTCTTGTAAAATATGCAAAAAACTCCCGGCCGATTTTCTGGAAATCGCCGCCGCCAATTCCATCAATGAGTCTCCGGGGCGGAACGAGATCGTCCCGCTCCCCAAACATGCCGGAGATCGTTTCAATAAGCCGGGAATTAAGCTCCCTAAGTGTCCAATTGCTCACGTGCAAAGACTGAAGACAGGTGGACCCCATCCTTTAGACCACGGAGCGCATAAAATAAGCGCGACTTTCGCCGATTGCTGTCATTTTTACTTTTGTTTGACTGTTATTCATTCTGCGCTTTTTAACCCTTTGGAAAAGAGAGAACGAGCCGTGC
>DATKFW010000116.1:0-3233 GCA_035511075.1 Vulcanimicrobiaceae bacterium
AAAACCTTGCTGTACCCGGGGCCGTGGATTTGGATGGCGGGATTATTGGCGTAAGCCGCAGTCGTGCTTTGATCGCCAAAAATCAGCGCCCGTCCGCAACTGCGCAGGATTTCCCCCGCCCCCTCGTGGTCGGTGGGATAAAATCCGAACGCCTCCGCCGGGCAACCTGCCGCGATGAAAGCCTGGATGAGCCGATACGGCGTCCACGGTTCCTCGCGCCCCGGCTTGATGATCACCGGAATTTTCAACGGGATCGCAGGAAGCCAGAGCGAATTGACCGCCGGAGAATTGCTCGGCATGACCAGACCGAGGCATTTGGCGGCGGGATAGAAACTGAGCCGTTCGCCAAAGCCCGAATCCAAGACCGCCAGGTCCAGCCCGCGCGTCAGCCCGCGCAGAATCGTTTCCATGTTCGTCAGCGCGTGGTGAATCTTGGCCATGTTGCGGCGCACCATGACGTGCGGAAGGCCGCTGGTGGCGGAAAGAGTCTCGACATATTGAGCGGGCGTTTGGAGCAGCGTGCCTTCAAGAAATTGACGGCCGGCCTGGGAGCAAATCTCAATCAGGCGCGCGACGCTCAATTTCTTCAACGCGGCGCGAGACTCGCCGATGCGCGTCAAATCTTTGCGGATGATTCCCGCGTTGACCTGGCTGAGCGTGGCCACAGTTTGGCCCGTCCGGCAATCGACGATATTGCTGATGTCGAGACTTTCGTAAGCTCGTCCGCGGCGCAACGCCGGAATGTGAGGAACAGTCATTGGTAATGAATTCGTGCCAAGTTACCGCGAATGCCGCGCAATTCCAGCGTCATCTTCGGCGAAAATGGCCCCCACGATCAAGCTTGATTTGTGGCGTGAACCCAAGTACCAACTCAAGATATGTTTGTGCGCTTATACGCAGACAATTACCGGTGTTTTTCGGCATTCACGTTGGAATTTAGTTCGCTTTCCGTGCTCTTGGGTTCCAACGGAACGGGAAAATCAACCGTCCTAACATTGTTTGCCAAACTTCGGGATTTTGTTACGGGTCGCGGTCGATCTCTTGACTTGTTTCCGCCGGAAACTCTTTGTCGGTGGGACAAACGGATCGAGCAAACTTTTGAATTGGGAGTGAAGCTGGAGGAACACGGCGAATATGTCTATCGTCTTCGCATTCAGCATCAAGCAAAGGAGCAGGCGTTGAATAAAGTTGTCGAGGAAACCCTCTCCTTGAACGGTAAGCCTTTGTTTGAGGGAACGGACCAGAAAGTCCGGCTGCATAATGATAGGCAAACCGGCAACCCTGTTGAATTACTGCCGGATTGGCATGTTTCCGGAATCTCCCGCATCTATGAACGCGCTGACAACAAGAAATTGATCGCGTTCCGAAGGGCTTTCGAGAATACGCTGGTGTTGCAGCTGAACCCTGCTTTGGTTAGCGCCGTCACCTCTGAGAAGCAGCCGGTGGAAATCCCAAGGCCGGATTGCTCCGATTTTGCCGGGTGGTTGCGGCATGTGGTTGCCACAAGGGTGCTCGCAAGTCGAGAGGCGGAACGAAGCTTATCGATGGGAGGGCTTCCGGGATTTTTAGCTTTTCAATCGAATCCTTCGGGCGACGCTTGGATTCTGCAGTGCCTCTTTCAGCCGGACATTCCGTTCCGACTTGATGAACTGTCTTCAGGTCAGATTGCGTTGGTGATTTTGGAAACCGCTATGGCGGTCGCCAAGAATTGCGGCGGTGCACTTTTGCTGGACGAGCCGAGCAACTTTCTCGGTCTGCCGGAGATTCAACCGCTCCTAATTCGCCTCGAGGATTTTGCTGCACAACGCCGTTTCCAAGTTCTCTTGACAGCTCACCACCCGATTGCGGTGGACCTGCTCGCTTCCAGTCACGGTGTCTGGTTGGAAAGGGAACCGACCGGACCTACCAGAGCCCATCGCTTGCAGATGACTGATTCTACGATGAACGACAAGTCAGCCGTGCGAATTTCCGACTTGATGGCGCGTGGATGGGTCTCGGCTTTGGGGATTTCGCCCCCAGTCGCCGCCCAACAGACTGCTTTCACCACGACTGTCAAGTAATGCCTCGTGTCTGTAATATCATTCTTGTTTGTGAAGGTCGGCGTGACTCCGCATTTGCGCGTGGTTTTCTGGAAACATCCGGGAATCGGAGAATCTACGATAGCAGGAACTCGGGTGGTTCCGGCCACGGCTGGGTCAAAATTCAGTTTGTAGAAGAAGTCGCCAACTTGGCTCGGTTTTCTGAAGGCCGGGGGGTATTGGGGTTGCTTGACGAAGATGGTGTTTCAGGCCGGGAGAATGAGATTGCAGCAGCGTTAAGAGAGCGAAATCTTGGATCACTTTCGGCCAGCGATGGCCGCTGTCTTTTGCTCCCCACACGAAACCTGGAGACATGGCTCTACTGGCTCAGATCGCATCAGCATGGAACTCTTGTTCCAATTGACGAAGTAACGGATTTTAAACGGCAGGCGCCAAACGGCATTGCACACATCGACGACAAGGACTGTCGGCCTGCGGGTGAATATCTTTATTCGTTAGATCATACTCAGTTGCCGGAAGGTTGTCCTTCAATGTTGCGCAAGGGACTCTCGCAATTGCGGGATTTTGTGAAAGCAGTTCGGCGCTAATAAACCCCTTCGACAATGTTCTTTTCCATGGCGCCAAAGGGACGCACTTCCCCCACCCCGTCCCACGCGTACGGCCCGCGCGGCTCCCGTCGGATGGCTTCGTCGCGCTCGAGGAAGCGCGGCATGAAAAATTCGCGAGTCAACGTAGTCAATTCGACGCGTCCCCAGCGCCCGTATTCGACAAGTTGATGGGTTTTGGCAGGATCAACGACGCGCAAGACGGCGCGCGGTTGGGGCGCGTAATAAGTCACGGAGAAATTGTCTTCCGGAAGCAACGCAACACTGGCCGCCAGCCCCATCAACGTGTTGCCGTACGTCGGGTAGAATCCAATCCGGTTTTCCAGGACTTCCTCGACGATGTATCGCACGTATTGGGGCGCCATCGTCGTGCCGCCGCAAAATACGCCTCGAATTCCGGCTTCCCAAAGGTCAATTTTCTCTCCCAGCGCTTCGAGCAATTTCGGCGTGGTAAACAACCCGCCGACCTTCCGATTTTTGAGAATGGTGACCGCCTGGTTGACGACGTGGTCCATATAGGCCCGGGCCACTTCGAACTGTTTTTCGACCAGAACCCTTTTGACCCAGCGCGGGTCCAGGCCCCTCTCCC
>DATKFW010000117.1:0-23657 GCA_035511075.1 Vulcanimicrobiaceae bacterium
GGGGGGGTCGCCAGGCACCTCGACCGCCCGCTTCCACCCGCGCGAGTCGTAGCAGAATCGACGCTGCCCTCGCCGGAACACAGCCAAGTCACGTTCCCGCCTGCCGCGCAACTTATCTCAAATACGGCCTCAAACACGCCAGACCGGAGCGAGGCCAAGCCAGCCCCGATCTTGCCCGTCATGTTACCCGGGCCATCCAACAAGGCAGACGCGAACCAACGAAATCAGGCTCCCATTACGCCCGGATACATATTGGCCGACTATGTTTATACCGTTGCGGATGATTTTGTGGTTGATGTCTTTCAGAACGGAAAACGGGTGCCTGATGATCACCGCAAGCTGATCAACGACACGTATGGTGCCGCCGCCGAAAAAATTGAGGTGACGGTTCACCAAGGCGATTGGCTCGTTTTCAATGTCGTGAAAAACCGATTCCGTTGGGATGGCCAATCCTGTTTTGTCGTCGCAGGGATGCGCCGCAGCGGAGCGATTGGGTTCGTCTCGGAATTGCAGAACGGCCAATGGAGTTGTTGCGATGACCCGGCCGACGCCGCGCAGTTTATCGCCGCTCCCGATTATCTGGCCTCGAACCGTGTGCGGCCGATTGCTCGTCTCTGGGGCCAGGGGCTCGAACAAATGAAAGGCTTGGCCAAGAACTGGCACGGGCAGCCTATTTGGGGTACGAACGGCAGTACCTGGATCAAGTTCCGCGCTCCTCGCGGAAACGGTGTCAACTGAACAATCCCTATCGTGCCGTGTCAGTATGGCGCGGCAGCCTCCTAAACGGGGCCCGGAGATTTGCAAGTACATCACCCATGATTCGAGCGCAGAATCTTCTTTACGAAAAAGCGCGGCCTGCTTATAGGTTGCAAGCAGTATGACGACAAACATGATGCGCCTGCTGACCTCCATCTTCATCATGTCCATGGCTGTCCAGGCTTTGGTCCGGGACAAAGACGTCACGCTATTGGTCCTTCATCCCAAATCAACTGCCGCGGAGGATCTTCCAATTTATGGATAAGCTCTTAAGTCGATTTCGACGCGGGGTTCATTCTGCTTCGGCCAGTGCTCCAGGCCCCGAGTTACCTCGCCAGACTGCGAAGGCCAATCGTGCGAAATCAATTCGAAAGGTTCCGAGCCGTACACTGCCACCGCCTCTTGATACCAGTACAACCAAACACTGAGGAAGCCGCTGTTCGATGCTGGTTTTGTACACAACGGCGGATTCGCCCGCGTCGACATCCTCAACCCGGTCGGCAAAGACGCGTCGGACATCATCGAGGTCAAGTCGAGCACCGCGGTCAACGACCTTTCCACTTCCTCCCTAAAGCATTTCGTGGATAACAAATCCATCACTTAAAAATCGAACGCACCCGTGCTGGTCTTGCTCATGCCAAATCCAGCTTGGACTCGGCCAGCGTCGTTTCGTCGTGGGTCTTGAGGATCAGTTGCACCGTCGGATCAATCTGCTGGCTGCCCGGCGTAGCGGCGAGTTCGCAGGTCGCGTAGTCCCGGCAGGCTTTCTGGTAGCCAGCCTCCCAATCCTTGTATCGGGCCTCCGCTTTCGCGTCCCGCCACGGCCACCGTCCCGGTGGATTCTTAAACCCGCAGCGCCACGGCTTGGGCGTCAGCCGGGCGCGGAAGCACTTCTGCGTCCGGCAAAGCCGCCGGTACAGCGGGTCGGCGCCCAGCCCGTCAAACACCTCCTCGGCGGACGCGCTCTCTGGCTCAAACAGGGCGTGCGTGGCCAGCAGGCGCAGGCCCGCCTTCGTGCGATACACGCGCCAACCCCAGCCCGGATGCCTCTGACTCCACGCCGCGGCCCGCGCCATAACACTGTCATTCGTGATCAGGGCCGCAGACGGCTCCGGCTTGCCGAACAGCTTCTTTAGCCAGCCGCCCAGCGCGGTCTTCGGTTCCGGCAAGTCCACGTCCACGAACATGATGCGGGCCGTGTTCAAGACCAGAGCGCCGTAGGAATTGCGCGTGATGACGGCGGCAATCTCGCCGCCGGGTGCCTTGATTTCGCGCAGCACCGGCTCCCGCAACTGGCGGTCGGGGTAGCCATAGCCGTGTCGCAACTTGTCTCCCGCCGCGAACCGTTCCGCGAGGCGGCGCGCGCCTTCGTGCGCCAGCGACGCGGCCTCGGCCAGACTGGAGTCTGACCACCGCCAGCACGTGAATTGCTGATGCGTGCCCTTTGCCCAGAACTTGGGAAAGTTCATGGCTGGCAGCGTAACGCGGCGGTGTCGTTGAGCACAGCAAATTCTCAGTGTACATAGAAGGAATTGCCAAACCTCCAGTTGCCAGTATTTCCAACTCATTCTTGCATCGGAACCGGTCAGTCTGCATCGTGGTCGGATGAAGGAAAAGCGAAACGATTAAAGTCCATAAATCAGCCACAAAAGCAGTCACCATGCAACCAGCCACCCCAAAAACTGAACCATCACCATCAACCCAACTCCGAACGTCGGCGCCAACTTCGTGTTCGATTTTGGCACCGTTTCAAACCAAAGCTACACGGTCTGGGCCAATGCCAATTTGGCGGCAACGAACTGGGTCGCATTCACCAATTTGCTCGGCGATGGCTACCTTCAAGAGATCACCGTTCCCCTTGCCAACAGCCCGCAATGGTTTTTCAACCTCACTTCGCCCTGAGCCGGGGTCGAATCAACCGGCCACTCTGAGGTGCTTTGTTCATATCAAGTTTCTTGATGCAAACAAGGCGCTTTTCGTTTACTTCATTTCTGCGGGCGCAGCACCCTAAAGCGTACCGTGGACGGCGCTTCTTTGCTGCGGACCTGTCAGACTGAAGCCTTCATAATGATTACGAGAATGATTGGCAAAAACAATAATCCCCACCCCAAAATGCGAATCAATTTCCCCGGCGACTGGATAGTTATGGGAGAGCCAATCGGAAGCTCGCCCGTATATCCGCCCATCGCATCCGAAAACCAAATGCAAAAAAGCGGCAGAATGAGAAAAATCGCGAGCGCAAACGCCGTCTTGGTTCCAGCATGAACAGACGAGACGACGATATAAGCAGCCGCAATCAGACCTGACAAAATCTTGTTCAAATTCATGTTTTGGTGCGTCCTGCTTTTTATTAAGCAACGGCTGGTTCGTGCATTTAAATAAAAGAACAATATGGTCAATGTGGCTGATTCGCGGCGAAAATCCAGCGTTTTCCATAATCGGCCAGCAGCAAAGTAAAACGAGCAGATCCGGTAGCGAGCCATTCAGCTCGCCGGTGCTGCGGTCGAAGGTTCGTTGGGCTTGGATTTGGTCTTTTAGCTCCGGATTGGCTATTTTGGGGAATCAAACTTGAGTCCAACCTTTTACGGATCCAAGCCCGCAGATTTATGTGGTTGCGACCGGGTCCAGTTTCGTGCCTCCTACTTGATACGATTGAAATCGCGCCCCAAAATACAGCCGGCCGCCTCCCCGGCGATGGCCCCGCGCCGCCGGTGGCTCTTCCGCATCGCCGCGCCTCTGATCGTGCCGTTGCTGGCGCTGTCGGTGTTGGAAGCGGCGCTGCGCCTGGCGGGCTACGGCTACCCGACGGGCCTCTTCGAAAAGGTGCGCCTGGAAGGCCGCGACTGGCTGCTCAACAATGAGAAGTTCAGCCTGCGCTTCTTCCCGCCGGAATTGTCCCGCTGGCCCAATCCCCTGATGATGGAACCGGTCAAACCCGCGGGCACGTGCCGCATTTTTATCTTTGGCGAATCGGCCGCGCAGGGTGATCCGGAGCCGGCCTTCGGGGCGGGCCGGTATTTGGAGGTCCTGTTGCGCGAACGCTATCCCGGCGTGAATTTCGAGGTGGTCAACGTGGCCATCACCGCCATCAATTCTCATGTCATTGTGCCCATCGCCCGCGAATGCGCCCGCTACCAGGGCGACCTTTGGATCGTCTACATGGGGAACAATGAAATGATCGGGCCGTTTGGCGCCGCCACCGTTTTCGGCGCCAAAGCTCCGCCCTGGCCGGTGGTGCGCCTGGGATTGGCTCTCCAGACCACGCGCGTGGGCCAACTCCTGATGGACCTTGACCGGAGAATTAAAGGCAAGGCGGGCGGCCCGGGCATTTGGGGCGGATTGCAAATGTTTCTCGCCAATCAACTCGC
This sequence comes from Vulcanimicrobiaceae bacterium, assembly GCA_035511075.1. Taxonomy (GTDB): domain Bacteria; phylum Verrucomicrobiota; class Verrucomicrobiia; order Limisphaerales; family Palsa-1400; genus DATAUD01. The sequence goes on from DATKFW010000117.1 coordinate 4,125, forward strand.
GCCCGATGATCCGCGCAAGGAGGTCGTCTATAAAAATTTTCAGAGAAACCTGCAAGACATCCTGCGGGCGGGCCGGAACGCCGGCGCCGCCATCATTCTCAATACAGTGGCGGTGAACCTCAAAGATTGCCCGCCCTTTGTTTCGCTCCCCTCCAGCAGTCTCGCCCCGGCCGGCCGCGAGAAATGCGACCACCTGTGCGCGGACGCAGGCGCGGCGGAACTGAACGGCGACTGGAAATCGGCGGCGGTTGATTTCGCGGCGGCCGCCGCCTTGGACCCGCAACGGGCGGATGCCCAATTCGGCGAGGGCGAATGCCTCTGGCGCCTGAACGATGCCGCCGGCGCCGCCGGGCCTCTCCAGAAAGCGTGCGATTGCGATGCCCTGCCGTTCCGGGCCGATTCCCGCATCAACGGGATCATCCGGCAGACCGGACAGCAATGGGCCGCCCCGGGCCTCGTTTTATGCGACGCCGCCGCTTCACTGCCCGCAGCCGGGCATATTCCGGGCCAGGAAACCTTTTACGAACACGTCCACTTCAATTTCGACGGCAATTACCGGCTGGCCCTATTGTGGGCGACCCAGGCCGAGCGGCTCCTGCCGGGCGATGTCAAGTCTAAAGTAAAAGGCGGCTGGGCCTCGCAGGAACTATGCGAGGCGCGCCTGGGCCTGACGGATTGGAACCGGGTCAACGTGCTCAAGGCCGTCCGCCAGCGCCTCGAGCAGCCGCCGCTCAACAGCCAGTCCAACAATCAGCGCCGCGTGTCCGAGGTGGCCGCCGAAATCGACCGCCTCATGCGGCATCGGGACGCCACGGCGGCCGCCAACGCGCGCGCGCTCTACAACGACGCCATCGCGCGCGCCCCGGGCGATTATATGCTGCATGAGAACTACGGCGCATTCCTCGCCTGGACGGGCGACCTCAAGCAAGCCGCCTTGGAATGGAAGCAAGCGCGCGTGGTGATGCCGCGCAACCCGTTCGCGTTCCTGATCGAAGGTCAGTTGTGGGAGGCGCAGGGCGATTTGTCTTCCGCGCGGGAGGCCTACCGGCAAGCGGCCATGCTTCATCCGCGCTACGCCGAGGCCTGGTTTGAACTGGGCAAACTCGATGCCGTTGAAGGTAAACTGGAGAATGCGCTCAAAGAGTATCAGCAGTCGGCGGCGCTCATGCCCAACGATGCCCGCATTTATCTGCAGATGGGAAAGGCGCTCTCACTTTTGCAGCGGTCGGAGGAGTCGGTGCGGAATTTCCGGCGCGCGCTGGCGCTGGACGCGGCCAATTGGGAGGCGCATTACGCGCTGGGCGGAGAACTGGGCCAGCACGGGGGGATTGCGGAGGCGAAAGCGGAATTTGAGCAAGTGATTCGTTTGCAGCCGCAATTCGCCATGGGCCACCTAAACCTGGGCGTCGCCTTGCTCAAACTCAACGACCCCGCCGGCGCGCGCCAGCAATTCACCGAGACCCTGCGCCTGGACCCCGCCAACGAATCGGCCCGCAACTACCTCGCTTCCGTCAGCAAGTGAACTCCGAAACGAGAAGTCTTCAAAATTCTCAACACTCTTTTCAGGAATCATCAGCAATCGAGGCGATTATTCAACTGGCGCGAGAAGCGCAAGTTCTGTATCTTGTGACGCACAATGTTCGGGACGTGAGCCGCGCCGTGCAATTCGGAATCCGTTTGGTCCGGCCGGCTGAATTCCTGGAAATCTTGAGGCAAGCGAAATGACGAAAATTGAAGCAAACGTGCCGGACTATTTAGCGCGACAGGCGCGCGCGGCGGCGGAACGAGAACACGTTCCAATAGACCAAATTGTTGCCTTGGCTCTTTCCGCCCAGCTTGCCGCTTGGAGGGGCAGCGACGACATGGAAGCGCGAGCCAAGCGGGCGAACCTCGCGGAATTTGACCGCATCATGGACAAGGTGCCCGAGGTCCCACCCCTGCCCGGCGACGAATTGCCGCCCGGCTACCCACCTCCATTGCCGGGCTGAGGAGCAGAGCGGCAGGAACGCGGCTTGCTTAGAATCCTCCCGCGTTGCCATGTTGCCTGTCTCGCCATCATCTTGACGACGGCGGACTTGTCGCGCCGTAGCTACAGCGAAGGCGGATCATCCGGCTTGCTGAAAACACAAAGGCCAAGCCAACGCCAACGCGCGACCGCTCCGTCCCGACAAGTGCCTGGTCGTTTCGCCGACCCGTCAAAGGCCAAATCCGTGAATTTCCGCAACAAAACCGGCCGTCACTGCCACGGGTTGAGCACTTTGCAGCCCATGCGCTCGAATGGCGCAACATCGCGCGTAACGACTTGATAGCCGCGTGAGCGGGCGATGGCGCCTATGAAGGCGTCGCGCAACGGCAATGGGACGATCGCGTTGGCGGTCAATTCTCCCCATATCGCCGCCGCGCGCAGATCAAAGTTCAACACGCGGTATTTTCGTGGCAGATTTGTTGCGATAATCTTGACGCGATTATAGTCCCGATGATTCGGCTCCAAGCTATGAAAACCGTTCCAGACCTCCGCGACCGAGATCGTGGTGATAAAAAGGTGGGCCGGGTCCTGGGCGTCAAGCCAAGTGATAAAACTGCGATTGGGACGCGGCTTCTCCGTTTCACTGACCGCATTCGTGTCCAGCACGAAATTCACAGCCGAAATGGTTTAACCAAATCGTCCGGCATCCGAGGCGGCTCCCAATCGGTGGTGAGCCGAACTGAATCCTGCCACTCCTTCAACTTCTTCATGCGCTGGCGGGCCGTGCCTTTGCGCCACCAGGGTTGGGAGCGCCGTTTCTTCACAGCCGTTCCATTGGCGTGCCGGGCATCCAGCCAGCCCAACAATGCACGCGCCTGGGGAGCGGACAATTTTTTGACTTTCTTAACTGCAAGTTCAACCGCACTCATGCCATGTACAGTATCAGGCAAATCGGTTTGCGGCAAGCCTGTTCGTCACAAACCGATGTTGCCTCGCCCAAAGCGGCTTCATTTAGAACGAACTGCGACGATTTTACCTTTGGTCATGGAAGGGTTTGCCGTCGGCGGCGGTGTAAACGTCCTCCGCCGCGTCTTTCAGAAAGTCGAACGCCGGGCTGGCCGAGACCGCTTTCGTCCAAGCCGCCTCCGAAATGTCCTCCGCGTCCGGCACCAACACGATCACACGAACGCGGCTTTCCAGATAAACAATTCGGAACGGGAATCGCTTTGTCTTCCGACTGCGCGTTCCCATCCTGCCGATTTTGCCGAGCTCGGGATTGCGCTGAATTCTCGGCAGCGTTGCTTCCACAGTGGAGAGGGAAGGCCTCTCCCAGGGTTGGATTCCGACGCTCGTAGAATTTCGCAGATTTGATCAACTCACTTACGGCGAGCCGATGGTAAGCGACGGGTTTCATTCAATGCGCGGCGGGCCTCTTTCATCACATCCTCGGCTGGAATCCCCTTTTCCGCGCCGGATTGAATTTCCTTCACGCGTCGCTCGATTTCATCGTCCCAAGCTGCCTCTAGCTCAGGCGTGGCGTAATCGTCAATGCTTTCCATGATTTTTTCCGCCAGCCGCACTCGCGAGCGAGGCGGCAGTTCCAAGACTTCTTTTTCCAACAGGCGAAGTGTCATAGCTTGGATTCTTCTCATGTCTGCAATTACGATGGCCCGCAAATCAGTTTAAATCAAGCGTGGATGCGGCTTTCGGAAAAACGAGAGCCAACAGGTCCGCCGCCGGGAAACGCCTGTGTTGGGCATATAACGGAAACAGGCAATTGATTGGGGGTTGAAGAGGTTGACGTCGTCCGGCCAATGTGGGATTATCCTTCTGTGATAGTCACCCTCGACGCCAAACGACGGCTCAGCCTTCCGGCGACGCTCGCGCCAGCCAGTCCGGGAGACCAATTCGACGCCACTTTTGACGCCGATGAGAACACGGTGACGCTCCGTCGGGTCAAACGAAACGGGAATTGGCTGGAGATCTGGAAGAAATGCCCGGTTCCGATGGATGCCGTGCCGCCACGAAGCCGCGAACTGGCGAAGATGGTCAATGCATGAGTTGCCTGGTGGATATGAACGTGTTCCGCCAGCCTGTCAAGACTAGCGGCCATCGCGGCGTCATCGCGTGGCTCGAAAGGGAGCAGGCGGAATATTACACTAGCGCAAGAAGCAAGCATGTGGCCGTTGTTCAAAGAGTTTTTTAGGTTTTGCCGGCAGGAGAAGAAGTGGTGGCTCATTCCGCTGATTGTCCTATTGCTGGTGCTCGGCGCCATTCTCATCTTTACTGCCACCTCGGGCATTGCCTGGGCGCTCTATCCATTCATGTGAACTGGACGCTGGGCATTTCCGCCTATTACCACGACTCCGCCGCCGCGCTGCTGCGAGACGGCCAGATCATCGCCGCCGCGCAGGAAGAACGATTTACGCGAATCAAGAACGATCCGGATTTTCCGCGGCAGGCCATCGAGTTTTGCCTGCGTTACGGCGGGCTGGACGCCAAGGACCTGGATGGCGTCGTGTTCTATGACAAGCCGGTATTGAAGTTCACCCGCCTGCTGGAAACGTATCTGGCGGTGGCGCCGGGCGGATGGCGGACATTTCCCGAAGTGGTTTCCAATTGGCTGGGAGGGAAGTTGGACCTGCGCAAAACCATCCGCGAGGAATTGCCGGGCCTGCGACCGGATTGCCCGATCCTCTTCACGGCCCATCACCAGGCCCACGCCGCCAGCGCCTTCTATCCGTCGCCCTTCACCGAGGCGGCCATTTTGACCATCGACGCGGTGGGGGAATGGGCTACAACGACCATTGGCCGCGGGCGCGGCGACGCTATTGAATTGCTGCAGGAACTGCGCTTTCCGCATTCGCTGGGCATGCTCTACTCGGCGTTCACGGATTACTGCGGATTTCGCATCAATTCCGGCGAATACAAGCTCATGGGCCTGGCCCCCTACGGCGAACCGATCTACGCGAAGGCGATCCTGCGGGAATTGTTAGACTTGAAGGCCGACGGTTCCTTTTGGATGAACCTGGACTGCTTCAATTTCCTGCGTGGCACGACCATGACCAACGGCCGCTTTCACCGGCTCTTGGGCGGGCCGCCCCGCCGTCCGGAGGAAGCAATCGAGCAGCGCCACATGGACGCCGCCCGCTCGATTCAGGTGGTAACGGAGGAGGTGGTCTTGCGCCTGGCCCGCCACGCGCGGGCCTTGACCGGGGAAAAGCATCTCTGCCTGGCGGGCGGCGTGGCGCTCAACTGCGTGGCCAACGGGCGCCTGCTGCGGGAACATATTTTCGATCGCATCTGGATCCAGCCGGCCGCGAGCGACGCCGGGGGCGCCTTGGGCGCCGCGCTGGCCGCCTGGCACGCACAACGAAACCAAACCAGCCCCTTGCCGGAAAAGGCCGACGCCATGCGCGGCGCGCTCCTGGGACCGGAATACCCGGACGAGCAAATCGAAGCGGCCTTGCGCCGTCACGGGGCCAAATTCCAAAGGCTGCCCACGGCCGATTTGCTGGAGGCCACCGTGCAGTTGCTGCAATCCGGGAAAGTGATCGGCTGGTTTCAGGGGCGGATGGAATTCGGGCCGCGCGCGCTGGGCAACCGCTCGATCCTGGGCGACGCCCGTTCGGCGCAAATGCAATCGGTCATGAACCTGAAGGTTAAATTCCGCGAATCCTTCCGCCCCTTCGCGCCCATCGTGCGCCGCGAACGGGCCTCGGAATACTTTGACTTGACTGAAGAATCGCCCTACATGCTGCTGGTGGCGCCGGTTCTTCCGGCCTTGCGCCTGCCCGTGCCGGCGGGCGCGAAGGGATTGGAGTTGTTGAAACAGGCGCGATCCACGCTGCCGGCGGTCACGCACGTGGATTACTCGGCGCGCATCCAGACGGTGGCGCGGCAGGACAACCCCCTGCTTCACGAACTGCTGCTGCGCTTTGAAGCCGCCACGCAGTGCGGAGTGTTGGTCAATACTTCCTTCAACGTGCGGGGCGAGCCGATCGTCTGTTCGCCGGAGGACGCCTACCGGTGTTTCGTCCACACGGAAATGGATTACCTGGTGATGGGGAATTTTTTGCTGGACCGCGCCGGGCAGCCCGCGCGTCCGGCCGATCGGCGCGTGGCGCCGCAACGGGACTGACCCAATGAAATGCGCAATTAAGAGTTGAGAGTGCAAGATTTGAAAAATGAAGCTGAAACTTAAAGAGGAACCGAAGGAATGGCGCAAGGCGGTATGGATGAGCGCGTTGGGGTTGGCGCTTCTCAGCAGTCTGCTGCGCTGGCGGCGCGTGCTGCCGGTGGCGGCATGGGGGTTGATTTTGTGTGCGCTGGCCGCGTTGGCAGTGGCCGCGGCTCGGCGGCCACGATGGTTTCGGGGATATTATCGCTTTTCGGCAAAGGTGGGATTTGTCCTCAGCCAGATTGCGGGGCATATCGTCCTTGTGCTCCTTTTTTTCATCGTCGTCACGCCGCTGGGGCTGGCCCTGCGGATGATGGGAAAAGACCCATTGCGTCTGCGCCACCCGGTGGGCGCCGCGGAGAGCTATTGGTCGGAAGTCCGGGGCAATTCCTCATTAGACCGGCTGTTTTAGCGGCAAAGTTGACCGCACAAAGATGCGGTTGAGGGGAATTGGAACGTCTGCTACATTGCTGGCAACGACCCAATATGTCACGATACAGAATAATATGAATCGAAAACTCTCTGCCAAAGCCATCCAGCGCGGCCTCTGCGTGGGCGCCTTGCTCTTGAGCGCCGCCGCCGCTTCCGCCAGCAGCACGCTGTTGACGTTTCAAATCGATATGACCGAGGCCATTTCAAACTCAATCTTTGATCCGGCGATTCAAACAATAGCCGTGCGCGGGACATTTGATGGCTGGGCCACTCCCGGTTTCGGCTTGACGAATAATCCCAGCGGCGCCAACACCAATCTGTACACCGGCGTCTTCAACGACACCACGGACGCCAACGGCGCAGTGACGGCCTGGCAAATTGTGATCCTCACCAACGGGGTCATCGACACGTACAGTTCCCAGAATGATGGCGACAATTATTGCGCGGCTCTGCCCACCAACAGCGGGGCCAGCCTGGTGACACCCTCGGAGTTTTGGGATGATGACGGTCCGCTCGTGACCAACAGCATCACTTTCCAGGTGGATATGGCCCAGCAGCTCCAACTCGGGACATTCAGCACCAGTGACAGCGTTTTTTGCCAGGGTTCATTCGAAGGCTGGAACGACAGCTTCCAATTGACCAATAATCCAGCCCTCAACGTCACCAACGGTCAGGGCATCCCGACTTCCCTGCCTTATCAGGGCACTTACACCACTTGGTCGGCCGATGCCAACGCCGAGGCGGAGTTTAAATATGTTTACAACAACGAAACCGGCGGTGGCGATCAATATGAGAACGTGAGCGCGGCTAATGCTGATCCCGACAGCCACAACCGGTTCTTCATCAACAAGACTCAAGTCCTGCCACTCGTATTCTACAGCGATCAGCCGTTTGTCCCTCCGATCACGAACGTTATCACGTTTGAAGTGGACATGTCGGCGCAAATCGAGGTTGGAGCTTTTACGACCAACGACTCGGTGATTCTCGCAGGAAACTTCAATGACTGGAACACCACAGCACAGATCATGTCGAACAACCCGGCCGGCGGCACGCCCAACATTTACAGCACGGCGTTGACTAATGTGAACCCGCCCGGAACGCAGCTCCAGTTCAAATTCGTCATCCAGCCGGGCAAGGTCTATGAAAACTTGGCCAACAATCGCACCTTGAATCTTCTGGAGACCAACGGCAGCTTCACCTTCGGCCCGGTTTATTTCAATGACCAGCCGCCCGAACCCTTTGATTTCGTCTCGGTGACCAACTGCATGGTGACCTTCACCGTCAACATGACTAACGCGGTCGGGACGGACGGCGTCGTGTTCGACGGTTCCGGGTATCCGGTTTACCTCAACGGACTCAATGGGGGAATCAACAATAACTTTTGGACTTGGGGCGCGTTGCAGCCGACCACCTACGAAATGACCAACATTCCTGGCACCGATCTCTACAGTATCACCCTGCCGGTCAACCAGGGCCAGAACATGGACTTGCTCTATAAATACAGCATCAACGGCATCGATGACGAAGCGGGTTTCGCCGACAATCACGAGCGGTGGATTCGCAGCCTGCCCAACTATACCATGCCGGTTGATATATTCGGCAGCCAGGGCACCAACACGCAGTCGGAGATTGCATTTGGCGACCTGGCCATCGCCCAGGCCACCAACAACCAGATCCACGTCGCTTGGCTCGGCCGGGACGGCGTTCATCTGCAGACGGCCTCCACTTTGAATCCCGGCACGGTCTGGACAAACCAGTATCTGACGGACGGGACAAACCTGCTGGTCGCCCCCGGAGGCATGGCCGGCACCAATTATCCCGTCGGGCAAGGAAATCTGTTTTACAGATTGATCGGACCAGAGTAGAGTAGGTAAGGTTCCCCGCCGGGCGCCGAATGGGTTGCCGGGCCGGGGAGCGGAGTAAATAATATGAACATTCGAAAAGCATCCACACCAAAAGCATTCACGCTCATTGAGTTGCTGGTGGTCATTGCCATCATCGCCATCCTGGCGGCCCTGTTGCTGCCCGCCCTCAACCGCGCCAAGACGGAGGCCATTTCGGCCCAATGCATGAGCGACAAGAAGCAGATGCAGTTGGCGTGGACCATGTACGCAAACGACTTTAATGATCATCTCGCGATCAACGCCGATCAATCGAAGGATTTCATCGTTGGCGGCGTCGTGATGCACGACTGGTGCGAAGGCATCATGGACTGGACCAGCAGTTCGCAAAACACCAACTTTGGCTATTTAATAAATCCCATCGTCTCATCAATGGGATCTTACAACGCCAACGCCTACTCCATCTATCATTGTCCGGCGGACATTTTCTTGAGTCCAGCGCAGCGCGCGCTGGGCTGGAATAACCGCTGCCGGAGCATCTCGATGGACGGGGCCGTGGGTGACGGGACAAAATACACGTTTTCCAACTGGGGGGGCGACCAGATGTGGTGGGCCATCAAAGGCTCTGATCTCATCGCCCCTGGACCGTCCATGAGTTGGGTCTTTATTGACGAGCATCCGGACAGCATCGACGACGAAGTTCTTTACCTTAATCCGGCGGAAACAAGCGGGACCGGGGTTTTCACCGAACTGCCCGCCAGTCTGCATAATAACGCCTGCGGCATAAGCTTCGCCGACGGCCATGCGGAAATCCATAAGTGGGTCAATGCCGAAACGATTCACCCTGTGACTTATACCGTAATCGATCAGGTCAGCGTCACCCTCAACGTTGATCTGGCGTGGCTGGCGCGAAGAACACCGCGCGCGCCTTGATGGCAGCGGTCACCCGCGCAGGAATTTGACCACCGCCTCCGTGCGCGAATGGACGTGCAGTTTCTCATAGACCGTGCGCACGTAGCTGCGGACCGTGTCGATGCTGATGTTCATGCGGTCGGCGATTTCCTTGTAAGCATAGCCTTTGGCCAGTTGCTCCAGAAATTCCTTCTCCCCAGGCGCCAGACGCGAAAGCGGCGTGTCCCCGGCCGGTCTGGAAAAAAACTGCACCACCCGCCGAGCCAGTTGCGGCGTCATGGGTGAACCGCCGCCGTGAACATCCTGGATCGCTTCGATCAACCGCGCCGAGGCGGTCCGCTTGAGCAGGTAGCCGCTGGCGCCGGCCTTCAAGGAATTGAACAGCGAGTCGCTGTCCTCGTAAATTGTCAACATGAGGAATTGCACGCGGGGCAGGATGCTTTTCAATTGCCGCACGCATTCCACGCCCTTCATGCCGGGCAGGTTAATGTCCATCAGCACCACGTCCGGCGCGCGGCCGGGGATTTCCTTCAGCGCCGTTTCGGCGTCGGGATAGTCGCCCGCCAGGCGCAACGCGGGCGCGCGGCGGATGAGCGCCGCCAAACCGGCGCGGATGCCCTCGTCGTCATCAACGATGGCCACCTTGATGGGAGTTTTTTCTGTCACACCGGTCGTCACGCTCTCATGGTGGCTCGCGCCCGCCCCGCCCTGCCATCACGTAAATTTGCGGTCAGAAAGTTCACGCGGCGGCCTTTCCATGGGCTGGAACGGGCGCAAAATGCAGCCTCAACCGCACGCTCGTGCCCTGGCCGGGCCGGCTTTCGATGGCCACTGCCCCGCCCATCGCCTGGACGCGGCGGCGCATATTGCCCAACCCGTTGCCCCGGCTCCGGCAGTTGGTGTCAAACCCTTTGCCATCGTCCTGCACCACGATTTCCAGCGCGTCGCCCGAAGCCTCGGCGCGGACCAGGACCTCGCGCGCCGCGGCATGTTTGAGCGCGTTGGTCAGCGCTTCCTTGACGGCCAGAAAGATATTGTGCCGGATGTCCGGCGGCAATGGGCGCGGCGGCAAATCGGCCGGCAGGTCCAGCCGGCAATGAATCCCCCCGCCGTCGAATAATTCATTGGCAAAGTGCGCGATGTATTCCACCAGGCTTTGCAGCGAATCGCTGCCGGGCCGGACGGCCCAGACAATTTCCTCCAAAGCCCGCACGGTTTGATCGGCCGATTGGGATATTTTGACCGCGTGGCTTTCGATTTGATGGGGATTATCCCGGTCGGCCTTGAGCAGGCCGCTCAAGAGCGAAATGCGGGCGAGGGACGAACCCAGATCGTCGTGCAGGTCGCGCGCGATGCGCTCGCGTTCATGCGCCAAGGCGCGCTCCTGCTCCAATTGTTCCAACCGGCGGTGGAGTTTGCGCTTTTCCACCACCCGCGCCGTAAGCGCGATGACGGCCAGCAAACCCAGCGAGGCGGGCACGCGAAACCACCACGTTTGCCACAGGTACGGCTGCACGATTACGGAGACACTGGCGCCTGCCGTGTTCCAGCGCCCATCCCCATTGCCGGCAATGACCTCGAAACGGTATTCCCCGTATGGCACATAAGGAAAGGGAGCCGAGCGGCTCGAACCTGCTTCCACCCAGACGGAATCCAGTCCGACCAGCCGATATTGGAAGCGCACCCGTTCGGGAGCATCGAAATTCAGGCCCGTGTATCGAAACTCCAGCCGGTGCTGGCCGGGTGCCAGACGCAATGAGTCCGCCGCATTCGGCACCCCATCGACCAGCGTGTCCTCCAGCACTACCGATGGCGGGGGAATCTCCTTGGTTGGGTGATGTGGATCGGCCACCACAATGCCCTCCTGAGTCGGGAACCACAGCATCCCGGATTTGGTTCTAAGGCCAATCGGAAAAAATCCACTGATGCATTCCTCGGACAACATGCCTTCGGCGGCCATAAACCTGCGGATAGACCGCCTTTATCTTTTGGGCCGCCAAATCCTCCAACTCACGCTTGCTGACACACACAATGCCCCGGTCGCCTCCCAGCCAAAGTTTGCCCGCGTCATCTTCCAGGATTTGCGATATCGTGTTATCGGGCAGCCCTTCGCGCGTGGTGAAGGTCGCCACCTTGCCATCCACTCGTTGCAACCGGCTCAACCCACCACCCCCTCCCGTTCCAATCCAAAGAGTATCTTCCGCATCCAAGTAAAGTGTGCGGATCCAATCGCTCAACAATCCCTTCTGCTTCATCCAATGCCCGTCCGCGTTGCCTTCCACACTGAACAATCCGTCCCCGGCCGTGCCCACCCACGTGGAGCCATCCCGCTCCGGCACAATAGCGGTGATGGCATGGACACGCGGACCTTTGGTTTGTGCCATCCACTTCTCCTTATCCTGCCACCAAAGCTCTCCTTGCCGTGTCCCCAGCCACAGTCTGCCCTGCGCATCCTGCCCCAACGCACTGACGTCCAGGTTGGTTAGCGACGGCAACCCAGCTACGCTCTCCACATCCGGCACGTCCTTAAATTGCAGCAGCCCACGCGCGCCGCCCATCCAGCAACTGCCGTCCTTGGCCATCAGCAACGCTCCCACCCGGTCATCGCCCGGTGACAAGCCTGCGGCCGGCAACGGGCGGAAATATCGGCCATCCCAAAAGTAAAGTCCCTCGCTGGATTTGCTGGCCCAAATCTTACCCGGCGCTGCCTCCGCCAAGCCCTGCACCGCGCCGTTGCCCAAGCCCTCGTTATAGCTGATCACGCACAGGTTTTTGGGTCGCAGCCGATTCAAGCCTCCGTGCGTGCCCACCCAAAGTTTCCCTTCCCGATCCACCAGCAGGGCTTCCACCAAATTGCCCGACAGACCGCTGCCGGCATTGACAGCCACCAGCTTCCCGTGCTTGAACTGGAACAAACCCTCGCTCACGGAGCCGGCCCAAACCGTGCCGTCTGGGTCCTCCGCCAGGGCGCTCACGTAGTGCCTGGCCAGGTGATGGGGAAGCCGGTAGGGCCGCCAATGCCCTCCTTCACGATACAGGACCGAGTCCTCGCCCGCTCCGACCCATGGACGCCCTTCCCGATCCACCAGCAGGCAGTGCGGGTCCTGCAACAGATGATCGAAGACCGCGTCATGCACTGGCAACAGTTTTCCGCCCTGCAAACTGAACACGCCGGCGCCCTTGGCCCCGATCCACACCGTGCCTCGGTGGTCGCTGAACAGCGCAGTGACCGGTTTCCCGGCCAACTCTTTGGGGCCGTTGAAAGTATTCAGATGCCCATTGCGCCATACGGCCAGCCCGCCTTCGGTGCCGATCCAAATCCTCCCCTGCGCGTCCTCCGCCAGCGCATTGACCGAATCCGACGGCAGTCCATCTCGCGTCGTAAACACGGTGAATTGCCCCTTCTGCCAACGCCCCAACCCCCGCCCCACGCTCCCGATCCACAGCGCGCCTTGCCCATCCCCCAGCAGCGTCTGCGCCGGCCCGGTTTGAAATCCTTCCGGCAAACCGTAGGAGACAAATCTTGCCCCGTCGAATCGGCTCACCCCGGCATCGCTCCCGACCCAAAGGTAGCCATCCTTGGTCTGGGCCAGCGCGCGTACGAAATTTTGCGGCAACCCTTGCTCGCGTTGCCAGACCCGGAACGTGAAGGGCAATTGGCCGCGCCCGATCATCAAGCCCGCATTACCCGACTTGATCCCGCTCTCGTCCAGCACGAAATCGCCGAACGAGCTCGCAATGGCCATCTCGCTGAATGTCCATCCATCGCCGCCGCCGCCGTGGCGCAGGCGGATTTGGTTGAACGAGGCCTTGGCGGCAAACTTGGTTTTTAGGCATTCCAACTGGCTGGCCTCCGTCGCCCCCGGCCCAAGGTCTGGGTCCAGCCACACCGTCACCTCGTCCTTGCCGCCCGCCACATAATGCACCTTAAAAACAATCGTCCGTTCAATCCCCTTGCGCGGCAGCTCATACTCGAAGCGCCGGCCGCGCCCCGCATCCGTCGGCTTGGACGAATGAAAGTCGATGCCAAAATCAGTCGTCTCATTATTGGTCTTGCCCGACTCAAAAACATTGAAATTGGTTTTGCGCGCCTCAAAAACATTGAACGCGCCGTAGGCCCAGGCATTGAGCGCGTTGCCCACCGCCAGCCGCTCCGTGTCCCCTTCATACAACTCGAACCCGGCAAAATACGGCTCCGTCCCCGCATCCGAGATCGGGTTGACGTGAACTTTGAAGTAAAGCGTATCCGTGGCCCTGTCGTCCCGCTGGACCGACCCGCCCAGAATATCCGTGCCTGGCCCCGTCTCGTGCGCCAGCGTCTCACCCAGATCGCTCCAGATGATGTCCGCCGGGCAGGAGGCCGCGGCCAACAACAGCCATCCAGCCGGCCACCAGGCCCGCCCGAAGGCGCGGACCGAAAACAGAGCAGGCGTGATCATGCGCACAATATGGGCCACGCGGCGGCATAAGACAAGCGCGCGCCTCCATCCGAAACTGCCCCGCCCCTTTTTTGGCCGAGTTCTCGAAATTCCTCGAACATCCTAATTTTGGAAATACGCGGAAATACCCATCAATTCCAAAGATGCCGGCATATCGTGGCAAATCCCTTCACGAAATCTCTGTCCTCGCTCCGCCCTTAATCAATCAGTCAATACTACCGCCTTCAAGCCGCTGCCAGGACTTTTTTTTGAAAATGATTGACAGTTTTCCGCCCGCCCAACCTGCCAGTCTAATCTGGCCCATTGGGGTCATATCTACACATTCTGCAATTGAGTTTGACAAGTCAAACTGGGTCATTGGGTCAAATCTGTCAAATCTAAACATTCTACAATTGAGTTTGACAGCACGAGCCGGAAGAAGTACAGTAGAGATGTGGCCGGATCCTTGCACTTGCCTAAACTACCTCCGTTGGCGGCAGTCCTCGCCGTATTAATCGCCGCCGCGTGGCCTCTGGCTGCGCGCGGCCAGTCTCCCTTAACCACCTTGTACTCCTTCAGTCAAACGGATACGAACGGCTACAACGATGACGGGGTTGGTCCGCGTTTTGCGGGGCTGGTTCGCGACAGCGAGGGAAATCTTTACGGGACCGCTTCCGCAGGCGGCCCCAACGGAAACGGAACCGTTTTCGAGCTCGGCACCAACGGGTCGTTCAGCGTGTTGCATGCCTTTAGTCCTCTCGATAACTTGGGCGCCAACGGCGATGGGGCCACTCCCTTTGGCGGTTTGGTCATGGATCATTTGAGCAATCTTTACGGAACCACTTTTTCGGGCGGCACCGTGCCTGGCGGTGTGAGTGGAGGCACCGTGTTTGAAATGGCCGGCGATGGCTCTTTTGCGACCCTGCACTCATTCAATGGGTCGGTTGTTGGCAGCGACGGCGCCCAGCCCGAAGCGGGTTTAGTGCAAGGCAACGATAGCTTTCTTTACGGGACCACCGCCAGCGGCGGCGCCAACGAATGGGGCGCACTCTATGACTTGACAACCAACGGCGATTCCTTTTCCCTGCTTTATTCATTCAGCGCGCCTTACAATTTCGATGAAGCCAACACCGACGGCCTTTATCCCCATGCCGGGTTGATGCAAGGGCAGGATGGGAGTTTTTACGGCACTACCTGGTGGGGCGGATCAAATGGCAACGGCACGATCTTTAGATTTGACACCGACCAGAACCTCGTCACATTGATTCACTCCTTCAATGCAACCGATTCCTTTGGAAGCAATGCCGACGGCCAATTCCCGGAGGCCGGTTTGGTGCAGGACAGCGCAGGATTTTTGTATGGAACCGCCACCAGCGGCGGCACGAATGGAGCCGGCACCGTTTTTGAGATCTCAACCAACGGCGGCACTTTTGCAACCCTGCACTCCTTTAGCGACACCGGCAACGATGGCGCTCAGCCAGAGGCCGGATTGCTGATGGATACAAAGGGCAACCTGTATGGAACGACTTTCTACGGCGGCCTTTACGGCGACGGCACCATTTTTGAGATTTCCCCCAATGGCAGCAACTGCACCACCCTGTACTCATTTGATAGCGCCAACGGGACCGACGGCGCCAATTCGTGGGGGCCTCTCACGATGGACCAAAACGGAAATCTTTATGGGACCACCTACAATGGCGGCGCAAACGGCAACGGGACTCTTTTCTCGCTGGCGACGATTCCATCTCTACAGTTCTCGGGCTCGCGTAACAATTTGGTTCTTTCCTGGCCATCCTGGGCAACTAATTTCTCGCTCGTCGGCGCGACCAGTCTAGGTGTGGCGGGCGAATGGGCGGCCATTACGAATCAAGTCAGTGTTTCCGGGCAGTCCTTTTTTCTTTCCAATCTCGTCAATTCGCAGAACCACTTTTTCAAGCTTAAAAACTGACCAAACAAATGGTCATTGGTGGTCATTGGGGTCGCGGTGGTCATTGGGGTCGCGGTGGTCATTGGGGTCGCATCTAAACATTCGATTCTGCTGAAAAACCCCCCATTTTTGAAAACGCGCAAAAAACTACGAAAGCTGTCAACCAGAGGATTCTCCAGAATCGCTTATAGAGGACTTTTCTTGAATGGTTGGAGTGTTTTGGTGGTCGCTAAAATCGCTCCTTTTTGAAGAAAGGGGGTTTTTCAGCAGAATCAACATTTAGAGGATACAAAGATCCTTCATTATTGAAGTGCGGAAAATCAAACCACGCTGTTGCCCAACTCGTGCCGGCGTGCTTTTCGGAATTCTGTGGGATTCCATTGCACAATCGCCGGCTCCGCCGTCTCACGGGGCAAGCCCAAGCATGCCACAGCAAATACGGTGGAGGCCGTGAACGAAGCCGCGCGGGAAATTGCATGAGGGTTCTCGCGCGGAGCCGCGGAGGGCGCGGAGAAATCAAGAATCAACGGAGAGGCCAGCACAGCCCAATTTTCACCACGAAGCACACGATGACACGGGTAAGACGGGCCGGGTTACCCATCCGTGGAAGCCGTGAAATCCATGGTGGAAAATCTTCCCGAAATGCGTGGTTCTGTCTTGGCATTTTAGCGGCGCGGCGCCACTAGACGCACTCGAGAGTTGGTATATATTTGGGCATGAGACTTTTATGCTCATCAGTTTTAAGGCCGGGCCGGGCGAGGCTCAACCACGAGAGCTTGCTGGGCCGGGTTCATTCAGTAAGGCGCGATGATTTCAAGGCCAAGTCGCGAAGGCGCAAGGACACAACGCAGCCGAGCCGCCACCCAATTCTCACCACGAAGGACACGAAGAGCACGAAGAAAAACCATCCATACGGTCAAGAACCGCTTTGCAGTGCAATATCCCAAATTCGCCCATTGCTGAGGAAACTTTTTCACCACGAAGGGCGCAAAGGACACGAAGTTTTGAAAAAGACCATGCCGGTCCGTGGCACGAAAAGGCGGATATTGCTCATGGAGGCAATGACGCAGCCTGACCACTCTGCGTTTTTGCGTATTTGCGTCCCGGCGTTAAGACCCTGCCGCATGGGTCCGGCTGAGGCGCCAATCAAAGTGGATCAAACCAAATCAAACCGATTCAAACCTGCGAGGTGGGGAAATTGGCCGAAATTGGACTCTGCTGTGGCGAAAGAGACGGCGGAACACCGCATGGTCAAACCCCCAACAAACCGGGTTGAGGCCCAGGTTTTGTTCCAAGAGAGCGGCCCGCTGTGCGGGCTGTCTCGCCCTACGGTCTCAAGTCAAACCCAGTCAAACCAAATCTATCCTGTGTCGGCGGGGAGCGTGTCCCGAAATTGGACACGCAGGCGGCGCAAGAGGCCCGGCGGCTTACAGGCTGGTCAAACCCAGTCCAACCAGGGAGGGCTTGGAGATTATGATTAAGATTACGAGTAGGAGCGGTTGCCCAAACTTCGGGCCAGTTTCGGCCCAGTCAAACCCAGTCAAACCAAATCAAACCTGTCCGAGGGAGAAATTGGCCGGAATTGGACTCGGCGGTGTCGAAAGAGGGCGGCGGAACACCGCATGGTCAAACCCCATCAAACCGGGTCAAGCCTAGGTTTTGTTCCAAGAAAACAAGTTACGGATCGACGGAGACGGAACAAATTAAGAGCGGCCCGCTGTGCGGGCTGTCTCGCCCTACCGTCTCAAGTCAAACCCAGTCCAACCAAATCAAACCAAATCAAACCTGTCCGAGGGAGAAATTGGCTGAAATTGGACTCTGCTGTGACGAAAGAGACGGCGGAACACCGCATGGTCAAACCCCATCAAACCGAGTCAAACCCAGGTTTTGTTCCAAGAAATCGAGTTACGGCTGGACGGAGACGGAACAAATTAAGAGCGGCCCGCTGTGCGGGCAGTCAGAACAAATTAAGAGCGGCCCGCTGTGCGGGCTGTCTCGCCCTACGGTTTCGAGTCAAACCCGATCAAACGATAACAGGAGTTTTCAACCGTTGGCGCCAGTTTGCCAGGCTTGGAGAGCCGATTTTGCCTTTTATTTTATGAAAGCCGCTCTGCACCAGGTATTTGCATGAATTTCGTGCCGCCCGAATTGGAGGAAATCCTCCGGCGCACGCCGGAATTGCAGCGGGCGTACTTGGTGGGCGGCTGTGTGCGTGATGCCCTGGCCGGGCTGCCGCCGGCCAAGGACTTTGATGTCGAGGTCTTCGGCCTTGATTACGAGCAACTTATCGCCGCGCTCGGACGCTGGGGAAAGACGGATTTGGTGGGGCGCTCTTTTGGGGTGGTCAAGCTTTCCACCGACAGCGGGCTTAGTTTCGATTTTACGCTGCCGCGCAAGGATTCCAAGGTCGCCCCCGGTCATAAGGGTTTTGAGGTTGAGTTTGATCCGGCCATTTCACCGCGCGAGGCGGCGGCGCGGCGGGATTTTACCATCAACTCGATTATGTACGATCCCCGCGCGGGCCAGGTGTGGGATTTTTTCGGCGGCCAGGCGGATTGGAAGGGACGGATTCTCCGGCACACCAGCGGCGCGTTTGACGAAGATCCGTTGCGGGTTCTGCGCGGGATGCAGTTGGCGGGGCGGTTCGAGTTGCGCGCGGCGCCGGAGACGGTGGAACTGGCGCGGCGGATGAAGGGGAGTTACGCGGAGTTGGCCGTGGAGCGGGTGCGGGAGGAGTGGTTCAAATGGGCCCAGCGCAGCCGGCGGCCGTCGGCCGGGCTGCGTTTTCTGGCCGAGACGGAATGGATCGATCATTTCCCGGAGATCAAAGCGTTGATCGGCACGGAGCAGGAACCGGAATGGCACCCGGAAGGGGATGTCTTCACGCACACCGGCCATTGTTGCGACGCGCTGGCGCGGCTGCCCGACTGGCGGGAGGCCGGGGCGGAGTCAAGAACAGTTTATATGCTGGCGGTGTTGGCGCATGACTTCGGCAAACCGGCCGCGACGCATCGCGCGGTGAAGGAGGGCCGGGAGCGGATCGTTTCGCCCGGACACGAGGCGGCCGGGGTGGAGCCGGCGCGAATTTTTCTGGAGCGCATAGGCGCGCCGCCGGCTGTCGGGCAACGGGTCATTCCGCTGGTGCAAAACCATTTGTTCCACCTGGAAATCATCTCCGACCGGGCCGTGCGGCGGCTGGCCCGGCGGCTGGCGCCGGAGAGCATCGAGGGCCTGTGCCTGGTGATGACGGCCGACAGCATGGGCCGCCCGCCGCGACCGGCGGAAGCGCCGGAGACTGTCAAGACACTTTTAGCGCGCGCGCGCGAGTTGGAGGTCCGGCACAAGCCGCCGCCGCCGATTTTGCAGGGGCGGCATTTGCTGGCGCTAGGGGTGGCGCCCGGCCCGCGGATGGGAACTATACTTGACAACGCCTACGAGGCGCAGCTGGAAGGGGTGTTCGGCGATTTGGCAGGGGCGTGGCGATGGGCGGAGGAGGAAGTCAAGACTAAAGGCTAACGGCTAAAGTGGAAATTGTGGATTACCATTGAATGCTATGAAAAGGAACAAGTTGCCCCCGATCCATCCGGGCCAAATTCTTCGCGAAGAATTTATGAGGTCGCGCGGGCTTTCACAAAACGCGCTGGCACGGGCTTTGAACGTGCCGCCGCGCCGGATCAATGAAATCGTTTTGGAAAAGCGCGCCATCACGGCGGACACGGCGTTGCGTCTGGCGCGATATTTTGGCACGAGCGCGGAAATGTGGACGGGCCCGCAGGCCGATTACGAGTTGCGCTTGGCGCGTTTCGAAAAAGCCCGCGTCATTGAGCGCGAAGTTGAACCGCTGGTGCCGTTGCGGG
>DATKFW010000118.1:0-4689 GCA_035511075.1 Vulcanimicrobiaceae bacterium
GGCGGAGGAATTGGGGGTCAAAGCCGGCGTGTTGGTGCATCCCACGCGGCTGGCCTGCACGGGCGCCGCGGTCGGGCCGAGTTTGTATCACCTGATGGAAATCGTCGGCAAGGAAGCTATCCTCAAGCGACTGGACGCGCAAATTGTTGCTGGGTGAATCGGAATCCCAAGGCTGCGCAGAAACTGGCCCGCCGATCGATGTCCCGCGTTCGAATGACCACAAGGCTCAAGCCAAACGGCAAACTTACACAAGAACTTGTTTGATCGACTTGATCGACTTAAAAACGCGGTGGGAAATGGGTATCCCGTAAGCCACCGACCGAAACACCGCGCGACGCAATGGTCAAGCAGAACGTTTGCCGAACTTGGACCTCTTCCAGCAAACGGAGCCAGGCCATAGGAGGGCGATCTGGCAACTCAGAGATTGGCGAGTGTGTTTCGGCTTCTAATCGCCCAGGCTTGTCCCGACCAGTCGCGCGCTGGTGATCCACGGGTGGTCCAGCGGCACGGTCTTGCGTTTGCCGGCGACTTTTTCCAACGGTATCGGCTCGGTGCCGTCGCCCCGAGCCGCGACCATGACGCCGAATTCGCCGTCGTTGATCAGCTCCACGCAAGCGGTGCCCAAACCTGTGGCTAGCAGCCGGTCCTCCGCCGAAGGAGCGCCGCCGCGTTGCACGTAGCCGAGGATGGTGACGCGCGACTCCAGGCCCGTTAATTCCTCCAGTTGCGCGGCCAGCCGCATGGTGTTTCCGCTGTGCCGCTTTTGCCATTCAGCCAGCGCGACCTTGGCTTTCTTTCTTTCCCCTTTCGACTTGGCTTTTTGCTTCCTCTCATCCGCCTCGCGCAAGTTGGCGGCGTCGCGCTTGGACATCGCCCCTTCGGCCACCGCGACGATGCTGAAGTGCTTGCCGCTACGCCCACGTTTGCGGATGGCTTCGGCGACTTTATCGATGTCGTAGGCGATCTCCGGCAGCAATATGACATCCGCCCCGCCCGCAACGCCCGCGCCCAAAGCCAGCCATCCTGCGCGATGCCCCATAATCTCAACGACAACAATCCGATAATGGCTGTGCGCGGTGCTGTGCAAACGGTCAATCGCCTCGGTGACGATGCCTAGCGCGGTGTGAAAGCCGAAGGTGACATCGGTCATGGCCACGTCGTTATCGATGGTTTTGGGCAAGGTGATGACGTTGAGGCCTTTCTCCTTTAGATAAAGCGCGTTCTTTTGCGTGCCGCCTCCGCCCAGGCAGATCAAGGCGTCCAACTGGTTCTTCTCGTAGTTGGCGAGGATGGCCTCGGTCGCGTCGATTTCCTCCCCGCCCACTAACATGCGGCGCGGTTTGTCGCGGCTGGTGCCGAGAATGGTGCCGCCGATGGTGAGGATGCCGGAAAGGGCGGCTTGGTCCAGCGCCACCGTGCGGTTTTCCATCAGGCCGCGAAAGCCGTCGCGGAAGCCGACGACGTGCATGCCGAAGGCGCCTTGGGCCGCCTTGCCCACGCCGCGGATGGCCGCGTTGAGGCCGGGACAATCTCCGCCCGAAGTGAGGATGCCGATGTGTTTATTCATGTCTGTCAAGTATGTTTTCTGCCGCGCAGATAACGGTCCAGGCGCTGTTCAAAGCAGACGGGTTTTTCGCCATAAAGCTTTTCGCCAAGCCTGAAGGCGCGCCTTTGCAGCTTAACCCGTTTGAGGGAAATGCGGCGGGCCAGCGGGCGGAAATCGCTGGCCTGATTGGCCTTGTTTTCCTGGTTCAACGCGCTCAACACCATAAACAGATCGTGGTCGTCTCCCAACGCTTCGGTCAGGGCGTTGCTGCGGCGGATCGTCCTGGAAAGTTTGGCCGGCCCAAGGCCCTTGATCAACTCCAGGCCGTGGCCGAGCAATTTGGACTTCTTGCGCCATTCGTGCAAATGGGCGGGCGTGGGCGACGCGCGGGCGGTTTTGAAGGTGACGCGCCCCTGTTTGTAAATGCGTTTAAGGCCGGCGACCAGGTCTTCTGCGGTGGCTTTGCGCAAAGACCAGGAGGCAAGGCTCTGCCGGGAAACGTCCAGCATCGCTCGCACCGTCTGGCGCAGGGCCGGGATGCGGCGGATGAAGGAAGACTGCCGGCGCAACAATTGGCGCCGGACGTGATCGCCGGCGAGGCTGGCTGCGGCCTTGAGTTTGCCCAGCGTGCGCAATTGCACATGCACGTCGCGCAGCGGCGAAATAGTCCGTCCGGCGGCGGCGATGCGGCGGTTTTCCGCGCGGAAAAACCTTTTGGGAAACGCCACTCGCAACGAGCGCAACAAAGCGCGCAGCCGTTTGAGGGCTTTGCGGGCGTTATGCACCGCCTCGCCTCGATTGGGGCGGCGCAACTCCGCCGCCGCAAGGTCAATCTCCTCCGCGGCGATCCGCCCGAAGGCCGCCGCCAAGCTCTCGCCAATTTCGATGCGGTAGCCCATAGCAATGCGAACAGCACAGCGTACCCCCTCCTGAAATCGAAGTCACGACCTAACCAAAACCTCATGTTCAATTTTTATGGTTTGACCAGGCTTGACCTTTCGGGAGGGATGAGCAGATCGCAAAGCGGGCCGCTTTTAATTTGTTCTGACTCCTGCGAGCGCCTGTGTTTGACCAGGTTTGACTGGGTTTGACTGGGTTTGACTGTGCG
This sequence comes from Vulcanimicrobiaceae bacterium, assembly GCA_035511075.1. Classification (GTDB taxonomy): domain Bacteria; phylum Verrucomicrobiota; class Verrucomicrobiia; order Limisphaerales; family Palsa-1400; genus DATAUD01. The sequence goes on from DATKFW010000118.1 coordinate 2,655, forward strand.
ACTGTGACGTTGCCTGGTAGCTTCATCTTTGAGCCTTCAGCTTTCAGCTTGTCTTGCCCCCGCGCAGGTTTGATTTACCTTGATTAGGCTTGTTGGGCTTGACCCGGCCGCAACTGTCCCATTCGTCCCCTTGGTCCTATGCGTCCCATTTTGTCGTTCAAGAATGCGCCCATTCCGGGCAAACCCGCATCCAAGCGCAATGGGTCTGCGCATGGCCCGAAATGGGTATTGAAAATGGGTAGCGGCGAGAAAATGGTAAGGTGATAAAAGTAGCAAATCGGCCCATTTTCAAGGTTGGAAATGACGAAACAACCGACATTTTCCAGCCGTCGCAGGCGCTACGCCGATGGCTCGCGGCACTGGCGCGGAGAAACGAGGTTCTTTTGTTCCAATTCGAGTTGCTCCAATTCGCGTTGCGCATTCGGATGAAGTGGCACCGACTCCCGGACTTGCCTCAGAACCTCTAACCGCGTCACGGCTGGCTGACTCAAGAGGTCCTGCAGTGCGTCCGGATCGGGCTGTATTCGGTCTGGCATCGCTGATATTTGTATCACTGCGGCGGGCACTTGGTCAAGTGTGAAATTCTCAGCCTGTGTCGCCAGCCGGGCGAAAAACCCGGCAAAGCATCAAACGAAGCCACAAATAGCACCAAAAAATCGGTCAAATGAGAAATTATAAAGGTTCGTTTTGGAGGTTGGTTTCTCCAGCCGACGCCGCTTGGCTGCCTTGGTTTGAAGGCGCATCGGCAGGCATCGACAGTGAGGCCCGCAGCACATCCAATAACATATCGGCATCGGCAGGCGTTGCCAACGCCACCAACGCCGCTTGTATGACATCAACAAGGAGGCCCATTGATCCAATGCTGTGATCAAGCGCAGCGGTAGCCATACCGATATTGACCAGAGCTCTTTGCACGGGCGCGCAGATCATCCGGGGACAGGAATTTTTCGCCAGCATGTTTTATCGCATAGAATCCCGCCTGAATTTGTGTCTTGCTGGCGCGGATGGTGTCCAAGGCAGCACTGATCGTCTCCCTGGAAGTCTGCCAGGACTCCAGAGCTTGCTGTGGGGTCATGGGTGGGACGGGCACAAATACTCCCAAGGATTTTGATTCGCTCTTTGGAGGGATGGACATATTTTAAACCTCCTCCCCGCCAGCATTTGCCTGTTCAAAAACGGCCAATACGCGCGCCATGCCTTGCAACGTCGGGTCAATTGGATTGCGCACGGCCTTTGCCGCGAGCCTGGAGGCGACTATTTTGTTGCGCGCGTTCTGGCGCTCAAAGGCGGCTACCGTTCTCGAAATGCCAGTCAGGGAATCCGCGCGCGGGCGCGCTGGGAAAGGCCAAGGCATTATTGAGGTAAGTGCGGCGGCCTCCGCATTTTCAAGCGTCAATCCATAGACGGAGCCGGTGCGGGTCAAACTGGCACTCGCTATGCCTAGCACTCGGCGCGTCTTCTTGTCGAAGATGGGCGTGGGTGAAAGGTCTTCATAATGATCGATGGTATCGGCACCAACTTTGTTCCATCCTATTGCAGTGAGAAAAATGCCCTTGCCGGGCACCGCCTCAACCGTCCCCATGCCGGCAATCGGGCGAGGCTCCTTGGTATTGAGGTATTCCGCTGAGCCTTCGTCGATATTGTGCTCGAAACCAATGGGGACGCGCTCGCGACCAATCAAACGCTGATTGGCGGCGAGTTCGGCAATGGATTGGTCATCGACGATGAACGGGCCTTGGTTGGAGAGGTTTTCTCCAAGCTTGAACAGTTGAAGCCTGACTGGCAGTGGATCGCCTGGCTGGCGGGATGCGGCAAGAGTTTGAATATTCATTTCTTTATGCGGGCGGGTAAAGGTCCGGGTCCCAACCACCGGAGCAGCCAATGAAAGTGCGGGTCAATTTGACGATTCCACCAAGAGGGCTGTAGTTGGCTTGGACAGCATTATCAGCTAAGCGAAGCCACCCGAAACCACTGGGGAGCACGTAGCCAGACGGCCCACCTGGACTTGTATAGGTTACGCCTCCTTGGTCCCCCC
>DATKFW010000119.1:0-6177 GCA_035511075.1 Vulcanimicrobiaceae bacterium
TACAAAAACAGCGACGCCGCCGATAATCCGGCAAGGCGGTAAGGCGCGTCTTGCGCAGCGCCGTGCCGAAAGCGCCAGCGTGGCTCGCCACGAGATCGCCATGGCGAGGCGGGTCGATTTCCTCGCTTGTGCTGCTGTTTACCGCTTTCATCGCCGGTTCATGTTCTTCAAGTTTTGGTTTCGACGCTGACCGAATTAAAGTGTAAACAATCGCCGTGGTTGAAACAATCATTTCCGGTGGCCCACTTGCGCTGACCGCGCCTGCATTGCCGGAAAGGAGGACAAGAACAGGAAGATCAAATCCAAGTCCAACGAACCTTCGACCGCAGAACCGGCGAGCTAAATGGCTCGCTTTCCGGTTCTGCTCGTTTTATCTTGCTGCTGACAGATTAGGGACAACTTACGGCTTTCGATTTCCGGGGGAGGCTGGTTTCAACATGCAAACCAGCCGCTTTATAAAGAAATTGTCCCCGCACGCACATATTATGACAGTTCGACGACACTCGGATGATTACTTCGACGCCGCACCATCAGCGGTCGCCACCGCAGTGCGGATAGTGCTCTCACGGCGTCCGCCCTACATCCAAACCAGCGAGACGGAGAAAGACGCTATCTTCAAGACGAACGTCAAACCAAGGTGGTGGCTTTTGGGGACGGACATGACCATCCACTTGCAGCCATCATCCGGCGGCACGCAGGTTATCGCCAAGACTGAATCTCAGTTTTTTATCTTCGGAGACGTATTCAATTTCTACAATCGATACATTAGAGATTTCTTGAGAGATTTGCGGACTCAGCTACATGGACAGAAAGCCTGAGATCAGCAGGATGAAGTAATTGAAAGGCCCTTGCTTGCATCAAGAAACCAGATATGAATCAAGCACCTCGGAGTGGCCGGTTTTGATTCGACCCCGACTGGATGGTTTTGAAGCGACCGGTGACAACGCGGTATTTCCGCTTTGCTGTGGCACCTTTTCCTCCTAACGTCTCCGCATGAAATATCGCTCTCTCGGACGAACCGGCTGGAGGCTCTCTGAAATCAGCTTCGGGGCGTGGGCTATTGGCGGCGCGTGGGGCGGTGTGGATGACGCAGAATCAATGGCCACGCTCCACGCCGCGCTCGACGGCGGGGTGAACTTCTTCGACACCGCCGACGTTTATGGCGATGGCCGCAGTGAACGGCTGCTGGCCAAACTCAAAAAGGAGAGGAAGGAAAAGTTTTACATCGCCACCAAAGCCGGACGCCGCCTACTGGTGCAGAAGGCCGAGGGTTACAACCGCAAAAACCTCACCGCCTTCGTCCATCGCAGCCTCAAGAATCTGAACACGGACACGATTGATTTGCTCCAACTGCATTGCCCGCCGACCGAGGTTTATTACCGCCCTGAAGTGTTTGGCATTCTTGACGACTTGGTCAAAGCAGGAAAACTCCGGCACTACGGCGTCAGCGTGGAAAAAGTCGAGGAAGCGATCAAAGCCATTGAGTTTCCGAACGTCCAGTCGGTGCAGATCATTTTCAACATTTTCCGCCAGCGCCCAGCGGAACTGCTTTTTGCCGAGGCGCAAAAACGCAAGGTGGGAATTCTCGCACGCGTGCCGCTGGCGTCCGGTTTGTTGTCGGGTAGAATGTCGCCCGCCAGCAAGTTTGCTAAGGACGATCACCGGAATTTCAACCGTCACGGGGAGGCGTTTGATCGTGGCGAAACTTTTTCCGGCGTGAATTTCGAGACGGGCCTGAGCGCCGTGGAGCACTTGAAGAAACTGGTTCCGTCCGGCGCGTCGCTCGCCCAGTTGGCCTTGCGCTGGATTCTGGAATTTCCCGCCGTCACCTGCGCCATTCCCGGCGCGAGACGCCCCGCGCAAGTGACGGACAACATCGCCGCCTCCGATGTGCCGCCGCTGTCCAAGGCTTCACTGAAAAGGATTAGCAAAATTTACTACGGCCAGATCAAACCGCTGGTGCATCATTACTGGTAAATCCACTTCTCTTTCCACTAAACGGATTTAGATAGTTGGTGGCGGACGGCCAATAAAACTCGCCATCCACAGGAAAACGCATCCGACGCTCACAGCCCCCATAAACCAGAGGATACAAATAAAAAATCGGGGGTCGTCTTCATCAGAGGACGGCAAAACCCAAGAACAAACGAGAAAGATGACCGCGATGATAATAAGTGCTTTTCCGATGATTCGGCACCAATTTGCTACTCGGTCATCGCCCATGAGAATGAAATTATATCTATAGTCGAATTTTTGTCCAACCCAATAGCCGTCGACGAGCATACTGTCAAATGGGCGGCCATTGATGACCCCGACTTGAAGCCGCTCTGGGACAGTATGAGGGGCACTTTCTGGAAGCGCACGGAGTAGGCTACGGAGAAGACCAATCGCTTGTTAGATCAGGCTGGCGCTGACAAAGCAGGGAGTTCGGCCCGGCTGTTCCGCAGTTGATGGCTGCCATGCCGAAACCGAGGTTGGTTTTTAGTCGTCACGAAACAGCCCGTGGTGGAAAGTGGAAATAGTGCCGCTTTGTCCATCTGGATTAAGGAATATAAATTCAGTTTCGATCTCAGGCTTTTTGACCAGCGTTTCATATAGTAAAGAGTTCGCTCCGCGCCCAACATACACCAATCCAGCTATCGACATTATTTTCATGGTTTTTGAAAAGCCTGCTTCTGCCCGTATATCACCACAATATAATTGGTGCGTGGTCTGAAGCTGTGTTTCGGCAGGATAGGCTTTCCTAATCCCACATTGCCTTAATACGTGAAGCAAGGCGGTAAGGGATTGAGGCGTTGCGGCATTTATGACGCGTTTTGCATGTTGCGATATGCGCGTCTTGACCATGTCAACCAACGTGTCGGCGATCTGCTCCGGCTCCGCCCGGTCGATAAAATAGAAATCAGACTGGGCATCCTTCATGTCGCTGACGCGCTCATGCTTAACACCCATGAGTTCGATTGTGTTAGAACTTCAGCAGGCGGCAATGGATAAAAGTTCCGCGACCGATGAATTGCTGCGGAATGCGTGGTTATCGCTTCAAAACTTCATATCGAAAGTCTGTTGCATTGGGCAAAGAGGGAGTTAAACGGGTACTTGCCCCAAGACGATTTGCCGGATTTATCGGATTGTTCCAGGAAGGGTGAAGGTGTTTAATCCTTCTAATGGGCAGTGGCTTCCTGTGTTATTCGAGGAGACTCCGCCAGAGACGCTTAGAAAGAGCCGCGTCCGCTAAAGCGTGGCCCAACTCAACGACTTGGTCAGTAAAGATAATGGCATCCTGACGATGGCGCTTCCCGAAGCAGTGACCGCCGCGTTGATGCGTTCTGCCGAAACTCCGACCCCGTCATTCTTGGTCATTTCCAAAGTCAGCATAGTTGGAATTCTTGAAAATCTGAGGAACCTAATCCTTGATTGGAGTCTCAAGCTGGAAGCGGACGGCATTATGGGCGAAGGAATGACCTTCACCAAGGAGGAAAAAGAAAAAGCGACAGTCAAGATATACAACTTACAAAATAACAGCGGCGCTTTGAGCATTGGAGACGCATATTCCGCCGTCCAAGCAGGGAGCATGGGGCCGCAAGCGCACGCGCATGACATTGGAACAGGTCAATGCGAGCGAACTGCGGGATATGAACATGAAGGCGCTTTCAGCGGAATTGTCCCACTTGCGAGGCTCAATGCGAGAAACAGCGACCTATGCAGACCAAGACATAGCAGTAGGACAGGTCGCCGCTGCTGAGAAAGCTGCCAGGGAGGGGGACAAGGCTACAGTAATTCGACATTTGAAGAATGTCGGAAAATGGACGCTTGACGTAGCTACAAAGATAGGGGTCAACCTGGCCTCGGAGGCTATTAAGAAGGCATCCGGTTTGTGACCGAACTCAGCGCCGATGTCTGGGCTTGCCGTATCGCAAGTGGTGAACAATTCCACCCACGCTAAAAGGTGGAATCCGAGGCGGCGGAAGTGCTCCCTTGACGGCACCGCCGGACCACCGCGTAGGGCGCGTCATGGCCTTACTCCGCATTTTCGATTTCGACGTTTGGCCCATTGTTCCTGTAACCAACGCCTCGCCCTAGCGCCGACCGCCGGGACGGGTCCGGGCGAAAAACAGGATTGTTCTTCCGGCCAAAGCGCCCGCCGTCATGATCGCCCGTCCGCCCGGCAGGTTAGCAATGACGGGTCTACTGTTTCTCAAGCATAAACTTCACGTCCGCCAATGCCCCTTGCACGAGATGCTCTTTGCCGTCCTGGGTTCCAATAACGGTCAGAAAGGTTCCATCCTCTTGCGGCATCACGTCCGTCTGAATCCAGACCACGGTTTCGGGGATAATGAAGACCTGAACGCCCTGTTTTCCGCCTTTGAATTCAAGAAATTTCATTGCGCGCCAGCATCCATGCGGTCATCGCAAGTCGTCAAGCTCGAAATCCGACATGGGCCAGGCAAAAAACAGTGAGGGTGTACGCGCGAGACTCCGATTGCCGGTTGGGGTCACTTTCCTCCCCCACCGGGGCACTGTTGGCCGGAAAATAACTCGTTTGCATGGCCACGCCGCCCGTCGCCAACTGGCCGCGCTCGGCCCGCGATCATTCTCATTCCATCTCGGTCAGCCCGTCCGCCGTGGCCAGCGTCAACCGGGATGGCTGCCCGTGTACGCCAGCAAGGCCAGGCGACTGGACGGCGGATGGGTCCCCAACTTGCGGATGGCAAGCCCGACGCACCCTACGTGACGGGGAAGGTCGTCGGACTCCCGCGCCCGCCAACCAAACCCGCCAAAAGCCACGCCAATCGCGCACAATTGCACGCCACGGCGAATTTGCACCCCTGGCCAGCAGCAAACCAAACACAAAGGGGCTGCTTCGACCCCTTCACGAATCGCACTTGCAAAAATGACCGCCCTCGGTTGGGTTAGAGGTTATTTTTGCCTGTTGCCCAACCTGCCTGGAGCCGGATAGGCCGAGAAACGGGCCAAACAGGCCCTGGCATAACATTTGCTAAAAAATCTCAAGTATGAAACCAACACGATTCGTCCTCTTGGGTTTGCTGCTAATTGCTGCGCCGGTAGTGGTGCAAGCTCAGTTTTATTACAGCATAAATCCAGCCAATGGAGATGTCACCATCACCGGCTACTATGGTCCTGACGGTGGGGTGAGCTTGCCGCCCATGATCGAGGGCCTGACTGTGACAGGCATCGGCGAGGACGCGTTCTATGAGTGCATTGGCGTGACCAACGTCACGATTCCCAGCAGCGTGAGGAGCATAGGAGACGGTGCGTTCTATGGAAGCGGCCTGGGCTGCCTCACGATTCCCGGCACTGTCACCAACATCGGCGTGCTGGCGTTTCAAAATTGCACCAGCCTAATCAACGTCACCATAGGCAACGGGGTCACCAGCATCGAAGCGAGTGCGTTTAATGGTTGTCTTGCCTTGGCCAACATTGCGATTCCCGGCAGCGTCACCGGCATCGGGCCGTTTGCTTTCTGTTCGTGCCTCAGCCTTACCAACGTCACGATTCCCACCGGCGTCGCAAGTATTGGAGACGCCGCCTTCAGTTCCTGCTACGGCCTGGCCAGCGTCACGATTCCCGGCACCGTCATAAGCATTGGGGAAGACGCGTTTGATGGGTGCGTCAGTCTGACCAACCTTACGATTTCTAACGGCGTTACCAGCATCGGAAACGAGGCTTTCCAGGACTGCAACAGCCTAACCAACGTCATGATTCCCGCATCCGTCGCCAGCATCGGGGCAAATGCGTTCCGGGCCTGCTTTGGCCTAACAGCGATAACAGTGGATGCACAGAATTCAAATTATAGTAGTGTGAATGGAGTATTGTTCGACCAGAGCAAAACGACGATCATTCAATTTCCCAACGGCCTCGTCGGAAATTACACGATTCCGACCGGCGTCGCCAGCATCGGACAGGAGGCGTTCTACGTCTGTGGCCTGGCTAGTGTGACGATTCCCGCCACCGTCACCAACATTGGGGCAGATGCGTTTTATGCCTGCGGCAGTCTGACCAGCTTGTATTTCACGGGTGACGCTCCCTTCTATGGTTTGAATCCGATTTATGCTGATAGCCTGACCGTCTATTATTTGCCCGGCACCACCGGGTGGAGTTCAAATTTTGCCGGTCTTCCGACGGCGTTGTGGTTGCTGCCGAATCCGCTGATCTCCC
>DATKFW010000120.1:0-32312 GCA_035511075.1 Vulcanimicrobiaceae bacterium
GGAGAGGGCGGGATGCCCGATTCCGTAGCCCAGTCGCAAGCCGGCCAGCCCGTGAATTTTGGAGAACGTCCGCAACAGGATAACATTCGGCTTCTCACCGGAACGAACCAGTGGAATCAGATCCACCGGGTTGTCCAGAAACTCGATGTAAGCCTCGTCCATGGCCAGCACCACGTCGGGCGGCGTCTCTTCAACCAGTCGCCGTACGTCCTTGGGCGGCACGACGGTTCCGGTGGGATTATTCGGATTGGCGACGAAAATAATCTTTGTATTAGCGGTGATGGCCCTGAGCATGGCGGGGATGTCGTGCCCGTAATTCTTGGCCGGTACGGTGATGACGCGTGCGCCGAGCAGCTTCGCCACGATGGGATAAATGGCAAAACAATACTGGGAAACCACCACTTCCGCTTCCGGCCCCATCAGCGCGTGGCCGAGGAACTCGATGATGTCATTGGAGCCGTTGCCCAGAACCAGATTGTCCGGTTCCACCCGGAGTTTGGACGCCAACTTGCGCTTGAAATAATAGGCGTTGCCGTCCGGATACAGATGCAATTGCCGCAGCGCCTTTTTCATCGCGGCCAACCCCGCGGGTGACGGGCCCAGAGGGTTTTCATTGGACGCCAATTTTATAATCCGGCCAACGGGCAGCCGCATTTCCCGCGCCACTTCTTCAATGGGCCGGCCGGGCTGGTAAACCGGAAGGTGTTCCAGAGCGGGGTTCAGAGCAAAGGGAAGTTTCATTCCGCCACCGGGGTTGGGTTCACAACGCCCGCAGAATCTTGTTGACATCGACGTGTTCCGCAATCAGGTCGCGGATGACCGAAATTTTTTCGGTGTCCGCCGCGCGCGTCTTGACGATGAGATTGTGGACGCGCGATGCCACCTCGTAACAATCCAATTCGGAGAGCAGGACGGGAAACGGAAGTTTTTCGATCGCTCGCAATGCGCCGTTGGCGGGAGAGAGCTTCTCCGTCAGAATCATCCCGGACAACTGGCGGCTGGTGGAAGCGGCGGTCGTCGCCGCGGCAAGGATGATGTCCTCGCGGTCGCCGGGAGTGATCAGCAAACTGCCGCGTTTAAAATGGCTGACGACGTTTTGGACGCCCATCGCGCCAATGACAACGCTGTCGACGAATTTGCTCTCCCGCTGGCATTCATTGAGCGCACGGGCCTCCAAATCCTCATAGATGGCGGCGATGGTGGGGCTGGACAATATCCGGCGGTGCGGAAGGACGCCCAAAAGATCAAGGCTCTTGCGCTTGAATCCGCGCCGCGCGAATTCGGTCACGTATTCGAACTTTTCCGGAGTGACCTTGTTGAGGATCACCCCGATGACCTCCACGCCCTCGCGCTCGAAGACGGCCTGGTTGAGATAAACCTCGTCGATCGGCTTGCCGATGCCGCCCTGGCTGACAATGATGACCTTGGCCCCGAGGATTTTGGCCACTTGCGCGTTGGAAAGATCGAATACCGAGCCGACGCCCGCATGCCCGGAACCTTCGCAAAGCACGAAATCCTTTTCCCACGCCACACGGTCAAAGCCCTTGACGATTTTCTTGACAAGCGCCTCGTTGTTCGATGACTGAAGGTATTTGCGGGTGAAATCCGGCTCGACCGCTATGGGGCTCATATCGACCAAGGGGCAGTTGAGCCGATAGACCTGATCCATCAGCACGGTGTCCTCGTCGATTTTCTCCTCCTCGATTTGCACAAATCGCTGTCCGACCGGCTTGATATACCCGATGCGCGGATAAAACTGTTGCAGCGCGGCCAGCAAACCGAGCGAGACCGTGGTTTTGCCCTCGTTCTGGCGCGTGGCGGCGATAAAGACACGCGGCGTGATGGTATTGAGAGTCGGCATGGGAACGTGTATGGAATTAACTAAGCGGCAGACTCCCCTGGGTGGTGTCGGCCGGCGGATAAAGTTCGTTGTAAGCGATGGATTGCAATCCCACGATGGCCGCCACGCCCAGGACATCATGCGCGTTGGCTCCGCGCGACACATCCGCGCTGGGACGGTCCAATCCCAACAGAATCTGTCCGTAGGCGTGCGCCTTGGCGACGTGTTGTATCAATTTGCTGGCGATGTTTCCGGCATTGAGGTCCGGAAAAATGAGCACGTTGGCGCGCCCGGCAACCTGGCTCTCCGGTAGTTTGCGCGCGGCAATTTCAGGAACCAGCGCGGCATCCACTTGCAATTCGCCGTCAAAATCCGCCGCGATGTGGCAATCGTGGGCGATCTTCTGCGCCAGCGCGGTCGCCGCCTGCACCTTGCCGATCGATGGATGTGTGGCGCTGCCCTTGGTCGAATACGAAAGCAGCGCGACGCGCGGCCGGATCCCCAGAAGTTGATGCGCCAGTTGGGCGGTCGAAACGGCGATGTCGGCCAATTGCGGAACCGTCGGCTCCGGGATGACGCCGCAATCCCCCATAAAAAGGACGCCATCCTGTCCGAAACGCGTGTCCTCGACCTCCATCACCATGCAACTGGAAGCGGTCGTGGCTTCGGGCGCCACCTTGACAATTTGGAAGAGCGGACGCAGAACGCTGCCTGAGCTTTGGTTGGCGCCGGAGATAAACGCATCGACCTGATGCATGGCCAGCATCATGGCGCCGTAATAATTGGGATTAAGCATCGTTTCGCGGGCTTCTTTTTCCTCCACGCCCTTGAATCGGCGCAACATCTCGAACCGTTTGACAAATGCCGGCAAGTCTTCGCTTTCGGCGGGATTGATAATGCGGACCCCTTCCAGCGAAACGTTCAGTTCGGCGGCCGCCTGTTTGACTTTGGTGCGGTCGCCCAGAAGGACCGGAGCGCCCATGCGCAGCGAATAGTATTGCCGCGCGGCCTGAAGCACGCGCGGTTCGGTGCCTTCCGGAAAAACGACGCGTTTGGGGTGCCGCTGCAACTTTTCAATAATCTTGGCGATAAATCGCATTACTTTCTAGTACCCTGCCGAATCTCAGGTTCAAAGTCCAAAAGCGCCTCCTCTGTCAAAAAACCGGCGGACAAATCCCTTGGCAGCATCTCGCCCTTTTGGTTAGCTGGTCGCTCTTGATGAAACAACCTTGGTCGTTGCGACTGGCCCTCCTGTTGTCCGCATGGACAATTGCCTGTCAAGCACAACAGGCCGGACCGTGGGAGGTTCGCGGTGTCGGCGACCAGAGCCAGGTTGAATCGTGGGGCAACACCAACTTCTTCAGCAACGGCGTCCTCCTCAGCAACTCAACTGCCGTCATCACGGCCGATCAGGCGATGCAGAATCTCCTCAACGCCGTGGTCGTCGCCGAGGGCGATGTCACGATAGTGGACCATGGCCATATCTGGCGCGGAACCAACTTCATCTACAATGGGAAAACGGGGGACATCCGGGCCGACTCCTTCAAAACAGTCCAGACGCCCTTCTCGGTTTCGGGCCAAAATCTGTCCGGCGGCACCAACCAGGTTTATTTCGTAACCAATGCCTTGATTTCGACCGATGATTATGACCTCTCGGCCTACAGGGTCCGCGCGCGCCAGATGACGATTGTTCCGGGCGATCATTTTGAAGCCCGCCAGGCAACGTTGTTCGTCGGCAGGACGCCCGTCTTTTATTGGCCCTACTACAGGCGCTCTCTCAAAAAGCATCCAAACAACTTCGAGTTCGTCCCGGGGGAGCGCACTATCTTTGGCCCCTATTTGTTGAGCGCCTACAATTGGTACGGCAACGGCCTCCTGGATGGAACCATCCACCTGGACGAACGCGAACGCCGCGGCATCGCCGCCGGTCCGGACCTGTTGTTTCACATGGGCGACTGGGGCGAGGCGGCGTTTCGCTATTACTACGCCCACGATCAGGACCCGGGCGCCGACGGCATTTCCGCTCCGCATCTCAACAACAACCGCCAGCGGTCGACTTTTTGCTACGAAGTCCATCCCGCGACCAACCTGACCGCGAAGGTCGTCGCCAATTACCAGAGCGACCCCCTGGTGGTGCGGGATTTCTGGGAGAGCCAGTACCAGGCCGACGTCGAGCCGGCCTCGTTTGCCGAGGTGAGCCAGGTGTCGCCGAACTGGATCCTTAATGCGATCGGACAGCCGCAGGTCGTCAATTTTTTTGAAACCGTGGAAAAATTGCCGGATGTGAGGCTGACAGGATTGCGCCAGGAAGTCGGCGTAACTCCCGTTTTTTACGAAAGCGAAAGTTCCCTTGGCTACTATCGCCGCGCCTTTTCCGACACCAATCTGCCGGTGCCGTACACATTTTACGATCCGGCGCTCAATGGGCTCGGCTACAATGTCGGTCACGGCACCACGGGAGTCTTTCCCGATTACTCGGCGGCCCGAGCGGACACGTTTCAACAGTTTACGATGCCGGAAACCTTTTTCGGCTGGTTAAATGTGACGCCGCGCGTCGGGGGGCGCGTCACCTATTACAGTGAGGTCGACGGCCCGGCCATACGCACCAATGATCAGACCCGCGGCGTATTCAACACCGGGGTGGATGTTTCCTTCAAGGCGTCCCGCGTTTTCCGTGACGTGGACAACTCGCTCCTCGACGTTCATGAATTGCGCCACATTATCGAGCCTGAGATTGATTACGGATACGTGCCGGCTCCCACCAGGTCGCCCTCGCAATTGCCCCAGTTCGATTACCAATACCCGAGCCTGCGATTGCTGCCCATCGAGTTTCCGGAATACAATGCGATCGATTCCATTGCGCAGCAGAACGTCCTTCGCTTCATGTTGGTGAACAAACTGCAAACCAAACGCGCCGATGGCATCGAAGACCTCGTGAATTGGGCCGTTTACACGGATTGGAATTTGAGCCGCGGCACCAATTTCGCCTTTTCAGACGTTTATTCGGACCTGGATTTTCGGCCACGTTCCTGGCTGACCCTCAATTCCTCGACCCGATACGATCTTGCCGACACGCGCTGGCGCGAGGCCATCGAACGCATTGTGGCCAGGCCGACAACGGGTTTGAGTTTGTCGGCCAGTTATTATTATCTGATGAACAACGACCCGGAGTTTCAATCCTACCCCGGCGAGAGTCTCGCGGGGCATAACCTGATCGCGTTCGACATTTATTATCGACTAAACGAAAATTGGGCCGCGCGCATCAGCGAACAATATGAGGCGCAAAGCGGAACGATGCAGCAGCAGCTCTACTCCGTTTATCGCGATCTGCGAAGCTGGACCGCGGCTTTCACCTTCCGCGTGACCCAGGGCGCCGGCCAGCCCACCGATCTGTCCGCCGTCGTCACATTCTCTCTCAAGGCCTTCCCGCGCTATGGTTTGAACAGGGATAACGACCGCCCCGGAGCACTGCTGGGCAGCGCCACGGGCACCGATTGGATGGATCAGTATTGAATCAATACCTGAAACCGATGGCCAAGCTGTTCGGGATGGGCCAGCGTCTGAAATTGCCTGGCGGTTTTCCGGTCCCAGGGGGCAAAACCTTCCGGCCTGGCTTGAATCTTGGCCACGATTTGCGTCAGGAATTTTGATTGACGAATCAAATGGCCCGGTCCCAATCCCGCCGCCCGCCCCGCTTTTTCCAGCGCGAAAAAATTGACGTCCGCGGTGAGATCTTGTTCACCTGGTTGTGCAAGAAGATCGTCGCTCACGTGGTGCCCGGCGAACGCCCGCAACGAGCCCTGCGGTCGATCAGGACGCAGCCCGTTCTCGGCGCTGAATCCGTAATCGATCGTCAAGAGCTTGCCCCGGCGCAACGCCGCTCCGGCGGCGCCCCACCAGTCCAAAGCGGCCGGCGAGACTTCCGTGATGAAGCCGTCGGGGAGTACCGCCGCCAATTCCGGTGGCACCGCCGGCAGTCGCCCGTCCAAAGCCCCAGCGGGCATGTCCAATTTCCAGGCAAATGTGTCCTGCGCCATGACAACCCGCCATTCCCGCCAGCGCGATTGCTGCGCGTCCCACGCCAGACGGTGCACCGGGAAAGCGTCAAAAAACTCGTTCGAGAAAACGATGCCGCTAATTCCGGGCTCGCCAAAATCGCCGATGCTTGACACCCATTTAACGTTCTGCGTCCAGGGACGCAAGGTTTTCTCCTGCCAGGCCCGTCGCGCCGCGGACGATTCAACCAGAAAGTATTCCAGTCGCGACACGAGATCAGGCCGATAGCGGCCCAGCCAATCCAAAATATCCGCGGCCAGCCTCCCGTCATGCGCGCCCGCTTCGACAACTTGGAATTTTCCCTCTGGTAACTCGCTGTCAACCCATTCGGCGAACTGAAACGCCAGCAACTGTCCAAAAAGTGGACCCGTGCTGACGCTTGTAAAAAAATCGCCATCGCGCCCGATCCTTTCAGGCCGCTCGTAATAGCCGAAGCCAGGCGCATACAGGGCCATTTCCATGAATCGTGCGAACGTCACCGGGCCGTCGCTTTCGATTTGCCGCCTGATTTCGCGCGCTAATTCATTCATTAACTTGCAGTCTGCATGAAACTTGCTACTGTCAGAAGGCAGCATCAAACGTTTATGGCGAGAATCGACGCACTTTTCAATTTAATGTTCGAGCAGAAAGCTTCGGACCTCCATTTGTCGTCCGGCAATCCGCCCATCCTGCGCATCAATGGCGAGCTGACGCGCGTCGATTATCCGCCGCTGGAGGATGATCAGCTCAAGATCATGCTCTACGAAATCGCCCCGGATTACAAAATCAAGGTGTTCGAAGAAACTGGCGACGTGGATTTCGGCTACGAAATTCCGGGCGTCTCCCGCTTTCGCGCAAATTTTTTCACTCAGAAGTACGGCATCGCGGCTGTCTTCCGGCAGATTCCCAGCAAGGTCCTTTCCTTCGAGGATTTTGAAAAACTTGGCGCTCCCCTTCCCGCGGTCCTCAAGAAGTTTGCCATGTTGCACAAGGGATTGGTCGTCGTGACGGGGCCGACCGGCTCCGGCAAGTCCACCACGCTGGCGGCCATCGTCGATTACGCAAATAAGAACCGCCGCGAACACATCATTACGGTCGAAGACCCGATTGAATTTGTGCATGAGAGCAAAGGCTGCCTGATCAATCACCGCGAAGTGGGCCTGCACACCCGCTCCTTTGCCGCCGCGCTCCGAGGCGCCTTGCGTGAAGACCCGGACATTATCCTGGTGGGCGAATTGCGCGACCTGGAGACAATCGAACTGGCCCTGACCGCCGCCAGCACCGGTCACCTGGTCTTCGGCACGTTGCACACGCAAAGCGCCGCAAAGACGGTGGACCGCATCATTGACGTTTTTCCCGCCGACCAGCAGAACAAAATCCGCGCCACCCTCTCCGAATCCCTTAAAGGCGTCGTCGCGCAAGGTCTTTTCAAGCGGGTCGATCGAAAGGGCCGCGTCGCGGCGCTGGAGATTCTGATTTTCAACACCGCCGTCGCCAACCTCGTGCGCGAAGGCAAAACCCACCAGATTCCCGGCATGATTCAGGTCGGCAAGAAATACGGGAATACTCCCTTGGATGATTCCATCATGGATCACCTCAAGATGAAGCGCATCTCGCCCGAGGAAGCCTACGATAAATGCATCGACAAGAAGAAATTTAGGCCGTTTCTGGCTCATCCTCCCGAAGAGGACGAGCTTTAGCGCGGCTGTCCCACACACCCTATGCGTCGCAGCGAACTCGATTACATCCTCTCCACCATGCTCGGTTTGGACCATCAATCCGAGACGGTCATCCGCCGCCGGACCGAAGTTTCAGATTTGAATTTCACCGTCGACCGCCCTTTGCAGGTCGAACAGAACGGCGAATTGGTCTCCGTGGCCTCCAATCCGGCCATTAGCCGTTTGACTCCATTCCAAACCGAAATGATCGCGTTGAATCTCATCGGCGGCAGCGCCCGCTTGACGGAGGATTTGATTCGCACCGGCTCGTGCGACTCCTCCTACAGCGTCGGAGATCAACTGCGCTTTCGCGTCAATGTATTCACCCAGCGCGGAAAATACTCCATCGTCATGCGCAAATTGAACACGGAGATTCCGTCGTTGACGCAATTGCGCCTGCCGGAAATTTTTCGCCAGGTGGTTCAGGAAAAGACCGGCCTGGTGTTGGTCACCGGCGCCACCGGGGCCGGCAAGTCCACCACCCTGGCCGCCATCCTCAACGAGATCAACCTCACCAAGTCCGTTCACATCATCACCCTGGAAGACCCGGTCGAATTCGTCCATCCCCACAAAAAATCGACCTTCAACCAGCGCGAAATGGGCACCGATTTCAGCACTTTCGCCGCTGGGCTTCGCGCCGCCCTGCGCCAGTCTCCCAAGGTCGTTCTTGTCGGCGAAATGCGCGACCGGGAAACCGTCGAAATCGGGCTCGCCGCGGCCGAAACCGGCCATCTGGTCCTCAGCACCCTCCACACTATTGATGCCGGGCAGACGATCAACCGCGTGCTTGGGCTTTTCGAGCCGGAGGAACAGGAACAGATTCGCACCCGGCTTGCCGACACGTTGCGCTGGATCATCAGCCAGCGCCTGGCGCCAAAGGTCGGCGGCGGACGTTACGCGCTTTTGGAAACGATGGGCGCCAACCTGCGAACCAGGGAATCCATCATTCAAGGCGAGACCGAAGGAAAGAGTTTCTACGAAATCATCGAGGCCAACCATACTTTCGGCTGGCGCAACTTCGACCAGGCCTGCCTCGAAGCCTTCGAACAAAACTTAATCTCCGAGGAGGCCGCGATGGCCTATTGCACCAAGAGGGGCGTTGTCACCCGCGCCATCGATCAAATCAAGAAAGCCCGCGGTGAACATCTCACCGGTTCGGAGCTGAAAATGAGACGCGAGCCGATCAAGACAACCGCGCCCACCTTCCCGGCCACTCTCAAGCTAAAATGACACATGGAAGACTTTGACATTATTGGGCCCACCGATCACCCCGCCCTCCTGGCCATCACCACCCCGGAGGTTGCCGCGCATGTCAGAAGCACATTGACCGATATGGGGTACAAGGTTCACCTTGTGGATCGTCCCTTGCTTTTCGAGACTCGCTACAACCAGATCAATTACCAGATTGTTTTCATCGAGGAAACTTTTGCCGGCAGCGATCCCCTCCAGAATGCGGCGCTGACTTTTATTCAGAACCTGCCCATGAGCCAGCGCCGTCACGCGACCATTTTCCTCATCGGCGCCGGTTACGAAACTCTCAACACGATGCAGGCCTTCGCCCTGAGCGTCCACTGCGTCATCAACGTCACGGAACTGCCGATGCTCACCGAATTGGTCCAAAAAACCGTCTCCGAGAACGATTTATTCCTGGGCGCATTTCGCGAGGCGCAACGCCGCGTGTACCAGAAACCGTCCTAAGCAACCGCGCCCCATGCGAAGCCTGCGGCTGGATCAAGCCCTGGTCGAGCGCGGCCTCTGCCCAAGCCGCGAAAATGCCAAACGATCCATTCTGGCGGGCCAGGTGCGTCTTAATGACCGCGTTGCCAACAAGTCAAGCGAGACGGTTAAAGAGCAGGACGATCTGACCCTGGAAACCCCGGACCGCTATGTCAGCCGCGGCGGCCACAAATTGGAACATGGCTTGCGGCATTTCGGCCTTTCCGTCGAAGGAATCGCCGCCATCGACCTCGGCGCCTCCACCGGCGGCTTTACCGATTGTCTCTTGCAACACGGCGCGGCAACGGTCTATGCCGTGGATGTCGGATACGGCCAACTCGCGTGGAAATTGCGGCGCGACTCCCGCGTCAAGGTCATGGAAAAAATCAACGCCCGCTTTTTGACACGCCGCCACTTTGCCCCGTCCTTTGCCGGGGCTGCTCTCGTTGTCGCGGACTGCTCCTTCATTTCGCTCAAAAAAATCCTCCCCGCTGCGGTTGCATTGCTGGGCGATTCAGGTAAAATCCTGGCCCTGGTCAAACCGCAATTTGAGGCTGGCAAAGCCGAAGCCTCCCGCGGCCGGGGCGTTATTACGGATCCGGCCATTCACGCGCGCGTGTTGAACGAGTTGAAAACATTTGTCTCCGGGATCGCGGGCCTGCGCTGGGCCGGTGAAACCCAATCCCCTCTTCTGGGGCCGGCCGGCAACAAGGAATTTCTGGTCTTGCTTGAAAAACAAATCTAATAAACTGGCTCGAATTGGCTTGATCGCCAATTTCGAAAAACCCACCTGCCGCGCGGTCGTCCTTGAGGCCGCCGCCTTGATCGCGCGCGCGGACCGCGTCGTCGCCGCCGAGCACCACACCGCGCGCATGGCCGGCCTCAAATGCGAAGTGTTCCCCGACGCCGCCGCCCTCGCCCGCCAGGTCGATTTGCTGCTGGTCTTCGGCGGCGATGGCACCATGCTCGGCGCCGTCCGCGACATTGGCGGCTCGGAAGCTCCGATCCTTGGCATCAACGTCGGGCGGCTTGGTTTCTTGACGGCGGTCTCTTCAAGAAACCTTGCCTCCGCGCTGGAAAAGCTTTGGGTAAACGATTTCGTCGTGGAAACCCGTCCGCTTATCGAGGCCATCGGCCTGTGTTCAGACCGGCCGATTCGCATGTCCGCCTTCAACGACATCGTCATCAGTCACGGCGCAATCTCCCGCCTCATCGAATTGAATGTTACCGTCAACAACAAACCTCTGACCTGCTATCGCGGTGACGGTTTGATCGTCAGTTCGCCTACCGGCTCGACGGCCTATTCGTTATCGGCCGGCGGCCCGATCATCAGCCCCGGGGCGGATGTCTTTGCCATCACCCCCATTTGCGCGCATGCCCTGTCGAATCGCCCGGTCATTCTAAGTCTCAGCTCCGTTATTCGAGTCGAATTATTAAGCAAAAAAATGGAAACCATCGTCGCGGCCGACGGCCAATTGCAGGCCAACCTCTGCGCGGGCGATGCTCTGACCATTCGCCGCAGCCGTCGCAAGGTTCACCTGCTCCATCCCGGCGACACCTCATTTTTCGAAACCATCCGGCAAAAGCTGCATTGGAGAGGCTCCTCAGTCTGAGAGGGGCGTATGACAATTTTCCCGGAAACCATCGGTTGTATTTATATACTCATATACTTCCAACGTGTAATCCGGTCCAATGGAAGAATTCTGTCCCACACCCGTCTGAGAGAGTGTCTGATGGCGCACATTGACATCGGGTGCCGCCGGCGGGATAATCAAGCCTGACTATCATTCGACGAATGGTTCGCTTAAAAGATATCGCGGCTCAAGGGGGCGTTTCCGTGATGACGGTTTCGAAGGCGTTGCGCGGTGCGCCGGACATTTCGGCCCACACCAAGACCCGCCTCAAAATGCTGGCCCAGCAAATGGGTTACGTCCCCGATTCCATGGCCCAGGGGTTGCGCAGCCGCACCACCAAATTGCTCGGTCTGGTGCTTTCCACGGTCACTAACCCGATCTATGCGCGCACCATTTCCGCCATCGAAGAAGCCGCGCACGAATTGGGTTGCGATTTGATCCTGGCACACACGCTCAACATTCCTGAACGCGAAGACGCTTCCATCCGGCGCCTCCTTTCGCGCCGCGTGGACGGACTGTTCATTGCGCCTGTTTATCGTCTGGCGCCGACGGCTCCGATCTATGAAGAGTTGCTGCTACGTCAAACCCCCACAGTCATCCTGGGACATCGCGCTCCCTTCTGCGCCCAATTCCACAACGTCGAAACCGATGACATCACCGGCAGTTACCTCATCACGCGCCACCTCTTGGAATTGGGGCATAAGCGCATCGCCTTTCTGTGCGGTCCCAGCGCCGCGCCCTGGGCGCAGGAACGCCTGGACGGCTATCGCCGCGCCTTGCGCGAAGCGCAAATCGAACCGGACGACCGTTTGACTTTCACCGCCGGCACATGGATTGAGGATGGCGAAAAAGCTGCGTTGCAGGCGCTCAATGAAGCGCCCTCGATGACCGCAATCCAGGCCGCCAACGACTTGGTGGCCATCGGCGCCGCCAACGTCTTCCTCAATCAGGGCGTCCGTATCCCCGAGGATCTCTCGATTGCAGGTTTTGGCAATATTCTGATTAGCGAACACTTCCGCGTGCCGCTGACCACGGTGCGCCAGCCCAAGATGCGCCTGGGCGTCGCGGCCACCGACATGATGCAGAAGCTGCGCCGCGGCGAACGCGTCGAATCACGCCGTCTTGCCGCTGAAATCGTCGTCCGCGCCAGCACCGGGCCGCCCAAAGCTCTTCCCGTCGCAGGAAATGCCGCACCAACCGTTTAGTCGATCTCCGGTAACGCTGCAAATTGACGGCGTGCTGGACTTGCACACGTTCAACCCGCGCGAAATAGGCCGCCTTGTCCCTGATTACCTGGACGAATGCCGGCAGCGCTGCATTTTGGAAATTCGAATCATTCACGGCAAGGGAATCGGCAATTTGCAGCGAACCGTCCACTCCATCCTCGCCAAACGTCACGACGTTACGCGGTATGCCTTCGCCAGCGCGACCTTCGGCGGCAGGGGCGCGACGATTGTCTCACTCTCGCCAAAAGGCTGACTTCGGGCAGAAAACGTCGCGGCAATGGCGGCCTGGTGCATTCTCGACGCGTGATGTTTGCCCGCTCGGTCGGTCAAATTAGCAATGACCTCACCAGATCGTTACCGAAAAACCGGGATGAGTTTGCCGGAGCTTTTGTGTGTCATCGCCATCATCGCGATTCTGGGGGCCCTTTACCTGTCCTCGGTTTCAAAGGCTTTCATGCACGTAAAACACTTTCTCAAAGGGTTTGGAGACTCAGGCCGTTAACGTCGCCTGCCCTCCAACGACCAATGGTCGTTACCGGATAATGATGGTGCCTTGCGTGCTGTTGGTGGCGGGCGCGGGCGCAGCGGGTGTGCTTTCCGCTAGAAAATTATCCAGCACTCCTAGATACGCATCCAATGTTTCCCCCGCCTCCCCGCCCATGTCCTTCTTCATCGCGCGTAATTGGTCCGCGGCGGTCTTCGCCTCCGCTCGGAGGCCGTTAATGTCCATTTTGCCCGACATCAGGCCGTTGAGAAGCTCGTCAAATTTGCCATTGGCCTGCGGGCCGGCATCCGCGAGGAACTGGTTCCGAATATGCTCGATAAGATTTGTGCTCGAACCCAATTGCCGAAGCGCGCCCTCCGCGTCCGCGGCCACGGGCGTCGCCGCGTCGCGAGGCGCCGGCGCCGGCGCCGGATTGTTCGTCGAGGTCACGGGGCGTACGGAAACAATGGCCGAGCCAAGTGTGATCGTGGAAACTTTATTGCGCGGCAGCTTCAGTTGGCCCAGCACCTCGCTTTGCAGCACCACGGTGTCGGGCGTCATGGACACCACGGCGCCGGAATAGCGGTCGCCATTTTGCATTTCGATTTGGTCGGCCCGAACCATCGAGATCGGAACCAACAGCAGTATGACCAGACGCCAACAATTGCTTGTCATGCGGCTATCTTAACTCAAAGCGGCGGCTTCGGCAACCGCCCCTCATTCGCTATCAGGCTTTGCCTGATGGTGCAATCGGTGTTTCCCTCTATTGACCCATACGGGGGTGGGACTGAGTTTTGAGCTATGAAATGGAGACTCCTTCTCTGCGTGGCCGTTCTCGCCGTGGCCGGGTGTGCTTTCAATCAACAAGGTCCCTACGCCAATTATGACGAATACGGATTTGGCTCCGATTTGGTCCCTGCTCCGGTGCAGGGATTGACGGAAGCCGATGTGAACCTCATGTACGGTCCCGCCACTGCTTCGCCCTCCGGATATTACGGCCAGGGCAACTGATTCCGCCCCTTCCACAACTGGGTTGATAGCCGGTTTGACAGGCGGGGCGCCCGTCCGTACGTTGGGAACAATGTTTGAATTGTCCGCCCCGTACAAGCCCGCCGGCGATCAGCCCCAAGCCATCGCCAAGCTGGTGGAAGGAGTTTTATCCAGTGCTAATCATCAAACTCTGGTCGGCGTGACCGGTTCCGGCAAAACGTTCACGGTGGCCAATGTGATTCAACAGGTTGACAAACCGACGCTCGTCATTTCCCATAACAAGACCCTCGCCGCCCAGCTTTACGCTGAATTCAAGGGCTTTTTCCCCCGCAACGCGGTCGAGTATTTCGTCAGTTACTTCGATTATTACCAGCCCGAGGCCTACATCCCTCGGACCGACACCTTTATCGAGAAGGATTCGAGCATCAACGAAGAGATCGAGCGCCTCCGCCTCTCCACGATGAGTTCGCTCCTGACCCGCCGCGATGTCGTTGTCGTTGCCAGCGTCTCCTGCATTTATGGCATCGGCAGCAAGGAGAATTACGAGGCGCTGGTCCAGCAGGTCCACGTCGGAATGCCAATTTCCCGCGATCAACTTCTCTGCCGCTTTGTCGATTTGCAGTATTCCCGCAACGACATCGCTTTCGAGCGCGGACAGTTCCGCGTGCGCGGCGACGTCGTCGAACTGCGGCCCTCCTGGACGGAAGACGGCTTGCGCATCGAGTTCTTCGGCGATGAAATCGAGCGCATCACCCGTTTTGAACCGCTGACCGGGGAGAAAACCGAAACGCCCGAATCGATGGTAATTTTTCCCGCCAAACAATTCGTCACGCCCGAAGCCAAAATAAAGCAGGCCATTCTGAACATCCGCGAGGAATTGGGCGACCGCATTGCCTGGTTCGAAGCGCGCGGCAAGCTGCTCGAGGCCCAACGGGTCAAGATGCGCACCGAATACGATTTGGAGATGATGGAGGAAATGGGTTTTTGCTCGGGCATCGAAAACTATTCGCGTCATCTGGCCGGACGCCCGGCGGGCTCCCGGCCCGGCACATTGCTGGATTTCTTTCCCAGTGACTACCTGCTGATTGTGGACGAATCCCACGCCACGGTCCCGCAAATCGGCGGGATGTATGCCGGAGACAAATCCCGCAAGACGGTGCTCGTCGAACACGGCTTCCGCCTTCCCAGCGCGCTGGACAATCGCCCCTTGAACTTTCCGGAATTCCAATCGTTGCAACGCCAAACCATTTACCTCAGCGCCACTCCCCAGCAACAGGAACTCACCTGGTCCGAGGGCCGCGTCGTCGAGCAAATTGTCCGCCCAACCGGTCTCATCGACCCCAAGGTCACAGTTAAACCGTTGGAGGGGCAGATTGATGACTTGCTCGAGGAGGTGCGCCGCCGAACCGACGCCGGAGAACGCACTCTGGTCACCACGCTGACCAAACGCTCGGCGGAGGAGTTGACCGATTACCTCAGGGACCTGGGCGTCAACGTGCGTTACCTCCACAGCGAAATCGACGCCATCGAGCGGGTCGAAGTCTTGCGCGCCTTGCGCAAAGGCGAGTTCGACGTGCTGGTGGGAATCAATTTGTTACGGGAGGGATTGGACCTGCCGGAAGTTTCGCTCGTTGCCGTCCTGGACGCCGACAAGGAAGGTTTTTTGCGCAGCGCCACCAGCTTGATCCAGACTGCCGGCCGCGCCGCCCGCCACCTTCACGGCGAAGTCATTCTTTACGCCAGCGTGATGACGCAAAGCATCCAGAAATTCCTGGCCGTTTCCGAATACCGCCGCCAGAGGCAGCTCGCCTACAATCTGGAGCACAATATCACTCCGCGAAGCGTCAGCCGCGCCGTCGAGGACAGCCTGGCCGTCTATCAGAATACGCGCAAGAGAGCGGCGATGCTCCTGGGCGAAGTCAGCGGGGATTTCGACGTGACGGAGACGCTCCGTGGTTTGCAGGAAGAAATGGTGGAAGCGTCGAACAACCTGTCATTCGAGAAGGCCGCCCTTCTGCGCGACCAAATCCGCGAATTAAAACGGCAATTCGGAGATACGCCGGACAAGTCCGCCCCCACCCGCGAAGTCAATTACAAGCAGCCCAGGCGGGGGAAAAAGCAGCGCCTTAAGCCGGTCTGAGGCGTGCCGCTTCATTCCCCTGACTCCTAAACCGTAAATCACAATGACTTATCCCCAAGCCGTCCAATTCCTGTACGAGTTGCGCCTCTTCGGGATGAAGTTGGGCCTGGAAAACACGCGCCGCCTGGCCGCGACCGTCGGCAATCCGCACCTCCAACTCCGCTTCATCCACGTCGCCGGCACCAACGGCAAAGGCTCGACGTGCGCCATGCTGGAAAGCATTTACCGCGCGGCGGGTCTGCGCGTCGGCCTGTTCACTTCGCCCCATCTGGTTTCCTTTGCCGAACGTATCCAGGTAAACCGCCAATTGATCAGCCCCGAGGACGTCGCGCGTTTGACAGAGAAAATCCGCGAGATCATCGTCTCTTTGGGCGCGCAGTCGCACCCCACTTTTTTCGAGGCGGTCACAATCATGGCGTTGCAGTATTTCGCCGCAAAAAAGTGCGACCTGGTCATTTGGGAAACCGGCCTCGGGGGGCGTCTGGATGCCACAAACATCGTGACTCCGATGGCCAGCGTCATTACCAACGTGCAGTTGGATCACCAAAAATGGCTCGGCTACTCCATCGCGGAAATCGCGGCCGAAAAAGCCGGTATCATCAAGCCGGGCATCCCGGTCGTTACGACTGCGGCGGACCTGGACGCATTGGCCGTCATTTCCGAAACGGCCACGCGCCTCCGCTCCCCGCTCAAGCTCGTAACCGGCACAGAAGTAGAAATCGAAGTGGCCCTCGCCGGCGAACATCAGAGGACCAACGCGGCGCTGGCCGCCGCCGTCGCGCGCCTTCTTGCGCCGCAAATTCCCGTGTCGGAATCGGCGATCGTCGAAGGGCTGAAAACGGCCCAATGGGCCGGCCGCATGCAGGTTGTGGAACAGCCCGGCGGGCGCGTCATTTTACTTGACGCCGCCCATAATCCCGCCGGAGCGCAAACCCTCGCCGCCGCCCTGCAAACCCGTTTCGCGGGCCGCCGGCCTGCCCTGGTGCTCGGGGCCATGTGCGACAAGGATTGCGCTGGCATTTGCGCGATCCTCGCCCCGCTGGCCGCTCAAATCCTCATTTCGCCCATACCAAGCGAGCGCGGGGCCGACCCGCATTTGCTGGCGGATTTATGCCGCCAGGCCAACGGCGCCGCGGCCATTGCGATTTGCTCGAGCATCGGCGAGGCGCTCGCGCGAACCGCCGTTGAACCGTTTGTCGTGGTTACGGGATCGCTGCATTTGATTGGCGACGCGATGGTGGAACTCGGCCTGGCCGCTTCCACGGACGAATCCGGCTTGAACGACTATTGGCCCCGGCACGATTGGTCTTCAATCCGCGCCGTCACGTTCGATGTCGGCGGCACACTGATTGAACCCTGGCCTTCGGTGGGCCGCGTCTACGCTCAAATTGCCGAGCGCCACGGCCTCCATGTTTCGCCGGATCAATTGGACCGCCAATTCGCCGCCGCCTGGAAAGCACGGAAGAATTTCGGCTACACCATGGCCGACTGGTCGGATTTGGTAAATCAGTCTTTTGCGGGTCTGTCCCCAGCGCCGCCGGACGACGCCCTCTTCTCGGACCTCTACAAAAATTTCGCCGGCGCCGCCCACTGGCGCGTTTTCGACGACGTCTTGCCCTGCTTGCAACGGCTCAAGGAACGCGGCCTTAAGCTGGGCATTATTTCAAATTGGGACGAGCGCCTTCGGCCGTTACTCCGCGCGCTAAAGATGGATCATTATTTCGACGCCATCATCGTATCCGGTGAAGTGGGACGCCACAAACCGGACCCAAAAATCTTTGAAACCGCGGCCGCGCAACTGGGCGTGCCGCTCGAATCGATCCTTCATGTCGGCGATAACGCGACGGAGGATTTCGAGGGCGCGCGCAAAGCCGGATTGCGGGCCGTCCTGCTGCGGCGCGGCCAAACCGCCGCCGGCGACGCAATTCCGTCCCTGGATCAGCTCTGCACACCGTCCTGACTCACCTTTTGTCACCTAATTAGCTGACTTCACAGCCGGGCAAGACCGTCTTATACCTACGTTCGCTGATTGACAGGGGTGCCGCGGCATCATTAGGTTAACTGAAATAGATGGATCAACGACAGATAAACTGATGATCAACTTCCTGCGCAACCTCTTCTGCTCGTCCCTGGGCAGGAAGTACCTCATGGCGGTGAGCGGCGCGGTCTTGTTCCTCTTCGTCATTGGCCATCTCGCCGGAAACCTCCAGATTTTCCTCGGACCCGAATCCATCAACCGCTACGGTGATTTTCTCCAAACCAACGTGGAACTTCTGTGGCCGGTGCGCATCGCCCTGCTGGTGATCATCGCCGTCCACATCTGGTCGGCGACAAAGTTGACCCTTGAGAACCGCGCGGCCCGCCCGGTGCTCTATCAACAGTGGCAACCCACCGCCGCCAGCTATGCGTCGCGCACCATGATGTATAGCGGCGTGATTGTCGCCGTCTTCATTGTCTATCACCTGTTACACTTCACCGCCATGGTCCAGGCCGTCAATTTTACGGGTAAGGATTTTGCCGCCCGGCCGGAATTCACCGATGCCAAAGGCCGCCACGATATCTATAAGATGATGGTCACGGGTTTCCGGGTGCCGCTGGTCTCGATCTTTTATATTGTTGGCGTCGGCCTTCTCTGCCTTCACCTCAGCCACGGCATCAGCGCGATGTTCCAGTCGATGGGCTGGAAAAACCGTGCTTACGGCTCCTGCCTGGACCGCGCCGCCACCTGGGGATCTGCCTTGATATTTCTGGGCTATATTTCCATCCCCATTTCCATTTTGTGCAGGTGGATCCCGTGAAGCTCGACGCCAATATCCCCGCCGGACCGCTTCCCCAGAAATGGGACCGCCACAAGTTCGATTTGAAACTGGTCAATCCCGCCAACAAACGGAAGTTCGACCTAATCGTGGTCGGGACCGGCCTTGCCGGCGGCTCTGCCGCCGCGTCGCTGGCGGAACTGGGCTACAACGTAAAGTCCTTCTGCTACCAGGACAGTGCCCGGCGCGCTCACAGCATCGCCGCGCAAGGCGGCATCAACGCCGCCAAGAATTATCAGAATGATGGCGACAGCGTTTACCGCCTCTTTTACGACACCGTCAAGGGCGGCGATTTCCGCTCGCGCGAAGCCAACGTCTATCGCCTCGCCCAGGTCAGTGTTAATATTATTGACCAATGTGTCGCCCAGGGCGTCCCCTTCGCCCGGGAATACGGCGGCCTCCTGGCCAATCGCTCCTTCGGCGGCGCACAGGTTTCGCGCACGTTCTATGCGCGCGGCCAGACGGGCCAGCAATTGCTCCTCGGCGCGTATCAGGCCTTGTCCCGGCAAATCGCTCTGGGCAAAGTCGAGATGTTTCCCCGCATGGAAATGCTCGATCTGGTCGTTGTCGATGGCCACGCCAGGGGTATTGTCACGCGCAGCCTGGTGACCGGAGAAATCTCCGCCCACGCGGCCGACGCCGTGGTTCTGGCCACCGGCGGTTACGGCAACGCCTTCTACCTCTCCACCAACGCCAAGGGCTGCAACGTGACGGCTTGCTGGCGCGCTTACAAGCGCGGCGCCGCCTTTGCAAATCCTTGTTACACCCAAATTCATCCCACCTGCATTCCCGTCAGCGGCGAGCATCAATCCAAATTGACCCTCATGTCCGAGTCCCTCCGAAACGATGGCCGCGTCTGGGTGCCCAAGAATAAGGGTGACAAACGCCCTCCCCGCGAAATTCCTGCCCAGGATCGCGACTATTTTTTGGAACGCAAGTATCCCAGCTTTGGCAACCTTGCCCCGCGCGACATCTCCTCCCGCGCCGCCAAAGAAGTTTGCGACGAAGGTCGTGGCGTGGGCCCGGGCGGCCGAGGCGTCTATCTTGACTTTGCCGACGCCATCCAGCGAATCGGCGAAGCGTCCGTGCGGGAGCTTTATGGAAATCTTTTTGACATGTACGAAAAGATCACCGGGGAAAACGCCTACCGCGTGCCGATGCGCATTTACCCGGCGGTTCATTACACAATGGGAGGCCTCTGGGTGGATTACAATTTGATGAGCACCATCCCCGGCCTCTTCGTCCTGGGAGAGGCCAACTTCTCCGATCACGGCGCCAACCGCCTCGGCGCAAGCGCCTTGATGCAGGGCCTGGCCGACGGCTATTACATCGTCCCTTACACAATCGGAAACTATTTTGCCTCCGCCAAAAAGCCCAAAGCCCGCGCCGATCAGCCCGAATTCAAACAGGCCATCGCCGAAGCCGCGGCCCGCACGAAAAAACTCCTCGCCGTCAACGGCAAACGCACCGTCAATGGGTTCCACAAGGAGCTGGGTGCGTTGCTCTGGGAGAAATGCGGCATGGCGCGCAACGAAAAAGGGTTGAAGGAACTGCTCGCGCAAATCCCGGCGCTGAGAGAGGAGTTCTGGAAAAACGTCAAAGTTTCCGGCCAGGACGAGGATTTCAACCAGAACCTCGAACACGCCGGCCGCGTGGCCGACTTTCTTGAATTCGGCGAATTGATGGCTCTCGACGCCCTTGACCGCCGGGAATCGTGCGGCGGCCATTTCCGCACGGAATTTCAAACCGCGGACTGCGAAGCAAAACGGGACGACGAACATTTCGCCTACGTCGCCGCCTGGGAATACGGCGGCCCGGGCAAGCCGCCCATTTTGAACAAGGAACCGCTGGTTTTTGAAGAAGTGCACATGAGCACGCGCAGTTACAAGTGAGCCTGCCATGAATCTTACGCTAAAAGTCTGGCGCCAAAAGGACGCGAAAACCCAGGGCGGCCTGGTGGCTTATCAAGCCGCCGACGTCCTGCCCGACATGTCCTTTTTGGAAATGCTCGACGTGGTCAATGAAGGGTTGATCGCAAAGGGCGAGGAACCGATCGCCTTCGATTCGGATTGCCGCGAAGGTATTTGCGGGACCTGCTCCATGATGATCAACGGCAAGGCCCACGGCGGCTTGCGCGGCACAACCGTATGCCAGCTTCACATGCGGCATTTCAAGGATGGCGACGTCATTGTCATCGAACCGTGGCGGGCGCGGGCTTTTCCTGTCATCAAAGATTTGGTGACCGACCGCGGCGCATTTGATCGCATCATTCAAGCTGGCGGATTTGTTTCCGTGAACACTGGCGGCACGCCCGACGCCAATGGGCTGCCGATCGCCAAGGCCGCCGCCGACCATGCCATGGACGCCGCCGCTTGCATCGGTTGCGGCGCGTGCGTCGCCGCGTGCAAGAATGCCTCCGCCATGCTTTTCGTTTCCGCGAAGGTCTCCCATTTGGCCACCCTCCCTCAAGGCAAACCGGAGCGCGAACGGCGCGTACTCAACATGGTCGCGGCGATGGACGAAGCGGGTTTTGGGAATTGCACGGTAACAGGATCATGCGAGGCGGTCTGCCCGAAGGAAATCAGCCTGGATTTCATCGCGCAAATGAATCGCGAGTACGGCAAAGCCATCCTCAAAAACTCGCCGCCGCGTCAAGGCAACGGGGGCGATTAGCTATTCCTGATCGCGATGGCCGGATTCGAATTCAACCCGGGCAATCGCCCGCTATACGCATGAAAGCTTATGTTTGTGCATTTGCAGCCATTGAAGCTCTGGTGTTAATCGCAAGCACCGCGCCGGCTGTGCCGCCGTTCACCGATTCCAATTGGGCCGTTTTTGCCGGTTATCCGGGCGCAAATAATACCGTGTCGGCCACGGCGGCGGACACTAAAGGCAATCTATACGTCGGCGGAGCCTTTACCCTCATCGGCGGCCTTTTTGCCACCAATATTGCCGAGTGGAACGGCACGACTTGGTCGCCTCTCGGTCAGGGCCTGCCTTCACCTGATTGCCTGATGGTGGATGATTCAGGGAATTTATACGCTGGCGGCAATTTTACCTTGAACGTCGGCGCAGGCCCCGCCGCGAAGTACGTGGCCGAATGGAACGGCAGCACTTGGTCAGCCCTCGGTCTTTCCGGCCCACTCCCCGGCCCGGTTGGAGCTTTGGCCCACGACAACAATGGCAATGTTTATGCGGCCGGAAGTGGCTTCGTCGCCAAATGGAACGGCAGCGCATGGACGTTGATCGGTTCCCCGAATTATTCCGTTAATGGTCTGACCACCGACCCCCAGGGAAACCTGTACGCTGGCGGCGTGTTCACTATCATCAACGGCGTCACCGTCAACGGCATCTCGGAATGGAACGGAACTAACTGGGCCCCTCTTGGCTCGGGCCTCAACGGTTCCGTTTACGCCTTGGCCTATTCTGGCGGAAACCTCGTGGCCGGTGGAAGTTTTTCGACTGCGGGCGGGTCAAACGCCGAGAACGTCGCGGAATGGAACGGTGCCGCTTGGTCGGCCCTGGGCGCCGGGTTGAATTCTACGGTGCGCGCGCTGGTTTTTGATTCAGCCGGCAATCTTTACGCGGGCGGACAATTTTTCTCCTCCGGCAGTTCTGTGGTTGCTCGCAGTGTTGCCACATGGACTGGCGCCAATTGGATTGGAATCGGTTCGTCCACAAACGCTTTGCAAGGTGTCAATACTCTGGCCTTGGACAGTGCGGGAAAACTTTATGCCGGTGGAACTTTTACCATTGCGGATGATTACAATGGCTATTATTTCGCTGAGTGGAATGGCAGCGACTGGTTTCCTCCCGGCGGTGGCCTAAACAATGCCGCGCGAACGATGGCCTGTGACAACCTTGGGAATCTTTACGTGGCCGGGCGCTTCACCTATGCAGGCGGTCTCTACCAGGACGGCATGGCAAAATGGAACGGAAGCAACTGGATGCCAGGCGTGCCGCCATTGGAAGAAAGCTTGACCCTTTCTCTCGTATGCGATCTTTCCGGCGATCTCTACGCTGGGACATCATCCGGCGTTGACAAATGGAATGGAAGCCAATGGGCGCAGGTCGGGTCTGTCGATGGAAGCGTCAATACGCTGGCCTTCGGCGTCTTCGGAAATCTGTACGCGGGCGGAAACTTCACCAACGCCGATGGCGCCGCGGCCAACTACATCAGCGAATGGACTGGAACCAATTGGGGTGTTCTCGCCACAGGCATGAATGCGCCTGTCAATGCGATTACTTCCGACCAGTCCGGCCATCTCTACGCAGGCGGCTCGTTCAGCATGGCCGGCGGGACAGCCGCCAGCAATATTGCGGAATGGAACGGCGCAAACTGGCTCGCTCTCGGCTCCGGCCTCGATGGACCGGTCAATTCCGTGGCCCTGGACCTTGGCGGCCATCTCTATGCCGGCGGCTCCTTTACCAGCGCGGGCGGAGTCGCCGCCACCAGTGTCGCCGAATGGAATGGGACCAACTGGCTCGCACTGGGTTCGGGAATGGATGCCCCAATCAATGCGCTGGCTTGTGACGCTTTCGGGAACCTGTACGCGGGTGGCGCATTTCTTCATGCGGGCGGGGTCAGTGTCAACCATCTTGCCCGATGGAACGGCACAAACTGGAGCGCCCTGGGTTCCGGCACTCCCGAGGGAGAAATCGGCGATTTTCCTGCATCCGGCTATGTTTCAAACCTGGTATTCGATGTTTCAGGAAACCTCTGTGTATGCGGAAATTTTAACTTGGCGGGAAAGAATTGCTCGTACTACGTCGCCAAGGCCCTCCTCAGCACCAGCAGCTATAATTTGACTCTAAGCCAGCCCGGCGTCGGCACGAACATCATCACCGCGGTGGGAACGCCCGGTTATTCGTATGCCCTTGACCTGACGACCAATTTGATGCCCCCCGTGAACTGGATAGCACAGGCCACCAACACGCCGGTCGGTCAAAATATGACTTTTACCAACACAACCCCTGCCCCGCAAGGCTTCTACCGTACTCGTTACGTGCCGCAGTAAGAACAACCCGCATTTTCAAGTTCTACTGATCGCTGGCGAGACGGGGATCGAGGGCGCGGGTGATACGGGCCGTCAAGTCTTTCACGTGCACTTGGACCACCGCCCTGGACCCGGAAACGTCGGTCGTCCGGATCAATGCGCGGATAGCCTCCAGTTCGCCGCGAGAATAGGCGGGGAGGTCCGAGTTTGCCGCGGGATTCTTGAGGTTGTCGGCGAGCATGTCGACATAAGAGCGTTGCAGGTTGCGCCGGTAAAGATCGATGTCCACTGGTCCCCTCCTCAGTTCACGGAATAGGCCCTCGCGCAAATCGCTGAAAAGCTTGGCGGGCGTATAGGCGGCATTGGTGGAGGTTTGTTCAATCTCGGCCAGCCGGTTGATGCGCTGGCTGGAGATCAGGCTTCTGAGCACGCCGTCCTGCGCGGAGAGGACGCTTTGGGCCGTCCCTTCGGCCGTGAGCCGGGAAACGATGTCCTGGCCGACGAAATTCGTGGGCGTGGACAGCGCGTGCTCCAGTAAAAATGTAACTGCCCGCTGCTGGTACTCTGCCGGATTGGGAAAGAATCGCCGGTTGGCATCGCCATAGTAAAGGTTGATTTCCTGAACGCCGGCTACGACGTTGGCCACGTGACCCATCTCGCGCCTCCACTGGCCAAGCAGGGCGCCGTATTCGTCGGACAGCAATTCGTAGTCCTTGCCCGGTTTGCTCGTCGCCTTGACCAGGTAACCGGCGACGCGCTCCAGATTGCGCAGCCCCAGCGTC
This sequence comes from Vulcanimicrobiaceae bacterium, assembly GCA_035511075.1. Lineage (GTDB taxonomy): Bacteria > Verrucomicrobiota > Verrucomicrobiia > Limisphaerales > Palsa-1400 > DATAUD01. The sequence continues at coordinate 24,379 of DATKFW010000120.1, forward strand.
GTGGCTTCGACGGCGTTGGACCCAAGGTCCTCGGTTTGCTGGGTCGAATCCACCTCCGCGTTCGGATCTCCGAAACGGAAAATGGGTTGATCGATCTGGACCTTGACGAGCTTCTCGAGTTCGTCCTTTTCGTCCGCGCCCTTGGGGAACTGTCGATAACCCCAGTTTACCGCGAAGGCATCATAAGGCCCGATTTTGGGCATCAACCCCGCGCCGTCGCCCGGCTGGGCCACGTAGTTGTAACGCGCGTAATCCATGATGGAAGGCGCGGTGCCGTTCTTTTTCGTCCATTGCGGATTGCGGAGCTGCTCGATGCTGTAGCTTGACGAGGCCTTCATGTTGTGGGGAAACCCAAGCGAATGCCCCACTTCATGCGAGACGACGAAACGGATCAGCTCGCCCTCCAATTCGTCAGGCAACGGCAGTGTCTGGGCGCGCGGGTCGCACGGGGAAGCCTGGACGAAGTACCAATCCCGGACGAGTTTTTGGACGTTGTGATACATCCGCACATCAGCGCTGAGAATCTCGCCGGTGCGCGGGTCGTGGACCTCCGGACCGAAGGCGTTTTCGATTTCCGACGGCAGCCAGCGAATGCTGGAAATGCGCGCGTCTTCCACGTCCCAGTCCGGATCATCGCGCGGATCGGGGGCGTACTTGCCGATGATGGCGTTGGTGAAACCCGCGCCCTCGAAGGCTGGGGCCCAATCTTCAATCCCAGCCTTGACATAACTTTTCCATTTCTCCGGCACTTCGCGGGACACGTAGAAAACGATCGGTTTGACCGGCTCGGAGACTTTGGCGTCCGGATTCTTCTTCTCCAGGCGCCAGCGGAGAATATATTGCACGGGTTCGGCCTCGTGGTCGGTGTGGTCGGAATAGTCGGTGAAATCTTCTGTGAAGAAGCCGACGCGCGAATCAAACCGCCGTGGTTTCATCGGGTTTTCGGGCAGTTTGACCATGCTGTGGCATATAACAGCCGTTATTCCGCTGGATTGGGGGCCGTCATCGGAGGAGCCGCCCCCATGCTTCCCCTCGGCAAAGCTCGCCAGCACGCGCACATTGACGTTCCTGGGAAACGCCTTGAATTCTTCAATGAAGGAGCGATCCGAGTCCATCCCCCCGGCGCCAAGGGCGCGCCGCGCGCTAAACTCCGGCACCTCCTTCTTGAACAGATCGGTGACGTCTATGACCGGCGCCTTGTCCTTGCCGTAAGCCTTGACATCGAACACCCGGATGATCGGCGCCAGATTGGAAGCCTTGACCGCTTCATCGATCGGATCATTGGCGTCGGCGCGTATGTCGTAGTGGACATCGCGCAGGTACACGTGGTCGCCGTGGAGTTCCCAGCGAACGATTCGATCCCCCACAGGCATGCCGGCGTAAGAACTGCCGGCGGTCGTTTCAGAAATCTGCGTCACCCACAGCAAATCGGTGTCCAGGGCATCCAGCGGTATTTCGTAGTACAGGCTGTCTTCGATCTGATGCACGCGAAAAAGGCCGACCTTGGTGACGGCGTTGGTGGTGATCACCTCATCGTATTTCTTGATCTTGGACTTCTTTGAGTCGGAATCGTCGGACTTCTTTTCGCCCTCCTTGGCGTCGTCGGATTTGGACGTGTCCGAAGGCTTGTCCTCGGCAAAATTGGCGATGGACGGCATGAGCAGGCACGTCAAAATGAATAACCGAAGTATCCTGCCCTGGGAAAATTGCAAACGCATGGCCTAATCGCTAGGGCACTTCCCACCGCTTTTCAAGGCAAAAGAAGCAATCGTTAACAAGTTGACACCGGCACGCGCCCAGTTGCCAAGATCACAAATCGAGATTATCAGTACTGGGCATACGATGTACGCACAAAGACGCGCCTACAAAGTCCTGGGGGAAATTTCTTTCCATTTCCAGTGGGCGCGCTTTTGCGCCAACGCGGCGCTTCTTTTCATCCTCTCAGCGGCGCCCCTGACGCCGGTCCTCGCCCAGGACAGCAAACCCGCCATCGCGCCCCCCTCCAAATGGGTTATCCCGATCCGTTCCGACGCTCCTTTCAACCTGGACCCGCCGGACCCCTCCGCCAGTTTGCGCTGGGTGCTGGTAGAGAGGCAGATAAACGCAAAAAACGACGAACAATTTTTCCATTGGGTCTGCCAGGTTCTCACCCCCGCGGGCGTGCTGAAAGCCTCGCGCATCGCCATCGAATTTGATCCCAGCTACGAATCTCTCACTATGCACTGGGTCAAAATCTGGCGCGGTACCAACGTTTTGAACGGCCTGGACCCCTCCAGGTTTCAAACCAGCCAGAGCCCCCTTGACGCGGCTGATTTCCTTCTCAGCACTGCGAGGCCGGCGACCCTTCTGCTCGATGACATTCACCCCGGCGACATCATCGACTACGCGTACAGCATCGAAGGGAGCAATCCCGCCCTCAATGGAATGTTCGCCGACCGCGTGCGGGTCCATCTCGAAGATCCTGTGGACCATCTGGTGACGCGCTTGCTGTGGCCGCCCCCGCGCAAGGTGTACGTGCAAAATCACGGAACGGAAATTTATCCAACCACCGTTTACTGGAGCAACATGGTGGTATTTGCCTGGGACGCCACCAAAGTGCCCGGATTGCGCCTCCAGCCCCAAATCCCGATCTGGTACGATCCGTATCCCTGGGTGCAGTTGAGCGAGTATCAAACCTGGTCGGACGTCAACAAGTGGGCATTGAAATTATTCGCCACAAGCAACACGTTTTCGCCCGATCTGACGCAGAAAATCAAGGAATGGAAGCAACTGCCAGGACAGGAAGACCGCGCGCTTGCCGCCTTGCAGTTCGTCCAGGAGGAAATTCGTTACACCGCGTTGGGGGACGGCACCTCCGGTTACCAACCAGCCTCGCCCTCCGAGATTTTCGCCCGGCGCTTCGGCGATTGCAAAGACAAGACGTCGCTGCTGGTCGCCATGCTGCGCGCGCTCAACATCGACGCGTATCCCGTCCTGGTCAACTCCCGCGCACGGCAGACTGTCGCGGATTTGCACCCCTCCCCCGTCGTGTTCAACCATGCTGTTGTCCAGGCGACGGTAAATAATCGCTACTATTACCTGGATTCCACCGCCGCTTATGAACGCGGTCCGCTGGCTGACCGTTCTTGGCCCGATTACCGTTTCGGCCTGCTTATCCGGCCCGGAGTCACCGCGCTGTGGGAAATCCCCCCGTGCACCGTCCTGCCCAAGACAACGGTGACGGCCTATTTTAGCATCGGCGACCTCAACGAGCCGACGGGCCTCAGAATCGTCACCGTCGCCGAGGGAACCGACGCGGAAGCCTTGCGGGAACATTTCTCCACAACGTCGCAAGACGACATCGAACGGGAATATTATTCGGTCCAGGCCAAGTACTACACCGATATCCGTTCCACGGCCCCGCTCCAGTTCAGCGACGACCAGCAGAACAACCGCTTTCAAATCACCGAGTTCTATTCCGTCCCAAGAATGTGGAACCGCCTGCCCGAGGAGGCTTATTATCATTGCCACTTCTACTCCGTCAATGTGGACGACGCCATGCGCAAGCCGGACGTTTCCCCTCGGACCATGCCGCTGGGAATCGACTATCCGGTCGACCAGGTGTCTCGCATCGAGGCCAGTTGGACCACCGGATGGCCCGTCCACCCCGACAATGAGTCGGTTATGAACCCGGCTTTTTCTTTTTATCGAAACGAGACCTTTATCGGCACCAACCTGGTCATCGAGCACGAATATCGCTCCCTGACCGACGTCGTTATGCCCGACGCCGTCCCCACTTACCTCCGGCAATTGGACGCCGCCATGGAGTTTCTCGGCTGCACCGTCGTCTCGTATTGACAGCTATACAGCGGGCCGAATGACCGAGACGACCGCGCGGTCAGGCGTCAAGTATTTCCGCGCCACATCCTTGATTGCCTCCAGCGTCACACCCTCGTAAAGGGCGTCCTCCGTATCGATGTTCTGGTACCCTGCCCCGTAAAGCTCGTCCAATGCCATCGTCAAAGCCAGGCCCCCGAGGTCTTGCCGCGCGATTTTCTTCTGGCCGATGACTTTGGCCTTGCACCGGGCCAACTCCTCCGCGGTAAATCCTTCCGTCCGAAGCAACGCGGCTTCCTTGAACAATTCCCGTTCAACTTCCTCCACTTTCTCGGGCGCCGTGCCCGCGTAAAACGCGAAATAGCCCGGCGCCAACCCAGGGAAATGCTGCGCGCCGACGTAGTAGGCCAGGCCCAGCTTTTCGCGCACGCGAAGAAACAGGCGCGAGCCGAGATCGCTGCACCCTTCCTGCAACAGTTCCAGCGCGAAGCGGTCCGGGTCCTTGAGCGTCAACCCGGGAAAACCAAGCACAAGGACGGCCTGCTTTTTGTCCCGCGCATCGATGACACGTTTGATTTTCGTCAAGGCCGACGCGGGTATGCGCGGCGGAAACTCGACCGCGCCCGCCTTCCACCGGCCAAATGCCTTGTTAACCAACGCCTTCAAATCCGCAGTATGAACATCCCCGAAAATGGCCAGCACACAATTGCCCGGCACCGCCATCTTTTTGTAAAATGCCGCCACATCCGCGATGCCGAGCGACCCGACGCTGCTCTCGGTGCCCAGCGGATCCAGGCCATAGCCTGTGGCGCCGAAAAGTTCCTTGCGCATGGCCTGGCTGCAACTTTGCAGCAAGTGGTCCCGTTGCGCGCCGATCAAATCCAATTGAATGCCGCGCTCGCGCTCGAACGCCGCCGCCGGAAAGGACGGGTTCAACAGCACGTCCGCAAAAACGTCGAACGCGGTTTTGAAATCGCTGCTCAAGACCTCGGCATTGACCCCAAAACTGTTGTTGCCGCCGAAGCTCTCGATGCTGCCGCCCACCGATTCGACCGCGACGGCTATTTGCTCGGCGCTCCGGCGGCGCGTGCCTTGAAGCAGCATTTTTGCGACGAGTTGGGTCAGCCCGTTATTTTGCGCGCTTTCCGCCAGCACGCCCCCCTGAAACACCGCGCGCATTTCCACAAATGGCAGGCGATGGCCCTCCTTGACCAACAGGCGCAATCCGTTCGGAAAATCAATCTTGACAACCGTCGATTCCGCGGACACCTGCAATGTCTCGCTCGATTTGGGCGCCGCGCCCTCCGGCAGCAAGGCATACAGAGTCCGGTTGGCCGGAGTCAAATAGGCGCGGGCGACCCGTTGCAATGTCGCCGGCGTCACACCGCGTGCGGCCGCCAGGTAACGCTCGGAAAAATTCAGGTCGTTGGCGGCCATCCAACTGCCGCCCATGTCCTGCGCCTGGCCTTGCATCGTCTTCCGCGTCGAGAGGGTCGCGGCAAGAAATTGTTTGATCACCTTGGAAACCTCTTGCGCGGGCACCGCATGGTCTTTCACACGCTCAACCTCCAGCAGCAACGCCTGGCGCGCGGCGTCGAACTTGTCGCCGGAAGTCGCCGCACTGACTCCAAAAAGCCCCTGTTCCCCCGGGCTGTAAGTCCACGCATCGGCCGAAGTGACAAGCCCCTTCTTTTCGCGCACCTCGCGGAACAGCCGCGAACTGCGCCCGCTTCCCAGCAGCGAAGCCAGAATATCCAGCGCCGGCGCGTCAGGATGCCGAATATCCGGGATGTGCCAGGCATAATGAAAGTAACACAATTCGATCGGCGCTTCTTCGATCACTTCCCGCGGCGAGGTCTGCCGCGGCTCGGCTGGCAGCACCAAAGGTTGCAGCGCCTTGGATTTGCTTTGCGCGAAAGCGCGCCGGATTTGTTCGACGACTTCGTCGGATTTCATGTCGCCCGTGACGACAAAAAAGAGGTTGTTGGGAACATATCTGTCCCGGTAATAAGCCACGATGTCCGCCGGCTTAAGCGTATTGAAAATATCCGGGTAGCCGATGATCGTAAAGCGATACGGGCTTTTGGTAAAAGCGCACTCGAAAAGGCGCCGCCCCGCTCGTCGTCCCGGGTCATCCTGGTTCATGTCCATTTCGCGCCGGATCACATCCAATTCCTTTTCCATCTCCTCCGCCGGCAAAGTCGCGTTCTGCATGATGTCGCAAAGGATGTCGATTGCGAGGGACGCCCCCGTATTCGGAACGTTGATATGATAAACGGTGCGATCAAACGAAGTGTAGGCATTCATGTAGCCCCCCGCCGCCTGGACTTCATGATCGATCCTGCTCCCGGGCCGCGTAGTCGTGCCTTTGAAGAGCATATGTTCCAGGACGTGGGACAATCCAGCCCCGAGCCATTTCCCTTCCGAAATGCTCCCGGTCTGGCACCAGGCCTGGGCGGAAACGACCGGCGCGCTGTGATCTTCGCGTGTGATAATGACCAGGCCATTGTCCAGCGTCGTCAACCGGGTGCCGGGCGGCATTGCGGGAATTTCACTTAAAGAGCCGGCAGCGGTCCTGCGGGTCGGGGTGGCCCTGCCCGTTGCGGCCCGCGCCGAACGCGCGGAACGTTTGCTTGCCACCAGCGGAGCCGCCTTCTTCTTTTCACCATTTCTCATTGCTCCTGCGAACGTACGGAATCCCCCCGCCGGATGCAAGCAATGCCGGTCTCCTTGGTAGTGCCTCCTTACTGAGAGAGGAAGATTGACCGCACGCCACACAATCGCTAATTTTCTGTAATGGTTATCTTGCACAGCGATTTCAGCATCCTTTCCCGGGGGAAACCATGAGCACTGGACTCAAACAAAATGGCCTGTTTGAACCAGAACACCGGATTGATTCGGAGTTTCAGCCAGATTCAACAATTGTGCTTATGCAGGAAGATTCGCTTGAAGCGCTGCGAAAGCTGCCTGACGGAGCAATTAAACTGATAATCAGTTCCCCCCCTTACAACATTGGGAAGGAATACGAGGTTCAGCAAAAATTAGAACACTATCTCGAATGGTTGGAACCCATCCTCGTGGAATTGATTCGAGTGTTGTCTCCCAATGGCTCGCTTTGCTGGCAGGTCGGTAATTACGTTGAGAAATCGGAAGTCTTTCCATTGGACATATATTTTTACCCGATTTTTAAGAAGTTGGGTCTGCAATTACGAAACCGGATTATTTGGACGTTTGACCACGGCCTGCATTGCAGCGTCAGGTTTTCCGGTCGATACGAAACTTTGCTTTGGTTTACGAAAACTGAGGACTACACGTTCAATTTGGACCCGGTTAGAGTGCCATCCAAATACCCCGGCAAGCGCAATTTTCGCCCTGGCCCAGACTACGGCAAACTCAGCGGAAACCCACTCGGAAAAAATCCATCCGACGTGTGGAAATTAATGGCCAATGAGTGGGAGGTGGGGTTGTGGAATATCCCCAACGTAAAAGCCAATCATCCCGAAAAAACATTGCACCCTTGCCAATTCCCCATCGAACTGGTTGAGCGGTGTGTCTTGGCTACGACAAACGAGGGTGATTGGGTTTTGGACCCTTTTACCGGAGTGGCGTCCGCATTGTTGGCCGCGCTCAAACACAAACGTAAGGCGATGGGTATCGATCGAGAAATGACTTACATCAACGAGGCCAAATCCCGCATCGAAAAGCTTTTTTCTGGAGAGTTGCCATACCGCGCACTGGGCAAGCCTGTCCATCAACCTACAGGCAAGGAAAAAGTGGCGCAGGTCCCGCACGAATGGCTGGAAAAGAAAGAACCCCATGAAATTGGCGGCGGTTTATTCGTTTAATCACGGGACAGAAGTTGTATCAGAAAAATACCCCGAACTCGTTGTTGAAATCAACGCGGCAATCAAATCTATTGACGTAAGCCGGCACAAAACAAAGAAAAGCAAAGAAAAGACGATGCCGGGGCAGATGCTCACAGGTGGACCCCATCCTTTAGACCACGGAGCGCATAAAATAAGCGCGACTTTCGCCGATTGCTGTCATTTTTACTTTTGTTTGACTGTTATTCATTCTGCGCTTTTTAACCCTTTGGAAAAGAGAGAACGAGCCGTGCC
>DATKFW010000121.1:0-16234 GCA_035511075.1 Vulcanimicrobiaceae bacterium
CTCAAGCAGTTCTGATATGCCCGTTGTTGAGCTACGAATTTATCTATCGAGGTAATTACTTGTGTTTTCATTTTCTTTTTTCGCCCCACCGCTTCATGCGATGAGCCTTTACTTACGGGGAAATCGGTCACGATTGGCGCAACCCATCGAATACTCCCTGAGCGACGAGGAAAAGGCTGCTCACGCCGGAAAGCTCCAGGACAAGGTCATCAATCTCGGCATCCGAGAATTGAGCGCCTTCGGTCCGAAGCTTCGTGCGCGCGGCCGCATCGTCGGCATCGTCGGGAAGTAAACACAAAGACCTTCGCCGGTTGCCCGGCGAAGGCACAACTTCCCAACCGCTTGTTTCCGGCGTGTGATTTACGCCAGAGCGGTTGGGGATTAACCGAAAGGAAAAAATGCACAAACTGATAGATAAACTCAAGAGCGCGGCCGAGTCTGCCGTGCGTCTTTGCCAAGGGGCGGTCAAGGCCCTCGATGAAACGGCGGAGATTGTGGCGGATAAAATCTGCGCCACTGTCGAGGGGGTAAACTGGAAACGAGCGGCGACTGCCGTTGCGGGCGTTGGAACTGCCGTTCTCAGCGGTGTTTCCGCCCATGCTCAAAGCTCCGGCGGCAGCGGCACAACGTTTGCCGATCCCTCCACGATCACGACTACGGCTACAACCGTGTTCACGGCGGTAGCGACGCTGATGGTCGGGATTGTCGGGTTCTGGGTGGTCTTGAAGATCGTCCGGAAAATCTCCGGCAAATAACTGAATTGGCCCGCGCGGTGAATAGCCGTGCGGGCCTCTCTCCTTATGAGCGAACTACTCTCATTCATGGCCGGAGCACTCCTCTGCTTCATGCTGATGTGGACTTTCAAGTATTGACGTATGAGGAACATTGTAAAAACAGGTCTCGTGTTGGCGACACTGCTGGTGTCCGGCATAACTACGCAGGCGCAATCGTCGGTGACGATGATCGTTACATTGCAAAACAACTCGAGTCTGGCGATAGACAATCTTGAATTGTACATCTCCGGTCTTGGATGCTCGGCCGGGTTCTTTGGACTCAACCAAGCATGTGGAACTATTGAGCCAGGCAGCTACTGCGGCGTTACAATGAACACAGACACGGGTGCCACTGGAAAAACCATCACGTTTTGCCAGGCGAACTATGTCGATGGCAGTTCGGTTCCGACGCAGTATTGGGTGGGTAACGGGCTGTTGGGCGTTCCTTCAATTACAATACCGGGAGCGGGAACGTATAATTACATCGTGTACTTTTTCGGCGGGGACGGTGGAGGCGGACCGCCTAGTGCGTCCACGCAAACCAACAGCGGTTGTATCACATTAAACAATACGACGACCCAAGTTCAGTACTACCAATTCGGGTATCAGAATGCGGCCCTCGATGGCGGGACGCTGCAAGGGCTATCGGGATGCAGCACCAACATTTCCGCAAGCATCAGCGGTTCGCCCCAAGAGCAGGGAAACGATGCAAATAATCCGAACAATTTCATGGCGGTATATCCGGGGCAATCTGTGACGGTGTGCCACACGGATGTCTCTCCTGTTGGTAGCCCATCGCAGTTCATGGCCTATATGGCGGCGTCGGGAAGTTACCCATGTGGGCTGACTGTGGGCCAGCCCGCGTGCGTATCGCTGTGCGGCAGCGATGGTGTTCCGGTTACGAGTCCGGCTTTTGGCGGACAAGGGACGCTTGCGGGAACCACTACTGAAACGTCAGGCAGCGGACCGCCAAGCGTTCCCAATCCCAATCCTGGGACAACGACCAACGGAATGTTTACCGGCACCAACGGGATTATCTGGCAGGATTCGCAGACCAATGGCGGTTTGATGCTGGACGCAACGGGAAAGGAAGGCTTTGCAGCACTTCATAATGACAACGTCGTCGATGCCGTGGCTGCGGCAGCAAACGCAGCCGGCATTGAATCCGCGATTGCGAATGCGGCGACGGGGATTGAAGGAGCAATCCGAAGCAACTCGGTAGTGGTATCCAACCAGGTTTCGATTACGAATTTCCCGACCAATTTCCCGGATGCTGCTGCGATTGGATTGTTGGGAACAATCGCCACCAACACGGCACGAACAAATAGCTTTGACACAAATTTGGAAGCGTCCGCGTCGGCAATAACGTCGAACACGGCTGCGCCTCTGGCATACACTAATCTGGGTATCGCGGCTTATTCGACCAACCCGGCGGACATTGTGGGCTACGCCAGCAATACATTGGCCGGGCCGGTCAATGCGTCGATGCTGAACTACGCGCAAAGCGCCTCGACTGCGGGTGCGGCGGTGACGGTGGGCGGTTCACCGGGCGAATTGCTGACCATCAGCTTCGATCTCCCTGGGGTCGGGTCGTACGCCATTGATTGCAACCCGATGGACAACTCGGATATTGCGGACTTTGCGAGTTGGTTTCGGAATGTCATGGAGTGGCTGGTTGGGCTGGGTTTCGTCGGGATGGTGCTGCGAGATGGGACAGAGGCAACTCGGACGGCGATCCTGACTCCCCAAGGGCAATTTCCCAAGTTGACTGTGTTGGGCAATAGCATCGGGTGGCCGCTGGCGGCGGTTTATATTGTTGCCATTGTGGCTGCAATTGCGGCGGTGCCATTTGCTGTAGTGACTTGGTTTTCCGTTGGATCGACTGGCGCAATGTGGTGGCAGGAAATCGCGGTCAATCCTTTCTCCGGCGCTGGCGTGGGCCGGGCTGTCGGCCTGTCATTATGGCTGGCAGACCAATTTCTTCCAATGAGCTACATCGTTTCCAGCGCTCTCTATTACATCGCCTTCCGTTTCACGTTGAATGGCGTCGTCACCGTGGCTGCAACAATCGTTCGAGCATTGATGGCATGAAAACTCCACTCACAATCCTTGCAATCGGCTGCCTTGGTCTCGGTGCCTCTGCGCAAACTGCGGGCATTCCGTGGACGCCCGTGAATCTCACCGGATCACCAGTCACGGTTTCAGTCGTGGACAGCTTCGGAAATATCGAAGGAACTTTTGTCGCAACCGGCGGACACGGTGAAACGTTGTGGATACCTGTTCCATCTGGCGGTGGGTTGCAGTTGGGTAGCCAGGTGCTGGCGCTGGACACCTCGGGAACAAACGCGAATTACACCGTGTTTTCCAATAGCACCAATGGGACGGTCATGTCGTTAATCTCGACCGCTCCGGCAGTTTCATCGGACAGTTGGCCGAATGTGAATTGGGAATGGTTCTGGGCCGGGTTCGGCATGTTCGCCTCGTTTTTCGGATTCACCTGGGCGCTGCGGTTCACCAAACAAATTGGAAGGGTCAATCCTGAGCCATGAGCCTTTACTTCATTTGCGGAAAAGTCGGCGCTGGCAAATCATACCGGGGCGTCGTTTCCATCGTCGATCAACTAGTCCACGATGACCGCTTAATCGTCACAAATCTGCCGGTGAACCTCGGCAAATTGGCTGAGTTTCTTGCCAAGCGGTATCCTGAGCATAACATCTGTTTGCTGGACCATCGTCGTCCCGCAAATCCAGGGGAGGAAGCGGACGCCGACGGAATGGTATTTGAACCATCGCGAGTGCGAGTACTGGACGAAGGCGAACTTGCGGAGTTTTATCGAATCCGGCACCAAGCATCCGAGAAAGTTGCTCGCATCGAGCGGCAGCGGGAAGACCGCAATCCTGTCTGTCTGGATTTCTCACAATGGCTCAAAGGCGGAAAGTTCTCCGGTCGGGGTGTCATTTACCACCTGGATGAACTCCAATTGTTTTACAACGTGCGCAAATATGCGGACGCCCCGGATGAGTTCCCTTTTTACCTCTCGCAGCATCGCAAACTCGGCGACGACATTTACGTTTACACCCAACAGCCGCAGAACGTGGATAAAATGTTCCGTTCGTTCACCCAGGAATTCATTTACGTGGTGAACATTGGCAAGAAGCGGGTCGGACCGTTTGCGGCTCCAAAGATCTTCCGGTTTGCGGCATACCCGGAGCTTTATACCGGCCAGATCGGGCAGCTCTGCCAATATTCCGGGTACTTCCGAATGGATTACGATCTCGCCGCGACATACAACACAGCGGCGGGCATCGGCATCGAGGCCGCAAAAGCGGATGTCGGTTCAAAGGTCAAAGGTTTGGATTGGCGACTTCTGTTGTTATTGCCGATAATGGTTTCGCTGTGCTTCTTCGGCTTCCGATGGATTGGCGGGCGATGGGTACAATCCGTGATTCCGGGCGTCAAGAAGTCCGCCCCCGAATCCCGAATTCACTCCGTCGGCGTTCCTGTGCCTCAAGTGCCATTGACTTCATCGCCAACCAAGCTTTTCGGCCAGACCCAATCCAAGAATGCAGGTTCGCCAAGTAATAGTGTTGACTCAGAAGTGCTGATGGTTGGGTGGGCTTTGGAAGACGGAAAAGCCCGAGTCGCGCTTTCTGACGGGCGCTGGATTGGACAGGAAGAAGGCTTAACTCAGGTGACCCGTGAATACTGCATTATCCACGGTCATATTTACCGGATGCGCTCGCCGGAAGAACTTTGGCGTTCCGAGCAAGCATCGGGCGGTCGCGTGCCAGCGTTTAGTCCAAAAGCGCACGAAGGGAGACTAATTCATGAATGACGAGTTGGTGAAAACCGCGCTAACGACATGGGCTGCGAAAGACATTCCGGCGCGTCTCCTGGCGGAGCAAGTGGCGAAATTATTGAATTGCTCGACTGACGACGTTGCGATTCTCGCCAGCGCTGGGAAACTGAGGGCGCTTGGCAAACCAAAACCCAACTCCGTTAAATTTTTCAGTTCCATCGAATTGATCGCATTGCTTGCCGATCGTAACTGGCTGGACGACGCGACAAAGACGATCAGCCAATATTGGAGGCGAAAGAACGCGCGTCGCAACGGTGTAACCGCAAAGAATAGCGATGAGATCGCAACCCCGAATTTCCCTACATCTGGCTGCGCCAGACAAGCAGGATAAGCACTGTCAATAATTATTGTCTGTCCTCGCATGGGTTCCCGGCCTTCCCTAATGTATCTTGGCTCAGCGTCAAATTCACCTCAACAATCGCCACATCCTCATTCATGAATCTGCCCTGAAAAACTTCAACGAAACCTTCAATGATTTCTTCAATAACCGGGTAGGAAATGGGTATGTGGCGGGATAAGTCCGATAGTTGGCGGATAGTAATAAAAAGTGCTTGAAACCCCTGTAAAATAAGGGTAGAATTCTCCTCGCAATCAGGATATTTGAGACCGATTGTCGGCGAAGACTCCGTTCGATTCCGACCCTCGCCTCCGACTTGGACCTTTTGGTTCGGGGAAGCGAATTTGTGAAAGTTCACGAAAAAGTAACTAAAGTTAATTTAGATTTCCAAATATTTCCCCGCATCTGATACGTTTCGCTCCTCAGTCGAATTGACGGGGACTACCTTATTCCCCGGCGCATGAGAGCGGCAGCACGACTTTGACCTTGACCTCTTCTTCGTTCACGTTTGGCCTCAAATCACCTATTTATCCTCCAACGCACTAACTTGCAAGGAATCTGTCAAATAACATGGTGCTGCTCCTTAAAGCCGAGGCAAGCGAATCACGCGCTGGATTCGAATTATACCGCGCCTCTCCGGGGGGAAGCCAAAACGAGTAGGACTCGCGGCGCTCGCCCCTCCCGATTATCCCGCGCCTCCCCGGGTGGTCTAGGCGGCGCTCGCACCTCCCGTTATACCGCGCCTCTGAAATTCTCGTTTTCGAGGCATTTTCCAGAAACTCCCTCGTTTCTCAAGTAACTTCGCAGCCGTGTTTCGTTTATTTGGCCCCACCCGCCCGCTTTTGGAATCAAGGCAAAGCTGGGACTCGGCGGCGCTCGTCCCTCCCGAGATTTTGCCCCCTGGCTTATTCCCCGGCGCATGAGAGCGGCGGCTTTCGCCTCGTTGACAGGGCGGGCGGCGGCTCGTAGGCTTTGCGGGATGTCGAGGTTGCCGTTTGAGGCTTTTTTGGCTCTCCGCTATTTACGACCACGCCGGACCTTTGTCTCGGTGATCACTGTCATTTCGATCATTGGCGTTTTGCTCGGCGTGGCGGTGTTGATTGTTGTCATCGCTGTCATGAGCGGATTCGACCAGGAATGGCGCTCTCGCATCCTCGGCTTTAACGCCCACCTCAAGGTTTATCCCATTGACAGCGAACATGTTCTGACTAATTATGAAAACATTATGCGGACCATCTCCGCCAATCCCAATGTCGTCGGCGTCTCTCCGTTCATAGGCGGCAAGGTCCTATTCAAGACCGAACCGCAAATCGGCCGCCCCCGCACGGATGTCGCGCTGGTGTTTGGCGTGGACCCCGGCACGATCGGAAGTGTCAACGTTCTGCCCAAAAGCATCGTCTCCGGCAGTTTTGATTTGAGCGACAAGGGATTGGTCGTCGGGCAGGATTTCGCGTCGGGGATGCGATTGGATATCGGCGACCGGCTGGCCATTTATTCGGCCAACAGTGTGGAAAAAATGCAGGCCAGCATCGGCAAGACAAATGCCGAGGTGTTCCTCGCCGAGGACTTCACGATTCGCGGCATTTTTGATGTCGGCTATCCGGAATATAACAGTTCGATCATCGTGTCCTCTGTGGATGACGCCCGGGAGTTGGAATCGATGCCGGAGGATGCTGTACAGGGATTGGAGATCAAACTGCGCGACCCGTTCCTCGCGGACAAAGTGGCTGAGGAGTTGGGCAACACGTTGACGAACGACGTATCCATTTACACCTGGCGGCAGGAGAACCCCGCAATCTTCAACGCGCTGGCGGTGGAAAAGAACATGATGTTTTACATACTCTTTTTCATCGTCATTGTCGCCGCGTTTGGGATTGTGAATTGTCAAATCACGTTTGTCGTCCAGAAAACGCGGGAAATTGGCATCCTTAAGTCGCTTGGCGCCACGCGGCGGCAGATTCTCTGGCTGTTCCTGAGCCAGAGCATCGTTGTGGGCGCGCTGGGGGTTGGGCTTGGATTCGGCATAGCGATGTTCGCCCTGGCCTATCGGAATGAGTTTCTCGAATTCATGCGCCGGACCACCCACATGGAACTGTTGCCGGCTTCGATTTACCACGTGTATGACTTGCCCGCGTCGATTCAAAGGACGGATATCGCGATGATCTGCGGGGCGGCGTTTCTGGCGTGCGTGCTGGCCGGGATGTTTCCGGCCTGGAAAGCCAGCCGGCTGCAACCGGTGGAGGCCCTCCGCTATGGATGACGCTGGCTTTCTGATCACCAACGGATTGCGCAAGAGTTACGTCATGGGAAACCGCACCCTGGAAGTCCTTCGCGGGGTGGACCTGACCGTGCAGCGCGGGGAATTCCTGGCGTTGCGCGGCGCATCCGGCGCGGGAAAAAGCACGCTGCTGCATTTGCTGGGCGGATTGGATTTGCCCAGCGCGGGTGAAATTCACTTTGACGGCGCGAATCTGCGGACTTTTTCGGCGCGGGCATTGGCGCAATTGCGCAACCGGCGGGTCGGCTTCATTTTTCAAGCCTACCATCTGCTGCCGGAATTAAGCGCGCTGGAGAATGTGGCGTTGCCCGCGCGCATGGCCCGGCTGGCGCCCTCTGAGGCCGGCGCGCGCGCGGCTGATTTGCTCCAACGGGTCGGCCTGGGCCAGCGCCTGGAACATCGGCCCTCCGAATTGTCCGGCGGCGAACAGCAGCGGGTCGCGATCGCCCGCGCGCTGGTCAATGCGCCGGACTTGATTTTGGCCGACGAACCGACGGGGAATCTCGATTCTCACACGGGGGCGGAGATTATCGAATTGCTGGATGCGTTGCGGGCGGAAAGGCAGGTCACGTTCATCATGGCGACGCACGACCCCGGCATCGCTGCCCGCGCGCCGCGCGTCCTGGAATTGGTGGACGGCCAATTCGCACGGTGAGGCGATTCAGGACCAAACGGCTGGCGTTGCATTCTAAGTCTGGCGCGTGATTTTTGCTATCGCTGGCCATCGCTGATTTGTCCTGTGTTTTTAGGGGTTTTGTGCATGTTCAGCTTTGGCGGCTGTTTACCATTTTTTTGCTTGAAAACAAGGGTTAGTATAGAAACGGAGTATAGAAAGACGCACTATCCTCAACGCCACGGATTAACGACTTTGCAGCCCATCCGCTCGAATGGCGCGACATCGCGCGTGACGATGCGATAGCCGCGTGAGCGGGCAATGGCGCCAATAAATGAATCGCGCAAAGGCAACGGGGCGTTTGCAATGGCGGTTAGTTCTCCCCAAATTGCTGCCGCGCGCTGGTCAAAGTTCAGCACGTTGTATTCCCTTGACAGGTTGGTAGCGAATCGCTTGATGCTCTCGTAGTCGGCGTGCCCCGGCGGCAAACGATGGAAGCCATGCCATACTTCACCCAAGGAAATGGTGGTGATGAAAAGGTGAGCCGGGTCTTGAGCACCCACCCACGTAAAATAATTGGAGTTGGGGCGGGGCTTTCGCAAGTCGCTAACAGCATTCGTGTCCAGCACGAAATTCACAGCCGAAAGGGCTTTACCAGATCGTCGGGCATCCGAGGCGGTTCCCAATCAGTTGTGCCACGAACGGAGTCGTGCCAATCTTTGAACTTCTGTTTTCTGCGGGCCAACGCGCTTTGTCGAGACTTGCGGCGCGGTCGGGTGGCGGATTTGCCGTTGGTCTGGAGCCCGTCCAACCAGCCCAATAACTCCCGCGCCTGGCGAGCAGACAGTTTTTTGACTTTTTTAACAGCGATTTCAACCGCGCTCATACGAGATATATTAAGGAGCGAACAGGCTGGCGACAAGCGCGTTTCATCCACACGCCGGCGAGCGAACAACTGGCATTTGATTGGGGGTCGTGACGGGCCAAGCAATTGCGGTGGGGCCGCACGGCTCGCCCCGCCATAGCCTTGTTTCCTGCGAAATTCACGTCAAGCTCATGATCACGACGACGAATTGGATGGAATTCAGCTTGAATTTTGCGCTTTGCCGTCTGAACTATTTTGCGTACATTAGTGGCTGGTCAGCACACAACGGACGAAAAATTTATGAATCAAGACGAAAATAAGAATAAGCCCCAGGACGGCGGGGCCACACGCCGTGAGTTTCTCAAGAAATCTACCCTCGCGGCAGCCGCCGTGGCGGCAAGCACCAATATCTTTAAGACGCCCGTCTATGGACAGAACCAGGCCCCGTCGCCTGGCAGCGTTGTCGGGGCCAATAACCGCCTGCAGGTCGCTTATATCGGCACGGGCGGCCAGGGGATGGCGCATGTGAACATTCAAAACGCCAATGCCGCCGCCAATAATATCGTCCAGGTGGCCGCGTGCGATCTTTCCGACCATCGCCAGCAGGACGCCAAGGCTGTCATCGGCGCCAATTGCAAGGTCTACAAGAATTATGAGGACCTTCTGGCACAGAATGACATCGATGCGGTGACCATCGCCACAGTCGATCATTGGCACTGCAAAACGGCCATCGCCGCTGTCGAAGCCGGCAAGCACGTGTATGTCGAAAAGCCGATGACGCGCTACTTGCAGGAGGCTTTTGACTTGCACGACGCTGTGAAAAAATCGGGCAAGATCGTTCAGGTCGGCTCCCAGGGATGCACCGCCGCCGGGTGGCATAAGGCGGCGGAGTTGATTGCAAAAGGCCAAATTGGCACACCGGTGTGGGCGCAGGGATATTATTGCCGCAACAGCAAGAACGGTGAATGGAATTATCCGATTCAACCCTGGTGCCAACCGGGGGATTTGGATTGGGACAAATGGCAGGCGCCCGTGAAGGACAAGAAATCGTTTGATCCGGATTCCTATTTTCGCTGGCGCAAATATTATCCTTATTGCGCCGGGCCGCTGGGGGACCTGGTGCCGCATCGCCTGCTTCCGCTCATGTTCGCCACGGGCAAGCCGGAATTCCCGACGCGCGTGACGTGTATCGGCACCAAGAACGTCCATGCCGACCTGGCGCCTCCGCCGACGATCGAGCGGGATTGCCCGGAATTCATCCAATTATCGGCGGAATTTCCGAGCGGTTTGACGATCATGATCGTCTCCAGCACGGTGGCCGCGCGCAGCCCGGGGTTTGTCATTTACGGACACGAAGCGTCGTTGGAAATTGGCAGCAGCGGCGAGCGCGTGCAGCTCATCCCGGAGAAGGATTTCTCCGAGGACATCGATTTGCAAACTTTTGACGGGCTCTCGCCAACCGAGGACATCGGGGCGCACGAGAAGAATTGGTTTGACTGCATCCGCGCCAACACGCAGCCCAACGCGGGCATCGATCTGGCGACGAGGGCGCAGACGGTCATTTGCCTGGCGGAAATGTCCAATCGCCTCAACATGTCGTGCCTGTTTGACGAGACGACGCGCAAGGTGAGCACCCGGGACGGCCAGGAAGTCGCCGCCATCACCTACGGCACGCTGGAGCGGTCGTAATCCCCGTTGAAAGGCCAAAGGCCAGGGGCTGAAGGCTGAAGTTTCTGAACTTTCAGCCTTCGGCGTACGGCATTTCCCTGGGCATGTGGTCTGACAAGATGAAAATCACCTTTAACTGGCTGAAACAATACGTTGATTTCGTGGGAACGCCGCAGGAACTGGCCCAATCCCTGACCTTGCTCGGCCTTGAGGTCGAGGGGGTGCAGAAACTTGGCGGGGAATTCGACGGCGTCGTCGTCGCCGAGGTCGCTGCCCGCGATAAGCATCCCAACGCCGACAAGCTCTCTCTCTGCCGGGTCAATGATGGCCACGGCGAACGCCAAATTGTCTGCGGCGCGCAAAACTTCAAGGCGGGCGACAAGGTGCCGCTGATTCTGCCAGGCCACAGCCTTCCGGCCAAGCCGGGCGAACAACCGGTCACCATCAAAGCCGGAAAAATCCGCGGGTGCGAATCCCAGGGGATGCTCTGCTCCCCCGACGAACTTGGGCTGCCTGACAAAATCGACGGGTTATTGATTCTGCGCCCGGATTCCACGGTCGGGCAGCCTTTCGCCGAATATCTCGGCCGCCAGGGCAGCGACGTTGTTTATGATTTGGAAATCACTCCCAATCGGCCGGATTGGAACAGTGTCATCGGTATCGCGCGCGAAATCAGCGCACTTACCGGCAATCCGTTGCGCGTGCCGGAAATTGAAATCGCCTCCTTGCGAATCGCCGCTGAGACCGGCAAAGGGGTTGTGTCGGTCCGCATTGATGAACCGGAACTTTGCCCGCGTTACACGGGGCGCGTCATTCGAGGCGTCGAAGTCGGCCCCAGCCCGGCGTGGTTGCGTTCGGCCCTGGAAAAAGTCGGCTTGCGCTCGATCAACAACGTGGTTGATGTCACTAACTTTGTGATGTTGGAAACGGGCCATCCGTTGCACGCGTTTGATCTTCATTTGCTGGAAGGCGGGAAAATAATCGTTCGCCGCGCGGCCGAAGGGGAAAAATTTGTCACGCTGGACGGCAAAGAACGGGTGCTAACTGACAGGATGCTGTTGATCGCCGATGAAACCAAAGGCGTCGCGCTGGCCGGGATCATGGGCGGCCAGAACAGCGAGATCAATTCCAGCACGGCCGATGTCCTGCTGGAAAGCGCCTGCTTCAAACCTCAAAACATTCGCGCGACTTCCAGGAAGCTGGACCTGCGCACCGATTCCTCGTATCGGTTCGAACGCGGGGCCGACGTGGGCATTTGCGATTGGGCCAGCCGGCGCGCGGCGCAATTGATTCTTGAGACCGCGGGCGGCACGCTCCTGGAACCGGGCGTCGATGCTTATCCGACTCCGGCCGCGCCCAGGGAATTGATTCTTCGCCCCGAAAAGACCAACGAATTGCTAGGCATCGAAATCCCGGCCCAAACCCAGGCCGATTTTCTTACACGCCTTGGTTTCCGAAGCATCGCCCCCGGCGGAATGGCGTTTCGCGTCCCGACTTTTCGAGTCGATATCAAGCGCGAGGTCGATTTGATCGAGGAAATCGGACGGCTTTACGGCGTGGACAAGATCCCGTCCACCGCGCCGCGGGGAGCGGTTGGCGCCAACGCATTCGACGCCGTCCACGACCAAATCGCCGAAGGCCGCCGGCTGCTGGCCGGCCTGGGCTTGCTCGAAGCGCAGGGGCAGACGCTCATTTCCGAGGGGGCCGCGAAATTGCGCGACGCCGCAACGTCGCCGGTCGCGCTGCAAAATCCGCTCAGCAGCGATATGAACGTGCTTCGAGCGAGCCTTCTGCCCGGATTGCTGGAGAGCCTGCGGCACAATGTCAATCATAAGAACGACGATGCGGGCTTGTTTGAGATTGGCCGGGTGTTTGTGCCGGTGGACGGCAAGTTCAAGGAAGAGCGCCGGCTTGGCCTGGCGTTGACGGGACGACGTCTGCCGGCGTTTTGGAGCGGGGCGGACCGGGAGGCGAAATTTGACATTTACGATTTGAAGGGAATGCTGGAGGAATTCTTCGAACATTTCGGATTGCGGGGCGTTTCCTGGACCGGTCGCGGCCAGGCCGACGCATTCTTTTTGGAATCGGCCTCCGTGCAACTCGGCAAGCTCGGCTTGGGTGAAATGGGGCAGTTGGCGCCGGGTGTGCAGAAGTCTTATGACTTGCGGGACCCGGTTTTTCTTGCCGAACTGAATTTCGACCTGCTGCTGGCGCGACGCAACCCGGTGAAGTCGTTCAAGCCCCTGCCCGCTTATCCGAGCATCCGCCGGGACGTTGCAATGCTCCTGCCGGAAGCGACGTTGCATGAGGCTGTGCTGAATGTGGTGCGGCAGGCGAAACCGCAGAATTTGGAAAAGGCGGAGCTGTTCGACGTGTTCCGCGGCAAGAATGTGCCTGAAGGCCAAAAGAGCATGGCTTACGCGTTCACGTACCGTAATCCCGATCGGACATTGACCGATGCGGAAGTCAACGCCGCCCATGGGGCGCTTATCGAACAACTGCGCCAGACTCTCCACGCGACCGTCCGGGAGGCGTAAATCCGCAGGGTTTGAACCTGCAAAAATCGGGCGATTCCTTAGCAAATCCGCATGCAGCCTCACAAATAGCCTCACAAGAATCTGACCTTCCCGCCGAATTGCAACGGGTCGTCGAGGCGTGGCGGATACTCGGTGAAGCGCTCAGGGCGGCGATTGTGGCGATTGTGGACGCAGCGACGAAAAAGGAGGGCCAGTGAGAGAGCGGGGCTGCCTACTGACTGCCGGCTTACCGCAACGCGCGCAACAAACGCTTCGGATGAACCGGATGCACCGGCGAAAGGTCAGCTTCGTTGAACGCCAGCAACAGCGCGTCCTCGTCAATGTCCAGCAAGTGCTTGTCGGACGTCACCAGCAGCGGGATTTGCTCAAACGACGTTTCGGCCGGGATCAAACCGTCGTTAAATTCGTCTTCGGGAATGAGGCGTTGGTGAACCAAGCTCCGGACGAACTGTTGGCAGATAGCTTCCGCTACGGAGTCGAGATCAAAGGGCCGGATGCTCCATTTCGTCAGACCGGCCAAAGCAATGCCCACAACCTCCCGTTCCGCTTCACTCTCGCCCTCTGTCAAAATCGTGTGCAACTCGTGGGAAGCTGTCGGCGGCAAAACGAGTGTGTAGCCCTTCCTCTGGAAAGCTTCGAGAAAATCGTGGGCGAAATCCTTCTCCGCAGCGAGATCGAAGACGAAATTAGCGTCGAGCGAGATCTGCCTCTTTGGCCCCGGCATAAATCATCGCCAACGCCGCGTTAATATGCGCTCGACGTTCCTCGCGGGTGTGTTTGCTGGCCATGTTCCGGGCCTTGGCGGCCAAGCGGCTGCCAGCGGTTGTTTGTGGGTAATCGAGCTTCTTTTTTCCGGCGCGGCGCTGTTGTTTCATAACCGCCTCAACCTCTCGTTTCCCAAGGGTAATGTCAATAGCGGGCGAGCAGTTTGCAGCAGTTTGCCAAATTTCGCGTTCGTCACGAAAGAGGAAGCCGGGCGATGGATACACAATTCTCGGAGTTCTTGGTTGTTGCCGCTTCGTGACGCCATTGCAAAATTGAGCTTTCATCGGGCCGAAACTGCTTCGGAAACGTACGCACCAATAAGCGCACAAACGGGGGTCCAGAGCGGTCAACAGATCTCATCGCCTGTCACTGAAAGGGCAAGCGTCGATGTGCATGAAACCCCTGTAAATACAGGGGAAAAGTCGCTTCGTGACACAACTGGTCACAACACGGCAATGGTGGGAATCCGCCTTCGCCGAGGCTACGGCGGACAAGATGGTGCGCGCTGCAGGGTTTGAACCTGCATCTTTACCTGGGACAAGACCCCTCAGCCTCACAAAGAGCCTCACAAAAATTAGTCCTGCCCGACGAACTAAAGCGAGTCGTCGATGCATGGCCGCAACTCAGCCAGCCTCTTAAAGACGCAATCCTTGCCATCGTTGCCAGTGCAACCCGGTAAGCGGAGTAAGCAAAGCGCCTCCTTTTGAGAGCGTCACTGGACCGGCGATAACGGTTCAAACGCCTCTTAACTTTTGACCGGCTCAAGCCAGCCTCAGACGAGGCCGTAAACGTCAAGGGAAGCGCCATAGAGCGCTGCCAAGGCTGCGGCATATCTGCCACCTGTGAAACTGATGCAACGTGGTGCCACCACACCCCCCCGGCTTTAGCCGAGGGGTGTGGTGGCTCGCTTGAAGATGAACTATGCCCGGATAAAATTAATGGATGGACAGTCAAAAACGCCTCCCCTGCGATCTGTGGCTTTGGCCCTGTCTGATTTTCCGCTTTGAACCTCTGCGCGACAGCGGACAGCAAAATTGACACCGTATAAGCGGTCGCTTGCTACTTCCATTACTTATCTAGGAAATTGCGAGGATAAGCAGACCGACCTTGCTCGAACGCGAACTGCATCGCGCTTTTTATTTTGTTAGAAATAGTTCCCTGAATACCCTTCAAAGGCAGCGTTGTGTAATCCTGTGTAAGTGCTTGCAGAGGATTTCCGTGCGCGATTTTGTTCCGAATTTCTGAAATCTCGATTAAATACTTACCCTGACTTGCGAAATCAATACCGAGATATTTCGCGAAATACTCGATTCTTTGACTCATTCTTTGCCTGTCTAATTGTTCAACGGCATGACAAATCTGGTTATCTGTGAAATCCTCGAATGGTAGTGAAAATATTTCCTTCAGCGCAATCGACCTTTTGGAGTTGGAGTTCGAGGCAGAAAGGATTTTGGGACTTGCACGCAGAATTGAAGCATGAACGTGCTTCAAAAAATCTTCAAAAACAGTTACGCGGAAAAGGACTTCTGCTGAAGTCATTCCATCCGAGACCCATTCTGCATATTGCGTATGGGTTCTGCTACGGAAAGCTGCCTTTATCTTCAGCCTTTGCCTCGTTTGGTGCTCCTCAAGAAACTCGTCGCTGATGCCTGGAACTTTAAGACGCACCATCTCCATTCTTTCTGCAAGTTTGGACTCGTCTTGAGACTTTAAGTGTTTGACGAAGTTCCTCCGTTTCGGTACGGACAGATTTTGGAACCCGTACTCGACGAACCTGAAAACGATTTCCAGTTCGGTGAGCTTTTGCTTGTATTGCTCCCAAATCACTGGTCCTCGCGTTGCTATATTCTCGTGCGCTTTCATTTGGCGATAGGATTTGGAGGAAGGGGCTTTACGAAAAAAATATGGCTTGGTCCCTAATTTCTCACTTGTTATCTGATTCCTTCTGTGCCGCGTGCTGGAGCTCTTGCTCATAGAGCTTCTGCAGTGAAGAGGATTCTGTTACGGTGGTAAAAGGCGGCGTGACCGAGACGCTTGAGTGATCAGCAGTCAGATAAGGAAGGGGACTCAGGTAAGCGTCCTTTATATCGGTAAAAATGAGGCGTCTCCACACGCGACCAGTTACAGTGTCAATTATATAAATGTCCGGAAGGCCGCCAGCATTCGACTCCCCTGGAGAGAACATAGCATACCGCTGATTATTACTGATTGAGCTTGAGGGGTTTGACCCATCGCCTCCCGCTGATAGGAGAGCGGCCATTGATACAGCCAAAACTATGTATATTTTAGTTTTCATATTGACTTGGGTCTGACTGTTGCTTGGGAAAAAACGTAAGCATTCTTGGCTAGGCGCTTTTTACAAAACGGTTAATTTTGTGCCACCGGCCATCAAGCAAGCAAAGAGGTGGACCCCTAATTTTAGACCACAGGTAAGTTTCGATTTTCGCCGGTTTGCTGTAGATAATAAAGAGCAGACCTATGAAAGCAAAACGCAAACGGCACAGTGCGGCCTTCAAGGCCAAAGTGGGATTCGAAGCCC
>DATKFW010000122.1:0-13736 GCA_035511075.1 Vulcanimicrobiaceae bacterium
GCACGGCTCGTTCTCTCTTTTCCAAAGGGTTAAAAAGCGCAGAATGAATAACAGTCAAACAAAAGTAAAAATGACAGCAATCGGCGAAAGTCGCGCTTATTTTATGCGCTCCGTGGTCTAAAGGATGGGGTCCACCTGTGGTATCCCTACGGGGCTGAGGCAAATGAAGCTGGATTTCCAATTCTGCGGAGCGGCCGTATTGCAGGGTATCCATTAACGCCAGCCTCCGAAGTCCAAACGTTCCTATTGGATTTCCAAGTGTTCAGAGGTAACAGCGGCGGTCCGGTTTACATCTCGGAAAGAAGGTACATGCACGATGGGAGCATCGAATCTGTGTGCGTTTTCCGCATACTGGGACTAATTTCGGAAGAGCGATTTGTCAGTGAACCGATTGCCTCGTTGGACGAGACGACCGTTAAAAGGCACGCGTTGGGAATCGGAGTGGTAGTGAATGCGGAGGTTATAAGGCAGACGATCAGTTTTTTGCCTCCACAATAAGCGATCCATCTTAAGCCAACCGTTTCTTTCGTACTGACACTCTGAGTTTCAGGGAAGTCCCCCGTTCACCGTTGAGACGGCCGCAATGACGCTGGATATCACATGGGCCGAGTTACTGGCGCAGGAAGCAAATGCGGTTGGACCAGTCCCATTTGGCGGATTCCCGAGAAAGCTTTTGCAGCGCACGGATTAGTCCGCCAATATCTGACGAGGGTATTGTTTTATTGTCCACGAATATCACACCGCCGTGAGCGCGGTGGGCCTCAGCCCACATTTTCAACAAGGGTGGGATGGTTTTGCGGTCGTAGGTGACAAGTGTGAGTTTTTGAGCGGCAGCTTCTCGAAGGAGCAATTCATCGGGTTGGCCCATGAACCGTCCGCCTTCCCACCCGGCGAGCGAAAATACGACAAGCTTGTCATGCCGTCGGTGAAACCATTCGGCGACATCCGGCGAGATTTGCTCGTCGAGGAGAAGCCTTAGCATGGCATTATTTTCCGTCCCGGTCGCTTGCGACGAATTCTTTTGCTTGCGGGAGCATCCGCGACAGGGTTTCAAAATCCACCGCGTCATTGTCGGCAATGGCCGTTTTGATTTCGTCGGGAAACGCCTTGGCGTAGTTGAAAGCGCCTTGGACCTTGGCTTCCGGCCAGCGCAAATGCCTGGCGACTTTCAGAGGGTCGTTTTTATAATCGCGGGCCAATATCATGATTTCCCAGATGGCCAGCGAACTGCCCTGGATACAGGCTTGGCGCCCGGCCGCGGAGTCCCGGAAGTCAACGAACGCGAATTCCGAGCGACGGAGACCTTCCTCGACCAGCCGAGCACTGGCGTCACTGGCAGTCCAGCCATGCTGGCTTGCCATCCGTCGCAAGCGCTGTCCGCTCTTAGCTGGAAGGCGCATGCTGATCACTATTGAATCAGTTGTTCTCACTGATGAACCTCATACATGTAAGTGTTGTAAGCATTGTAACACAGCGTAAACGCCACGTCAACCGGATCGCGTTTACCCGTTCAAATAGCTCTAAGTTTAATATGAATCGGATTCCGGGGAGAAAGAATTTTACACTCTTGAATCCGGCCGGGACACCGTTAAGATGGCGGCAATGACGCTGGATATCGCATGGGCCAGGGGCGTCGATTTGTCGGATGTCCCCTCTCCCGCTCTGTTGCTCGGCTTGGAACCAATCCAGCGGAACCTCGCCGCGATGTTGAAGATTGCGGACGGCCCGGGCCGCCTTCGCCCGCATGTCAAAACCCACAAGCTCGGATGGCTCGTGCAACGCCAGATCGCCCTGGGCATCACACGCTTCAAATGCGCCACCATCGCCGAAGCGGAAATGTGCGCGCAGGCCGGCGCGCCGGATGTGCTCATCGCGTTTCAGCCCGTCGGCCCCAATCTTGGCCGTCTGATCACACTCCAGGAAAAATATCCGCAAACCAAATTTTCGACGATCGTGGACGACGCTGCGGTTCTCCAGGCGATGGAAGCGACGGGGGCGCGTCTCGAAATTCTGGTGGACCTTGATGTCGGGCAGCATCGAACCGGGATTCCACCCGGCCCGGCGGCGCTGGCGCTGTATCGCCAATTGGCTGCGGCGCCGGGTCTGGTTCCCGGCGGGCTGCACGCCTACGACGGCCATTTGAGCCAAAGCGATCCGGCCGTCCGCGCGGCGGCGTGCGCGGAAGCCTTTGCGCCGGTCTGGGAGTTGCGCGATCAATTGCTCGCGGCCGGTTTGCCTGTTCCAAGGGTTGTCGCGGGTGGCACTCCGACCTTTCCGATGCACGCCGCGCGCCAAGACGTGGAATGCTCTCCGGGGACAACGGTGCTGTGGGACGCCTCCTACGCAACCCGATTCCACGACCTCCATTTTTCCAATGCCGCCGTGCTATTGACACGGGTCGTCAGCAAGCCGGGCGGGAATCGACTTTGTCTGGACCTTGGCCATAAGGCGGTGGCCTCGGAAATGCCGCATCCGCGGGTTGTTTTTCCCGATTTGCCCGACGCGCAATTCATCACGCACAGCGAGGAGCATCTGCTGTTGGAAAGCGCCGGGGCGGCGCGGCTGGGCGTCGGCGATGAAGTGCTCGGTGTGCCCTGGCATGTGTGTCCGACGGTGGCCCTGCATGGCGAGGCTGTGCTGATTGAGCAGGGCAATGTCACCGGTTCCTGCCGCATCGAAGCGCGCGCCCGGAAACTCACCGTATGACACAGTCGGACTGGCTGCTCATCGCTCTTGCACTGGCGGGGATCGGCGTACTGGTGGCGCTGGTGACGTGGGCGCGGCTGAACGCGTTTCTGGCGCTGCTGATCGCCGCGCTGATCGTGGGCGGCGGCGCGGGAAAGCCGATGCTGGAGGTCGCCCAGGCGTTTCAGGACGGCCTGGGCGCGACACTTGGGGGGACGGCCGCCGTGATTTGCCTGGGGACAATGCTGGGAAAATTGCTGGCGGAATCGCGCGGAGCGGAAGTGCTGGCCAAACGGTTCGTCATCCTGTTTGGGCCGCGCCGCATCGGCTGGTGCATCGCGTCAATCGCCCTGGTGGTCGGTTTGACGACGTGGTTTGCTGTGGGGCTGATCATTCTGGCGCCGATTTTGCACACGTTGACCCGCGAAACCAAACGGCCATTCCTCGAGCTCGCGCTTCCACTGCTGGCTTTTCTTTCGGTCATGCACGGAGTCATGCCGCCGCATCCGGGACCGGTCATGGCCATCAATGCTCTGCACGCCAATACCGGCAAGGTGATTCTGTGGGGTTTTGCCCTGGGCATACCGACGGCGGCCGTCGCCGGCCCGCTTTTTGCACGCATGGCCGGCCGGCAACTCGGAATCACGGCCTCTCCAGCCGAGCCCGCCCCGCTTCATCCGGGCGCCCGCTGGCCCGAATTTGGATTGACGATTTTTTCGATGCTCTTGCCGGTGGGCCTGATGCTTTTGGCCACGCTGGCGGATTTGGCCGCCGGACCCGGATCACTGCGCACCGCGGCGGATTTCATCGGGAACCCGTCGATAGCGCTGCTCATCGCGGTCCTCTTTGCCCATTGGTCGCTGGGAACGCATTGCGGCTTCGCGCCGAGTCAATTATTGAAATTCAGCGAGGAGTGCGTCGCCAGTGTCGGCATGACGGTCCTGATCGTGGGCGGGGGCGGCGGTTTTGCCCGTGTCCTTACAACCAGCGGCGTGGCCGATGCCCTGGGCGGAGTGGCCGCCGCGGCGCATCTCTCGCCGCTGCTGTATGGATGGATGGTGGCCGCTTTCATCCGCGTGGCGACCGGCTCCGCGACCGTTTCGATCACGACTTCGTCGGCCCTGCTTGTTCCTGTTCTTGCCCGGCATCCCGGGGTCAATGTTGAGCTGGTTGTGGTGGCGATTGGTTGCGGCTCGCTTTTTCTTTCGCACTTGAACGACGGCGGCTTTTGGATCGTCAAAGAATGCCTCAACCTGACGGTGCCGCAGACGTTCCGCACGTGGTCGATGTGCGAAACCATCATCGGGGTGGTGGGCCTGGGCCTGGCGCTGGCGGTCAGCGCGTTTATATGAACGAGCCATTCATCCTGGATTCCCATCTCGATCTCGCGCTCAACGCCCTGGAGTGGAATCGCGATTTGACCCGGCCGATTTCCGAAATTCGCGCGGCTGAATCCGGCCTGAGTGACAAGGCGGGTCGCGGATGCGGGACCGTTTGCCTGCCGGAAATGCGGCGCGGCGGCATCGGTTTGGCGGTGGTCACGCAGATTGCCAAGGTCAAAGCGCCGGGCTTCAGCCCGGTCAACGTCTGGCAATCACCGGCCCAGGCCTGGGCGATGACGCAGGGCCAGCTTGCGTGGTATCGCGCCATGGAGGAGGCCGGGGAGATCACGATGATCTCTGGCCGGGCGGACTTGGACAGACATCTCGTGCGCTGGCAGGACGCCGCTGACGACTCGGTCGATCAACTTCCCATCGGCTGTATCCTGAGCCTCGAAGGGGCCGATTCGCTCATCACTTTGAAACATTTGGAACGCGCGCATGGGCGGGGATTGCGCGCGGTCGGGCCGGCGCATTATGGTCCCGGCATCTATGCGCAGGGAACGGAATCCTCCGGCGGATTTTCCGCGCGCGGACGCGAGCTTCTGGCCGAGATGCAGCGTTTGGGGATGATACTGGATGTGACCCATTTGACGGACGAATGTTTTTGGGAGGCGCTGAAATTGTATTCCGGCCCGATCTGGGCCAGCCATCATAACTGCCGGGCTTTGACGCCGCATCAACGGCAATTGGCCGATGACCAGATTCGCGCGTTGATTGAACGCGACGCGGTGATCGGTATTGCGCTGGACGGTTGGATGATGGTTCCGGACTGGGTGCGCGGGCAGACGACGCCGGAATCGCGCGGTTTGCGGCTGGAGCGCGCGATCGAACATGTTGATCACATTTGCCAGATTGCGGGCAACGCGCTTCACGTCGGGGTGGGCTCAGACTTGGATGGTGGATTTGGACGCGAACAGACGCCTTGCGACGTGGAGACGATCGCGGATGTTCGCCGGCTGCCGGAATTGGTGCGGCAACGCGGCGGCACCGCGGAGGACGCGCGCAATTTCGCGCATGGAAACTTCCTGCGCTTCCTCCGGCGGGCGTTGCGGTAGGATTACACAACCAGTTCAGGCCAGTGTGCCAATTGGCCGATGGGGGAATGTGACCCCAATGAACCGTGGGGGGAAGACGTTTTAGAATGCGCGCCTGTAACTTTCAGTAATCTAACGGATTGCTTTGCGTGTTTGGATGTCGCAACATTCGAACTGCAATTTTTGTCTGGCGCTGGATTCTCCGCCAACGCTTGTTTGCAGCGGTGGCCGGCGACCTGAGTCGTTAGGCGACATAATCTATGCGCATTCCAGTCATCAAAGGTACGATTAAGAGACGGCTGCTCGTCAATTACCGAGCCGACCCGGCAGTCGTGCAGCGCATTCTTCCACCGCCGTTTCGGCCTAAGCTCCACAGGGGAAGTTCGCTCGTCGGCATTTGCCTCATTCGTCTGGAGCAGATACGCCCTGCTGGATTACCGGGGGCGCTGGGGTTGTCGAGCGAGAACGCTGCGCATCGCATTGCTGTGGAGTGGACGGACGCAGTAGGCACTCAGCGCGAGGGTGTGTTCATTCCCCGACGTGACACGGGATCATTCCTCAATCGCGTGGCCGGCGGTCGTATATTTCCGGGTGAGCATCACCCGGCGCAGTTTTTCGTGGTGGATATCGGCGGTCACATTGAATTGACCATGCGGTCACTTGACGGTTCGGTTTCCGTCACCGTCGTTGGTGAAGATAGTGACGTGCTGGCGACTGCTTCCTGCTTTAAGTCATTGCGGGAAGCGTCGGAATTCTTCGAAGGTGGCAGCCTTGGTTATTCGCCCAGACGAGATACAGGCCGGCTTGATGGTCTGCTTTTGCACACGGTGGACTGGCGCATTCGCGCTTTGTCCGTCACCAAGGTTCATTCGAGCTTCTTTGCGGACCAGCAACGGTTTCCAGAAGGTTCAATTGAATTCGACCATGCCCTCGTAATGCGCGATATTCTTCACGAGTGGCGAAAGGCAGATGATTTGTATGAAGTATCACAAAGCGGCTAACGGTAGTCGATTCCCAGCATCGCCGCGTCCTTAGTTGACAAGGCAGGGAGCGAGTTGGTTGGGACGCTTTGCATTTGGAGTGCGGCGACATGTCGCCGCACTCCATACACTGAATCTGGGGTCAGAGCTTGAGGTTATTGTCCGTCACGGCGCCGAGGGAGGCGGAGGTCACGGCGCTGGCGTACTTGGCCAGCACTCCTCGCACATAGCGGGGCTTGACCGGTTTCCAGGCCTTGCGGCGGGCTTCCATCTCCCGGACCGGAATGGCCAGGGTCAATTCCCGTTTTTCGGCGTCAATCACAATTTTATCGCCGTTGCGCACCAACGCCAGCGGGCCGCCGGCGTAAGCCTCGGGCGTAATGTGGCCGACGACGAACCCGTGCGTGCCGCCGGAGAAGCGGCCGTCGGTAATTAGCGCGACGTCCTTTCCGAGGCCCTTGCCCGTGATGGCGCTGGTCGGCGCCAGCATTTCCCTCATGCCCGGCCCGCCGCGAGGGCCTTCAAAGCGAATGACCACGACGTCGCCGGCCTTGATCGTTCCGTCAAGAATGCGTTCAAGGGCCTGCTCCTCGGACTCAAAAACGCGGGCCGCGCCCTCGAACCGCGTGCCTTCCTTGCCCGTGATCTTTGCCACCGCGCCTTCGGGCGCGAGGTTGCCGTAGAGAATGACCAGGTGGCTGTTTTTCTTGATCGGATTGTCGAGGGGACTAATGATTTTCTGGGATTGCGGGTAGGGTTGAACGTGGGCGAGATTTTCCCCTAGCGTTTTCCCTGTGACAGTCAGGCAATCGCCGTGCAAAAGTCCCGCATCCAACAGTGTCTTCATCATCGGCTGAATTCCCCCGATGGCCACCAGTTCCGACATCAAGTAGCGCCCGCTGGGCCTCAAATCCGCCAGCACCGGCACGCGTTTGCCAATGCGGGTGAAATCATCGAGCGCCAGTTTCACGCGCGCGGAGTGGGCCATGGCCAGCAGGTGGAGCACGGCGTTGGTGGAACCGCCCAGGGCGATGACAACTGTGATCGCGTTCTCGAAGGCGGCGCGTGTCATGATATCAAGCGGGCGGATGCCCCGTTCCAACATGGCGAAGACCGCGGGGCCCGCCCGTTGGCAGTCTTCCTTCTTGGCTTTGGAAATGGCGGTTTGGGCGGAACTGTTCGGCAAGCTCATGCCCAGGGCTTCGATGGCGCTGGCCATGGTGTTGGCGGTGTACATCCCGCCGCACGAGCCCGGACCGGGAATCGCGCAGGATTCGATCTGCTGCAGTTGCGCGTCGTCAATTTTCTTATTGGCATGGGCGCCGACGGCTTCAAACACCGAAACGATGTCCAGTTTCCGCGGATCGCCGGTGAGGCATCCGGGAAGAATTGTGCCGCCATAGACAAAAACGGCGGGGCGATTGAGGCGCGCGATGGCCATCAGGGCGCCGGGCATATTTTTGTCGCAACCGCCGATGGCCACAAAGCCGTCCATGCCCTCGCACGCGACGACCGTTTCGATGGAATCGGCGATGACCTCGCGCGAGACCAGCGAATATTTCATTCCTTCCGAACCCATCGAAATGCCGTCGGAAACGGTTATCGTGTTAAAGATTATCGCCTTGGCGCCGGCGCGATTGGCCCCGGCCTCGGCTTCGCGGGCGAGTTGATCGATGTGCGCGTTGCAAGGCGTGACCATGCTCCAGGTGGAGGCGATTCCGATGATCGGCTTCTTGAAATCCTCTTTCTTGAACCCGACGGCGTAGAGCATGGCGCGACTGGGCGCGCGTTCAGGCCCGTCCAAAACGACGCTGGAATTGGGGCGCAGGCCCGAATGGCCTTTGCCGGCGGATTTTGCGTGTTTACTTTTCATGCAAGGTCGGATTATCAGCCCAACCAAAGAAACTTCAAAGAGCAAAGTTTTTCCGGAATATTTGGGAATGACGGGAATTCGGGGATCGAATTGAGATGGGCCGAAAATGGGGCTTTCTTGGGCTTTCTTGGGCTTTATTGGGGGTTTTTGACACAAAAAACAGCGCATTTTTGTGTGAACAAACTGGGGATAACTTTTTTTTCAGATTTTCCTTGCCACTACTATATGTGGTGTTAGTCTGGCGAAGGACTCCCTACTGGATGGGGTTGGCGATCAAACGCAACCCCTTCCTGGTGCGGCCTTGGGGGAGATTTTGGCAGTATTTTTGAGATGGTATAAATTAAAACACCAAGAGATAAGGATTTTTCATGATTGATTCACGAGATCAAGTCCAGCCTTCTGCCCAGGCGGCGCGCCGGAAGCGTCCCAAAGCCTCCAAAGGCCCCATAAACGGTCCCGTGACCGGCTCCATGACCGGCCGCAGCCGCATTCCGGATGCCGGAGCGGCACGCTCGCTCCCGTTTGAGCGGGTCTTTAGCAATAGCGCGGTCAAACCTTTCGATCAAATCGAATGGGAAAAGCGGACGGCCGAAATCACCGACGACAGCGGCAAAGTGATTTTCAGGCAGGAAAACGTCGAGGTGCCAAAATCCTGGTCGGTTCTGGCCACCAAGGTCGTGGTCTCAAAGTATTTTTACGGTGAACAGCACACCGGCGAACGGGAAACGTCCGTCCGCCAATTGATTCACCGGGTCTGCCGGACGATAGCCGATTGGGGTGTGCGCGACGGGTATTTTGACAAGGCAAAAGGGGAGATCTTTTACGAGGAACTCGTCTGGCTGTGCGTCAACCAATACGCGGCATTCAATTCGCCGGTGTGGTTCAACGTGGGCCTCTATCATGAGTATCACGTCGGCAATCAGTCTGCGCGCGGCAATTGGTTTTACAATCGGCAGACCGGGAAGGCCGAGCGCGCCCGGACGCAATACGAATATCCCCAGGGCAGCGCCTGCTTCATTCAATCCGTCGATGACAACATGGAAAGCATCATGCACCTGGCCCATAGCGAGGCGATGCTTTTCAAATACGGCTCCGGCACAGGCACGGACTTAAGCCCGATTCGTTCCAGCCGCGAGAAACTCAGCGGCGGCGGGCGGCCGAGCGGGCCGCTTTCGTTTCTGAGGGTCTATGACCAGGTGGCCAACGTGGTTAAGTCGGGCGGCAAGACCCGTCGGGCGGCCAAGATGAACACCTTGCGGGATTGGCACGGGGACATCGAAGAATTTATCGACGCCAAGCAGCGTGAGGAAAAGAAGGCCTGGGCATTGATCGAGCAGGGCTACGACGGCTCTTACAATGGCGACGCGTACGGCAGCGTCATGTACCAGAACGAAAACCTGTCCGTCCGCGCCGGCGACGAGTTCCTGGAGGCGGCGCTTGCCGGCAAGGAATGGTGGACGCGCCGCGCGACCGATGGCAGCCCCTTGCAAAAGAAAGACGCCGCCACGCTTCTGAACAAGATCGCGGAGGGGACATGGATCTGCGGCGACCCCGGCCTGCAGTACGACGGAGCCATTCAGAAATGGCACACGTGCAAAGGCACCGAGCCGATTCACTCCACCAATCCGTGCTCGGAGTATGTTTTCATCAACAACACCGCCTGCAATCTCGCGTCTCTGAACCTGATGAAATTCAAGCGGGACGACGGGAAGTTTGACATCGAGCGCTTCAAGGCCGCGGTCCGCATTTTCATCACCGCGCAGGAAATCATCGTCGATAACGCAAGCTACCCGACGCCCCACATTGCGGAGAACTCCCACATATTCCGGACTCTCGGCCTGGGCTTTGCCAATCTTGGTTCCTTGATTATGAGCTACGGCTTGCCGTATGACTCCAACGAGGGCCGCGCCCTGGCCGGGGCCGTTACGGCCATCATGACCGGGCATGCCTACGAGCAATCCGCGGAAATTGCCGGCGTCATGGAGCCATTCAAAGGCTACCGCGACGCCCGCTGTTCCCACGTCCCCAAGCCGCTGGCAAAGGACAACGTGGGGTCGATGTTGGAAGTCATCAAACTCCATCGCAACGCGGTCGAAGACATTCACCCGAGCAGCGACTTCGCCTATCTTAAAGACGAGGCGCGCCACTGCTGGAATCGCGCGCTGACGCGCGGGCAGCAAACCGGCTACCGCAACGCCCAGGTCACGGTGCTTGCGCCGACGGGAACGATCGCGTTCCTCATGGATTGCGATACCACGGGGGTGGAGCCGGACATCGCATTGGTCAAATATAAATTATTGGCCGGCGGCGGGATGTTGAAGATGGTCAATCGCGGGGTCGGCGACGCCCTTCGCCGCCTGGGCTACTCGGAATCCGAACTTGCGGCCATTGTGGCGCACGTGGAAAAGTTCGACACCATCGAGGACGTGCAGGAAAACGGCGGGGTGACCAAGAGCGGGTTGAATTCTGCGCATTTGCCGGTCTTCGATTGCGCGTTCAAGGCCTATCGCGGCAAACGAAGCATCAGCTACATGGCGCACTTGAAGATGATGGGGGCGACCCAGCCGTTCATCAGCGGGGCGATTTCCAAGACCGTCAACCTTCCCCACGAATGCACCGTGGAAGACATCAAGGACGCCTACGTGCAGGCGTGGAAGATGGGCCTCAAGTGCGTGGCCATTTATCGTGACGGGTCCAAGCGTTCGCAGCCGTTGAACACGCGCAAGAGCACCGAAGGCGATGGGGACAGCGTGGCGACGATGCGCATCAAGGAATTGGAAGGGGAAATCGAGAGGATCAGCAGTCAATCCGGCCAGCCTGTGCGGCGGCGCCTGCCGGAGACCCGCAACGCGAAGACCCATAAATTTGACGTCGCGGGGCACGAAGGTTATCTGACTGTCGGGTTGTTCGAGGACGGGCAGCCGGGGGAACTCTTTATTACCATGGCCAAGGAGGGCTCGACTATTGGGGGACTCATGGACTGCATTGGCACGCTGACCAGTCTTGCGTTGCAATACGGCGTGCCGCTCGAAGCGTTGATGCGCAAATTCGCGCATCAACGTTTCGAGCCGTCCGGCTTTACCAAGAACCCGGAAATCCGCAACGCTTCTTCGATCATCGATTACGTGTTCCGGTGGCTTGGGTTTGAATTTGTGCCTGGCTACCGGGAGGCCAACTCAATCGGCCGCAATCAACCGGAACTGTCGTTGCCCGGCCTCCTGGATGAGGCTAAAAAAAAAATAAACCGGCCGGTGCCTGATCTGGCGATCTCTGACGATACAGATATTTTGCTGCAACCTGCATCGATGCCGGTGACCAACGGAAACGGGAACGGTAACGGAAATGGAAACGGGTTTGGCTACGGCGATCATGGCACGGGGCAATCGGCCGCGGTCGGCCGGGTGGTAACGAGCCTGAGCCAGAGCGTGTCGCATTTTCAATTGGACGCCCCTACGTGTCCCAACTGCGGCCACATCGCCGTACGCAACGGGGCGTGCTATAAGTGCCTTAACTGTGGCGAGAGTCTGGGATGTTCTTAGCTAGTATTTCATAATTACGGGAAGGCGTAATCCTCGGATTGCGCCTTTTTCCTTTTCTATTTAGGAGGAAAGATCCACTTTAATATTGACGCGGAAAATACTGTGCGGACTCGGCGTGAGCCGTAGCCGCTTTTCTCTATGGAAACACAGCAACCTATGCCGCAACGGTCTGACGAGGCACCAGAGCGAAATGCATTCCTTAACGCCATTGATTTTGAAATTGAATCCAGGGAATCGGTCGCGGCGAAACACGGGGTTACTAGCTGGGCGATCGTCGTTGCCGGTGCCGCTCTAGCGTGGAGCATTGTGAGCGAACTAGTGGGGAAAAATGTCACGTGGCTAAATATTCTACTTATTGCATTTGTTGTTTCCGGGGGAATTGGTTTCGCCGTCTCCCTCTTGATACGAACTCCATTATTACGTCGTACCGCCGTGGGTACAACATGGACGTTTGGCCACCATTTGATGGCTTCCAGTGGCCTCGATTCTAATTTAGTCTTAAGAGTTGCCTTCCTGCTCGCTTGTCAGGCGCTATTCGGCCTTCTCTTTTGGATAGGCGGGCTTACGAAACTGGGGATTGCGCTCTTTTTTGTTGATGGTTTTGCAAGTGCGCTCGTCTGGATCATTTGGATTCTGACAAAAATCCGAAATCCTTTTGTTTTGGGTTCCTGGGGGTCTTCTATCGACGCCGCTAAGTTGCGCTGGCGAGTCTTGGGCAGCATTGTTTTCCGTGTGCCAATTGCGTTTGCACTCGTTTATATCTGCCGCGCCTGGACGAATTTGGCTCAAAGCGACGTGCGCATTGGTTTCATTGCCGGGGCGTTGCTTACGTTAATTGAGTACGCTGTCCTCACGCAGTCTCCGTCGTCTGTATTGCCAGAACTGCACCTGCTACGTACACGCGTTGCTTTCGGCTGGCTTCCAATCGGTGACGCGCGCGAAGAGCTAGAGGGAATTTTTGCAGGACCAAACCAAAAACGAATTTTAAC
The DNA here is from genome assembly GCA_035511075.1 of Vulcanimicrobiaceae bacterium. Taxonomy (GTDB): domain Bacteria; phylum Verrucomicrobiota; class Verrucomicrobiia; order Limisphaerales; family Palsa-1400; genus DATAUD01. The sequence continues at coordinate 12,483 of DATKFW010000122.1, forward strand.
AAGAAGGGCCTGTTCAGTGATCGACGAGGTCAGACAGGCCACTCGCATTTTTGAACGGCTCAATTCGCAAATCAACTCTGTCATGCTGCTTATCGAGGAACTCAAGAGTGGGTCGCAAACGGAGCAACGTGTCGAACGAGCAAAATACGCTCTGCGTTCTTTTGCGAGGGCTAAAAGCCGCGTCGATAGAGCCCTAATGTCCCGGAAAAAATCTAAGGTTCTTCACGCCAAATTCATTGCCATGTCAAGCGAAGCGGAATTCGGAGGAGAGGTCGATCGGCAGACGGTCGAGGAACTTCAGACGCGACTTGACGCAGCCATCCGGGAAAGAAAATCGGAATCCGAAAAATTCCTAAGCCTGCATGAGCAGGCCACCGACGCAGTTCGGTTTTTGTGGGATGTCACCGGCGGTATTCCGCCAAATGCAATGCCAAAAGGAAAACTAGCGATCGCGCTTTCGCTTTTCCGAGAGTAGATTGAGGTCGAGCGGCGGTTGGTCCACCATAATCGCAAGCGCCATGATGGTCAGTCCACAGCGTGAGGTAATCATTAGGGAACGGAAAGATTCAGAGATACTACAAAGAAAAAGCTGCCTTATCCCATCAACGCCATCCGGCTAACCGCTTGGCTCACCCGGGTGCAATGCCCGATCTCCAGCCGGTGGGTCGTCCAGACCCCTCTTCCTGACGGTTCTTCGGTTAATCGGCATCGATGCCGAGGATCATTACGGGAATGTCAATGTCGGCGACTCCACGGTTTTTCAAATCCCAAACGAACTGCTCAAAATACGAAACGCCGGAGGACATCTCGTCTGCAAATGACTTCACCGGGACAATTTCAACGCCCGCGTCAATGTGGCCGAGATTTTTGAATATCGTCATTTTGGCCGCGACGTTGTAAACCATGAACGAATACTTGCCGAACTGAACTTCGACGCCGAGTTTATTTTTCACAAAGTCCATCTCGCGAAATTGACCCGCGTTGGCTTTCTTGAATTTGTAATCAGGAACGTAGAATTCAGTCGGATAATCGCATTTCACGCGGACCGGATTCCACCCGTATTTGCCAATCAACTGTTCTTTGAAAGCATTGTTCAACGAGACGGGCGAAAAGAGAGAGGTGGACCCCTAATTTTAGACCACAGGTAAGTTTCGATTTTCGCCGGTTTGCTGTAGATAATAAAGAGCAGACCTATGAAAGCAAAACGCAAACGGCACAGTGCGGCCTTCAAGGCCAAAGTGGGATTCGAAGCCC
>DATKFW010000123.1:0-26355 GCA_035511075.1 Vulcanimicrobiaceae bacterium
CCTGTCCCGCTTTGACCTGCGATGGCAAGATGCAACCAAGGATCATTCGCTGTGGCCGTCCAAGCACCCGCATTGGGGTTTACAGTCAAAGCAACGCCGTCGCTTCCCGCATTGGCTCCCTCCAGAAGCGCGTTGGTGGCATGTTATTATGATAGTCGAGATTGACAAATTGCTGCACCAGTTCGGGCGGCAGATCGTGCAATGGGGTGAAGTAACGGTACAGAATTGTTCGCTCCGAATGCGAGTGAAAGAATTCCTTCAATAAGTCCGCGTCCGTTGGCTTAATCGGTCGGAAGGAGATGTCAAGATGCGCGAAGTGCGCTTTGGTTTCATATCGTCCGGGGTAAGGTCGGAAGCCCGATTTTTCCTGGGCGGCGGTCGGGTTCGTCGCAAAAATGAAGGGCGCACACGAGGCGCGCCCTGATCGTTGTCGTTTGCTCCAGCGGGCTTCAGTGAGAAGCCATAGTGAGAGCTGGATTGTGTGCCACCTCCCGGCGAAGCGACAAGGGTCGTTGCCGGACTTCGCGGGATTTAGAAGATAGTGCGGTGGCGCGTCTCTGTTCGTCGTACAGCGCCGATTCCTTTTCCATAACCTGGGCAATCAGGAATAGGCCGAACAGAATCGCGCCAACCGGGAGGCCCAGGTAAAAAAAGGTGTTTTGCCGGGCATTGCTGAGGCCGATGGCCAATTCGATCAATGACAAGGTCAAAAAAATGTGTTTCCATTTCAACATCGTTGTTATCTCCGGTTAATTGTTTTCGTTTTCATCATCATTGCACAGTCAATTTGAACCATCGAAGCCGACTTGACTCCCCCCTTTTTGGCGAGAATTTAGCGGATTTTGCTCTTATGCAAAATGGCTTATGTTCAATGGCCGACAAAATGCGGCCAGCAATGGGCAAGGATGGTGTAGCTGCTTTGGGGCATTCTGACAAATTGACCTTGAAGATGAAGAAAACGAACCGAAGGAACAAATATGTCCGCTAAATTATGCGTGGTTGAAGAAGTGAAGGAATCGTGCGCGCCCCTGATCGAAACAGCCTTCGGTTGTCCCCGCGATTTTCTCGGCAACCGGTTTGTCTATGTCGTAATTTCACCCCGGGCACGCGGGCTTTCCATTGGCCTCAACATGAACCCAGATAAGTTTTGCAATTTCGATTGCGTCTATTGTGAGGTGAACCGCGATGTTCCGCCTGACGAACGCGAACTCGATGTTTCCGTCATGGCGACGGAGTTGGAGAAAACCCTGCTGTTGATCCGTTCGGGAGGAATTCGGCAATTGGCGGGTCACGGCGGATTAAGCCCGGAACTGCTTCGGCTGCGCCACGTCGCGTTTAGCGGTGACGGTGAGCCGACGTTGTGTGTGAATTTTGCCGAGGCTGTGCAGTCGGTGGTGCATGTGCGGGCGCGGGGATTACCCTTCTTTAAGATAGTTCTCATCACCAATGGCACATGTCTGGATTTGTCGCCGGTTCAAGAGGGACTCCGATATTTTACGCGCGACGACGAAATCTGGATTAAACTCGACGCTGGCACGCAAGCTTACATGGACTGGGTCAACCGCAGCGAAGTCTCGCTGGACAAAGTCATGAAGAACGCAACGCTGATTGGTCGGAAACGCCCGATCATCATCCAAAGTTTGTTCCCACTGATTGCGGGCCAGGAACCGCCGCCGGAGGAGATTGACCAATACATCCAGCGCCTTCGCGAACTGAAGGATGGCGGAGCAATGATTTCCCTGGTGCAGATTTATTCCGCCACCCGTCCTACAACGCATTCCGAGTGCGGGCATATTCCCCTTCAAAGTCTCGCTGCCATTTGCCACCGCATTAAAGTTGAGACGGGGCTGAAATCAGAAGTGTTCTAAGCGCGAGAACGTTTTTGGTCAAAAGAGGGCCAGCCTTCGCCAAAATATGGAAAGCCCTGTTTTGGGCCGGGGGTAAGTTGATTCCATGAATACTCTATGTGACACAACTACAAACAGGCTCCAGAAAGACACTCTTGAGAGCGATTACACCCATACGGCAGGCCAGTCAGGCCGAATATGTAGGCGAATTCTTGTGGGAACGGATTTTTCGGACGCTTCCGTGTCTGCGTTTGAGCAGGGATTAAAGCTGGCCAAGCAGAACCACGCTGAACTCCTAATCGCGCACTCCTTCCCTTTGCCTAGTTGGATCGGTTTTATGCCCCCGGAGTCGTATGGCGAATGGCAAACACAATCCCGGGCTGCGGCTGAGAAAAACATCGGATTGCTAGTTGAAAAGGCCCGGAAAGAAGGCGTGAAAGCGCATAAGCTGTTGCTCCAAGGACTTGCGGATGACGCGATTTTGGAAACGGCGGAGCGACTTCACGTTGATCTCATTGTCGTGGGCACGCATAGGCGATGGGGACTATCCCGCCTCTTTATGGGGAGCGTTGCCGCGCACGTTGTTTCGCGCGGTCGATGCGCGGTTCTGGCTACGCACTCGCAAGACCCGGCCCCACGACGCCTCTCTAGGGTCAACGTGAATGGTCAGTGCAGCGGTAAGCTTCAGCAACGAAGGGATCAAACTGCTACGGAACGGCAGCCTGTGAGGTATGCGCGGTAAAACACTCGATCAGGTCCCGGCCGCAGCGGTTCAATTATATCAATGTGGCTTGGCGGCGCTAAATCAGGGCGACCCGGCTTCGGCTATCGCGTCCTTCATAACAGCTCTGGAAATTGAACCTGGCTTTGTTTGCTGTCGGCAAGAGCTTCGTGACGCGCAAAAGAAAGCCGAAGAAAAATGCGGACTTTGGAAACGGATTTGCCGGAAGGGATGTTTGTCGCCGTCGCTGACCGAGGCAAGGTTTCTGCTGCATTTACGACCGCTCCAAACAATCGCTCTCGCTGAACGGGTATTGAATCACGATCCAAACAACGCCGCCGCACATAAGCTGTTCGCTAAGGCGGCGTTGGCTGCTGACCTGCCGCGCGCTGCCGTCTTGTCGCTGAAAACATTGGCGGCGAAACACCCCGGTAATCGTGCCATTAGACTTGCGCTGGCTGAGGGAAGCGCAAAATCTGGCGATGTATCCGCCGCCGTTGGAATGTATGGGCACTTGTTGAAAGAAAGGCCGGAGGATAAAAAGGTGTGGCACATGCTAAACGCGGTTTCCAATGGCGCTTTCATGAAGGAAACGCTCGTCCCGGGCGAGGTGAACGCAAATAAAAAGCGCCCGACCAGAACCGAGAGTTGGACAATTCCGCCGCCTCGACCGGAGCTTAAACAAATTGAAACGGCTTCGACGGACGACGCAACCATCAACCGCCTTGAGCGCCTGGTTGATCACTGTCCTAAAAACACAAACGTAATTATTAAGCTCGCGGAAGCTTATGCGCGAAAAATGATGTTCGATCAATCCATGACCCTCTATCAACGCGCTTCAGAAATCACTGGGGGAAAAAACGCTGCTATCGAAAAGGCGATTGCGGAAATGACCCGGAAGAAAATCGGACGCCCGTACCTTCTTCCATCACTGGAGCAGTTGCCAGAGGCTACTGCACGGCATCAAACGTTACCGCAACGGGCGTCCTCAATCGCGGCTAAAAATTGAAGAATGCGAAAGGCTACAATTATGACGACTATAGATCACAAACCTGCCCATGACCACTCCGTTTCGGATTCATGCAGTCAAGCGCGGCCCTTTTCCTCGGCTGCGGTTTTGGAACCAAACAACCGTTTGCTGGAAACCATCATATCAATTCATGGAAGCGTTGGTGACGGCCTGAACGATGACGAATTTACACGGTTGCTTCAAAAAATCCCGCTTCCGGTTGAGGCCGAATTTGCGTTTCTGAGCTATTCCGACCGATTTGTGACGTTAATGGTCCGACCGCAGGAACTTCGGAATTGGTATCCAGAGAAGCGCTGGATTACTGAAGAGAAGGAGAGGCTTGCCCGACAGATAGCAAAGAAATATGACCTTTCGCTGTGTGAGCCACCTGATGCACGATATACCTGCCTTGATTCACCAAATCCTCATCATCACCTGGAACTGACCAATCGACGGGAAACCATTATCGTCGCCCATCCTAAATATTTGAAGATTCGCATTTTCCAAACCACGAGCACTTTTCGCTTTGCCCAAGTTGCGCAATGGGCTTTATCGTTGGGTCCAGATTTGCTGCAAGACCTTTCAGAATTGTATTTGCCGGCAAATCGTCTCAAACACGATGTTTGACCATTGGTGAGATAAGGGGCGAGCCGTTCACTAAATACCGGCTCAACCCTGATTGACAAATACGACGTGAGACATCAAGACGCTTGTGCATTTACCGGGCATCTTGAGATTCAACCCAGCGGACGGCGTAACGAATCAACTCCGCCATGCTGGTTAGTTTCAATTTTGCCTTGATGTTGGCGCGATGGACCTCGATGGTCTTCGTGCTGAGGTGAAGTTTGTCCGCCATCTGTTTCGTTTCGACTCCTTGGCCAATGAGTCGAAAGACCTCGAATTCGCGATCCGTCAGTTTTTCGACGGGTGAAGTTGCAACATTTGCTCCGTGGCCGGAAAAGATTTCCAGGATTTTCGCGGACATTTTTTCGCTGACGCAGATTTGTCCGCTCAAAACCTGGCGGATAGCCTCCGTGATCTTTTTTCCGCCTTCTTGTTTCATAATGTAACCCCGCCCGCCTGCCCTCAGGACACGTTCGACATAAAGGGCTTCGTCGTGCATCGAGATCACGAGGACAAGCACGCCGGGGTGCATGGCCTGAATATCTTTGATGAGTTCAAGCCCGTTCTTACCGGGTAAAGTGATGTCGGTCAGGACAAGGTCGGGCTTCAGCAAAGCGATCTTTTCCAGAGCTTCGTTGGCGTCGCCAGCTTCGCCACAAACTTCGAGATCAGGCTGGTTGGCAAACAATTGCGCCAATCCTTCGCGCATCATAGGATGGTCATCCACCAGGAGAACTCTTTTTTTAGCGGCGCTTTTTCTTCGTGGAGTCATTTTGTTGTGGGCGTTGGTGTGTTCGCAGTTTTCGGCAGAAAGCAAAGGACCTCCAATCCGCCAGCGGTATGCGGTTGCAACAGCACCCTCGCCCCAATCAGGCTGGCACGATACTGCATAATGCGCAGCCCCATGCCTTGTCCGGACCCGGAAGGAGGTTTGAAACCCGTCCCATTATCTTTGACCATCAGGACAATTCTCTGCGGCTCATCCGAGAGGTGGATTTCAATTGATTTTGCTTTGCCATGTTTGACGGCGTTGCTCACAGCTTCCTGGGCAATGCGATAGAGGTGGGTCGCGGCGATATGGTTGTGCAGCAACACCGGCGCGCTGTTCACAAAGCGGCATTGGACATCGAACAGTTTTACTGTGTCTTGGGCTAGTTCTTTGAGCGCGGACATCAAGCCTTCGGATTCGAGAACCACCGGCGAAAGGCCGTGAGCCAGGGAGCGCGTTTGGGCGATGGCAGCGCGCACATGCCCGGCGATTTGCGCGGCTTGTGCGGCTTGTGTTTTGGCAGGGAGGTTCTCTGCCAGCGCCTGAAGCTTGAACTCGATACCGGCAAGTTGCTGGCAAATGCCATCATGCAAATCCTGTCCGATGCGCCGCCGCTCCATTTCGCTGATGCGCAGCACTTCTTCCTCCAGGCGCTTGTGTTCGGTGATGTCAGTGCGGATGGCGATGTATTGCTCTGGCTTTCCGTCCGAGTTGAGATATGGATAGATGGTCGTCGCCACCCAATAAAAGTCACCGTCTTTGGCGCGATTACGAATCGCCCCTTGCCAAACCTGACCGTGCGCAATGGTTGTCCAAAGGTCTTTGAAGAATTCCGTGGGGTGATGGCCGGAGTTGATGATGCGATGGTCCTGCCCGATCAGTTCCTCTCGCGAATATTTGGAAATCTCACAGAATTTGTCATTCACGCAAGTGATGCGCCCACGCGCATCCGTGATGGCCACGATGGAGTGCGTGTCCAGAGCGGCCTTGAGGTCGCCCAGCTCGCGAAGAATGGCTCCGCCATCGTTCGTGCCTGCGGCGAACGCCGGATCGGACTCCAACGCCCGGAGCCGCTGCACCAATTGCGGTTTGGTCATGCGCAAATACTTCATGGCCGCTCCATGTTACCGACACTCTTTTCGCTAAGCAGCAGAAAAGAAGCGCGGGAGCGGCCAGCCAAAGATGTTTAGCCAGCAGCCAATTGGCTCCGGTATTCCGTGGGCGATTGTCCCGTGATTTTCTTGAAGACGCGGTTGAAGTGCGTCAACGATTGGAAGCCGATTTCGTATGCAATTTCGCTGATCCGCAGATTTCGGTTTAGCAAGAGGTTGCGCGCCTTTTCCACTCGGACGCGCGAGACGTAATCCGTAAAATTCAGTCCGGTCGCCTTCTTGAACATTTTGCAAAAGTAAAACGTGCTCATGTTGACGGCTTTGGCGACCATCCCAAGGGAAAGAACTTCGGCTTGGTTTTCCTGAATGAATTGCTTGGCGCGCGCAATTGAAGGCGGTTCCGCACTTGCGCGCTGAACCAAAATCTGGTTGCTCACCATCGAAATATGCTGCCCGAAAATCGCGAGTAACCTTACCACTCCATCGTGCTGCCGTGGAGACAGCACCTTGGTGCTGAAGTAAGCCTGCCTGAGTTGGTCGTTCGCAATCTCCAATTCCCATTGGGCAACCTGAAGCGCCGCGCGGTCGAACTGCTTTTCCGTTGGTTTTTTGCGAAAGACCTGGCCTGTTTGCAAGAAACCCACCAGTCGTTCCCCGAACCTGATGGGGACCGCCGTGTCCGACAATCCCAATTCGCACGTAAGAGTCTGCGGCTCATTCTGAGCAGTCTCTGAAAGCTGTTGTTGCAAACGAAGACATGCGGCGCAAGAGCGGCTTTTTCCTGCCATCATTGCGCAGAACGGATTTTCCTGGCGCTTGCCACGGTGCGGAAGTTGCCAGGATTCGACCGACCGTATGGAGACCGGAAGACCGGTGGTTTCGCTGAAGGCGCGTTCATAGTCCTGATAAATGGTAGAATTCGCCAGCGCCTCGACGAGGTCTTTGTTCTCTCGATGGACACTGTCGTTTTTTGATTGGGCATCCGTTTCAACAAAATTTGTTGTCATGCGAGCAAAATACGCGGATGTCCGATGCCGCGCCATTGGGAGTGCTCCTAGCTCCGCGCGGTCGAAGTCAACTATGTCGGCTAAGGAATTTCCTTAGACGGACAAAGCTCTTCGACTTGATTCTTACTGCAATTGCATCGATTGGGTTCGTGTGATTTGCTGTAGACTGAATTTCAATCCAACGCCCCCGGCTCGCCGAAAGGCGGCAGCCGCCACGGCCGCAACAAAACAAACTGCTGACGTTAGCGGCCGCGATGATCGCGGAAATGATCTTTGAACATAAAGAAATACGCCGCTGATCCGACGGCAGAAAAGACCAGGATGGATGCTCCGGTTCCTGGAAAATTGAGGAGCAATAGCGCGATGATGACTATGACCGAGAAGACTAGCTCCGCCTTTTTGTTAATTTTTGCTTCCAGAGTTTTCATAATATACCTTATGACTGTCATTACTTGGCTCAACCTGTTGGTGCTCTTCGACTTAAGTCTTGTTGTAATTGAATCAATTGTACTCGTGTGATTTGCAGTCGCCTGATCACTATCGCGGCCATTCGTTTCATCAAATCATAGCCGAAAGCCGGGTCTTTCTCGCATTCCGCGCGCAGGCGCGTGCCGTAAAAGAAAATTGCGTTCGTGGGTTCGACGGCACGCGCGCTGAAATGCCAGTAATACGGCGGAAAAAGCCACGACCAGCCCAACACCTCGTCTTGCCCGACAAATTGAACCAGCGGAGCCGATTCGCCATCGCCCCTAGACTCCAGCGCGACTTTGCCCTGGCAAATCAGGTAAAAACGGTTCGCGGGCTCACCTTCGTTGAAAATATTCTCGCCCGGACCGATTTGTTTGCACAATGCCACCTCTGCCAACCTACTCAGGTGTTCCGGTTTCATGGTCGCGGCGAACCGATGAGCGGCAATGGTCGCGGCCAACGTCTGCACGGTATCATTTTTGATTTCAATAATCGCATTCATATTATTTCTTGCATTTGTACGGCCAGGTTAGTCGTTGAGCGGTGAATAATCATGGCTGTGCACATATTCCCAGGATTCGCGCAATAATCGCTCTTGCAGAGCAACTTTGGCATCATTGTCTGTGTCGGCTGCCGGCGTCGCGGAGCGTTTCCAGGAGTCTGGTCCGGCCAAACTGGCTTCGTGACCTAGATCAATCAATTCAGCATTCATATCTGCCAGCAATAAACCAGAGACAAGGCATTCGTGCCTCACATCTTTTGGCAAATCGTCTCCCAAACTTGCCCCGACCACTCTCCTCGGCAAGCGAGGTGATTTACGACTTTACCGAGGCGCGCCAATAAATGCCAAGGCTCTGCCAATCGCTGGTTAGCTGGTTGTAGTCAGTGGCTGCATGATGTTGTCAGAAAGATTGATTATGAATTCAATCGCATCGAAAGCACGAAAGGATCCGTATATGAACAGTTTGATGACTGCAAATCCGATTCAGGCGAAAACGGAATGGGTCGGCGCCAGGTTTGCGCGACAGGGCGCCAGGGAACGCAAGCCATTCGCCATTCCTCCCCAAATCCAAAACATCCTGGTGGCGGTGGATTTTTCTGATTATTCAGAAGCCGCGCTGCAATACGCTACGTTCCTGGCTGGAACCTTTGGCGCCACCTTGACTCTGGTCCACTCCGTCGAGCCTTACGTTTATCCGGAAGATCTGTCGGCGGGACTCACGCTCGAGGAAATTGACGCCCGCTGGATGCGAAAGCAGAAGGATGAACTGGAGGCGTTCAGCCGGACAATCAGAGAAGGCATCCCCGTGACTGTTGTTGTGACAATGGGAACCGCGTGGAATCGAATCGTCGAAGCGGCGAAAACGTGGAACGCGGACCTCATTGTCATTGGCACGCATGGCCGGACAGGATTGAAACACGTGCTGATGGGCAGCACCGCTGAACGAGTCGTCCGCCATGCCGCTTGTCCCGTCCTAGTAGTACATTTGCCGGGCGCAACTGACCAGGGATGTGATGTTTGTTGACGGACAAAAGGCCTTGGTGAAAACCACAATTCTGATGCGAATTGAGAAATATCGAAAACGAATCCAGTTTCGAATTATTTGGAAAACCGTCAATGCTTGCCCGACACCGAACAGGAAGCGGTCGCGGAGGAAAGTTTTATCCGGCAGTATGCTGAAATGACTGGCGGGAGCGAACCTCAGGCGAGGACTGTGCATATGTATTTTGACATTATTCGGGAGCAAGACCCATATTGCTATCGCTCTGAATGAAGTATGTTTTCAACCGGGCGACGTTGCTGCTGCCGCGTCGGTCAAGGCAGTGATAGTACGTTCGCAGGTTTCAACCGGGGAACTATCCGCGTCAATTGAAATCAACAATCCCCGGTTCCTATAAAAATCGAGCAGCGGGGCGGCGTTTTCCTGATAAGTCCGCATCCGCACTCGGATGGATTCTGGTTGGTCGTCCTCCCGCTGGATAAGCCGCACGCCGCAATGATCGCAAATGCCCTCTGCCTGGGGTGGTTGCTTTGCTACATGAAAACTCGCTTTGCAGTCGGGGCAGATGCGCCGGCCGGAAAGCCGGGCGACGACCTGATCGCCCGATAATTCGTAGTGGATGGCAGCGGTCAAAGCCAGGTTCTCTCCTTGCAATATTTTGTGCAGCGCCTCGGCCTGGTCAACCGTTCGCGGAAAACCGTCCAGCACAAAACCGCCAGCACACCGCAGGCACTGGCCGCGGTGTCTCACCAGTGCCAGGACAATCTCGTCTGGAACCAGCTCGCCCCGCCGCATGTAACCCACCGCTTGCTCCAATTCAGAACTTAACTTGCCGTTGGATGATGCCCGCGCCCGCGCTGCGCGGAACACGTCACCGGTTGGTAGGTGGCACCCGCCCAACCGCTCGCACAACAAACCTGCCTGTGTGCCTTTGCCTGAGCCCGGAGCGCCCAGCAATACCAGCCGGCAGGACCCCCACCGTTGCGCCGGATGAGTGGCGCAGAAAGCCACGCCGCCATTGAGCCATGCATTGCGTTCATGCAATTCATTCATGGAAAAAGTCTAACTGCCCTCAATTGAAGCCGCTTTGCATTCTTTGAGCGACTATTCGCTTTTTTTGCCAATTAAAACTGCGCTTAGGAACAATTTTTGTTTTGCGTTCGGCAAAAAGTGGTTAGCCCGATTTCTCGGGCGAGCTACTAGTAATGCAGAATATGAAACCTGTATTATTCAACAACACTGTGCTGCGGGACGGACATCAATCCATGGCCGCCACGCGTATGACGACAGCCCAAATGCTTCCCGCCGCACCCATTCTTGACGGAATGGGATTCTATGGTCTGGAAACCTGGGGCGGCGCGACCATTGATTCCTGTCTGCGCTTCCTCAATGAGAATCCTTTTGACCGTTTGCGCGCCCTCAAAAAGGTCGCTCCCAAAACCCCGCAATTCATGCTTTTACGCGGGCAGAATATCGTCCAATATGCCAGTTTTCCCGATGACGTGGTGGAGACGTTCGTGCGCTGCATGTGCCAGGACGGGATGGACATCATCCGAATCTTCGACGCCCTGAATGACGTGCGCAACCTGCAAACGGCTATTCGGGCGGTGAAGAAATACCGGAAACACGCCCGGGGGGAACTCTGCTATACAATCAGCCCCGTTCATACAGTCGAGAACTTTGTCAAGATGGGCATTGAGTTGGAGCAGATGGGTTGCGATTCGCTCGGCATCAAGGACATGTCAGGCATTCTGCAACCACGCATCACCTTTGACCTTGTTAAAGAACTGAAGCGCAAAGTCGGCATTCCCATCACCATCCACACCCACGATACGGCGGGGTTGGGCGCGGCCAGCTATCTGGCCGCCATCGACGCGGGCGTGGATTGTGTCGAAGTCTCGATTGCTCCTTTCGCCAACGGCACTTCACAGCCGGACACACAACGCATGTTGGCCCTGCTGGAAGGACATCCACGCTGCCCGAAATTCGACACGGGAAAGCTTTCACAACTTCGGACTTACTTCGAGGGCGTTTACAAGGAACTCGCAAAGTTCACCAGCCCCGCCAACGAACGTGTGGACAGCGACATTTTGATTTACCAAGTCCCCGGCGGAATGCTCTCAAACTTTCGGACGCAATTGAAGGAACAGGGCATGTCGGAGCGGTTCGACGAAGTCGTCCGGGAGATTCCTGTGGTTCGCGAAGCTTTGGGTTGGATACCGCTGGTTACGCCTACATCGCAGATTGTAGGCACTCAAGCCATGATGAACGTCAAGTTTGGTCGCTGGAAAATGATCTGCCAACCCGCCCAGGACATCGCCCTCGGTAAATACGGCAAAACGCCCGGGCAGATTGACCCCGTTGTGCTGGCTCAAGTTGAAAAAGTATCCGGCCAGAAACCCATCACGACTCGTCCGGCTGATCTTCTTGAACCTGCTCTGGAAAAATATCGCAAGCAATGTGCCGAAAAAGGTCTGCCGACCGAGGACGAAATCGTTGTCTTGTTTGCAATGTTTCCGCAGCAAGTTGAGGCTTTGTGCAAACCGAAAGCGGCTGTCCCGGCTCCGGCTTCGGCTGTGGTCAGCCCAAGTCCCGTCCGGCAAACTAACGGACAGGGAAAACATTTGTTCGTAACGCTGAATGGCCAGCGGCACGACGTGCTGGTCGAGACCTTGGAAGGCTGAACCCAGGAAACTTCTTATGAACGTGCCTGAAACAAAACCTGTAAAAGACAGCCTGTTAGCGGAATTCCCGCCGGTCGGTTATGGCGACTGGCATCGGTTGGTGGAAATTGAACTCAAAGGCGCTCCATTTGAGAAGCGAATGTTTACGAGCACTTACGAAGGCATCACGCTCAAACCAATCTATCGGCCTGAAGACATCGCCAATCTGCCCCACCTCAATTCCTTTCCCGGATTTGCCTCCTTCGAGCGCGGAACCACCGCCGGTGGTTACGTCAATCAGCCTTGGGCTATCTCTCAGGAAATCACCTGCTCCAGCCCGTCTGAGTTCAATCACGAGGCGCGCAATTCCTTGGCCGGCGGACTCAACGCTTTGAACATGGTGCTCGACAAGGCAACCAGAAATGGGCGTGACCCGGATTGGGCGAATCCCGGTGAAGTCGGTGCGGGGGGCCTTTCCATTGCGACAGTCCGCGATCTGGAACAAGCTTTGGAGGGAGTTGACCTAAAAACCACCAATCTATTCGTCCGATCTGGCGCGTCTGGAATGCCATTTGCCGCCCTTTTGATAGCTCTGATGCGAAAGCGCAAACAACAACCGAGCCTCCTCCGCGGCTGTATTGAGATGGATCCTTTGGGGGTTCTCTCGCATGAGGGCAGTCTGCCTCAGTCCCTGGAAGGGGCTTATCGGGAAATGGCGGCACTCACGCGCTGGGCAGAGGACCATGCTCACCGCCTTCAAACCATCTGCGTCCATAGCCGTGCGTGGCACGAAGCGGGCGGAAATGCCGTGCAGGAACTAGCCTTTACGCTGGCGACCGGAATCGAATATCTCCGCGAAATGCAACAGCGCGGGCTGAACGTGAACACGGTTGCCCCGCGCATCCGTTTCGCCGTGACCGTCGGTGAAAACCTTTTCATGGAAATTGCCAAGCTGCGGGCCTTGCGGATGCTCTGGTCGCGGGCGGTTGCAGTGCTGGGTGGAAATGAAGAGGCACAAAAGCTCTCATTGCACGTTCGGACCTCGCAATGGAACAAAAGCATTTGCGACCCGCACAACAACATTTTCCGCGCCACCGTCGAGGCACTCGCAGGCGTGCTCGGCGGCTGCGATAGTTTGCAGGTCGGCGCGTTCGACGAAGTGGTCCGTCCGCCCGATGATTTCAGCCGGCGCATCGCCCGCAACACGCAGCTCATCTTGCAAAAAGAATGCAATCTTACCCAGGTCATTGATCCGACGGGCGGTTCGTGGTTCGCGGAAGTAGTGACCGCCGAACTGGCCGACCGTGCATGGTCCTTGTTCCAAGAGGTCGAAAAACTCGGGGGAATGGCAGCCGCGCTGCGCGAGGGCTTTGCGCAAGAGGCAATTCACGCTGTTGCTGCGGAAAAAATTCAAGCCGTCGCGTGCCGACGTGATTCCATCGTGGGAGTGAACCAATACGCAAATCCGAACGAGCAGCCGCTAGAGGCCCCAGCGGAGGATGCAAGATGGTTTCACAAACGCCGGGCGCAGCAGATCGGCTCTTATCGAACTTCAATGGATGATACCGAGAGCGAGATCGTGCTGAAAAGATTGTCCAACATCGTAAATATCCGAGGCGAGGGGCTTTTTGCGGAATGCTTGGAGGCGGTTATTTCCGGCGCTACGCTGGGGGAAATAGTCCGGGCCATACGCATCCACGACCACCCATGCGCGACCGTCACTCCAGTGAGAATCACTCGCGCCGCCGTGCCGTTTGAACGGCTGCGTGCGGCGATTGAGCGCTACGTCGCCAGCCATCACCAACGCCCACAAGTCTTCCTTTGCAACATGGGGCCGTTACGGGAACACAAAGCCCGCGCTGATTTCTCGCGCGGCTTCTTTGCCACTGGGGGCTACGACGTGATTTCACCCGATGGGTTCGGCACGCCCGAAGCCGCAGTCCAGGCGTTTGCGCAGTCAGGGGCACGGATCGCAGTGATTTGTTCAACCGACGAAAACTATCCAGCCCTTGTTCCGCCGCTCGTCAATGGCATCCGAGCCGCACGACGCGATGCCGTGATTGTGCTGGCCGGATTTCCAAAAGACCAAATTGAGGCTCATAAGAAGGCGGGTGTGGATGAGTTCATCCATCTCCGTGCGAACGCAGTTCAATTGCTCGGCAATCTTCACTCTAAACTTGGGATTGAAATATGAACTCCTTTCCTGATTTTACCAAGATTTCTTTCGCCGCCCCTCCGGCTCACGCAACCTTCGAGGACTGGCGCATCCGTTTTGAAGCGGAAACGGGCCGGCCACTGGCGGAATCCGTTCATAAGACGCTGGAGGGAATTAATGTACGCCCGCTTTATACAGCGGCGGACCTCGAAGGCTGCGAGCATTTGGAGAGTATGCCGGGTTTCGCACCATTTGTGCGAGGTCCTTACGGCTCCATGTACGTCACCAAACCGTGGACCGTCCGGCAGTACGCGGGTTTTTCAACGGCGGAGGAAAGCAATGCCTTTTACCGCCGCAACATCGCCGCCGGCCAGCAGGGGCTGTCCGTTGCCTTTGATTTGCCGACCCATCGCGGCTACGACTCCGATCACCCGCGTGCTTTGGCGGATGTCGGAAAAGCGGGGGTGGCCGTGAATTCGGTCGAGGATATGAAGATTCTTTTCAACGCCATTCCTCTGGATCGCATCTCTGTTTCGATGACCATGAACGGCGCGGTTCTTCCGGTGATGGCATTTTATATCGTGGCCGCGGAGGAACAAGGAGTGAAGCTGGAACAACTTACGGGCACGATCCAAAACGACATTCTCAAGGAATACATGGTGCGGAACACTTACATTTATCCGCCCGGCCCCTCCATGCGCATTATCTCGGACATCTTTTCGTTCACGTCCAAGAACATGCCCAAATTCAACTCCATATCCATCTCCGGCTATCACATGCAGGAAGCCGGAGCGACCGCAGACCTCGAAATGGCTTATACCTTGGCGGACGGCCTCGAATATGTCCGCACTGGTCTAAAGGCGGGCATTGACATTGATGCGTTCGCTCCGCGATTGTCCTTTTTCTGGGCGCAGGGGAAGTACTTTTTCATGGAGATCGCCAAAATGCGTGCCGCCCGCGCCTTGTGGGCCAAGCTCATTTCTCAATTCCATCCAAAAAACCCCAAGTCGCTGGCCCTGCGCACGCACTCGCAGACGTCGGGTTGGTCTTTGACAGAGCAGGACCCGTTCAACAATGTCACCCGCACTTGCGTCGAAGCAATGGCCGCCGCGTTCGGCCAGACACAATCGCTACATACCAATTCGCTCGACGAAGCCATCGCCTTGCCTACCGATTTTTCAGCGCGGATCGCTCGCAACACTCAATTATTCCTCCAAGAGGAGACGGGCATCTGCAAAGTCATTGATCCTTGGGGCGGCTCTTATTATGTCGAGGCCCTCACCCAAGCCCTGATGGAACGGGCTTGGGCGCACATCCAGGAAATCGAGGCGCTCGGCGGCATGGCCAAAGCCAATGAAACCGGCCTGCCCAAGCTGAGGATCGAAGAAGCCGCTGCGAGGCGCCAGGCCCGCATTGATTCCGGTCAAGAATCTATCATCGGTGTGAATATGTTTCGCTTGGAGAAAGCCGAGAAGCTTGACTTTCGTGAAGTAGATAACACTGCCGTGCGCGAGTCCCAAATCCATCGCCTGCAAAAACTCAAGGCGGAACGTGACAACGCCAAAGTCCAAACCGCTCTCGACGCTCTTACCCGCGCCGCCGAAACCAACGCAGGCAACCTGCTGGCGTTGGCCATTGACGCCGCTCGCGTCCGCGCAACACTGGGGGAGATTTCCTTCGCTCTTGAAAGAATCTTCCGCCGTCATAAAGCTGTCATTCGATCCGTGTCCGGCGTTTATCAATCTGAATATGGCCAAGACCCGCAGATCGAGCAAGTTCGCCGGATGACCGACGAGTTCGCCCGCAAGCAGGGCCGCCGTCCGCGCATCCTCATCGCCAAGATGGGCCAGGACGGCCATGATCGCGGCGCGAAAGTGATTGCCACCGCCTATGCCGACCTTGGCTTTGACGTGGACATCGGGCCGTTATTCCAGCAACCAGATGAAGCCGCTCGCATGGCTTCCGAAAATGACGTCCACATCATCGGCATCAGTTCGCTCGCCGGGGGCCATAGAACTCTGCTCGTCCAGCTTGTCGAGGAACTTGGCAAGATCGGACGCTCTGACATCATGGTCGTGGTTGGCGGGGTCATCCCGCCGCAAGACTACGATTTCCTCAAAAAGAATGGAGCGACGGCGGTGTTTGGACCAGGAACATGCCTTCCCGACGCAGCGAAGGAAATCCTGACGCAATTAAGCGCACGCGCGAAAACATGATCTCTCTTGACCCAACCATTGACGAGTATGTTGCCGGAGTTCTGGCAGGCGACCGCAGCATCCTTTCACGCGCCGTCACATTGATCGAGAGCCAGTCGCCGCTGCACGAAAAAAAGGCCCAAAAGCTCCTGCAAGAGCTTTTACCGCACACCGGCAACGCCAAACGGATTGGCATCACCGGGGCGCCCGGCGTCGGCAAAAGCACGTTTATAGAAGCTTTCGGTTGTTACCTGATTCAACAGGGCCATTCAGTGGCGGTTCTGACTATTGATCCCACCAGCAAACTTTCTGGAGGCAGCATTCTTGGCGACAAAACCCGCATGGAGAACCTTAGCCGCGAATCGCGGGCCTTCATTCGTCCTTCGCCTTCCGGTGACAGTGTCGGCGGTGTAGCCCGCCGCACGCGCGAATCAATGCTTCTTTGTGAAGCGGCTGGGTTTGATGTGGTCGTGGTTGAAAGTGTGGGCGTCGGTCAGAGCGAGGTTGCCTTGCGATCAATGGTGGACTTCTTTTTATTGCTGTTGTTGCCAGGCGCAGGTGATGAATTGCAAGGTACCAAAAGAGGCATCATCGAAATGGCCGACGACATTCTCATCAATAAGGCGGATGGCGAGAATCGCCAGCGGGCCGAACAAGCCCGTCTCGAACAGCAATCCTCTCTTTCCTGCCTGCAACCGGCAACGCCAAGGTGGAAGACGGAAGCGGCCCTCTGTTCGGCTCGGACAGGCGAGGGCGTGCCCCAAGTCTGGAAACGCATCGAACGATTTTTCCGCGAGTTGGAGCCGAAAGGAGCCATCGCCAAACGCCGTCAAGAACAAGCCGTTGATTGGCTCACCGATTTGATTCACGATGAATTGCAAGGACGATTTAATCATCACCCGCGTGTGCAGGCTCGCTTTCCCGAAATTCGGAAATCCCTGTTGCGTGGTGAAATCACCGTCGTTTCCGCCGCGCGTATTCTGCTGGCCGATTTCGATGGCTGCCCGGAGAACCCAAATCATGATCACAAAAATTGACCATCTCGGAATCGCCGTCCAATCATTGGACCAAGCCGTGCCTTACTATGAAAAGGCGCTTGGCCTCAAGTGCGACCGGCGCGAAGAAGTTGCCTCGCAAAAAGTCCGCACGGCGTTTTTTACAGTTGGCGATGTTCATCTCGAACTCCTTGAGCCAACCAGCCCGGAAAGTCCTATTGCTAAATATCTTGAGAAAAATCCTTCTGGTGGAATCCATCACATTGCTTTCGCAGCGGATGATGTCGAAAGCCAGCTTCGCCAGGCTGCCGGGGCGGGCATAAAACTGATTAACGAAAAACCTTTCGATGGCGCAGGTGGTAAGCTGGTCGCCTTTCTCCATCCCAAGTCAACCTTTGGCGTGCTCACCGAGCTTTGCATGTCCAAATCAGGGTAAATTTGCCCTTCCGATTTATGATACAAAAAACATTGTTGGAAGAACTCGAAAAGAAACGCGCCGCCGCGCGGGCGGGTGGGGGCCAGGACAAACTGGATGCCCGCCGTAAAAAAGGCGTGATGACCGCCCGTGATCGCATCGAGGGACTTTTCCAACCCGGCACTTTCCAGGAATCCGGCCTGCATGCCGAACACGATTGCCACAACTTCGGCATGGAAGAAAAGTCACTGCCTACCGATGGCGTCGTGACGGGCACTGGCCTCGTGGATGGTCGCAGTGTGGCGGCCTTTAGCCAGGATTTTACCGTCGGCGGCGGAGCGCTGGGACGCATTCACTCAAAGAAAATCTGCGACTTGATGGATTACGCCCTCAAGACTGGGTGTCCCATGATCGGTTTCAATGATTCGGGCGGCGCGCGCATTCAGGAAGGCATTGAGTCGCTGTCCGCTTACGGCCAGGTATTTTTTCGCAATGTCCTGCTTTCGGGCGTCGTGCCGCAGATTGCAATTGTGGCCGGGCCCTGCGCTGGTGGCGCGGCTTATTCGCCCGCGTTGATGGATTTTATCATCATGGTCAAGGGCAGCGCGAACATGTTCATCTGCGGGCCGGACGTAATTCAGGCAGTGACGGGCCAGAAATGCACAATGGACGAAATCGGCAGCGCCACAACAAACGCCAGCGTCAGCGGCAACATTCATTTCGTCGCCGACAATGACGCTCAAGCCATCCAAATCGCCCGTCGCCTTCTCTCTTTTCTCCCGCTCAACAATCTTCTTGATCCCCCGCACCAACCACCGAAAGAGATTGATCCGAACGCTGACCCGGCAATGGACGAGCTTCTCCCGGAATCAGCCAAAGACGCGCTCGACGTCCACAAAGTAATTGGCCGCCTGGTGGACAACGGCGAGTTGCTCGAAGTGCAGGCAGAATGGGCGCGCAATATCATCGTTGGAGTGGCCCGCATACAAGGCATCGTTGTTGGCATCGTGGCTAACAATTCCGGCGTCAAAGCAGGCACGCTCGATATTGATTCGTCCGACAAAGGAGCCCGCTTCATTCGCTTTTGCAATGTTTTCAACATTCCTCTGCTCACCCTGGTGGACATCCCCGGTTTCATGCCAGGCATTCAACAAGAGCGCGGCGGCATCATCCGTCATGGGGCGAAAATGCTGTTCGCGTACGCGGCCGCCACCGTGCCAAAAATAACCGTGATTCTCCGAAAAGCTTATGGCGGTGCCTACTTGGCCATGTGCAGCAGCGATATGGGGGCGGATTTCGTATTCGCGTGGCCCACCGCTGAAATTGCTGTCATGGGAGCCGAAGGCGCGGTCAAAATTCTTTACAAACGCGAAATCGCCGCCGCCAAAGACCCAAAAGCCAAGGAAGCGGAACTGGTTGCGGAATACCGAGAAAAATTCTGTTCGCCTTACGAAGCAGCCAAAAAGGCGATGATTACGGACGTGATCGCACCGTCCGAAACCCGCGCCAGAGTTTCGTCGGCACTGCGCAGCACCCTCACCAAGCGCGAAACTCGTCCCCCCAAGAAACACGGGACTATCCCGCTCTAAACAACATGAGTATCCTTGCGATTCTAATTCAGGTCGCCATTACGCTCTTAATCGTAGCGCTTTATCACCTGTGGGTATCCCGCAACAAGCAGACTGCGTCAGCGCCTCCCATCGTCGTCGCGCCTACTCCGACGCCGCTGAAAAGTTCGCCGGCGGCAGACACGCTGCCGCCTGAAATACTTGCTGTAATCGCGGCGGCGATAGCGGTCGTAATTGGCAGACCGCACCAGGTTATTTCGGTGCAACAAGCTTCGGCCTACACGCCAGAAGTGAACGTTTGGGCATTAGAAGGGCGTATGGAACATTTCATGTCCCATAAGGTCCGATAAACAGTTCTGCGAACTAATTATGATTAAGAAGCTTCGAGTAACGGTGGATGGCAAATCCTACGATGTGACGGTTGAAGTCGCCGACGAACCCGGATCTTCCATCCCCGTCTCCCCGCCGCCTTCAGTGAGCCCACCTGCGGCACCTCCTCCGCCCGCGCCGGTCGCTCAAACCACCGCTGGCCCCGGACAGGTGCGCAGCCCTCTCGCTGGCCGAATCATCGCCATCAATGTCCAACCCGGCCAGGAAATCAAGGAGGGTGATTGCCTGTTGACTGTCGAAGCGATGAAAATGAACACGTCTGTCACGGCCCCAAAGGCGGGAAAAGTGGCTGAGATTCTGACGACCGTTGGGGCTGCGGTTGATGAAGGCCAAATTCTGGCACGAATTGAGGATTTGAAATAATGACTTCGCCGGCCACAGTCGAATGTAGTTGTATTTGCGACGGCTGGCGCCTCCATGAAGTTCCCGTTACGACCTCCACCAATCTTGCTGCCGCCAAACTTTCTGTGTGGGAAGCAGTCCGCGCCGACCGGCAGACGGCCGGACGAGGACGTTTTCAGCGAGGTTGGGTATCGGACGCAGGCGGTTTATGGCTCTCCGCCGTTATCCCGGCTGGACCGAATGCCACCGCTTTGCCTCTGGCGGTCGGCCTCGCTGTGTGCGATACGTTGCGATCCATCGGGTTGAAAGAATTCCGTGTCCGATGGCCCAATGATGTGCTCGTGTCTGGCCGCAAACTGGCCGGATTGTTGATAGATCAGTTCGTTCCCGAACGGGTCGTTGCGGGCGTCGGCATTAACGTATTCAATCACCCTGAAACTCACGATCCCAGTTTGAAAGATCAAACCACCCGATTGGCCGACCTGATAACCACTCCGCCTGGCTTAGATAATTTGACGAAGGTCATTCTGAGCGGCTTGCGACAGGTTGTGGGCCAAATGCAGACAAATGGGTTCACCTCGTTGCTTCCCCGCATCAACCAATTATGGGGTAGTCCACGACGGGTCGAACTCGATTTGGATGGCGATATTCATAGTGGAATTTTTGCGGGAGTTGGCGAAAGCGGGGAGTTATTGCTTTTGAGTGATTCCGGCAACAAAGCCACTTACCACGCCTACCAAGTCCGCCATTTAAAAGAATTGAATTGATGATGAAAGATACATACCCACGGCTGACCGCCGCAGAGGCTGCGGCGCAAATTCAAAACGGTCAGACCGTGGCGTTTAGCGGCTTCACGCCAGCCGGTGCCGCCAAGGTAATCCCCAAAGCCATCGCGGCTCGCGCCTCGGAAATGCAAAACTCCGGGCAATCGTTTCGCATTGGCGTCATTACTGGCGCTTCCACCGGCCATATTCTGGATGGTTCACTCGCGCGCGCCGACGCCATCCTTTTCCGCACGCCCTACCAGAACGACCCTGATTTGCGAAGAAGTATCAATGAGGGACGGACAAAATTCTATGACATGCACTTGTCGCAGTTGCCTCAAGTCGTCCGCTATGGCTTTCTTGGCCCTATCCAGTGGGCGGTTATTGAAGCCTGCGATGTCACGCCTTCTGGCGAAATTACCCTGACTTCATCTGTCGGTGCCGCACCCACGTTTTGCCGAGTCGCAGACAAAGTCTTGATTGAGTTGAACCGGTTTCATCCCGGGGAGCTACGCGGCTTCCACGACATCTACGAACCCGAAGACCCGCCTCATCGAAAACCTATACCCATTCTTCACGCCGATGACCGCATCGGCGTGCCCACTGTAAGAGTCGATCCGAGGAAAATCGCTGGCATCGTCGAAACGAATCAACCGGATGAAGGAGGTTCATTTAGTGCAATCTCTGAAACCACGGCGCGCATCGGGGAAAATGTGGCCGATTTCCTCGCCTCGGAACTCGGGCGCGGACTCATCCCGCCGGGCTTCCTGCCGATCCAATCCGGCGTGGGCGACACCGCCAATGCGGTGCTCAACGCGATGGGTGCGCACCCAAAGATTCCAAAGTTCGACATGTACACCGAAGTGATTCAGGATGCGGTCATTGCGCTAGTCAAGAATGACAAAGTTCGTTTTGCCAGCGGTTGTTCGTTGAGCGTGAGTAATCCCATTCTCCGAGACATCTACGAAAATCTGGATTTCTTCCGTTCCCGCCTGGTGCTTCGCCCGCAGGAGATCACCAACAGCCCAGAGATCATCCGGCGTCTTGGCATTCTTTCGGTCAATACCGCAATCGAGGTGGACATTACCGGCAACGTGAACAGCACGCATGTGATGGGCCGGAACATGATGAACGGCATCGGCGGTTCTGGTGATTTCGCTCGCAACGCTTTTCTCTCCATCTTCACCTGCCCCTCGACGGCCAAAGGCGGAAAGATAAGCACCATCGTCCCTCTGGTCAGCCATCTGGACAGCAGCGAGCACTCCGTCCAAGTTATCATCACTGAGCAAGGCATCGCCGATTTGCGCGGCAAGTGTCCTATGGAACGCGCCAAAGCAATCATTGAAAACTGCGCTCATCCCGACTACCGATCCATTTTGCGCGAATACGTGGCTTTGGCTGGAAGCACCCACTCCCCGCAGACCCTTCGCGCAGCGTTCGCCATGCACATCGCCTTTGCCGCATCTGGTGACATGCACATCGTCAACTGGAAGGGTTGTGCGGCCTAGAATGGAGACGGCCATCACGCGCGGGACACTGTCGTTTTCAATCCCCTGGGCCGGCCGACCAGGATTAGGTTTTTGAATAAGGGCAAAACACGGCTGGCTTTTGACAAATTTTACGAAGCAACTTGGGTGTGGTCCGGTAATGTACCTCGTAATGAAACAATTGCTCAAAAAAGAAACAGGGCTTGAGAAAATTGACGAGCGGCGTGGAAATGAAACGAACCGGAAAGTTACGACGAAGCTGGCAGCAGATTTGCCGGATCTTACATTCGATCAACTGAGATTGCGTTGCAATTCAGAGACGGCGGTGCTGAGAAGAATATTGAATTTTCCGGTTTTTCGTTAGCAAACACACTGTTTGTCCACATGCAGACGATGTGGGTTCGCGCCATTTGCGGTCCGCTTGTGCGGGTTGGATAATGCGGATCGGCAAGCTTGACGGAGCTGATGTTCTCGCAACGAGTGTCGCTTGTTCTTGATTCTGATTCCAGGGCGCACACGTCAATAAATGGTGCATCTTCGCCAAATGAAGCGAAGAATAAGCGGGCATTTGGAAATCTGTTGCGGTATGAAAACGACAGCACATGTCACAAA
Organism: Vulcanimicrobiaceae bacterium; assembly: GCA_035511075.1. Classification (GTDB taxonomy): domain Bacteria; phylum Verrucomicrobiota; class Verrucomicrobiia; order Limisphaerales; family Palsa-1400; genus DATAUD01. Next base: position 22,646 of record DATKFW010000123.1, read on the forward strand.
GCGAAGAGGTCGAAGCCATTTTGTGCTGCCTCAGCCGGAATGACAATTTTTGGGGTTTGAGTTAAGCTACTTTTCCTCAACCAGGAAAAGAGCATGAGCAACGAGAATCAGACGACACGCAAACATCGCAGTCCCGAAGAAAAGATCAAAATCCTCCCGCAACACCTGCTGGACAAGGTCTCCATCTCCGAGGTGTGCGAGCAACACCAGATCAACCCGACCCTGTTCTATCAGTGGCAGAAAACCTTCTTTGAGAATGGAGCTGCGGCGTTCGCCAGGCAGCCCCACTCCCGTTCTGTAGGCAAGCAAGAGCAAACCATTACGGCGCTGGAAGACAAGCTCAAACGCAAGGACGAGGTGGTCTCCGAGATCATGGAGGAGATGGTGCGCTTAAAAAAAGAGCTTGGGGAAAGCTGACCGTGAGCTGGGTCGCCCACGACATCCGCGATGAGGTGGTGGATTTTATCCGCCACTGGACCGGTCGCACGGAGTTGCCCGCCAAGCAACTGCTGGGCTGGATCGGTCTTTCCCCCCGTCAATATCACCGCTGGCAGGATCGGTTCGGCAAAGTCAATGAGCACAACCACCTGGTGCCGCGCGACCACTGGCTGGAAACGTGGGAGAAGGAGGCCATTGTGGACTTCTGCCGGGAGTATCCCTCGGAAGGCCACCGGCGGCTGACGTTCATGATGCTGGATCGGAATATTATGGCCGTCAGTGCGGCCAGTGTTTACCGGGTGTTGAAGCAGGCTGGGCTGATCCAGGGCCTGTGGCAGAAGCCCTCCAAAAGGGCCAGGGCTTTGTGCAACCGCTCCAACGGCACGAGCACTGGCACATTGACTTCTCCTACGTCAATATCGCCGGCACGTTCTATTATCTGTGCAGCATCCTGGACGGAGCCAGCCGCTACATCGTCCAGTGGGACATCCGCGAGGCGATGAAGGAAAGCGACGCCGAGATCGTGTTGCAACGGGCGCGCGAGAAACACCCTCAAGCGCGTCCCCGGGTCATCAGCGACAACGGGCCGCAGTTCATCGCCAAGGACTTCAAGGAGTTCATCCGCCTCTGGCAAACCAGTCATGTGCTGACCTCGCCGCATTACCCACAGTCCAACGGCAAACTGGAGCGGTTCCACCGCACCTTGAAGGAGCAAGCTAAAGTAGACGTGGTTGATTTGGTCTCCCTGGTCTCAAAGTCTCAGTTACTTCGATCTATTCAGTTTACCCAAATAATCTCTGATGCATTGGTTCCGGTCATGGCATCGACTTTAATGCCAATTTCCATGAGTTCGCGTCCAGTCATGGTGCGGTTCAAGGTAATGCGATCCTGAAACGTTAAGGTATAACGCTGATCCTTCTCCAAACCTTTAAGTTTGATGACCTTTGAATCCCCGTCCACGGCATTGGGGGACGGCTTGAAAAGAAAAACCGATCCTTTGTTGAGCCCCACATTGAAATATTCCAAGCCATCCCAATTAGTACCGTCGGCCATGGGGAGAATATGGTAAACATCTGCGCCCCTCAAAATGGGCCTTTGCCGAGTTTTGTACAGCGCGATGTGTTGTCGATAGAGGGGATTATCCACAGCCCAGGTCAGCATCGATCCCATCATATCCGTTCTCAAGTTGTAGGCACTATCGGCTGGGCCAAGGTCGGATTTTAGTTGAACCGGATTGATCGGATAGGAATTGCAATAGTAGGTCGTTCTGGTCAGACTGGCATCGTTGTCTCGGTCATTCATGGTGCAAAACGTCATCCGCCTACAGATAGCGAACCCTTTGTATTTTCCTCCATTGCAGCAGTCCTCATATCGGAAACCCGGCCTGCTCTTAATCAGATCGTCCAGAATCGACAAAAAATTCGCTACGCCGTTGTAGGTTTGCGGCATAGGTTCTTCTGGGGCGGTATAAAAATCGCTCCTCCAAATATCAAACCAACCCTTGTCGTATCTCTCTAAAATCGCCGCCAACTCAGCGTCTCTTCCCGCTTTAGTCGTAAGATCGCAGTCCTGATAGGTTCCTCCCATATACAATGCGGCCTGCAATCCAGCCTTATGCGCGTTGGCGGCATAAACGAAGCCCTTGGGCCAAACCTCGTGGTGAAACATCCAATCTCGATCGGTGTACCAGCACTTGCCAGAGCCATCCCAAAAATCAAATTTAACGCACTCCACACCAGTCGCAGCGAGAGCGTCATAGGCACTTTGAGGCGTGGCACCGGTTACGCTCGCACTACCATTTCCACCAAGGACCTGCATGCAAACCTCAGTCCACGGCTCGTCAGCATGGTCGTGCAGGGTTCGGGTAATTTTGTAGTTCCAGAACCACTTTTTAAACCGATTGCTGCCGTCGTCGATGTCGCCCTTATAAGTTCCGTAATAGACATTCGGAATCGTGAATACTTCATTTGGCCCTCGGGATACAGGTTCGGTGATGGGGAGGACGGAGACGATAATGTCCAAGGGGTCAGAACCTGAGGCAATTTGAAAGGCGCCCAATTCCCATTCAAATCCAATGTAAGCTCCATGATTGGCGCCAACGTCGAGCACGATTAGAGGCACATAGCTGCTATCCTTCGTGAAGTGAAGGCCAGGAGCGATCAAATCATTACCCACTCGCCCCTGCCCTTCGCTGGTCTTTTCAAAACTCCAGAGGTTGACACTTTTGTCCGCCCTAAGCCGCAGGACATTGGCTGAGATATCGGGACTATAAACCAATCCCTGGCCGGTCTTGTTCTCGATGGTCACCTGATTTTCGACGGGCCCAGGTCCCGGCTTGGCGCTCCAAACTGACTTCAACTCCAAAGTCGGCATCGTGCTGGTAAAGAGCAATGTCACCGTATCGCCGTCGCTTTTGTCTTCAGTCGCGCCCACGCATTTCCAGTTCGGTGTCTGGTCGACGTTTCCCGTTCTTATGCTGTTTCGGCCTGGGAGAGGGACTTCGGAGGCCGTCGGCACCCAGTTCCAGTCCTGCGTCGGATTCTTGAGGCCATCAATGTAGACTCTGTTGTTCGACACCGATAGTTTAAGGCTGGTGTCCGCCGTACAGAGCGTCCAGCGAGCGTTGGTATCGGCCCAGGATACGTCCTCCCGAGGTGATTGCCCGGCTTCGAGCGCCGGTAGCAGACACCATGCAAAAAAAACTGCGCCCAAAGACATCTTCTCTGTGAATGTGCTCATGCTTTTCTGATCACAGACCTTAACCGGGATTTCCCATTTGATTTGTTGTTCATGGCCCAAATGAACAGTTTTTGGCTGTTTTCGCGAACATATTCCCACCGCCCGGATTGGCAAGCCATTTCCCAGTGCCAAAACCTCGTTTTTCGTTGGAACTGGCCCGCTCGCAACGATTTTCACTACCCAACCGGGCCCTGGAACCGGAAGCAAAGACACTTCTTCCTCGCTTACGAATGTTTTCATGCAGTTCCTTCCACTTTTCATTTATCCGCTTGTCCGCAAAGTCATGGCGGGACAGGCGGGTCCATTTGACGGCGTTCTTGCCTTCCTTGATCCACTGCTACGCCGTGCCACGCTGGTTGTAAAGCCGCACCACCCGTTTGGCGGGCGGGATTAGAGAGGTGGACCCCTAATTTTAGACCACAGGTAAGTTTCGATTTTCGCCGGTTTGCTGTAGATAATAAAGAGCAGACCTATGAAAGCAAAACGCAAACGGCACAGTGCGGCCTTCAAGGCCAAAGTGGGATTCGAAGCCC